>NZ_JBFAJJ010000006.1:0-596221 GCF_040655155.1 Streptomyces sp. NPDC050508
TCCTTTGTACTCACCCTCTCGGGCTTTCCTCCGGGCTTTTCCCTTCGGTCTTGCGTTTCCGACTCTATCAGACCGTTTCCGGTCCCGATTTCCTCCGCGCTTTCCAGGTTTCCGCTTTCGCGTTTCCCTTTCCGGCGGTTCCGACTTTATCAGAAGTTCTGAGTCGGATTTTCCAGCCCTTCGGGAGTGGCTCCCGTACACGCGAAGTGTCCGGGTTCCCCCTCAGGCGGAGCCGTAAACGTACTGGAGCGGGCCGCCTCGATGCAAATCGAGGCGGCCCGCTCCAGGTTCACGCGTACGAGGGATCGTACGAGGGTCAGACCTCCACGACGACCGGGAGGATCATCGGCCTGCGCCGATAGTTGTCGGAGACCCACTTGCCGAGCGTGCGGCGGATCAGTTGCTGCAGCTGGTGGGGTTCCACCACGCCGTCCTGGGCCGAGCGTTCCAGGACCTCCGCGATCCTCGGGACCACGTCCACGAAGGCGGAGTCCTCGATGCCGGAGCCGCGGGCCTGGATGTGCGGGCCACCTGTGATCTTGCCGGTGGACGAGTCCACGACGACGAAGACCGAGATGATGCCCTCGTCGCCCAGGATCCTGCGGTCCTTCAGCGCGGGCTCGCCGACATCGCCGACCGAGAGGCCGTCGACGTACACGTAACCCGCCTGGACCTTGCCCGCGATCTTGGCCTTGCCCTCGATGAGGTCGACGACCACGCCGTCCTCGGCGATGACGATGCGGTCGTGCGGGACGCCGGTCATGGCGCCCAGCTCGGCGTTGGCCCGTAGGTGGCGCCATTCGCCGTGGACCGGCATCAGGTTCTTCGGCTTGCAGATGTTGTAGAAGTACAGCAGCTCGCCGGCCGAGGCGTGTCCGGAGACGTGGACCTTGGCGTTGCCCTTGTGGACGACGTTTGCGCCCCAGCGGGTGAGGCCGTTGATCACCCGGTAGACGGCGTTCTCGTTGCCCGGGATGAGCGACGACGCCAGGATCACCGTGTCGCCGGCGACGATGCGGATCTGGTGGTCGCGGTTGGCCATGCGGGACAGGGCGGCCATCGGCTCGCCCTGCGATCCCGTGCAGACCAGGACCACTTCGCTGTCCGGGAGATCGTCGAGCGTCTTGACGTCGACGACCAGGCCCGGCGGGACCTTGAGATAGCCGAGGTCCCGTGCGATGCCCATGTTCCGGACCATCGAGCGACCGACGAAGGCGACCCGGCGGCCGTACTCGTGCGCCGTGTCCAGGATCTGCTGGATGCGGTGGATGTGGCTGGCGAAGCTCGCCACGATGATCCGCTTGCGGGCGCTCCCGAAGACCTGACGCAGGACGTTCGAGATGTCGCGCTCGGGCGGGACGAAGCCCGGCACCTCGGCGTTCGTCGAGTCGGCGAGGAGCAGGTCGATGCCCTCCTCGCTCAGCCGTGCGAACGCGTGTAGATCTGTGAGACGACCATCCAGCGGGAGCTGGTCCATCTTGAAGTCGCCGGTGTGGACGACCATGCCCGCAGGGGTGCGGATGGCGACCGCGAGGGCGTCCGGGATCGAGTGGTTGACCGCGACGAACTCGCAGTCGAACGGGCCGATGCGCTCTCGGTGTCCTTCGGCCACTTCGAGCGTGTACGGGCGGATGCGGTGTTCCTGGAGCTTCGCCTCGATGAACGCGAGGGTCAGCTTGGAGCCGATCAGCGGGATGTCCGGCTTCTCTCGGAGGAGAAACGGGACTCCGCCGATGTGGTCCTCGTGGCCGTGCGTGAGGACGATGCCGTCGATGTCGTCGAGGCGATCCCTGATGGACGTGAAGTCCGGCAGGATCAGGTCGATTCCGGGCTGCTCCTCTTCGGGGAAGAGCACGCCGCAGTCGACGATGAGCAGACGGCCGCCGTATTCGAAGACCGTCATGTTTCGGCCGATTTCCCCGAGGCCGCCGAGTGGGGTGACCCTCAGGCCGCCTTCGGGGAGCTTGGGCGGCGGGGCGAGTTCAGGATGCGGATGACTCAAAAGACTCTCCTACCCATGCGCGCCACGTACCGGTGGGCACGTGGCGCGCATGACGTTCGTGCAAATGCAGTTATTGGGTGTGGGGTGCAGGCGCCGAAGCCCTGCGTATTGAGTTGTGAAGTCTGTTGTCAGAGCTGTACCCCGCCGGCGGCAAGATCGATCTTGAGCTGGGCGATCTCCTCGGGCGAGCACTCGACCATCGGTGAGCGCAGCGGTCCGGCGGGCAGTCCCTGGAGGGTGAGCGCGGCCTTGGTGGTCATGACGCCCTGGGTGCGGAACATGCCGGTGTAGACGGGGAGCAGCTTCTGGTGGATCTCGGTGGCCTTCTGGACGTCACCGGAGACGTACGCCTCCACCAGGGTGCGCAGCTCGGGTGTGACCACATGGCCGACGACCGAGACGAAGCCGACCGCGCCCACGGAGAGCAGCGGCAGGTTCAGCATGTCGTCGCCGGAGTACCAGGCCAGGCCGGTCCGGGCGATGGCCCAGCTGGCGCGGCCGAGGTCGCCCTTGGCGTCCTTGTTGGCGACGATCCTGGGGTGCTCGGCGAGCCTGACCAGGGTCTCGGTGCCGATCGGGACGCCGCTGCGGCCGGGGATGTCGTAGAGCATGACCGGCAGTTCGGCGGCGTCGGCGACGGCCTTGAAGTGCCGGTAGAGGCCCTCTTGCGGGGGCTTGTTGTAGTACGGGGTGACGACCAGCAGGCCGTGTGCGCCGGTGCGTTCGGCCGTGCGGGCGAGTTCGACGCTGTGGTGGGTGTCGTTCGTGCCGACGCCGGCGATGACGTGGGCGCGGTCGCCGACCGCTTCCAGTACGGCTCGTACGAGATCCGTTTTCTCCGCGTCGCTGGTGGTCGGGGACTCACCGGTGGTGCCGTTGATGATCAGGCCGTCGTTGCCTGCGTCCACCAGGTGGGTAGCGAGCCGCTGAGCGCCGTCGAGGTCGAGTGCGCCGTCCGCCGTGAAGGGCGTGACCATGGCGGTGAGGACCCGCCCGAAGGGGGTCTGCGGAGTGGAGGTCGGAGCCATGGGTAACACGCTACTCGCTGCTCAATGCGGGGTCTGCCCTAGGGGCAGGCGACAAGTCGTGACAAATATGGAGCCCGGCACTGCCTGCTCGGGGGTTCAAGCAGTGCCGGGTCCGTTTGATCAGGCTAGATGAACTTCTCTAAATGCCGCAATACGGACACTTCGCGCGGCCCATCCGTACATGTGTGCCCGATCGGCAAACAGAGGTGCGCTACGGGGCGACCCGGCCGTTGGCGTTGAAGGCGGAGTACGTGAGCGGCATGAGCTTGGCCCACTGCTCCTCCATCTTCTCGCCGACCATTTCGATCTCCCGCTGCGGGAAGGACGGGACCTTCGCCAGCTCGTGCTGGGTGCGCAGGCCGAGGAAGTGCATCAGCGAGCGCGCGTTGCACGTGGCGTACATCGAGGAGAAGAGGCCGACGGGGAGGACCGCGCGGGCGACCTCGCGGGCGACACCGGCGGCGAGCATCTCCTGGTACGCCTCGTACGACTGGCGGTACGAGTCCTCCATGGTGCGGCCGACCAGCTCCTGCTGGGCCTGGGTGCCCTCCACGAAGACGTACTTGCCCGGGCGGCCCTGCTGGACCAGCTTGCGGGACTCGCCGGGGACGTAGAAGACCGGCTGGAGCTCCCGGTACCTTCCCGATTCCTCGTTGTACGACCAGCCCACCCGGTGCCGCATGAACTCGCGGAAGACGAAGATCGGGGCGCTGATGAAGAAGGTCATCGAGTTGTGCTCGAAGGGGCTGCCGTGCCGGTCCCGCATCAGGTAGTTGATCAGGCCCTTGGAGCGCTCGGGGTCCTTGCCCATCTCGTCCAGGGACTGCTCGCCGATCGTCGAGACGC
Organism: Streptomyces sp. NPDC050508; assembly: GCF_040655155.1. NCBI lineage: Bacteria > Bacillati > Actinomycetota > Actinomycetes > Kitasatosporales > Streptomycetaceae > Streptomyces > Streptomyces sp. NPDC050508. The sequence goes on from NZ_JBFAJJ010000006.1 coordinate 3,877, forward strand.
GGGCGGCGAAGAGCACGTCCGCGTCGGACGCGGTGTGCTTCACCAGCTCGACGGTGACGTCACTGCGGAAACTGGGCTTGAGGTCGTCGGCGGGAGTGTCGGTCACGGCTCGGAGGGTCCTTCCATCACGTCTCACGGGCGGCGCCCACTCTACGGCCCGGCACTGACATCGGGGCGTTCGGTGCCGTGCCGCGACATTCGTTGGCGAACTTCTGCGAATTCGGTGAAACGGGGCACCAATTGGGGCGTTCGCTCGTCTGTCTTGGTGAGAGCCACCCGTTCGATCCCGATTCGACCCCCGAGGGGAGAAGCACCACCGATGTTCAGTCGGCGCGAACCCGTCCCGTTCGCCTTCATCGCCGAGACCGACCGCTTCCGCAGCAATGTCACACCGCCGCCCCACGAGCGTGCGTCCGCCGGTCAGATAGCCGGGCGATGGCTCCTGGGTCTCACCATCGTCGCCGGAATCGTGGGCGCCCTGGTCCTCGGGATGCCGGCGCTGTCCCAGGACAACCTCTCGACACAGAACCAACAGTCCCAGGCCGCCGACAATCGCTGACCTGCCGCGCGAGTGACCTTGACTCATCCGGACCCCCAACGGTGGTGAGCCGGAACAGGGCCGGATAGCCTCACCGGGCACAGCCCACGCATGGATTCAGTGAGGACACCAGCCGTGCCCCTGCCCTTCCTTACGGCCGACCGCGCATTCGAGGCCGCGGACGAGCTCGCGCTGCCGTACGACGATCGCGACCGCTGGCGGCGCCCCTACCGGCCCGGGCCGTGGCGCGTGGCGGCGGCGGCGCTCGTGCTGCTGCTCGCGTCGTACGTGCTGTTCGCGGCGGTCATCATCGCGTTGACCGGCTCACCGTCCGAGGCCGGGGTGATCCTCGGCATCGCGGCGGTCGTCATCCTCTGTGCCCTGCGGCTGCTGCGCATGGGCGTGTGGGTGAGTGCGCGCGGGCTGCGCCGGGTGCGGTTCTTCTTCACCCTCACGGTGCGGTGGGACCGGGTCGTCGCCGTGCGCACGGTGCAGCAGCCGGTGCGCTGGCTCGGACTGCCGCGCACGGTGCAGGGGCAGGCGCTGGTCCTCGTACGGAAGGACCGTGCTCCGGACGACGTGGCCGCGCTGTTGACCACGCACGACATCGATTTCGTGGCGCGTTCCTCCGCCTTCGACCGTGCCGCCGATTCGGTCGAGGTGTGGTCCGACGAGTACCGGCGGAGCTGACCGGCCGACAGCCGTACGCCGAAGGGGCCGGTCCGCGGTGAGTGCGGGTCGGCCCCTTCGGCGTACGGGTGTTCAGGCCTGGACGGGTCTGCCGTCGTGCAGGGCGATCGCTCGCTGCATCGCCTTGCGGGCACGGGGGGTGTCGCGGGCGTCGTGGTAGGCGACGGCCAGGCGGAACCAACTGCGCCAGTCGTCCGGGGCGTCTTCCGTCTCCGCCTTGCGCTTGGCGAAGACCTCGTCGGCGGAGTCGCGGTCGATACGGCCGCCCGGGGTTCGCCTCAACTCGTCGACGGGCAGGCCGCCTTCGGCGTCGAGTTCGGCGGCGAGCTTGTTGGCGTTGCGGACGAACTGGGTGTTCTTCCAGAGGAACCAGATGCCGATCACCGGCAGGATCAGGACCGCGATCCCGAAGGTGACCGTGATGACCGTGCCCGACTGTATGAGCATGACGCCGCGGCTGCCGACCAGGACGAAGTAGAAGACCAGGACGGCGGCCGTGACGGCGTAGGTGAGTTTGGCGCGCATGTCAGCCCAGGTCCAGGAAGTGCTCCAGGCCGAAGGTGAGGCCCGGGGTCGTCACCACGCGCCGCGCGCCGAGCAGGATGCCCGGCATGAAGCTGCTGTGGTGGAGCGAATCGTGGCGGACGGTCAACGTCTCGCCCTCGCCGCCCAGGAGGACCTCCTGGTGGGCGAGCAGGCCGCGCAGGCGGACCGCGTGCACCGGGATGCCGTCGACGTTCGCACCGCGTGCCCCGTCCAGGGCCGTGGTCGTGGCGTCCGGCGCGGGGGCCGAGCCCGCCTTGGCCCGCGCCTCGGCGATGAGTTGAGCCGTGCGGGTGGCGGTGCCGCTGGGGGCGTCCACCTTGTTCGGGTGGTGCAGTTCGATGACCTCGACCGACTCGAAGTAGGGCGCGGCGATCTGCGCGAACTTCATGGTCAGTACGGCCCCGATGGAGAAGTTGGGCGCGATGAGGACGCCCGTCTGCGGGGAGGCGTCCAGCCAGCCGGTGAGCTGCGCGAGGCGTTCGTCGGTCCAGCCCGTCGTGCCGACGACCGCGTGGATGCCGTGCCGTACGCAGTAGTCGAGGTTGTCCATCACCGAGGCGGGGGTGGTCAGTTCGACCGCGACCTCGGCGCCGGACTCCGTGAGCGTCTCCAGTGAGTCGCCCCGGCCCAGGGCCGCCACCAGTTCCATGTCCTCGGCGGCCTCGACGGCTCGTACCGCCTCGGCGCCGATACGGCCCTTGGCGCCGAGGACCGCCACGCGCAGCTTGCTCATCGTTCTTGCTTCCTTACGACAGGTGTTAGGCGACGGCTTCGTGCAGACGGGCCGCCTGTTTGTCCTTGAGCGGGCCGATGACCGAGAGCGAGGGCCGCTGTCCCAGGATCTCGCGGGCGACCTCGCGGACCTCGTCCGGGGTGACCGACGCGATCCTGGCCAGCAGGTCGTCGACGGACATCTGCTCGCCCCAGCACAGCTCGCTCTTGCCGATGCGGTTCATCAGCGCGCCCGTGTCTTCGAGGCCCAGGACGGTGGAGCCCTGGAGCTGGCCGACGGCGCGGCCGATCTCGTCGTCGGACAGGCCGTGTTCGGCGACCTGGTCGAGTTCGTCGCGGCAGATCTTCAGCACGTCGTGGACCTGCGAGGGCCGGCAGCCGGCGTAGACGCCGAAGAGGCCGCAGTCGGCGAAGCCGGACGTGTACGAGTACACGCTGTAGGCCAGGCCGCGCTTCTCCCGGACCTCCTGGAAGAGGCGGGACGACATGCCGCCGCCGAGGGCCGTGTTGAGGACCCCCAGGGCCCAGCGGCGCTCGTCGGTGCGGGCCAGGCCCGGCATGCCGAGGACGACGTGCGCCTGCTCGGTCTTGCGGCCGATCAGCTCGACCTTGCCGGTGGAGCGGAGGGTGCGGCGGCCGTCGCGCGGGGCGATGGGTGCCGCTTCGGGGGTGCGGAAGGCGCCCGCCTTCTCGAAGGCCGCGCGGACCTGTCGTACGACCTTGTCGTGGTCGATGTTGCCCGCTGCCGCGACCACGAGGTGGGTCGGGTCGTAGTGCTTCTTGTAGAAGCGGCGGATGCGGTCCGCGGTGAGGGCGTTGACGGTGTCGACCGTGCCGAGGACCGGGCGGCCGAGGGGGTTGTCGCCGAACATCGTGCGCGCGAACAGGTCGTGCACACAGTCGCCCGGGTCGTCCTCCGTCATGGCGATCTCTTCGAGGATGGCGCCGCGCTCGACGTTGACGTCCTCCTCACGGATGAGGGAGCCGGTCAGCATGTCGCAGACGACGTCGATGGCGAGCGGCAGGTCGGTGTCGAGCACGCGCGCGTAGTAGCACGTGTACTCCTTCGCCGTGAACGCGTTCATCTCGCCGCCGACCGCGTCGATCGCGGAAGAGATGTCCAGCGCGCTGCGCTTGTGCGTGCCCTTGAAGAGGAGGTGCTCCAGGTAGTGCGTGGCGCCGTTCAGGGACGGTGTCTCGTCGCGGGAGCCCACGTGTGCCCAGATGCCGAAGGTCGCGGAGCGGACCGAGGGCAGCGTCTCGGTGACGATGCGCAAGCCGCCCGGGAGGGTGGTCTTACGGACCGTGCCGATGCCGTTGGTGCCCTGGATGAGGGTTTGGGTACGGGCGACGGCCCGCGCCTCCGAGGAGGTGCGGGCCGTCGTCGTGGAGCTGGTCGACGTCACTTGTCGTCGTCGTCCTTCTTGTCGTCCTCGGCGTTGTCTTCACCCTCGATGACGGGGATCAGGGAGAGCTTGCCGCGGGAGTCGATCTCGGCGATCTCGACCTGGACCTTCTGGCCCACGCCGACGACGTCCTCGACGTTCTCCACGCGCTTGCCGCCGGCGAGCTTGCGGATCTGCGAGATGTGCAGCAGACCGTCCTTGCCCGGGAGCAGCGACACGAACGCACCGAAGGTGGTGGTCTTGACGACCGTACCCAGGTAGCGCTCGCCGACCTCCGGCATGGTCGGGTTGGCGATGCCGTTGATCGTGGCGCGGGCGGCCTCGGCCTGCGAGCCGACCTGGGCACCGATGTAGATGGTGCCGTCGTCCTCGATCGTGATCTCGGCGCCGGTGTCCTCCTGGATCTGGTTGATCATCTTGCCCTTCGGGCCGATGACCTCGCCGATCTTGTCCACGGGGATCTTGACGGTGATGATCCGCGGGGCGTTCGGGGACATCTCGTCCGGCGTGTCGATCGCTTCCATCATCACGTCGAGGATGTGGAGGCGGGCGTCACGGGCCTGCTTGAGGGCGGCGGCCAGGACGGAGGCGGGGATGCCGTCCAGCTTGGTGTCGAGCTGGAGGGCGGTGACGAACTCCTTGGTGCCGGCGACCTTGAAGTCCATGTCGCCGAAGGCGTCCTCCGCACCGAGGATGTCGGTGAGGGCGACGTAGTGCGTCTCGCCGTTGATCTCCTGGGAGATCAGGCCCATGGCGATACCGGCGACGGGGGCCTTGAGGGGCACACCGGCGTTCAGCAGCGACATGGTGGAGGCGCAGACCGAGCCCATGGACGTCGAGCCGTTGGAGCCGAGGGCCTCGGACACCTGACGGATCGCGTAGGGGAACTCCTCGCGCGTCGGGAGGACCGGCACGATCGCGCGCTCGGCGAGCGCGCCGTGACCGATCTCGCGGCGCTTCGGGGAGCCGACGCGGCCGGTCTCGCCGACGGAGTACGGCGGGAAGTTGTAGTTGTGCATGTAGCGCTTGCGGGTCACCGGGGAGAGGGTGTCCAGCTGCTGCTCCATGCGGAGCATGTTGAGGGTGGTGACGCCCAGGATCTGGGTCTCGCCACGCTCGAACAGCGCGGAACCGTGCACGCGCGGGATGGCCTCGACCTCGGCGGCGAGGGTGCGGATGTCGGTGACACCGCGGCCGTCGATGCGGACCTTGTCCTTGATGACGCGCTCGCGCACCAGGGACTTGGTCAGCGAGCGGTAAGCACCGGAGATCTCCTTCTCGCGACCCTCGAACTGCGGGAGCAGCTTCTCGGCGGCGATCTCCTTGATGCGGTCCAGCTCGGCCTCGCGCTCCTGCTTGCCGGCGATGGTGAGCGCCTGGGAGAGCTCGCTCTTGACCGCAGCGGTCAGGGCCTCCAGGACATCGTCCTGGTAGTCGAGGAAGACCGGGAACTCGCCGGTCGGCTTGGCGGCCTTCGCGGCGAGGTCGGCCTGGGCCTTGCAGAGCACCTTGATGAAGGGCTTCGCGGCGTCCAGACCGGAGGCGACGACCTCCTCGGTCGGCGCCTCGGCGCCGCCCGCGACCAGCTGGATGGTCTTCTCGGTGGCCTCGGCCTCGACCATCATGATCGCGACGTCGCCGTCCTCCAGGACGCGACCGGCGACGACCATGTCGAAGACGGCGTCCTCAAGCTCGGTGTGCGTCGGGAACGCGACCCACTGGCCGTTGATCAGCGCGACGCGGACGCCGCCGATCGGGCCGGAGAAGGGCAGACCGGCCAGCTGCGTGGACGCGGAGGCGGCGTTGATCGCCACGACGTCGTACAGGTGGTCGGGGTTGAGGGCCATGATCGTGGCAACGACCTGGATCTCGTTGCGCAGGCCCTTCTTGAAGGACGGGCGCAGCGGGCGGTCGATCAGCCGACAGGTGAGGATGGCGTCCTCGGAGGGACGGCCCTCGCGGCGGAAGAAGCTGCCGGGGATCTTGCCGGCGGCGTACATCCGCTCCTCGACGTCCACCGTGAGGGGGAAGAAGTCGAGATTGTCCTTGGGCTTCTTGGACGCGGTGGTGGCCGACAGCACCATGGTGTCGTCGTCCAGGTACGCCACGGCGGAGCCGGCGGCCTGCCTGGCCAGCCTGCCCGTCTCGAAGCGGATGGTGCGGGTGCCGAAAGTACCGTTGTCAATGACGGCCTCGGCGTAGTGGGTCTCGTTCTCCACTAGCGTTTTCTCCGTTACTTGTCGTCTTTCGTCCCTCCCCGCCCGTGTGGCGGGGGGACGGTGGCGGAGAAGCGCTGTCTGGTGCGGGCCGGTCTTCGATCGAAGCACCCGGGGCTTTCCTGCCCGGGGGCCACTACCGAGGACCGGCGGCTGCGAGGCGCGCTTCTCCTCGTTCGTTGTCGTGCGTATTGCGTTGTGCTACCACACTACAAAGCGGCAGTGACACTCCGCACGTTTCCGCACGTACGGCAAAGGGAGCGGCTCCCGATCGTTTCGGGACCCGCTCCCCTCACGGCGTCTTACTTGGCGCCCGCCGCACCGCGGCGGATGCCCAGGCGGTCCACCAGCGCGCGGAAGCGCTGGATGTCCTTCTTGGCCAGGTACTGCAGCAGCCGGCGGCGCTGACCGACCAGGATCAGCAGACCACGACGGGAGTGGTGGTCGTGCTTGTGGGTCTTGAGGTGCTCGGTCAGGTCCGAGATACGGCGCGAGAGCATGGCGACCTGGACCTCGGGGGAGCCGGTGTCGCCCTCCTTCTGACCGAACTCGGTGATGAGCTGCTTCTTCGTAGCGGCGTCGAGCGACACGCGTACTCCTCGTAGTCTGAGATGTGCCACCGAGTGCCCCTGGTCCACTTCTCAGGGGAGCTTCCGTAACTCGGGAGGCGGGGATCCGCTGGGCGCTGCCTCCGGAGCGGTGAGCTCCAGGGGTGCGTACACAAACGGCCGCTACACAGCGTACCAGCCTGGGGGGATGCGTCGGTCCAGGTCCGCGAAGGCCTCCGACCGGCCGGGATACGGCCACTAGGGTGATCCGTATCTACGTGCAGACCGTAGATCACGTCGGTTCGTCGGGAAGGGGTCGCTTCGCCATGGCGGAGACGGAGCAGGAGATCAAGGCGCGCAAGGAGCGGGAGCGGGACGAGCTGTACGCCCTCGACATCTCGGGCGTCGAGTGGCGCAGCGCGCCGGGCACGGAGGAGCACGAGGAGCGCGTCGAGATCGCCGACCTGCCCGACGGGGCGGTGGCGATGCGCTCGTCGCTCGACCCGGAGACCGTGCTGCGGTACACGGAGGCGGAGTGGACGGCCTTCGTGCTGGGCGCTCGGGACGGCGAGTTCGATCTGGAGCCGGCTCCGGACAACGGGGGGCCGGGGGCGGACGCGTAGCGCCTTCGCGCGAGGGGGGTGGGGGTCGGCCGAGGGTTCGGCCGGCCCCCACCTCCGTCGCGTGCGTACGTGCGGGGCTGCGGCTACTTCACCGCCATGCTCTCGATGCCCAGGACGAGATAGACCCACTTGGGCTGACCGGCGGCGGGGCCCTCGGCCTTCTTGACGCCGAAGAAGATGCGCCCGTCCTGGACGACGATGTCGTTGTAGTCGGTCATCGTCATCAGGTCGGCCTCCTCCGGCAGGTCGAAGTAGAGGTACGGGGTCTCCTTGCCCGTCTCCGGATCCAGGCTGACGAGCCCCGAGGGCATGATGTGCTGGTCGGTCACGCGCACGGCCAGGAGCTTGTCGCCGCTCATCCGTACCGGATACAGGAGCGAGCCGGGGCCGGAGTCGAACTTCATGGTGGTTTTCCCTGTCGCCAGGTCGAAGCCGATGAGCCAGTTGGAGTTGACCAGCTCACCCGACTCCTTGCTGCGCAGGAAGACCTGGCCGTCGCCGACGGCGATGGTCGGGCAGTCGTCGATGGTGAGGTAGTCGTCGTACGAGCACTCGCCGACGTAGGTGCCGTTCTGGAGGCGGACCACGGCGCGGATCTTGCCCTTGGCGTCGAGGGAGAGCATCTCGGAGATGCCGATCTCGCCGGCCTGGACGGCCAGGACAGGCGGCTCGGCGGACGGGATGTCGAGGTCCCGGATCCCCTTCGCGGCGGAGTACGTCCACAGGACCTTGCCCGTCTCCGGGTCCACCTTGCGGGCCTTGTAAGTGGTGGCTTCCAGCGAGCCGAGAGGGGCGTCGTCGTGGTAGCACTCCTGGCGGATGAGCAGCGCACCTCCGCCGGCGGCGCCCATGTCCTGGCAGGAGCCGGTCGACGTCGTCTCCCACAGTCGCTCCCCCTTGTTCATGCTGTACGCGTCGGTGCCACCTCCCCAGGTCACCACGACCGTGCCGTGCGTCAGGGTCACGCTCGGAGTGTCCTCGTCGTCACCGCCCGTCGCGAGGCCCGTATCGTCCCCGAGCTTGGAATAGGGGAAGTCGGTCTCCCAGACCTCGCTGCCGTCGTCGAGGTCGAAGAAGGCCACGTGGTTGCAGTAGGCCCCGCCCCGGTCGTTGGCCCGGAACAGGACAGCCGTGCGGTTCTCGCCGTTCACATGGCGCGTGTAGCCGCAGATCGGGCCGTCGAGGGGGAGCTTCCACTTCTCGTCGCCCGGGACGGCGTCGGTGCCGATGCCCAGGCCGATGACGGTTTTGTTGATGCCCTTGGCGAGGATCTTGTCCGTGGCCCACATGCCGGGCATCTGGTACTCCTCGCCCGGGCTCAGGTCGTCCACCGAGAAGCGGAGGGCCATCTTTCCGGTGGTACTCGCGGGCTGTTTCTCGACGGTCTCGCGGACGTCGAGGCGGCGCTGGCTCGCCGCTGGGGCGTTGTCGGTCGTCGTCTCCGTCTTGTCGTCGCCTCCGGCCACCAGCAGGCCGGCAGTGCCCACGGCCGCGACGAGAACGATCGCCAGCAGTCCGAGCAGCCTGTTCCGGCGGCGCTTCTTGCGCTCGTCCTCCTCGGCGAGGGTGGACTGGGTGTACATGGAGGGAGGTGGGCCGAAGCTCACGCGGACGAATCCTTTCGTCGCCTGTTCGCGGGCATACGTCTGTTCACGGGCATACGTCTGCTTCTCGTCGGCTGTCCCCTACAAGAAGCTGTCCTCTACGAGAAGCAGACGCCGGGTCAGCTCGTCAGCGAGCGGACCGTCGCGTACACGTCGAAGACGGCGAGTGCCAGCGGCACCAGCGTCAGCAGGACGAAGCCCTCGGCGATCTCCAGGAAACGCCCCCAGAACGGGGTGAGACCACTGCGCGGGACGATCAGGCCGAGCGCGGTCACGAGCGCGGTGGCCGCCGCGATCGCCGCGACGAGCCAGACCGTACGGATGTCGAGGCCGCCGCGGTCGCCGCGGAGCGCCTCGTGGATCAGGGAGTTCGGCGGGTTGAGCGCGAGGCCCAGGCCGAGCAGCACGAGGGAGCCGAGTCCGGCGGCCAGGACGGGGGCGACCTGGGCGGTGTAGCGGAAGAGGTGGGCGCGCATCAGCAGCGCGACACCGGTCGCGAGGGCGAGCAGCTGGGCCCAGACGTCGTCGGAGAAACCGAGGACGGCCGTGGCGCCGACGGCGGTGACCGCGCAGCCGCCGACGAGACCGACGAGGAGTTCGTGGCCGCGGCGGGCCTGGGCGGCGACGCGCTTGGTGTCGACCGCCTCCTGGACTGCGGGCTCCGCGCCGTATGCGCTGCGCGGGGCGGTGTTCGGGGGGTCGAAACCGATCGGCAGGCGGGCGAAGCGCATCGAGAGGCCCGGTAGGAAGGCCAGCGCGCCGACCGCGACCGGGGCGCACAGGGCGGAGATCTCGGACGGCGTCCAGTGGGCCCGGATCGCGATGAACGCGACGATCAGGCCGACCGCGGACGCGAAGACGAGGGCGACGAACGGCGCGTCCCCGCCGGGCGAGCACAGGGTGAGGACGACGGCGGCCACCAGCACGGCCGCGCAGGCGAGGAGGAACTGCAGTTTGCCGATCCCCTGGCCGTCGGTGAGCGGCAGCAGGCCCGAGCCGGCCACCCCGATGTTGGGCAGAGCGCCGAGACCCAGCGCGATGGCGGAGGCCCGGTCGTCGTAGACCCGGGCGCGGACGCAGGCCAGGACGACCAGCAGGACGCCGACGACCGCGGCGAGGATGCCGGGCAGGCTGTTCATGTCGTGGCGCGGGTCGGCGGTCCAAGCGACGAAGGCGAGCAGGGTCGGCAGGACACCGCCGCCGACGAGGCCGGCGGCGCGGGTCAACTCGCCGCTCCACAGCGTGTGTTCGCGGGTCACCGCGGCCGAGACCGCCTCGGACACGTCGTCGAACACGGCCGGCGGCAGTGACTCGGAGAAGGGGCGCAGGGTGAGGAGTTCGCCGTCGAGAATGCGCTGGGCGGCGAACGTGCGGGAGCTGTCGAGGACGGTGCCGTCCCGGCGCACCAGGTGATAGCCGACCGGGGCGCCCTCGGCGGGGCTCTGCCGGGAGAGCCTGAGGATCTCCGGATAGATGTCGGCGACCGGGATGTCGTCGGGCAGTGCCACGTCGATCCGACTGTCGGGCGCGACGATCGTGACCCGGCAGAAACCAAGTCCCGGGCCGGTGCCGACAGGGGCTCCGGTACCGGGCCCGCCCGCCGCGGAGGCCGTGATGCTCACCTGCTGCTCCCCCTTGATGATGATTGCGCGTCTGCGTCGTGAAGGTGTCGCGCAGCACGTCCCGCAGACCTTCACATCGCGCGGAATGCCCTGTTTTTCCAGCCTGGTTGGCGTGTGCTCACGCGAACATCCGGCACCCTACCGCTCACCCGTCCCGCGCGAAGTCAGTAGGATCGCGCGGCGGCCTGCGTCCGCCTGACACGGGGTGGCGGACGGTAGTCCCGGGGCCGCGCAAGGGAATTGGTGAGCAGTGAGCCACATCGTCGTCAAGCGCCCGCCGCGCGCGCTGCCGTCCGAGGTGCCCACGGACGAGATCGTCCTGCAACCTCCGCCGGAGTTGCCCCGGGGGCATCAGGAGAGCGTCCTGATGCAGTTGCTGCCGACGCTCGGCATGGGCGGCTCGGTGGTGTTCTTCTTCACGAACGGACAGCCGTTCATGAAGATCATGGGCATGGTGATGATCGTCTCGACGGTGGCCATGTCCATCGCGATGGTGGTCCGCTTCCGCCGCGGCAACCAGGGTCAGCTGGCGGATCTGCGCACCGACTATCTGCGCTACCTGGCGCGGACCCGGCGGACCGCCCTGGACACCGCGCGGGCGCAGCGCGACGCGCAGTACTACCTCCACCCCTCCCCCGAGCAGCTCTGGGCGCTGGTCGCCGAGGGCAGCCGGGTGTGGGAACGGCGGCCGGGCGACGAGGACTTCGGCCAGGTGCGCATCGGCCTCGGCCGGCAGTCGCTCGCCACCGCACTCATCGCCCCGGAGACCGGCGGGGTCGACCAGCTGGAGCCGCTGACGGCGGGCGCCATGCAGCGCTTCCTCTCCGTCCACGGCACCCTCGACGACCTGCCGATGGCGGTGTCCCTGCGCGCCTTCTCCTACCTCACCATCAGCGGCGAAGCACAGTCCGTACGGTCCTCCGCCCGGGCCCTGGCCGGTTCGCTGGCCGCGCTGCACTCGCCCGAGGACCTGGTGATCGTGGTCGCGGCGGCCAGGGAGTCCCTGCCGCACTGGGAGTGGGCCAAGTGGCTGCCGCACGCGCAGGCGCCCGGTGCCACGGACGGCGCGGGCACCCGCCGGCTGATCGACAGCGACATCCGTGAGCTGGAGAACCTGATCTCCGCCCGGCTGACCGGCCGTCCGCGCTTCCACCCCGACGCGACACCGCTGCCGGACGAGCCGCACATCGTCGTCGTCCTCGACGGGGTCTCCCTACCCCCCGACTCGGTCCTGGCCAACCCCGAGGGCCTGCAGGGCGTGACGCTCGTCGACGTCGTCCCCGGCGAACCGGCCGCGGTCCGCGGCGAGCTCTCCATCGTCGTACAGCCGACGTCGCTGCATCTGGAGTCCGATCACGGAGAGGTCTACGAGGGGATGCCCGACGCCCTCTCGTACGAGTCCGCCGAGGCGCTCGCGCGGCAGTTGGCGCCGCTGCGGATGGCGTCCGGTGGGGACGACGACCAACCGCTGCTCGCCAACCTGGAGTTCACCGATCTGCTGAACCTCGGTGACGCGGCCTCCGTGGACACCAAGCGCACCTGGCGGACGCGTTCGCTGGCCGAGCGGCTGCGGGTGCCGATCGGGCTCGGCGAGGACGGCCGGCCCGTGATGCTCGACCTCAAGGAGGCCGCGCAGGAGGGCATGGGCCCGCACGGGCTGTGCGTGGGCGCCACCGGCTCCGGCAAGTCCGAGCTGCTGCGCACCCTGGTCCTCGGCCTCGCGGTCACCCACTCCTCGGAGACCCTGAACTTCGTCCTCGCGGACTTCAAGGGCGGCGCCACCTTCGCCGGCATGGCGCAGATGCCGCACGTGGCGGCCGTGATCACCAACCTCGCGGACGATCTGACGCTGGTCGACCGCATGGGCGACTCCATCCGCGGCGAGCTCAACCGCCGCCAGCAACTGCTGCGCGACGCGGGCAACTACGCCAACATCCACGACTACGAGAAGGCGCGCGCCGCGGGCGCCCCGCTGCAACCGATCCCCTCCCTGGTGCTGGTGATCGACGAGTTCAGCGAACTCCTCACCGCCAAGCCGGACTTCATCGAGATGTTCGTCCAGATCGGCCGGATCGGCCGCTCGCTCGGCGTGCATCTGCTGCTGGCCTCGCAGCGCCTGGAGGAGGGCCGGCTGCGCGGTCTGGAGACGTATCTGTCGTACCGCGTCGGTCTGCGCACCTTCTCGGCGGCCGAGTCGCGGGCCGCGCTGGGTGTGCCGGACGCCTATGAACTCCCGAACGTCCCCGGATCCGGCTTCCTGAAGTACGGCACGGACGAGATGGTGCGGTTCAAGGCCGCCTATGTGTCCGGGACTTACCGCTCGGACGCCCCGCAGGCGTCGTTCGGTGCCGGTCAACTGCCGGTCGACCGGCGGCCGGTGCTGTTCACGGCGGCCGAAGTGCCGGTGCAGTACACGGCGTTGCCGCAGCAGCGCACCGAGTCCCCGGACGTCGACGACGCACTCGCCGACACGGTGCTCGACGTCATCGTGCGCCGACTGGAGGCGCAGGGGCCCGCGGCCCACCAGGTGTGGCTGCCGCCGCTCGACAGCCCGCCCTCGCTGGACGGACTCCTGCCCGGCCTCACGGCGGTGCCGGGCCGCGGACTCACCCAGCCCGGCTACGAGGGCGCGGGCCGGCTGGTGGCCCCGGTCGGCCTGGTCGACAAGCCGTACGAGCAGCGTCGCGACCACCTGTGGCTCGACTTCTCGGGCGCGGCCGGCCATATGCAGATCGTCGGCGGCCCACAGTCCGGCAAGTCCACCCTCCTGCGCTCCCTGATCTGCGCCTTCGCCCTGACCCACACCCCGCACGAAGTCCAGTTCTACGGCCTCGACTTCGGCGGCGGCGGTCTGTCCTCGGTGGCCGGCCTGCCGCACGTGGGCGGCATCGGCTCCCGCCTCGACCCCGAGAAGGTCCGGCGCACGGTCTCCGAGGTGTACGGCGTGATGACGCGCCGCGAGGAGTACTTCCGCTCGGCGGGCATCCCGTCGATCGCGGAGTTCCGGTCCCGCCGGGCGCGCGGCCAGATCTCGGTCACGGACCAGCCCTGGGGCGATGTCTTCCTCGTCATCGACGGGTGGGGCAACTTCCGTGCGGACTATGAGGGGTTGGAGGCGGCGGTGCTGGACATCGCCGCGCGCGGCCTCGGCTTCGGCATCCACCTGGTGCTCACCGCGTCCCGGTCGATGGAGGTCCGCGCGAACCTCAAGGACCACCTGATGAACCGCCTCGAACTGCGGCTCGGCGACACGATGGACTCCGAGATCGACCGCAAGGTGGCGGTGAACGTCCCGACCGGCGTCCCCGGACGCGGTGTGTCGCCGCAGCGGCTGCACTTCATGGCGGCGGTGCCGCGCATCGACGGCCTGGTCTCGGACACGGACCTGGCCGACGCCACCCAGGCGTTGGCGACCGAGGTGTCCCGGCACTGGGAGGCGCCGGGCGCGCCCGAAGTACGGCTGCTGCCTCGCGAGTTGGCCGCCGCGCAGCTGCCGACGGGCGACCGTTTCCCGCAGCGCGGGGTCGCGTTCGCCATCGACGAGAACAATCTGGAGCCGGTCTTCGTCGACTTCGAGCAGGACCCGTTCTTCCTCGTGTTCGGCGAGAGCGAGTCGGGCAAGTCGAACCTGCTGCGGCTGCTGGTCAAGCAGTTGACGGAGCGGTACACCGGCGACGAGGCGAAGCTCTTCGTCATCGACAACCGGCGCTCCCTGCTGGACGCGACGCCCGCTTCACACCTCGCCGAGTACATCCCCATGTCGAACGCCATGGACCATCACATGGTCGCCCTGGCGGACCTGATGCAGCGCCGGACCCCGACGGCCGACGTGACGGCCCGGCAACTCCGCGAGCGGAGCTGGTGGCAGGGCCCGACGGTGTACGTCGTCGTGGACGACTACGACCTCGTCTCCACGTCCAGCGGCAACCCGCTGGGCAACCTCACGGAGATGCTGCCGTTCGCCCGTGACGTCGGCGTCCGCTTCATCATCGCCCGCTCCACGGCGGGCGCCGGACGCGCCGCGTACGAGCCGTTCATGCAGCGCATGCAGGAACTGGGCGCCCAGGGCGTCGTCCTGGCGGGCGACCCCGGCGAGGGCGATGTCCTGGGCGGGGTACGGCCTCGGCCGATGCCTGCGGGGCGGGGGGTGTTCGTGTCGCGGAAGCGGGGGAAGCCGTTGGTGCAGACGGGGTTGGTGCCGGAAGGGGAGTACTGAGGGTCGGCAGTACAAGGGCCGACAGGACTGGTCCCGTCCAACGGGCGGGGCCCACGGGGGCACGGGGAGGGGATCCACACGTGGCATGGGACGAGTGGGAACAGCTGAAGAGTCAGGCAGCGCAGAAGCAGTCCGCGCACATGCGGATCGATCAGCTTCCGCCGGACGGCGGCGGCAGCACACCGCAGGGTGATCTGACCGTCGACCACAAGGATCTGGCGGCGATCGGCGACCGGGCGTTCAAGCTCTGGGAGGACCTGGGCCAGTACGGCCGTGACGCCTCGCCGAGCAGCCAGACCGCGGCCTCGGATCTCACGACCCAGGGGTTCAGGCTCGGCGCGGCGGTGAACCACGTACAGCAGCGGTGGGAAGAGCAGCTCACGAGTCTGCTCGACGCGTGCGCCCATATCTCGAACCACATGGACTACACCAAGAAGGCGCACCAGGGCGACGAGTTCTACATATCCGGTCAGATCAGCAGTATCTCGACACTGGACAAGGGTTTCAGTGAAGGGACGGGGCACTGATGGACCTCGACACGCTCCGATTCGGGAACTTCGCTTCGCTCGGCACCGCCATAGACGACTGGTCCCGGGTGGTGAAACGCCTGGAAACCCTTGAGAAGGACGCGCGCGAAGGCCTCAAGGGGCTGGCCGACAAAGCCAATTGGTCCGGTGTCAACGCGACCGTCTCCCGCGAGTTCATCACCAAGACGGCCGGCGAGTTCACCGACGCCCACACCCAGGCGACGACGATCTACAACATTCTCAAGGACACCCACGACGAACTCGTCGGCTACCACGACCAATTGGTCGAGACGATCGCACGGGGCCTCAAGAAGAACCTCACCGTGATGGACACCGGCAAGGGCTCCTTCACCGTCACCATGAACATCCACCCCGACCGCGCCGCGAAGGGGACCACGGTTCCCGAGCACAGCCAACAGGACGTGGACGAACTGTGCGAGGACGTCAAACGCCTGCTCAGCAGGGCGACCCACAGCGACGACACCGCCTCCGACGCCCTGCTCGCCCTGGCGGACGAGGCCGAGTACGGCTTCTCCGGCGCGGCGTACAAGGACAGGGACTCCGCCGCGCAGGCGCTTGAGGACGCGGAGAAATACGCGAAGCTCATCAAGGAAAAAGGGGACTCCATGTCCCCTGAGGAATTCGACGATCTCAACCGGCAGCTCGCGGGATACAAGAACGATCCGCTCTTCCAGGAGAAGTTCGCCACCACACTGGGCCCGAAAGGCGTGCTGGACTTCTGGGCAGACCTCTCCGATCCCTCCGACGGAGGCGATCTCCAACGGGCCCGCCTGGACCAACTCGGCGATCTCCAGAAGAATCTCGGCCTCACCCTCGCCGGCGCGACGCGGTCGGACTCACCGGCCATGCGGCAGTGGGAGGACGGCATGGTCAACCTGGCGGACGACCGCATTCAGACCCGTGGGACGCAGGTCTACGGCTTCCAGCTCATGAGCAATCTCATGCGCGTGGGTGACTATGACGACACGTTTCTGGACAGGTACGGGAACGCTCTCGTCGCGACCGAGAAGAAGATGCAGCTTCCCGACCATTACTGGAACGGCAGCGGCGGCCCGCTCATGCCCAAGATGAATTTCATCGGCGAGGATTTCGGCCGGGACCCGATGACCGGTTTCATGACGGCCCTGTCGAACAGTCCCGATGCCGCGACCGCGTTCTTCAACGAGACCCAGCCCCAGGACAACGCGGAATGGGTTCTCAAAGACCGCCCCGCATTCGACGACACACCGCTGAACAGCCACGACGGAAACCAGTCACGCGAGGCCACCGGGAACGCACTCGTCGCCGCGGCCACCGGAGTCAACCCCAACGACCCTCATGCCGTTCCGGTGCAACACAGCGCCGAGAACCGGAGCGTCCTGGACCGGTCGTTGAAAATCATCTCCGGCACGGGCGACGACTTCGCCCCCGAGATGCGTGACGACATGGCGAAAGTGCTGGTGAACTACGGCGACGAGGTGCACAACACGGCGAGTTCGCTCGCGGACGATCCCAGCGACCCCCGCCAGCTCGACCGGCACCAGCTGCTGGAAGTGACGAAACAGGTGTCACGGGACCAGCACGCCTACGGAATCCTCAACGACGGCCTGAACAAGGAAATGGTCCGCGACATTTACACGGACCACCCCAGCGACCCCAAGGAGACCCTGCTCAGAGCCGGCCACACGGTGGGTTTTCTGGAGGAGGCCCGCTATCAGGCGTTGGCGACCGACAAGGACGATCCTTCGTGGCACGCCAAATGGCTCTACCACGGCTTCGGTGGCGCCGTGAATTTCATTCCGGTCGTCGGCGACGCGGCCCAGCGCGGTGTCGATGCCCTCGCGTATCAATGGCAGTTGGACGAGCAGGCCCGTATCGACGACGACAACGCACGCCAGAACGGCGAGGTGTTCACCGCACGGGAGAACCAGTTGCAGAAACTCAGCGACCTGTGGATCGACGCCAATCCGAACCACGGAAACAGCAACAGGTACACACTGACGTCCGAGATCAACGGTGCCGCTTTCGACGGCAACGCACGGGCTCAGGGACTGGCGGGCAATCAGTGATCACGGGTGCATCAGGACCTTCGGCGCGGCGGCACGCGGCCACTGCGGTGACGCTGCTTGTCCTTGTCCTGGCCACGGCCGGCTGCACGGACTCGGACGCACGTGCCTACGCCGTTCCGGACAAGGTCTGTGGGGTGGCCGTCAACTCGGATCTACTGTCGCCGTTCCTGCCGGACGGACAGAGGCTCACCCAGCGCGCGTACAACTCCGGGCAGGAGAGCCCGCGTTGCCGCCTGTCGGTGGACGGCAAGCTGGTCGTCTACCTGTCGGGCGACGTCGTCCCCGCGGAGACCGACCCCATCAAGGTCCAGGACCGGGCCCTGGTACGTCTCGGCAACCCCGCGTCCGTCGACATCGGTGACAGCGCAAGGGTGGCGGACAACGGAGCCATGGCGGTTGCCGCGTGCACGTACGAAGGCAGCCAGCGCAAGTTCGTCACGTTGGTGCAACTCCAGGAGAAGGTTCCCGCGAAGACCTCGCAGCGGCGGGATGCGTTGCGCTCGTTCCTGGGGTCCTATTTCCCGAAGGCGATGGCCAAGCAGGGGTGTGAGAAGGCGAGTTGAGCTGCGCTTGCGGATGAACGCGCGGTTGCCGTCGGCCGCGATTCCGTAGCCAGGCGATCCTGCGCGGTGTCAGGGACTTGGGGTGCTGTCACGCGTGGGACCGTGGCTCACGGGGTGAGGGACAGCTCGTAGGCCCAGGCTTCCTGGTCACGTCCGCCGCAGTGACTCGAATGGCCTGTGGAGGGGATGCGGAGGTTGGTCGTTCCCGTTTGGAATCGGTCAAGTGAAGCTGATCCATTGGTAAATTAAGAGATCGGTTCCGCCATGTCGAAGCACGCGAGGTAGCTCGCCGGCCTTCGTCAGGACGAGGGCAGAGCAGACCAACGGGGAGGGGGCCGCGCATGGCGTGGGACGAGTGGGAACAGCTGAAGTCCGAGGCGGCTCAGAAGCAGTCGGCGCGCATGCAACTCAACCAGCTCGCGCCCTCGGGAGGCGGCGGGGGCGGAGGGAAGAGCGCGTGGGGCGACCTCACTGTCAGCCAGAAGGACCTTGCCGCGGTCGGCTCGGCGGCACAGGACTTGTTCGACGACTTCGGGCAGTACAGCGACTACGCCCGTGTCGCCTCCATGGCTGCCGCCGGCGGACTCAAGGACGAAGGCTTCGCACTCGGTAGGGCTCTCGATCATGTCGCAGAGCGCTGGGTCGACCAGGTGCAGTCCCTGCTGGACGCCTGCGCGCACATCTCGAACCACCTGCGGTTCACCAAGAACCAGCACGCGGCCGACGAAAGCTACATCGCGGGCACTCTCAGCAGCATCTCCCTACTGGACAAGGGCTTCGACCACAGGACGGACCGCTGATGGACCTCGACGCTCTCCGCTTCGGTAATTTCTCGAAGCTCGGCGAGGCGATCACCGACTGGGAACAGATGACGACAAAGCTCGCGACCCTCAAGGAGGACGCGGAGCGCAACCTCAAGGGCAGGGCGGACAAAGCCAACTGGTCCGGCGTCAACGCCACTGTCACCCGCGAGTTCGTCGACAAGACTGCCACCGAGTTCGCCGACGCCCATACCCAGGCCGACTCCATCACGAAGATCCTCGCCGATACCCGTGGCGAACTCATCGGTTTCCGTACCCAGTTGAACGACGCGATCACGCGGGCCTCGCAGCAGAACCTCAGCGTGATCGACACCGGCGACGGCACGTTCACCGTCGTGGGGAACACCCGGGCCGACTGGGCGTCCGACCCCAGCGGAAAGTCCGGCGTGACAGATCAGGGAACGGTGGACGACTTCCGCAAGGAGATCCAAGGCATCCTGACCCAGGCGACGCAGAGCGACCAGAGCGCCGCGAAGGTTCTGAGGCTTCTTGTCGACGAGGCCAAGTACGGCTTCGCCGACGCCTCCTACGCGGACCGGGACGAGGCGGCAAAGGCCGTCGCGGCTGCGGAGAAACTGGCGAAGATGGCCAAGGACCCGGCCGACATGAGCCTCGACGACATCGCAGCCTTCAACCGCACGATGGAGAAATACCACGACGACTCCCTCTTCGCTGAACAGTTCGCGACCCGTCTGGGAGCCAAGGGGACGCTCCAGTTCTGGACCGAGATGGCCTCCTCTCACGCCGGCGCCAGGGGCTCCGAACTCAAGACGATGAAGGACCTGCAGACAAACCTGAGCCTCACCCTGGCCAGCGCGTCCTTCTCGGATTCGGATGCCATTCAGGATTGGAAGAAGGACCTCATCGCCGAGCGCAACACGAACTTCCGCGCCGCCGACTCGCCCAACCCTGTCGGCGCCCTGGGCTCTCAGGTCATCAGCAGCCTCATGGGCAAGGGCGAGTACGACACCGAGTTCCTCGACGACTACCGGGAGAAGCTGTTCAAGGCGGACAAGGCAGCAGGGGACGCCGGCACCCATGACCTGTGGGTCAAGGGGTACGACGCCGTGGATCTCGTCTTCGGCGACGGGAACGGCAGAGACCCACTGGAGGGGCTGTTTGACGGCCTCTCCCACAATCCCGAGGCGGCGGAGCACGCCTTCGAGTCCAAGTCGGATCTGGAGCACATGCTCGGCACCACCGGCTACACGGACCGAGGTGAGTCCCTCGGTCGTGCCCTGGAAGCCGCCGTCACGGGAGTTGCCGACGGTGACACCACCACCAAGGCACCGGGACACAGCGTGGCTCAAGTACAGATCATGGCGAACATCGTGGAGGCGGTGGCGCAGCCCGGCGGGGGCGCTGATCTCGTGAGCAAGGGCTTGGGGGACAGCTTCGGCGATATGGCGGCCTCTTATATGCCGGAGATCAGCCAGACGCTGGCCGGCCATGGCGCGGAATCCATCTTTCTTACTAACAGTGATGATCCTGACGGCCTAGGAAAGGTTCGAGATGTGGTGAGATTTATTTCCGCCGTATCCGCGGACCCATCGGGAAGAGCAGGTGTCATCCTCGGAGAGAGCATTTACACGAGCGGCCTCATCGAATCACACCTTGCGAACCCTCACTTGTTCGACGGCTCCCACACACAAGTCCTTCAAGATATCGGCAAGAATGCTGGAATCATCGAAGGTGTTGTTGCTCATTCTGTGGCTGACGGCGAAGTTCAAGCCGCTGTCGACGGCGAGAAGACGTACAACGACGCCTTGAAGGCAAAGGGCGACTTTGCCAAAACCTGGATTTCGGTCGGCATGACCTTCGTTCAGGTCCCCGAAGCATATGGAGGAGCGGCAATGGGGGCAGTGGTCGGAGGAGGTGTCGGAGCCATTGCCGGAGCGGCCGTTGATCGGTTGCTCCAAGGCCAGGAACTGAACGGCTCTCGCGACGAAGCCCTGTACCGCAGTGCCGGGGATTTGTATGACTCCCGAGATTCAGTCAGCCAACAGACCCAATGGGCGGCTGGAGAAACTATCGATCGGCACCGTCTCCAGCTTCCGAAGGACGGCACCAACAATCTGCTCCGCGACGCCGTGAATGAGGGCTGGGACGCCAGCAGCGAGTTCCTGAGCGGAACGAAGGATCGTCCGAATGGTTGAGAACAGGGCACCGAAGGAAACTAAGCATGGCGCGAAATGGTTTCTTTTCAGCCTGACAGCCCTCTGCCTTGCGAGTGTTTCCATCTGGTTCGGATACGTGCAGTTCTTCACTAAAGGACTCGAGCATCTTCCCTCCAAGTTGTGCGAGGGTGCCGTTGAACGAGACCTGGTCGTCCAAGTACTGCCGTCGGCGCGATCGGCGGCGGAGGGGGCCAAGCGTCAGAACTCGGGTGCCGATTTCACATTTTACTGCCACGTTGACACCAGCGGTGATTCTTCCATCTGGAGCGAGGCGCGGGTCCGCCCCGTTTCCGAGGTGGAGTGGATTGCAAGTTATCAGGGAAGCGGTGGCGACAACGGGATCATCCGCTCTTCGGCCGATGGCATACAGGCTGTGGCGCAGCTCGACACCGAACAGGCTGAGGTATACGTCCCCTGCACACCTCCCGCCGTACCTTCCTACAACTCCTCTGAGGATTACGCGGTTATCACCAGGGTGGAGGCCGCCGGAGAAGTCAAAGCAACTGGAACAGCGCTCCGACAGACCCTGACCGACATCGCCTACCAACTGGCCAAGCACGCCTACAAACTGGCCGAATGCCAAGGCACCCACGATTTTCCCCAGGAACTGCCACGCTACGGAGACCGTTGATGGATGGCGACGAGATACGGTCCCGCTTCGACGGCCGGGGCCGCGTCGAGCTCCGGCTCGATGCGTCAGCACTGCCTCGGGCCAAGGACATCGCCCACGCACTCGGGTACCGGCTGCTTTCGAGCGGGAGAATCTCCCGATGGGTTCACGTGCTCGTTTTCCAGCGCGACGACGACCCGCGGGCACGCCGCCGAGCCGAGCAGACCATCGAGCGGCTGCGTGCGGGCGGCCCGGTCCTGCCAGACGGGGAACTGCCTGCACCCCCGCCTCCACCTCCGGCACCGGCACCGCCTCTCACGCCCCGACAGCCGGAGCCCCGCCCCCGCCGGTCGCTGGAACCTCAGCCCCCTCCACCTGTAGGCCCGCCTGCTGTAGGCCTGCTTGGCCCCCGGATCCCTTCCCGGCCGCCGTACCCGCCGCCGCCTCCACCACCACCGTCCGCCACACCGGAATCCTCGGAAGATTCCAGTCCTGAGAGGCGGTCGTGACGCTATGAGGTCTGTGGCACGGTTCGCGGCGTTTGGCCGGGTCGTTGATCCAGACGGTCTGGCGTAACCCGGGTGGCCGGGGGCGCCGACCTACGCGTTCGGGATGGTGGGCGCATGCCTCGGCGAGAGTGGTGGCCCGCATGTACTTGGTGGTCTTGAACTGGGCCTCGCTGCAGGAGTTGTCGATGGAGACCTTCGACATCGAGCGTGATCGGGTCACCCCGAGATCGATCAGCAGCGTGTTCTGAACTGATACTCCCCGGGCCACTGCCATGTGCCCGGCCGTGAGAAGGAAGCCCGGCAAAGCCGACGACAGTACCGATCCCGATCGAGTTCGATTTGCCGGAAGACTGGCGAGCTGCGCCTCCGAATGAAGTCGGCGCGCTTGGCGGACCGTTCGTCGCAGTCCGCCTACCGTCGTCGGACGCTGACTTCGCAGCGAACATCACGATCGACGGGGAATGCTGGCCCGACATGGCGACGCTCCCCGAGATCACCGACGAGTCCGTGGCACCTATGGGTCGGGCGGTGACGTCCGTCATGGTGACCGCCCGCCGCGAAACCGGCTCCGTGGATGCTCCGCTCTTCACACGGGTTTTGGAGTTCTCAGCTGCAGTTTCTGAGACATTGGCGAGCTTTGCGACGACGACTGGATCGTTCATAGGTTGATCCCATGGGACTCTTCGACAAACTCACCGTTACACAGCACCCGCCCGACGGAGTTTCGCCAGTCCCGGGCGAGGAGTTGCGGGCGGCTCTGCTCGGCCTCAATCAGTCCGACGTTCCGTACGTCATCCGTTACGGTGGCGGGGAGCAATGCGACCTGGTGGCGGAGTGGCGGCTCACGGAGCCCGCCTGGCAGCAGGTTTTCGTCCAGTCCCAAATCACTCACGCCGTGCGGATCCGGATGCGACTCGTCAACGAGGACCACGAATTGCGCGCACTTGAGGAACAGTGGGAGGTCAGCCGGGTGGGGAGTCCGACCAGGCTCCAGGTGCCGCCGGAGTACACGCGCGGGCCGAGTCGAACAGTCAGCCGCGAGTGGACCCTCGGTCGTGGGCAGAACGGTGGCCTCGAAGCGACGGAGACCTTCCGTTTCGACAGTGCGGAACTGCGTTCTCCCCTACAGGACACCGTCCTGAAGTCGGGCTGGACCTGGCGGGGAGTGGTCTTCGGCAAGCTGTGAGTGCGGCGCTCACCCTTCTTCCGTCACCCCACGGCAGCCGGTGGTCATCGAAGTATGCAGGTCCCGGCGGTGTGACGATCGGCAAGAGGGCACTGCGTACCCGAAGCGGCTCCGGTTGACGGGCCGGCCTCGCCAAATCGCCCGGTCTGTCCAGAACTTCGATGTGCCTTCGGCCTACCACCGTCTGCACCACCGAGCCGCTCACCACCCAGCACGCCGCGCGCCACACGCCATTGCGATGTGCCCGAGCCTCAACCACGACAAGGCCCCTGACAGTAGGACAGGTCATCCGTGCGCCGCCCCCGCTTTGTGGGACTTCGAAGCCGTCTTCGGTTCACCGTGTGGAAAAGCTGCCCGGAACACGAACACCGGAGTGGGCACCTCCCGTGCGTGCCCACCCCGGTGTTGCTGTTGTCAGCCTGTCCTACTCGAAGAAGCTGGCGGCCTTCTTGTCGCCGCCGCGGTAGTCGCCGCCGGCCTGGTGCACCTTCTGCGTGATGGACAGCAGCGCCTGGTGAATGGCGGTGGTGTGGCCGTCCCACTCCCTCGACTTCCGGTTGAAGGACTCGTAGGCGTCACCGGCCCAGCCCTCGGCCGCGTCGTGGACGCCCTTCTTCAGCGCCGTGAGGTCGCTCTCCAACTGCTTGGCCAGATTGCCGAGTTCAGTGGCGAGCGCGTCCAGGGTGCCGTACTTGACGGCGAGATCCTGCATGTGCGGCGTGCCGGTCATGTTTCCTCATCTCCTTGACGATGTGAGAGGGACCTCGCGGTCCGGGGTGCGACGCTCGGGGCGGTCAGTAGAGGTTGAGCGCCGAGGTCTTCGCACCGGCGTCCACTTCGATGCTGGAGATCGTGGAGTGGAGTTCGTCCTCCAACTTGTCCTTGTCCTGCTTGGTGAGGTGAATTCCGTTCAGGAAGTCGTCGAGCATGCGGCCGATGCCGACCATGTGGTCGTTGATCTCGTGCTGCTTGGTCTTGAAGGCGTTGGCACCGTGGCCCGTCCAGTTCGCCTCGATCATGTCGATGCAGCCCTGGAGCTTCTGCAGGTGCTTCTTGACGTTGTCGTACCTGTCGATGACGTTCGTCTGGAGCTTTTGTACATGTGCGTCATCAAGCTTGCGGCCGTCAGCCATCTCGGCACTCCCTTTCGCGAGAGAGGTTGGTGTTTCTGGGACGCAACACCGAGTGGTGAAGCGCTGGTTGGTCGAGTGAGCCCGGTGTACGAGCCCTCATGCGCCTCGCCGCGAACGGGCCACCGCGAAGGCTCCACCGCCGAGCACGACTACGGCCGCTGCGGCGCCGAGTGCGATCCACAGTGTGGTGTTGCCGGACGAGTCGGAGGTCGATGCTGCGGCTGAAGTCTGGCCGCCTGAGGTGGGGTTGGGGGCTTTGGACGAGGTCGACGCGGAGGCGGAGGGCGAAGCGCCGGTGACGCCGGTTCCGTTCTCGAAGCTGAGCGGGTCGGTGCCGGGGGCACCCGGGTTGATGCTGCTGTTCTCCAACACCTTGCGGGGGCGGATCAGGCCGTAGCCGAGGTAGTTGCTCGGCTTGTTCTTCGGCCAGTCGCGGCCTGCGGTGTCGATGAGGGTGGCCAGGACCTGGTTGGCCGTCCAGGTGGGGTGGGCGGACCAGATCAGGGCGGCGGAGGCAGAGGCCAGGGCGGTCGCTGCGCTGGTACCACCGCTGACGCAGTACGACTTGAATGTCGCGTCGCACCACACCGGAACGTTGCGACCCGGGGCCGCCAGATCGACGTAGTTGCCGTGCTCCGAGAAGTCGGCTACCTTGCCGTCCTTGTCGGCTGCGGCTACGCCGACGACGTACGGATCTGCGGCCGGGTAGCCGATGAAGTTCTTGGTCTCAGCGTCGTTTCCCGTAGCGGCGAACATCAACTTGCCCTTGGATTGGGCGTACTTAACGGCCTTGGCCTCGTCCGGGTCAAGGATGTCGCCGCCGAACGACATGCTGATGATCTGGGCATCGCTGTCCGCGGCAGCCTTGATCGCATCGGCGGTCGAAGGCGTCTTCTTTACGTCGGTCTTGTTCTTCACGCCCTTGGTCAGCACCCGGTAGGGCACGACCTTCGCACCGGGCGCCAGGCCCTGCAGCCCGCCTCCGGCGCCAGTGCCGGCAATCATCTCCGCCATGGTGGTCCCGTGGCCCAGATAGTCGTTGGTGGCGTTGTACGAGACGACCTGATGCACCCCGTCCACGAGCACTTGACCCTTGAGGGATGGAGTGTCCGGGTTTACACCAGTGTCCAGCACAGCAACCTTGACGCCTTTGCCGGTGCTTACCTTCCACATCCCCTTCGCATCCATTAGGTCCAAGTACCACTGCTTCGACTGGACATCGGCGGCAACCGCGCTCGGAGCCAGCCCCGAAGACACAATGGCGAAAGCACCGAGTGCGGCACACACGGCCGACACTCGTCTTCCGGCACGTCCTTGGAGGAACGCGGTCGATCTGCCACGCGGGCTGGTCCCTGTCATGCTTCTGTTGATCCTCGCTCGTGGTCAGTCGGTCACAGGCGGCGTGCTGCGCCGCTGCACATCTTGCTCGCGCTCGCCCTCGCGGTCTTCTCGGTTCGTACTGCGTCGACTTCCTGCCGACCCTCTCGGAACCCCTGGTGCGCCTCCGGTGCCACCGGCGCCCCTGACAACGGAAGGTCGGCTCTTGGGAGTGCCGACCACCCCGTCTGAGTTGCCCACGGCGGGCCGACCTGACTGTCCCGAGCGCGCGCCCGGCGCGGATTTCGGCGCCCCGATGACCCCGCGCTGACCGATCTTGCCCGCAGGTGTACGGGAGTTGGAGTTGCCCTCGGCACCGACGACCGTGCCGCGAGGCACCTTGGGTCCGTTCGCTCCCGAGGCAGCACCTGTGGTGGGCTTTCCTCCGACAACGCCGTTGCCACGTGCTGCCCCTGTGGCAGTCGGCCCACCGGCCCGGCCGCCCGCCGGCCCGCCGACGGGGCGAGGTGTTCCGCCGGAGATGGCCCGACCGAGGGGTGATCTGCCTCCTGCCGCTGATTCACCACTCCGGATGCCCGACTGCCCTGTTGCGGCGGCACGCCCCATCGGGCCTGTGTTGCCACGCCCGCCGGTCGCACCACCGGGGTTGACCGCACGTCCCTGCGCCGAAATCGGGGATCTGCTCCCGGTCGCTCCGCCGAATCCCGAGGTGCGTCCCGTCGAGATGCCGAAAGCAGGAGGAACCGCGCCCGAGACCAAAGGCGGAATCGTCCCGCCATTGCCTCCGCCCGAAGCGGGCATCGACGGAGGCAGGTTGGTCGCCGGCTTCGTGATCTCCTGGGACGGCAGGGTGCCCACACCGTCGATCTTCGTACCGACATTCACGTCCGGGTGGGTACGTGAGTCATCCACGTGCCTGACCGTCGGAGTGGTGTCGACCGAAGTCGGATGGTCGGTCACCACGCTCGAAGCGTGATGGCGAGTCGTCAGATCCTGAGTACCGCCAAGGCTCTGGCTTTCTTGCGTTTTGCCGGGGTCAAGCCACGGATCCTTGGACGTCGGCTGCGGCCTGGGCACCCCCACATCCGGCATAGCCTGCAAAAACGTAGGCGGTTCCTGTGCCGCCAGCGTCTCCTCCGACACCGAGTAGAAGGACGACAACCGATTCATCTGGTTGATCGCCTCCTGTCGGTCCTTCTCGACCTTGATCGCCTCGGTGTACTCCCCGTTGCCCGAGACGCGCGCGGGCAGCGGAATGTCGCTGGGCGTCTGGCTGGTGTTGAAGCGGGTGTCGCGTGGCGGCATGGCGATGCGGACGGAGGCGAGGCCCGTGGCCGCGGCCGAGATCTGGGTACCGGCTACTTCCGCGAAGGACGCGAGGTTGACGGCGTAAGTGACGAGGTTGCTGCCCCAGTCGCGGAAGGCCTGACCGGAGTCGCCCTCCCAGTCGACGTTGTCGATGTGGCCGCTGAGTTCCTCGGCCGCGTCGTTGATGGCGTCGCGGGCGTCCCAGAGCGCCTTGCCCGCGTTCTCCAGGTGCTCCGGACTCGCGGTCTCGACCATGTCGATCATATCGTTGAGGCGGTGGTTCTCGAAGTCGGTCTTGCCGAAGAAACGGACATGGCCACCGAATATGCCGTTCATCGCATTCGACGCGATGTTGGCGGCATCGATGACACCGACCTGCTGGGCCACCTGCGTCAGTTCCGCCTCGTGCGGATTCGGCTGCTTCTGCTCGTCACCCATCAGTACCCGGCCTTGGCCTGCTTGTCGTCGGAACGCCCCTGCTCGGGCTTGCCGCTCTTCGCCGCCTCCGCGGCCTGCTGCTCCTGCAGCGCCTGGGCGTGCTCACGACTGAGCTGTGTCTGGATCTCCCAGAACCGGCGCCGCTGGTCCTCGTCGACGTTGTGGAAGTTGTTGTGCGCGGCGCTCACGGCGATCTGGAGCGCTTCGATCTGGAGGCCCAGGTTCTTGGACAGCGCGGTGAGACGCTCGTGGACCCGCTCGTACTGTGCGTGCAGGCCCTTGGCCTCGCCGAAACTTCCGGCACCGCCGAAGGAAGCCTGGGTGAGCTCGTGCGCTCCGACCTTGTGCGCGCTGCCCGGTGAGCTCTCGAAGTTCGAAAGCACCCCGTCCACACGCTTCTTGAACGTGCCGAGCGCTTCCAGGCTCGCCCTGAAGCCCCCTCCACCGTCAGCAGGAAGCATGACGCCTTCCCCTCCCCGTTTTTCGTCGCCCGCCCCCGGGCGACCGCACCCCGTGAGCGTTCCTCTCCGCAACGCAATCACTCTAGTCGCTTCCTGTGACAGTCCCAACTGCCTTATGCGACAGCTGTGCTACCACTCGACCAAGCTTCACCGCTCCTTCACGGCACGCTCTCGCGTCCACCTGGGCGGCTGCCGCCCCTTGACGCTACGTGACCTGCGGACCGGCGGCCTGAGTACGGCTACTCAGTCGTCGTACCTGCACACATGTGAGTGAGCATCATGGCGGGCGGAGGGGTGACGCGGAGCCGTCGTTGCTGCGTGGCCATTGCGAATGGCGTCGTCCGTTTCCGTCAACTTCCGCCGTCGGTCCGCTCCTTCGCAGGTCGCGGCCTCTTGACAGGCGGGCGGAGGGCGCGGCGGCGCCAGCCAGGGGGCTGGCCGGGCGTCAGTCCAGCCCCGCGACCCTCCGCGCCCGCTTGCGCGCGTCCCGGGTCGCCACCGCCGTACCGCCGAGTCCCGCCACCAGCACGGCCGCGCCCAGGGCGACGTAGGTCGCGAGGCGGGCGTCGTGTTCGTCGGGGGTTTCGCCGAGTTGGAGTTTCGCGGGGGACGGGGCCTGGGCCTTGGTGAGGCCGTCCTGGGGGTTGGGGGACTCGATCGGGTGATCGTCCTCGGTGAGCGCGCGGACCGGGTCGACGACGCCCCAGCCGACGAGGCGGTCGTGACCGGCGATGGTGCGCTCGGCGGTCTGCTCGATCTGGGCGACGACCTCGCGGGCGGTCCAGTCCGGGTGCTTCGCCTTGATCAACGCCGCGACGCCGGCAACGTACGGTGACGAGAAACTCGTACCGTTGTCGGAGCAGTGACCACCCTTGGGGACGGTGGAGATCATGTCGACGCCGGGTGCCGCCACACCGACGAAGTCGCCGGACTGGGAGAAGGACGCACGTTCGTTGTTGCGGTCGGAGGCCGCGACGGCGAGGACGCCAGAGAAGGACGCCGGGTACGTCTTCTTGACGTTGCCGCCCTGGCCGCCGTTGCCCGCCGACGCCACGACCACGATCTTCTTCGACAGGGCCGTGTCGATCGCCGACTCCAGGGAGGGGTCGGGCTTCACCGCGTTCGACGTGTCCTGCGAGATGTTGATGACGTCGGCCTTGGCCTGGATCGCGTAGTTCACCGCGTCCGTGAGCGTCTGCACCGTGCCGTGGCCGTCCGCGTCGTTCTGCTCGATCGGGATGATGGTCGCCTCGGGGGCCAGGCCTACGAAACCGGTGCCGCTGACCGGGCGGGCGGCGATGATGCCGGCGACCTTGGTGCCGTGTCCCACGGTGTCGGTCGTGCCGTTCTCGCTGCCCCGCGCGATCTTGTCGCCGTTGCTGTCCTTGAGGTTCTTCGGCAGGAAGTTACGGCCGCTCTTCACGTCCACCGCATGGGTGAGCTGGGGATTCTTCACGTCCACGCCGGTGTCGATGACCGCCACCCGTACGCCCTTGCCCTTGGACTGGCTCCACAGTTCGTCCAGGAGGACGCGTTGCAGGGCCCAAGGGCGGCCCGGGTACACCTTGTTGGGGAACGTGCACTGGTCCGAGAAGCCGTCGTCCGCCGCCGCAGGAGGCGCGAGCACGACCGTCGACACGGCCAGGGTCGCGGCTACGGCGGCCATCGCCGCCGTAGCGCGGAGGGGGCGGCGGGAAGTCGTGTACGGCATGCCCAACTCCCCCTACGAACCCTGCGGTTGACGTGCCGCCGCCGTCGACAGGCGGGGGCCCGTGGGCAGGAACTCCGACCAGGAGGCGGGGATCGGCGCCGGGTCGACATCGGCGTAGCCGAGGCGGACCTGGGCCTGCTCGGCCTCCTGCTGCTCCTGCTGGCGTTCCTTGGCCGTCGTACCGATGCCCGCGTCGTTCGTGGCGCTGTCGGCGTTGGACTGCAGGACGTAGCGCAGCCCCGTGTCGGTGACCAGGAAGACGGGGCCAGCCTTGGTCTCCTCGCCCTGGAACTGGCGGAAGAGCTGACCGGAGCCGGGCGTGACGTAGGCGCTGGTGGAGTCGGTGGGAAGCGGGGCGGGGAAGTCGGTGCCCGCCCAGGTCGTCAGGGTGGTGACGCCCTTGCCGTCCACCTTCTGCAGGACGTTGCAGATCGTGCTGCGGCTGCCGGACGTGTCCGAGGCCTCGTTGACGGCCGTGGGTTCCTTGGTGGGCCAGCGGTGCTCGGCGCCGAAGGTCCCCTCCGGGGTGATCGCGCCCGGGCTCACCGCGGTGGCGTGACCGGCCTGGCCGAGCAGGGCCAGATCCTTGCTGGACAGCAGGAGTTGGGCGACGAAGGCGGAGACCTGCGCGACCCTGCCAGGAAGCACTACGTAGTAGTGCTCCCCGCTGGCGTCGGACGCCTTGAGCACCATGCCCGCCCTGTTGGCCGACGAGTCCAGCTCGCCCGGGGCGCCGGCGGCCGTACCGGGTGTGGATCCGATGGACGGGAAGGCGATCGGGTCGCCCTGGTGCAGGGTGGCCAGCCACTCCTGGGAGACGCGCTCGGGGTCGCGGCCGGTGCCGACGACGGCGCGCAGCAGCAGCTCGTCGCTCTTGTCCACGCGGTACGCCGTGCCGCTCGCGTCCACCACGTAGCGGTTCTTGTCCGGGTCCACGACGTAGAGCAGCTCTCCGCCCCGCAACCGCTGCTTGCCCTCGGTCTTCTTCATGTCGCGCTCGGCGAGGACCAGCGCCGCCTTCTGGATGGAACCGCCGCCCGCGCTCGGGCGCTCGCAGACCGCCCAGCGCTTGTCGGCGCCCGCCTCGCTCGCCGAGGGAAGCCGGTCGGGGGCGTACGGGATGCCGACGGTGACACCGTGCGGGATCTTGCCGCCGTCGAGGACCGACTCGTCGACGGTGACGACCTCGCCCTGGCCGGGGTTGAGGAGCAGCTTCGCGGACGCCATGTTGAGGACGGGGTGCAGCTGGACCGAGTCACCGGTCTTCAGGACGACGTAGCGGGTGGTCGACTTGCTGGCGATGATCACCTTCGACTTGGGGGTGTCCCAGCCCTGGGGCGCGGTCGGTTTGAACATGCCCCAGGCGCCGAAGACCGCCATGACGACCACGCCCACGATGACTCCCGGCACCACTCCGCGCAGCGGTCGCGGTGCCCCCTCCTCCGAACCGTCCGGGGAGGACTGCACGAAGGACGCCAGCATGCGGCGCTTCGCGAAGGTGTAGGCGTTGAGCTGGTCCCGCCGAGATGCCATCTGTGTCTGTCTCTCCCCGTGTTCCGCCTGGGCAGCGCTCGGGAGTTCGACGTCCCCCGCCCATCGATGTCAGACCGGGCACCTACTATGCCTGGTATCTGCGGGGGCGTGTGGAGCGGGTAGGGTACCTGGACCTTCAGGGGCCCTATGTGGTGCTGAAACAGCAGTGAGTTGTGAGTAAAACGGGGGGATGGAGTGATGGCTTCCGGAACGCGGACACGGTCTCGTGACCGGTCGCGGACGAGGGGCTCCGAGGCGCCCGGGCCGGGGTCCGCGCAGCCGCCGTCCGGGGTGGGCGCATCGCCCCAGGGTCCGGGCGGACTTCATATCAGGACGCGCCGCGGACAGGGCGGGGCATTCCGGTTGCAACGGCTCGTTCTGCTGGAGCTCGCGGCGGCCGTCCTTCTCGTCGGCTGGGCGATCGCCCCGATGGCGATGGTGCCGGCGGGCGTCGTCGCCGTGGCGCTCGTGCTGCTCGCCTTCGTCCGGCGGCGTGGCCGCTCCCTGCCCGAATGGATGGGCACCGCGCGGGCGTTGCGGGCGCGGCAGAAGAGCGCCGCGAGCACGGAGACACCGCCGGGCACGGAGCCCGGTCTCGCACCGACTGTCGAGTGCGACCCGACCCTGCGGACCTACTCGTACGGCGGCCGGGACCGGCGTCCGATCGGGCTGATCGGGGACGGCACCTTCGTGACCGCCGTCGTGCAGGTCGAGGCCGATGTCACCGCGCTGCGGGCCGACCGGAGCCGGCATCCGCTGCCGCTCTCGCTGGTGCGGGACGCGCTCGAAGTGGACGGCATCCGGCTGGAGTCGGCGCAGCTCGTGCTGCACACCCAGCCCGCGCCCGCGCTGCACCTGCCCCAGCACTCGGTGGCCGTCACCAACTACGCGCCGCTGCAGGAGCAGACCGGCGCCCCGTCGGTGCGCATCACCTGGATCGCGCTGAAGCTCGACCCCGAGCAGTGCCTGGAGGCCGTGGCCGCCCGGGGAGGAGGGCTCACCGGAGCGCAGAAGTGCGTCGTGCGCGTCGCCGACCATCTCGCGAGCCGCCTCACAGGTGCCGGTTTCCGCACGACGATCCTGAACGAGGAGGAGCTGACCGCCGCCCTCGCCACCTCCGCCTGCGCGAACCCCCTGGTGACGGCCGAGGCCGGACGGACCGACACACGGGAGCGCCGGACCGAGGAGTCCAGCAGGAGCTGGCGCTGCGACAACCGCAGACACACGACGTACTGGATCCGCCGCTGGCCCCAACTGGGCGGTCACGGCCCGTCGTTGCCCCAGCTGATCGCCCTGCTCACGGCCACCCCGGCGCTCGCCACGACGTTCAGCCTCACGCTCGCGCGCGGGGAGCGCCAGGAGGTGTCGATGTGCGGGCACCTGCGGGTGACGGGCCGCAGCGACGACGAACTGGTCGCGGCGCGGCACGCGTTGGAGGGCGCGGCACGGCACACGGGCCTGGCCCTGGCCCGCCTCGACCGCGAGCAGCTCCCGGGTGTGCTCGCCACGCTGCCCCTCGGAGGTGCCCGATGACCGCGCTGACGATGCTGCGCAGCGGCCTCGGCCTGATCGGCCCCCGCCACGGACGGCATGTGCTCTCCCCCGAGCAGGTGGACGCGCTCGCGCTGCCCATCGGGGACGACGGCGTCGTGATCGGCGTCGACACCGAGGGACAGCCCGCGGTGCTGGGCCTCAACCGTCCCACTCCGTACGACGTCGTCCTCATCGGCGGTCTGTGGACCGCACAGGTCATCGCCCTCAGAGCGGCGGCGACCGGTGCGCGCGTCGCCGTGGAGACCGGCCGCCCGCAGGCCTGGATGCAGATGGTCCACGCCATGGGCGGCGGACAGAACGGCCTGGCGGTGTACGACGTGGGCCGTGTCCAACCACAGGGTGCCTCGGCGGGCACACCCGTGCTCGTGGTGCGGGACTGCGGTATGCGGCCACCGCGCGGGCGGGTGGTGTCCGGGCCCTGGCAGTCGGTGCTGACCCTGCTGCCGTATCTCAGTCCTGTCGCCCCTCGGCTCATACGGCAGGCGCGGCTCGTCGGGGTGCAGCGGATCTCGCCGGACGAGGCGACGGAGCTGGGCCGCGCCATGGCGCTCCCCCGGGCCGACGTCAACTCCCTGCCTACGCTCCCCGACGGCGTCACGCTCTGGTGCGGCGACCGCGACCGGCAGTACGTGATGACCCAGCCCACGGACGCCGAGGTCGGCCTGCTGGGCGTGGCCCGCCGGATGGACTGACGGTACGGCCATGGACCGACCGGACGATCGACGGCACCGACCGGGCGGATTGAACTGCCCCAGCTGTCCCATTTGGTCGATTTCCAGGGTGATTTGATCCACTATCGCCGGTCTCGGTCACGCGCGCGTGCACGAAGGGGTGGGCGGGCCTGCCGAGTCCACGGTTTTGGTGATTAGGCTGGGACTGGGCACGTCACGAGTATCCGCGAGCGGGTGGTGCGTCGCCCAGGGCCAGGGGCTCCAGGGGGACAACCCTGCGCATCGGATGTCACGCACGGTCGCCCCGGCACGGTATGAGGGTGCTCGACCACATCAGGAGGAATTGTGAGCAGCGATCGGGACGGGATCCGCGGGGGCTGGGCCACGCCCGGCGATGACCAGCCCGATGACGAGTCCGCCATCGAGATGACGGGCGAGTTCACGATCGACTACGCCCCGCCGGCCTGGTACACGCAGAACTCGCCGGGCGCGCCCGGGCAGGCCGCACAGCCGCCGACTCCGGTGAGCGGTACGGCCACCCCGCCTCCGCCGCCCCCGGTCGGACCTCCGACGCCGGTTCCGGGGCCGCCGGCCAACGCCGGTTTCCAGCCCGGCTGGGCACCCACGGCCGCCGTTCCCGACGAGGAGGACGCCGAGACGGGCGACCTCGTGAGCGGCGCGACGATGCGGATCTCCTCCGCCGCGCTGAAGCGGGAGATCGCGGAGCGACAGCCCACCGAGCCCGCCGCAGCTCCGGCCGAAGGTTCCGCGGAGAGTGCGGATGCCGGCGACGCGGAATCCGACGCCGGGGAGCGGGAGTTCGAGGCTGAGGTACCCGACGAGGTGCTTCCGGCCGACGGCGAAGCACCGGAGGACGGTGACACGGACGGCACCGACGACGCCGAGGTGACTGCTCAGGACGGGGCCGACACGGACTCCGCCGACGACGAGAGCACCGACGACGCCTCCGCGTCCGCGGCAACCCCTGACACAGCCCCCGACGCAGACCCCGCCTCCGACTCGGTCTCCGACGCGGAAGACGAGTCGAGCAGCGTCGACGGTACGACGCCCACGTCCGAGGGCGACGCTCCGCAGGAACTGGAGGACCTGGACGCCGACCCGGCCACGGGTTCCACGGGTGCCGCCGGTGACGGACAGGACGCTCCTCCGCCCGCGTGGACTCCCCCGCCGGCTCCGCAGAGCGGGGTCCCACCCCTGCCGCCCTCCTACCAGCCCGCCGCCCCGGCCCCGGCCGACCAGTGGCCCGCACAGCCCCAGCCCCAGCCCCAACCGCAGGCTCAGGCCCAGCAGACCCCGGCAGCGGATCCCGTGCCGCAGCAGCCCGTCGCGGCCCCGGCCCAGCCGCCGTTGCCGCCCCAGCAGCAGCCCCCGTTCCAGCAGCCACAGGCACCGCAGCCCGCACCGGCCGCCTGGGACGCCCCGCCCACACCGGCCGCCCCGACCCCGCAGGGCCCGCCGCCCGCGCCCTGGGCTAGCCAATCCGGTTACGCCTTCCCGCCGCCCGCACCTCCGGCCTCGGCCCCCGCGCCGAACCAACAGGGCGGCTACGGCTTCCCCCCGGCACCCGCACAGCAAGGCCAGCCGGCCACACCGCAGGCCCAGCCGTACCCGCCACAAGGCCAACAGGGCGGCTACGGCTTCCCACCGCACCCCGCACCACAGGGCCAGCCGGGCACCCCGCAAGGCGGGCCCACCACCGCGCCCCCCGCCCAGCCAGGCGGTTACGGCTTCCCGCCCGCACCCCCGCAGCAAGCCCGCCCGGATCTGCCCCCGCAGGCCCAGCCCGACGGGACGCAGCCGCCGCAATCGCCCCAGTCACAGGCTCAGCCCCAGCCCACGCACCCCCCGGTCGACCCCCGCACCGGTGCCGCCTGGCCGCAGCCCATACAGCACGACCAGCGGCAGCCGACCAACCCCGGTGCCGCGCCGCTGGGTTACACCGCGGCCGTGGAGCTGTCGTCCGACCGGCTGCTCAGCAACAAGAAGCAGAAGGCGAAGAGCGGTCGTCCCGGTGTCGCGCCCTCGCGCTTCAAGCTCGGCGGCAAGAAGGAAGAGGCCGAGCGGCAGCGGAAGTTGGAGCTGATCCGGACGCCGGTGCTGTCGTGCTACCGGATCGCGGTCATCAGTCTCAAGGGCGGTGTCGGCAAGACCACGACCACCACCGCGCTCGGCTCCACCCTCGCCACGGAGCGCCAGGACAAGATCCTCGCGATCGACGCCAACCCGGACGCCGGCACCCTCGGCCGCCGGGTCCGCCGCGAGACCGGCGCCACCATCCGCGACCTGGTCCAGGCGATCCCGTACCTCAACTCGTACATGGACATCCGCCGGTTCACGTCCCAGGCGGCCTCCGGTCTGGAGATCATCGCCAACGACGTCGACCCGGCCGTCTCGACCACCTTCAACGACGAGGACTACCGGCGCGCGCTCGACGTCCTCGGCAAGCAGTACCCGATCATCCTCACCGACTCCGGTACCGGTCTGCTCTACAGCGCCATGCGCGGTGTGCTCGACCTCGCCGACCAGCTCATCATCATCTCGACGCCGTCCGTGGACGGTGCGAGCAGTGCGAGTACGACACTGGACTGGCTGTCGGCACACGGGTACGCCGACCTCGTCTCGCGCTCGCTCACCGTCATCTCCGGTGTCCGCGAGACCGGCAAGACGATCAAGGTGGAGGACATCGTCAGCCACTTCGAGACGCGCTGCCGGGGTGTCGTGGTCGTGCCGTTCGACGAGCATCTCGCCGCCGGCGCCGAGGTCGACCTCGACATGATGCGCCCGAAGGTGCGGGAGTCGTACTTCAACCTGGCGGCACTGGTCGCCGAGGACTTCGTCCGCCACCAGCAGATGCACGGCCTGTGGACGAGCGACGGCAACCCGCCCCCCGTACTGGCCCCGCCGATGCCCGGCCAGCAGGGCTACCCGGCACCGCAGCCGTACCCAGGGCAGCCCGGCCAGTACCCGCAGCAACCCCATCCCGGGCAGCCGTACGGCCAGCAGCCCTACCCCCAGCAGGGTCAGCCCCCGGCGCAGCAGCCCGCGCCGCCCTACCCCCAGCACCCGGGGCAGCAGGCCCCGTCGTACCCGCAGCACCCCGGCCACGCCCAGCCCGGCCAGACTCCGCCCCCGCCGCCGCCCGCACCCCCGCAGCAGTAGGAGTAGTCAGCCGCAGGCAGACAAACACGAAGGGCGGCCGGTGCCCACAGGCACCGGCCGCCCTTCGGCGTCGTAGAAACGAGAATCGCTATCCGGCGTTGCCGGTGTCCCCGGCGTCTGCCGAGATCAGCTCGCGGCACCGCTTCACGTCCTCCGCGATCTGCTCCAGCAGCGCCTCCAGCGACTCGAACTTCGCCTGGCCGCGCACGAAGGCGAGGAAGTCGACGGCGACGTGCAGGCCGTACAGGTCGAGGCCGACGCGGTCGATGGCGTAGGCCTCCACCGTGCGCTCGGTGCCGTCGAACTGCGGGTTCGTGCCGACGGAGATCGCGGCCGGCATGGCCTCTCCCTCGACGTGGAGGTAACCGGCGTAGACGCCGTCCGCGGGGATCGCCGTGTGGGGCAGGGTCTCGACGTTCGCCGTCGGGAAGCCCATTTCGCGACCGCGCTGGGCGCCGCGCACCACGATCCCCTCCACCCGGTGCGGGCGGCCGAGGATCTCGCGGGCGCCCTCGACGTCGCCCTCGGCGACCAGGCGCCTGGTCAGTGTGGAGGAGAAGGGCTCGCCGCCGCCCGCCGCACCGCTCACGTAAAGATCCACCACCTCTACCTCGAAGTCGTATGTCCTGCCCTGCTCGATCAGGAAGGCCACATTGCCCGCGGCCTTGTGGCCGAAGCGGAAGTTGGGGCCCTCGACGACCGCTTTCGCGTGCAGCTTGTCCACCAGGACCTTGACCACGAAGTCGGCCGGGGACAGCTTCGAGAACTCCTTCGTGAACGGAAGGATCAGCGCCGCGTCCACACCCAGCTCGGCCATCAACTCGGCACGGCGGTGGTGCGGGGCCAGCAGCGGGGGGTGGCTGCCCGGGCGCACGACCTCGCTGGGGTGCGGGTCGAAGGTGACGACGACGGAGGGAACGCCCAGCTCACGGGCGCGTTCCACGGCATGCCGGATGATCAGCTGGTGCCCGCGGTGGACCCCGTCGTAGGAACCGATGGTGACGACGCTGCGCCCCCAGTCCTCGGGGATGTCCTCCAAGCCACGCCAGCGCTGCACTGTGACCGCTCCTCGTCGAACCCGTGTCCGTGTGTAGACCTGTGTTGTTGACCTCTTGCGCAGGTCTAAGGGTGCCATGCCGGGCGCGTCGGGCCCGCATCGGCATGGATGCTGTGACCGGGCGCACGTACCGAAGCCGCTACGCGGGAACCCCCACCCCGGCCAGGTTCTCGATCATGCGGCGTGTGCTGGGTCCGACGACCGCGGCCCAGTCCTGCGGGGTGTCGGCCAGCCAGCGGGCCATCAGGGCGGCGAAGCCGGGCACATGGCGGCCGAGGTCGACGAGCCCGCGGTCGAAACGGGTCGCGCCGGCGGGGGTGCGGACGAGCAGCAGGCCGGTGCGGTGGACGAGGCCGCGGATCTCGTCGTCGTCGCGCCGGGCCGCCGCGTGCAGCAGTGCGTCCAGTACGGCGGGGGCGTGCTCGTGCGCGAGCAGGAACTCCAGGAGTTCGCGGCGCAGGGGGCGGGAGGCGGGGGTGCCCGGGGCGGCCAGTACGGCCGCGAGGACCGTCCGCACCGGTTCCGGGCCGCCGTCCAGGAGACCGGTGACCAGCGGGAGGAGGACGGCACGGGCGGTGGGGCCGTGGTCGAGGCACCGGTCGACATAGACCCCGAGGTGCGCGGCCGTCTCCGGCCACCGTACGACGGTCTCGCGGACCAGGGCGGTGGCCCGGC
Organism: Streptomyces sp. NPDC050508; assembly: GCF_040655155.1. Lineage (NCBI taxonomy): Bacteria > Bacillati > Actinomycetota > Actinomycetes > Kitasatosporales > Streptomycetaceae > Streptomyces > Streptomyces sp. NPDC050508. The sequence goes on from NZ_JBFAJJ010000006.1 coordinate 42,139, forward strand.
GCACGAGGGCCGGGTCCGTGACGTCGGCGAGAGTCCGCACCGCCTCGCTCGCGTGCGGTCCGTGCAGGCGGGCGCGGAAGGCCTCCAGGACCGGTTCGGGGTCGGTGGTCAGGGCGGCGGCCAGCGCGCTCGGCGGGAACTGCGGGTCTCCGGACGCGAAGTACCGCAGCGCCTGCGGGAGATGGCGAGCGCGGGTATGCGGATCGCGGACGAGGAGGGCGAGCGCGCCGCCGTGCAGGGAGCGGTCGGCAGGGCGGGCGAGGAGGAACTGGGCGGCGTAGCGCAGGAGTTCACGGTCGGCCTCGGAGCGTAGGTGCGGTGCGGCCCGCAGTCCGTACGCCACCGCCGCCACCCGTCGGGCCGGCCGCTCGTCGTGCGCCCACCGGTCCACGGCCCGGCACACGGCCGACGGCTCCTCCTCGGCCAGTACGGCGAGGAGTTCGTCGGCCCGCCCGTGCGCACAGCCGACGAGCACCTCCGTCAGATCGTCCAGCGCCCGCCGCCGATGCGTGTGCAACAGCGCCTGCGCGGCCGTCGCCACGGTCGCGTGCGGGGTCGCGGGCAAGGGCCGCTCGTCGTCGAACCAGCGGGTGAGCAGCGGCTGTACGGCGGCGGGGTCGGCGGTGAGCAACTCGGCGGCGGTGTCCAGGAATCGGGGCCCGCTGTCCTGCGGGGCACCGTCGGCGAGCACGAGCCGGCGCAACAGCTCGAACCGCTCGGCCTCCGGCACGGCCAGCGCGGTCCAGAAGTCCGGTGCGAACTCCCTTGGTACGACCTCCTGTTGCTGCCGTCGGGCCACCAGCAGGTCGGCCAACTGCCGCAGCGCCCCGCGGTACGGCGTCGCGTCCGGCACCCGCAGCAGCACCTCGGCGAGCAGCCGCGCGGCCCACCAGGACTGCGGGTCGGCCTCCAGCGCGCCGACCAACTCCTCCAGCCGCCCGGCCAGTTGGCGGGAGCTGTGCTCGCGGGCGAGGAGCAGCAGGGCCTGTACGACGGGGCCGATGCGGTGACGTGGAACGGGCAGCGGGTGTCCGGCCCGTGGGGCGCGGGGGCGGTGGACCAGGGCGTGCAGGGCCCCGTCGAGGTCGAGGTGCATGCCCTGGATCCAGTCGGCCAACTCCTCGTGGGCGAAGCGGTATCCGGTGCCGGCCGGCACGAGGAGCCCCTCGGTGAGGACGGCGGACGCCCAGCCGGTACCGCCGCCGAGCCGCGCCGGTGCGGGGCCCCACGGGAACACGGCCTCGAACGCCTCCCGGTCCAACTCCCCCTGCCCCGGCCCGAGACTGCGCCTCGCGGCCTCGTGCACCTGCCCGGACACCTTGGCGGCGAGCCGCCGTACGGCAGTTCCGCGCAGGCCGTTCTCGGCGGCGAGACGGACGGCGACGCGCAGGCACATGAGGTCGAGGTAGGCCGAGAACACGTCGTTCCGGTCGAGCCGGGTGCCGGGTGCCGCGGGCAGCGCGGCAAGTACCTCGGAGAGGAGCCTGAGGGCGAGGGGGTGACGGGCGTCGGCTGCCGCGAGGGCGTCCTCCGGGACGCCGTAGGCTGCGCGGGCTCGGCGGGCTTCGTCCGGCCGCAGGTCGCCGAGGTGGACGCAGACCGGGAGTGCCGGACGGGTTGAAGAATGCGGACCGGCGTCATCAGGTCCGGGCGCCCCGGAAGTCGATCCGCCGTACAGCAACTCCCTTGGAAACCCCGCCCCTTCCCAGTACTCCGCCCGACACCCCACCACCAACCGCGCCCCGCTCTCCCGCAGCCACTCCCCCGTCCCCGCGGTCCACTCGGCCAGCCGGTGCGCGAGTACCGGCGGCATCTCCTCGGGCCCGTCGAGAAGCAGCAGCAAGGGCCGTCCGGCGTCGCGGGCGACGCGTGCCAGTCGCTCGGGGCCGACGTCGCCGAGGCCGCCGGGCCGGGCGACGGACGCGGCCAGGATGCGTGCCGCCCGCTCCACCGTCCTGCGCACCGCGTCCGCCACCGATGCGTCGCCGTCCCGCAGATCGGCGCCGCGCAGCCACAGCGTGGGAGCCGGCTGCGCACCTCCGTTGCGCCGGGCGGCGAGCGCCGCGAGTTCTGTCGTACGGCCGCTGCCCGGGGTGCCCACGAGGCCGAGTACGGCGGCCGGGCCCTCGACGAACGCGGCGAACTCCCGTGCCACCGAGGGCCGTTCGACGGGTTCCAGCACGCGGGAGCCGTCGGGGCCACGACCGGGACCGACGAATCCCGCGAGCGCGCCCGGCGGGCCGTCCGACCCCACCGAGGTGGCCGTCAGCTCCAGCACTCCGCCCAGATTGAGGTCGGCGCCGTACGCGGGCACGGTCACCGTGTTGCGTGCGAGGAGTTCACCCAACGGCCCCTCCCCGTGCGGCCGGAGGGGAACCGCGAACCCCGTGTCCCGTTGTCCGGACTGCAGCGCGGTGCCGAGGACGCCGACCACCGCGCCGGTCGCCGCGTCGAGGACCGGTCCCCCGGCCGCCCCGCCGCCGAGCCGCAGCGCGTCCCGCCCGGCCGTGCCGATCGCCAACTCCAGTGCGTCGTCGAGGAGATGGAAGCGGTCGGTGGCCGTGTACGTCACGGAGGTCGCGCCCAGGACCCGGGCCTCCCGCCAGCAGCCCGCGGCGATCCGCACGTACGTGCCGGTCCCGATCCGGTCCCGGACGGTGACGGGGAGCGGGTCGACGCCGAGGCCCTCGGTGCGGACGAGGGCCAGGTCCAGGGCGGGCAGTGGGGTCACCGCGTCGGCGGTCACGAGGCAGGTGCGGTCGCCGGCGGCGTGCAGCACGAGCCGGGGCAGTCCGTCGACGGCCTCGTGGCTGGTGATCACCGTGCCGTGGTGGTCGGCGACGAATCCGGTGCCGCGCGGGCGCCCGGCCAGGTCGCGGATGCGCACCAGCGCCTCGTCGCCCGGCGCGGGCGCGGCGGCCTCGGTGGCGCGCTCTTCCTGCGTGTGACGGCCGCCGTCCGTCCGCGGGCCCCGTCCCACCATGGTCGAACCTCCCCGCCGTACACATGTCCTGTGTTCGACGGTAGGCGGGGCGTGATCAGCGGGACAGATCGCGTGATGAACGCGCCCCCTTCCGCTCCCTCGGTTCACTCCGAGCGCCTGCCCGGACGGGTGAATAGACGCCGAGGGTTGGATACACCCTAGGGGTGGGGGAACCGAGGGGGGACCGTGGAGCGGCGGGAATGTGGACCCCGTGACCGCCGCTCCACGGGCGGGACTTGATCCCCCCGGGTCGTCTCCCGGAACTCGGTCAGGCGAAGACCGCGAGGCTCTTGGCCTTGCCCTTCTGTTCCTCCACGAGTGCCAGGAAGCGGCCCTCGGGGTCGAAGACGCCGACCGCGCCGACTCCCGTGTACTCCTCGGGAATCTCCAGCCGGACACCGTTGAGCAGCAGCTTCGCCCGCCTGCTGTCCACGGACCAGCGCGGGAACGCGGCCTCGGCGGCCTCGGCGATCGGCATCACGGTCAGCTCCTCCTGGAGCTGGTCCAGGGTCTTCGCCGCGTCCAGCTTGTACGGGCCGACGCGGGTGCGGCGCAGCGCGGTCAGGTGACCTCCTACGCCGAGGTCGGCGCCCAGGTCGCGGGCCAGGGCCCGGATGTAGGTGCCGGACGAGCAGACCACCGAGACCACCAGGTCCAGGACGGGGGTGCCGTCCTCGGCGACGGCGTCCCGGACGTCGTAGACCGCGAAGGAGGAGATGGTGACGGGGCGGGCGGGGATCTCGAAGTCCTCGCCGTCGCGGGCCCGTTTGTAGGAGCGCACGCCGTTGATCTTGATGGCGCTGACCTTGGACGGTACCTGCATGATCGCGCCGCTGAGCTTGGCGATCCCGGCGTCGACGGCTTCCCGGGTGACCTTCGAGGCGTCGGCCGACCCCGTGATCTCGCCCTCGGCGTCGTCGGTCAGGGTGCTCTGGCCCAGGCGGATCGTGCCCAGGTACTCCTTCTCGGTGAGGGCGAGATGCCCCAGGAGCTTTGTCGCTTTCTCAACACCGAGGACGAGTACGCCCGTCGCCATGGGGTCGAGGGTGCCTGCGTGCCCGACGCGGCGGGTGCGGGCGATGCCGCGCATCTTGGCGACCACGTCGTGCGAGGTGAAGCCCGACGGCTTGTCGACGATGACAAGGCCGTCGGGCGTCTGGGTTTTCTCGGTCATTCGGAGGCGTCGTCCTCGTCGTCCTCGCCGGGCTTCTTGTACGGGTCCGCGTCGCCCGCGTAGGCGGCGCCGGCCGAGACCTCGCGCACCTTCTCGTCGGACTGCCGGGCCTTGTCGAGGAGGTCCTCGATGGTCTTGGCGTTGTCCGGGAGGGCGTCCGCGACGAAGGTCAGGGTCGGCGTGAACTTCACACCGGCCGCGGCGCCCACGGCGGAGCGGAGGACGCCCCTGGCGCTCTCCAGACCGGCCGCCGCCTCGGCTCGCGCCTCGTCGTCGCCGTAGACCGTGTAGAAGACGGTCGCCTCCCGGAGGTCACCCGTGACGCGGGTGTCCGTGATGGTGACGTGGGTGCCGAGCCGCGGGTCCTTGATGCCGCGCTGCAGCTTCTGGGCCACCACCTCTCGGATGAGGTCCGCCAGCCTCTTGGCACGCGCGTTGTCGGCCACTGGTCCGTCTCCTTAGTAACTACTTCTTGCTGCTTGCTTCAGTCTTCGTCGCTGTGGAGCCTGCGTCGAACGGAGAGCAGTTCCACCTCGGGCCGCGCGGCGACGAGTCGCTCGCAGCGGTCCAGTACGTCGGTGAGGTGTCCCGTGTCCCCGGAGACCACCGCGAGCCCGATCTCGGCCCTGCGATGGAGGTCCTGACTGCCCGTCTCGGCCGCGCTCACCGCGTACTTGCGCTGGAGTTCGGCCACGATCGGACGGACGAGTGAGCGTTTCTCCTTCAGCGAGTGGACGTCGCCGAGGAGCAGGTCGAAGGACAGAGTCCCCACATACATGTGTGTCCGGATGTCCCGCCGGTTCGGGGTATGGGCGCCGGTCTTGGACGCCGATACAGGAACCGTACACGCAACGGCCGGGGCCGATCGACGGAAATTCTCTCCGCCGACCGGCCCCGATCGCGTGCTGTGTCGATCAGCCGCGAGGCTTCTCGCGCATCTCGTACGTCGCGATGACGTCGTCGACCTTGATGTCGTTGAAGTTGCCGAGGTTGATACCGCCCTCGAACCCTTCGCGGATCTCGGTGACGTCGTCCTTGAAGCGACGCAGACCGGAGATGTTGAGGCTCTCCGCGATGACCTTGCCGTCGCGGACGAGGCGCGCCTTGGTGTTGCGCTTGACCTCTCCGGAGCGGACCAGGACACCGGCGATGTTGCCCAGCTTGGACGACTTGAAGACCTCGCGGATCTCCGCCGTGCCGAGCTCGACCTCCTCGTACTCCGGCTTGAGCATGCCCTTCAGGGCCGCCTCGATCTCCTCGATGGCCTGGTAGATCACCGAGTAGTACCGGACGTCGACGCCCTCGCGCTCCGCCATCTGCGCCGCGCGGCCCGCAGCGCGGACGTTGAAGCCGATGACGATCGCGTCGGAGCCGGTCGCCAGGTCGATGTCCGACTCGGTGACCGCACCCACGCCGCGGTGCAGGACGCGGATGTCGACCTCTTCGCCGACGTCGAGCTGGAGCAGCGAGGACTCAAGGGCCTCCACCGAACCGGACGCGTCGCCCTTGATGATGAGGTTGAGTTCCTGCACCAGACCGGCCTTGAGGGCCTCGTCCAGGTTCTCCAGGGAGAACCGGACTCCACGCCGGGCGAAGTTGGCGTTGCGCTCGCGCGCCGCGCGCTTCTCGGCGATCTGACGTGCCGTGCGGTCCTCGTCGACAACCAGGAAGTTGTCGCCGGCGCCCGGGACGTTGGTCAGACCGAGGACGAGGACCGGGGTCGAGGGACCCGCCTCTTCCACGTTGTCGCCCTTGTCGTCGAGCATCGCGCGGACACGGCCGTAGGCGTCGCCGACCACCATGGTGTCGCCGACCCGCAGGGTGCCGCGCTGGACCAGGACGGTCGCGACGGCGCCGCGGCCACGGTCCAGGTGGGACTCGATCGCGATGCCCTGCGCGTCCTGCTCCGGGTTGGCCCGCAGGTCGAGCGAGGCGTCCGCGGTGAGGACCACGGCCTCCAGCAGGCTCTCGATGTTGAGGCCCTGCTTGGCGGAGATGTCGACGAACATCGTGTCGCCGCCGTACTCCTCGGCCACCAGACCGAACTCGGTGAGCTGACCGCGCACCTTGGTCGGGTCGGCGCCCTCGACGTCGATCTTGTTGACCGCGACCACGATCGGCACGTCGGCCGCCTTGGCGTGGTTCAACGCCTCGATCGTCTGGGGCATCACACCGTCGTTGGCCGCCACCACGAGGATCGCGATGTCGGTCGACTTGGCACCACGGGCACGCATGGCGGTGAACGCCTCGTGACCCGGGGTGTCGATGAAGGTGATGCGACGCTCTTCGCCGTTGACCTCGGTCGCGACCTGGTACGCACCGATGTGCTGCGTGATACCGCCGGCCTCGCCCGCGACGACGTTCGTCTTGCGGATGGTGTCCAGCAGTCGGGTCTTACCGTGGTCGACGTGACCCATGACGGTCACGACCGGCGGACGCGCGACGAGGAACTCCTCGCCACCCTCGTCCTCGCCGAACTCGATGTCGAAGGACTCCAGGAGCTCGCGGTCCTCCTCCTCCGGGCTGACGATCTCCAGGACGAAGTTCATCTCGTCCGCGAGGAGCTTCAGCGTCTCGTCGGAGACGGACTGCGTGGCAGTGACCATCTCGCCGAGGTTCATCATCACGCCGACGAGCGACGCCGGGTTGGCGTTGATCTTCTCGGCGAAGTCGGTGAGGGACGCACCGCGCGACAGACGGACGGACTGTCCGTTGCCACGAGGCAGCATCACACCGCCGACCGACGGGGCCTGCATGGCCTCGTACTCCTGGCGCCTCTGCCGCTTCGACTTGCGACCACGACGCGCGGGACCACCGGGACGACCGAAGGCGCCCTGTGTGCCACCACGGCCACCCGGACCACCGGGACGACCACCGAAGCCGGGACGGCCACCGCCACCACCGGCGGGAGCACCCGGACGGCCGGCGAAACCGCCGCCACCGCCACCGGGACCCGCGGGACGACCGGCGAAGCCGCCACCGCCGCCACCGGGACGACCGGCGAAGCCGCCGCCACCACCGGGACGACCAGCGCCGCCACCCGGACCACCGGGACGACCGCCGCCACCACCGGGACCACGGCCACCAGGACCGCCACCGGGACGGGGGCTACCCGCAGCGGGACGCTGCGGCATCATGCCGGGGTTCGGACGGTTGCCACCGGGGCCGCCGCCGGGACGCGGAGCGCCGCCCTGCGGGCGGGGCATGCCGCCCGGGGTCGGACGCGCGCCACCGGGAGCACCCGGACGGGCACCACCCGCAGCGCCCTGGGGACGGGGACCGCCCTGACCGGCACCCTGCGGACGCGGAGCGCCACCGGGAGCACCCGGACGGTCGGAGCCGCCGGGACGCGGGGCACCACCGGGACGGGGCGCCGAAGGGCGCGCCATGCCGGTGGAGCCACCGGAGGTGAACGGGTTGTTGCCCGGACGGGGACCGGCCGGACGAGCACCGGGACGCGCGCCCTGGCCGCTCGGACGCGGAGCGCCGGGACGGTCACTGCGCTCGGGACGGTCGCCACGACCCTGACCACCCTGGCCGGGACCGGCCGGACGGGCACCGCCCGGACGGGGAGCCTGGCTCGCCGGACGCGGGGCGCCCGGACGGGCGGCGGAACCGGCGCCGCCGGTGGAGGCAGGGGCGGCCGGAGCCGCCGGAGGCGCGGTGAACTCGGGAGTGGTCGGCGCCGGCGAGGCCGGACGCGGCGCGGGCCGCGGGCCCGGACGGGGACCACCGGCGGAGGCCGGTGCGGCGGGCGCGGCCGGGGCTGCGGGAGCCGCGGCGGCGCTCTCGGCGACGGCCGGCTTCGGGGCCGGCGGGCGCGGGGCGGCAGGACCCGGACGGGCACCCTGCGCCGGAGAGGGGGCACCCGGACGAGCCGGGGCAGCCTTGCGTGCGGGGGCGGGCTTACCGCCTCCGCTGCCCTGCTGGAGGGCGTCTGTCAGCTTGCGTACAACGGGCGCCTCGATCGTCGAGGACGCCGAACGGACGAATTCACCGAGTTCTTGGAGCTTGGCCATGACGACCTTGCTCTCCACCCCGAACTCCTTGGCGAGTTCGTATACCCGGACCTTAGCCACTTCGCTCCTTTTAGGTCCGGGTGCGTCCGGACCGTCGCTACTTCATGGGCGTACTCATCGCGTGCTCATCGAGTGCTCATCGCAATCTCGACCTACTTCCAACTCGCGGAATACCGGGCCGCACGGAGGTTCCGTACGACTCGCTCTTACGGTGTTGCCTGCTCGACGTAGAGGCGCAACGCCTTTGTGTCGAGCGCTCCCTGGGCACGCAGCGCCCGTGGGAACGCCCGGCGGCGTACCGCCAGGTCCAGACAGACCAGGGCGGGATGCAGATACGCACCCCGGCCGGGCAGCGTACCGCGATGATCGGGGACGCATTCGCCCTCGACCGCCACGATCCGCAGCAGTTCGCTCTTGGCCGCTCGCTCCCGGCACCCCACACAGGTGCGCTCAGGGCATGCGCGGGCTCGCGTCCGGCCAGACACTGCTAAGTCTACCTCCCCGCACCGACCTCACCCCTGTGGGGGAAAAATCGAACGGTTGTTGTCGTGATCTGAGCCACCTGCGGCTCAGAACTATTCCCCACTCCCGGAGGAGCCCTGCTCGGACGGCTGTTCGGTGTCCGGACGGATGTCGATCCGCCAGCCCGTCAGGCGGGCCGCAAGCCGGGCATTCTGCCCTTCCTTGCCGATCGCCAGGGACAGCTGGTAGTCCGGCACCGTCACGCGCGCGGAACGGGCCGCGAGGTCCACCACCTCGACCTTGGAGACCCGCGCCGGGGACAGCGCGTTGGCCACCATGTCGGCCGGGTCGTCCGACCAGTCGACGATGTCGATCTTCTCACCGTTCAGCTCGCCCATCACCGCGCGCACCCGGCCGCCCATGGGGCCGATGCAGGCGCCCTTGGCGTTCAGACCGCTGCGGGTGGAGCGGACGGCGATCTTCGTACGGTGGCCGGCCTCACGCGCGATGGCGGCGATCTCCACCGACCCGTCGGCGATCTCCGGGACCTCCATGGCGAACAGTTTCTTCACCAGATTGGGATGCGTACGGGAGAGCGTCACGGACGGGCCGCGCACACCCTTCGCCACCCGGACGACGTACGACCGAAGGCGCAGGCCGTGCGGGTACGTCTCGCCGGGGACCTGCTCCTGCACCGGCAGGATGGCCTCCAGCTTGCCGATGTCGACGAGCACGTTCTTCGGGTCGCGGCCCTGCTGGACCACTCCGGTGACGATGTCGCCCTCGCGGCCCGCGTACTCGCCGAGCGTCGCGTCGTCCTCCGCGTCGCGCAGCCGCTGCAGGATGACCTGCTTGGCGGTGGTGGCGGCGATACGGCCGAAGTCGGACGGGGTGTCGTCGAACTCGCGCGCCTCCTGCCCCTCCTCCAGGTCCTCGGGGTCCTCCTTCGCCCACACCGTCACGTGGCCGGTCTCCCGGTTGAGCTCCACGCGCGCGTGGTGGCGGCTCCCGTCGGTACGGCGGTAGGCGATGAGGAGGGCCGACTCGATCGCCTCGACCAACAGGCTGAAGGAGATCTCCTTCTCCCGTACCAAGCCCCGCAGGGCACTCATGTCGATGTCCACGGCTACGCCTCCTCTGCGTTCTCTTCGTTGTCTTCGATGTCGTCGTTCTTGCTCTTGCGGTTGAACTCGACCTGCACGCGGGCCTTGACGACATCCGCGAAGGCGAGCCGCTTGGCGGTGGGCTTGCGCCCCTTCACGCCGGGCACCTCCACGTCGATGCCGTCGTCGTCCACCTCGATGATCCGGGCGACCAGCTCACCGCTCTCGGCCAGCTGGAACTTCACCAGGCGGTCGGTGGCGCGTACGTAGTGACGGTGCTCCGTGAGCTCGCGCTCCGCGCCGGGGGTCCCGACTTCCAGGGTGTACTCGCCCGTGCCCATCGCGTCGGTCTCGTCGAGCTTCGCCGAGAGCGCGCGGCTCACATCGGCGATCTGGTCCAGATCCGCACCCGAGTCGGAATCGACGACCACGCGCAGCACCCGCTTGCGTCCGACCGAGTCCACTTCGACCTCTTCGAGATCGAGTCCCTGGGCACCGACGAGCGGTTCCAGCAGTTCTCGCAGCCTCTCGCTCTGGGTCGTGCTCATCCGGGTGACTCCTCGGCCGCGTGTGCTGTTGTGGGTAGGGCGCGTGTCTGCACAAAGGGTATCCGGTCCTGGGGTGTGTTGCCGTCCACGTGTGCCTCCGGCGGCGGACCGGGGCGCCTTCGAGCTCGGGTGGTTGCGGTGGTCAGGCGGGTGCGGGTCGGTGGGGGCTGATCGCGCCGTTCCCCGCGCCCCTTGGGTGGGTCCACGAGCCGGTGACATGAGTTGGGGGGATGCGCGGGTACCGTGATCACGGGCCGCGCCGCCCTTCTCGCCTTTTCGTTCGTACGAGCCCCTGAGGACGATCTGCCGTGCCGTTCCCCCCGCCCTCGCGCACCCTTCTGGGACCGCGCAGAAGGAGCCTGCTCGCCTCGGCCGCCGGAGCCGCCCTGCTGGTGGGCTGCTCCACCGACGGCGACGACTCCGAGAGCACGGGCGGCAGCCAGTCGGCCGCCGAACGCGCACGCGCGCGTGCGGCCACCGACAGCGAGGACCTGCTCCGGCGCTACGACGCGACACTCGCCGCCCACCCGACACTGGCGGAGCGCCTGAGCCCGCTGCGCGCGGACGTCGTACGGCATGTGACGGCCTTCGGGGGCAACGGTTCCACCCCTTCGGCCACCCCGTCCGCCACGGCCACCGCCTCGCCGTCGGCTTCGGCTTCGGCCGTACCCGCGAACGCGAACGACGCCCTGTCCGACCTGGCCGCGGCCGAGCGGAGCCTCGCCGACCGGCGGGCCAAGGCGCTGCTCGATCTGCCCGGTGAACTGGCCCGACTGCTGGCCTCGGTGGCCGCCGCGGGGGCCGCGCACGCTTATCTGCTGACGGAGGGTGCCAAGTGAGCGAGGAGAAGGCCGCGGAACTGACCGCGCTGCAGGCGGCGCTGGCCGCCGAGCACGCGGCGGTGTACGGCTACGGCGTGGTCGGCGGGCGCATCCGGGAGGGCCGGCGGACAGAGGCCAAAGCGGCCTACGACGCCCACCGCGCCCGGCGCGACGCGCTGGTGCACGAGGTACGGGACCTGGGTGGCAAGCCGGTGGCCGCGTCCGCCGCGTACGCGCTGCCGTTCCCGGTGCCGGACTCGGCTACGGCCGTACGGCTCGCCGCGGAGCTGGAGGAGCGGGTGGCCGGGGTCTACTCGGATCTGGTGCGGGCGTCGACGGGCGGGCTGCGTGGTACGGCCACGGAGGCGCTGCGGGAAGCGGCGGTCCGGGCGGTGCGCTGGCGCGGCGGGAGCGTACCCTTCCCTGGTCTCGCCGAGCGGGCCGCGACACCCACGGCCTCGGTGACACCCACGGCGTGATCCGCACGGGGACGCAGGACGGCAGGACCGTAGGAAGGGAACAACTCGCGCATGGCTTTCGAACCGCCGCAGCGTCTGGTGAGGGCGCTCGGTGAGACGGCACCGAGCGGTGACGACTGGTTGGAAAAGCTGCCCGAGGTGGCCCAACAGGCCGTTGATCTACGCGAGTTGACTGTGGAGCGGGTGCAGGTGCCGGGCGGGCGCAGCAGCCTGGTCGTGCTGGTGCGGCGGCCCGACGGGACCCCGGCGGTACTGAAGCTGGCCCCGCACCGGGCCCGCCCGGAGAGCGAGCGGGCCGCGCTCGCCCACTGGGGCGGGCGGGGCGCCGTAACGCTGATCGAGGCGTCGGCCGGTGAGGGTGTGCTGGTGCTGGAGCGGTTGCATCCGGACGTGTCGGTGCGGTCGCTGCCGGAGGCGAAGGCGTTGCTGGAGGCGGCGGGCACCTTGCGGCGGCTGTGGGTCGAGCCGCCCGGTGACCATGCGTTTGAGACCGTGGCCGAGCGGACGGGGCGGCAGGCGCGGGTGATGCGCGGCAGTGGACCGGAGGTCGCCTCGCTGGTCTCGGCCGCGTTGGAGGCTCGGGAGTCGTTGTTGGCTGCGCCGCCTGAGGTTCGGTTGCTGCACGGGACGTTTCGGCAGAGCAAGGTGTTGGCCGGGGATCGGGTGCCGTGGCTTGCCGTAGGGCCGGATCCGGTTGTTGGTGAGTGTGCGTTTGATCTGGCTCGGTTGGTTCGGGATCGGGTTGAGGATCTGATTGCCACGCCGTCGGGGGCTTCTACAACTCGGCGGCGAATTAAGCGACTTGCTGAGTCCTTGGATGTGGATCAGGAGCGGTTGCGGGGGTGGACGTTGTTCCGGGCGGTGGAGTCCGGAGTGCGGGCACTGCGCGTGGGGCGGCCTCGGGATGCTGAGTTGTTGCTGGAATTTGCCGGGTGGCTTTAGGTCGGTTCTTTGGCTGCGGGTGCGTTGTGGCTGGGCGCGCCCACGCGGCGGAGCCGCAAATCGATACAGCCCCGCGCCCCTAAAGGCACTTGGCACCGTTGCTTTATAGGGTCGCTCGGACTCCGTCCTTCCATACCTCCGCTATGTTGCCGGGCAGCGCCTTCAGGTCGTAGGCGTCGCCCTCCACCAGGACCAGGTCTGCTCTGTGGCCCGGTTCTACGGTGCCCAGGTCGTCGTAACCCAGTAGGCGCGCGGACGACGATGTGGTGGCCGCCAGCACCTCGGCCGGGGTCATGCCGCACGCCTCCATCAGGGGGAGTTCGTCGAGGTTGGTGCCGTGGGGGCCGATGCCGCTGTCTGTGCCCATGGCTATGCGGACGCCTGCTTCTGCGGCTCGGCGTACCGAGTCGGCGTGGGCCTCGGTTACCTCCTTGGCCTTGCGGACCATGGCGTCGGGGATCTGGACCCCGGCCTCGGCCGCTCGGATCACGGCCACGGGGGCGATCAGGGTGGGGACCAGCCAGGTGTCGTGTCGCAGCATGAGGTCGATTGCCTCGTCGTCCAGGTGGATGCCGTGTTCTATGGAGCGGACGCCTGCGCGGACCGCGTTCTTGATGCCCTCGGCGCCCTGGGCGTGAGCCATGACGTAGCGGCCCTGGGCTGTCGCCTCGGCCACGAGGATGTCGAGTTCCGCCGGGGTGAACTGGCTGTGCCGGGGGTCGTCTCGTGGGGAGAGGACGCCGCCGGTGGTGCACACCTTGAGGACCTCGGCTCCGGCGCGCAGCAGGGTGCGGGCGGTGCGACGCATTTCGTCCGGGCCGTCGGCTATCGCGGGTGGGCGGCCCGGGTGCGGTACGGCCAGGCCGGCGCACTGGCCCGAAGGCATCCAGTTGTCGCCGTGGCCGCCGGTCTGGCTGATCAGGCCGATGGAGATCTGGACGCGGGGGCCCGTCAACAGGCCGTCGTCGACTGCTTGTTTGACGCCCAGGTCGGCGCCCGCCGCGTCGCGGACCGTGGTGATGCCCGCTGCGAGGGTGCGGCGCAGGTTCACCGCCGCCTCGTAGAACTGGTACGAGAACGGCTTCTGCAACGCCCCCAGCAGGCCTATGCCGTTGAGTGTGAGGTGGACGTGGCAGTCGAACAGGCCCGGCAGCAACGTGCGTCCTGTGCAGTCGACTTGGGTGTCGCCGTCCAGGCCCGTTCCGACGTCGACTATGCGGCCTTCGGACACGACCACATCTGCGGGGGCCGGGTCCGCGCCGGTGCCGTCGAAGACCAGGCCGCCCGTGAAGACCGTACGGAGTGCGGAGTTGTTCATGCCGTCATCGCAACCTGCTTGTCGGGTTCGGGAGTTGTCCTGCGGGCCAGGAGGCGTTCCGCGGGCGCCGCGAGGGTCAGGACGATCAGGTTGGCGGCCAGGCCGATCAGGCCCACGTTGACGTGGCCCGCCAGGTCCTTGTTCCAGAACGTCAGCCAGATGACGGCCAGTTCGCCCACGAACAGGCCCGCCAGGACCGGGACCTTGCCCACCGGGCGGCGGGCCAGGAAGCCCAGGGCGATGGCGGGGGCGAGTTGGACGGTGCCGCTGTAGGTGAGCAGGAGCAGGTTGGCCAGCAGATCCGGGCGGAAGATCGCCAACAACAGTGACAGACCACAAGCCGCCACCACCGTGCCGTGGTTGATCCAGAACTGGGTGCGTTCGCCCTGTACGCGGGCGATGTTGCGGGCCACCAGTGAGGAGATGCCGATCAGGATGCCTGCCGCCGGGACCATCGCCGTCGCTATCGCCGCGATCACCACCAGGCCCGTCGCCCACGCGGGCAGGACCTGCTTGCTCAGGGTCAGCAGGATGCCGTTCGCCGAACTGCCCGGCTTGAGCACGAGGATGGCGGCGAAGCCGACGGTGATCGGCATCAGGAGGCAGAGTTCGTAGAGGGGCATCCAGGTGTAGTTGCGGCGCAGGACCTTGGGGTCGCGGGCGGACATCACGGCGGGCCAGGCGTGCGGGAGGCACATCAGGCCTACGCCGATCGCGCTGACCAACATGCTTGTGGTGAACCAGACTTGGTCGGCGGGGCCCGCGTGGATCGTCAGCATCTCGGGGTGCAGCTTGTCGATGCGGTGGAACATCGCGCTCACTCCGCCCGCGAAGTGGGAGGGGATGGCGACGAGAAGCACGCCCAGGACGATCAGCATGACGACGTCCTTGAAGTACGACGTCATCGCGACGCCGTGCAGCCCCGCCCACAGGACGAAGGCCACGACCAGCGCGCTGCCGATGATCATGCTGAGCGTGCCGGAGGACGAGTTGCCGGTGACCAGCTGGACGATCAGCCCCAGCCCGGTGATCTGGAGTTGGAGGTACGGGAGTACGAAGACGACGCCGAGGACGGCCGCGACCGTGCCGAGGAGTTTGCTGTCGTAGCGGTCCTCCAGGTAGTCGCCCTGGGTGAGGTAGCCGCGCTCCTTGCCGAGGGACCAGAGGCGCTTGGCGAGGAAGAACAGCACCATGTAGCCGATGGGGACGTACGGGAGGGCGTAGAGGGCCGCTACTCCGCCGCTGAACGCGAGGCCTGCCATGCCGAGGAAGGTGAAGGTGGTGAACACCTCGCCGGCCTGCAGGAACCACATGCTCACCGCGCCGAAGTTGCGTCCGCCGACGGCCCATTCGGACAGGTCGGCGGCGGGCTTGCGGCGGCCGGCGAAGCCGAGGACGCCGATCAGCACGATGCCGGTGAACGTCATGATGAGGATGGTCGTCACTGGTCGACTCCCTCGGCGATCGCGATGGTCTCCGTCAACTCGGTGGTCTCGCGCGCCATCAGACGCTCCGTCAGCAGCAGTGCGGGCGTGCACATCACGCACCAGGCCGCGCCCCACACGAGCATCCGGGGCAGGCCGAACCACAGCCCGTCGGTGTTGACGAACGGCAGGAACGGCATGAGGGCCAGTGCGAGCGCGGGCACGGCGGGGATCAGGTGGTAGGGGCGCACTACGCGGCCTCCTTGGAGAGACGGTCCAGTCGGCGGACGGCGAGTTCGGCGAGCAGGGCGGAGCCGTCGGAGACAACGCTGTCGTCGAAGGCGGCGAGCGGGGAGTGGTTGCCGGGCGCGGTCTCCGGGTGGCCGGTGGTGTCGGCGCCGAGGAAGACGAAGGCGCCCGGCACCCGGTCCAGGACCCGGGAGAAGTCCTCCGAGCCGGTGATCGGGTCGGCCAGCGGCGCGAAGCGCTCCTCGCCGAAGGCCTCGCGGACGGTGCCAGCGAGGAAGTCGTGCTCGGCGACGTGGTTGACCGTGACCGGGTACTCGGGGACGAAGTCGACCTCGGCGGTGAGGCCGTGGGCCGCCGCGATGTCCTCGCAGAGGCGTACGGCGATCTCGGCGGCGCGTTCGGCGGCGGCCGGGGTGAAGGTGCGTACGGTCGCCTCGAAGACGGCGTCGTCCGGGATGATGTTGCGCCGCGTGCCGGCGTGGAAGGTGCCGACAGTGACCACGACCGGGTCGAAGACGTCGAAGCGCCTGGTCACCATCGTCTGCAGCGCGGTGACCATCTCGCAGGCCACCGCTATCGGGTCCAGCGCGGCGTGCGGCCGCGAGCCGTGCCCGCCGGCTCCTACGACCCGTACGTGCAGGCCCGCCGAGGCCGCCATGAGCGTGCCGGGGCGGGAGCTGAAGACGCCGGTGGGGTACGACGACGAGCTGACGTGGAGCCCGTAGGCGGCGTCGACCGGGCGGCCCGCCGCCGCCAGGACGCCCTCTTCGACCATGTGCCCGGCGCCGTCCCAGCCCTCCTCCCCCGGCTGGAACATGAACACCACGTCCCCGGCGAGGAGTTCGCGCCGGTCGGCGAGCAGCCGGGCCGCGCCGACGAGGCCGGCGGTGTGCAGGTCGTGGCCGCAGGCGTGCATGGCGCCGTCGATGCGGGAGGTGAACTCCGCGCCGGTGCGCTCGGTGACCGGCAGACCGTCCATGTCTCCGCGCAGCAGTACGACGGGGCCGCCGGGCTCGGTTCCTCCGCCGCGCAGGACTGCCGTCACGGAGGACAGTGACGTGCCCGTGCTGATCTCCAGCGGCAGTCCGTCCAGCGCGGCCAGCACCTTCTCCTGCGTACGCGGCAGGTGCAGGCCGATCTCCGGTTCCTGGTGCAACGCCCGGCGCAGGACGGCCAGTTCGCCCTGGAGCTCGTGTGCGTCGTCTCTCAGAGTCATCCCGTTCCCCTCGTAGGTCACTCCCGCAACTCCAGGACGCTGCCCAGCCGGACGGGCGCTCGTGCGTCGGGCGCCGTACGGACCGCGCTTCTGGTCGGCAATGATGAGAGGGCGGTGCATTACTGCAGCGAATTTTGGAGAGATCCGCCGTACAACGGCCGCCAATCCGAGGAATCCGCCATGCTGTCCGAATCCGACCTCGCCCTGGTCAACGCGTTGCAGCTCCGGCCGCGCGCCCCCTGGTCACTGATCGGCAGAGCGCTGGGGGTCGGGCCGGTGACGGTCGCCCGGCACTGGGAGCGGCTGGTCGAGCGGCGGGAGGCGTGGCTGACTGCCTATCCGGGCGCGGCAGTCGGTGAACGGCTGGCGTTCGCGTTCGTGCAGGTGGACTGTGCGCCGGGCGAGGCGATGCGGGTGGCGCGGACGGTGGCCGGCGATGCGCAGTTGACTGCCGTCGACTATGTGGCGGGGCCCTGCGATCTGGTGCTGCATCTGGTGGCGGCGAGCCTGGAGGGGGTGTCTCGGTATGTCGTCGAACGGGTCTCGGGGCTGCGGGGGGTGGTGGGGACGCGGACGTTGGTGGCGCCGCGGATGTATGCGGAGGGGAGTCGGTGGCAGGTGCGGGCCATCTCGCGTGAGCAGCGGGGGTTGTTGATGGCCGCGGAGCCGTCGGCGTCACCGGGGATGTCGCCTCGGTTCGGGGAGTTGGATCGGGATCTGCTGCTGGCCCTTGGGGAGAACGCCCGTGCCTCGCATGCGGAGTTGGCTTCGCGGCTGGGGGTTGGGGCGAGTACCGTTCGGCGGCATTTGGGGGCGGCTCTTGCGGGTGGGGTGATTCGGTTGCGGTGTGAGATCGCGCGGTCTCTGTCGCCTGCGCCGGTGACGATGTTGTTGTGGTTGCGGGTGCCGCCGGATCAGTTGGAGCGGGCGGCTCGGACGCTCGGGCGGTTTCCTGAGGTGCGGATGTGTGCGGCGGTCAGCGGAGCGGCGAATTTGCTGGTCGGGGTGTGGTTGCGGTCTCCGGGGGATGCGGTGGGGTTGGAGAGCGAGATGGTGGCGAAGTTGTCCCGGTTGGAGATTGTTGATCGGGCGGTGACTTTGCGGCCGGTGAAGTTGGGTGGGTGTTTGTTGGATGAGCGGGGGCGGATTGAGGGGCGGGTGGCTATGGATTTTTGGGGCGGTTGAGCTCGGGGCCGTCCGTTGTGTTCGGAGTGCGGGTGCGTGGGGGCTGGTCGCGCAGTTCCCCGCGCCCCTTAAGGGGCGCTCCAGTTGGCGTTAGTTTCTAGTCGCCGTTAGTTTCAGGGCCAGGACCGGGCAGTCCGATGCTGCTCTGCGCGCCCGTTTCGCCGTGCGGGGCGGTATAGGCGCTCCGTCCACCAGGGGGTAGCCCCATTCGTCCAGGGTGATGTGGTCCGGGAGCAACTCGGCGCACAGGCCATGGCCCTGGCACGCCGTCCAGTCGATGTCGATTTTCTGGTCCATGGTCAGTGGGCCTCATTCGGGATGGGCAACAAAGGTGTCGAGTCGCTCGCGGTGCACAAACCCCTTGCGTGGGCGTCCAGTTCGGCCGCGAAGGTCGTGAGCGCGCTGCGGACCAGGCGGACCGTGCCGTCGGGGTGGTGGCAGGCGCCTCGGCCCTCTACCAGGCCGGACCAACGGGACACGTCCTGGCGGGTGTTGGCCTGGGGGCCGGGGGTTGCCAGGGTCTGGAAGGCGGAGGCCATGCGCGGGAGGCCGTTGAGGCAGGGGCCGCACTGGCCGGCCGACTGGAGGGCCAAGTAGCGCAGTACGCGGGCGGTTTCGGCCACTCCGCAGCGGTCGGCGGGGAGTGCTGCCAGGACGCCTGCTCCCAAGTCGCCTGCGTCGAGCGGGCGTTGGGCGGCTTCGGTGGCCGGGATCCAGGTGCCGTGATAGCCGCCGACCAGTACCGCGGACACTCCTTGCAGGGGGAGCAGTCGGCTCAGTGGCAGGCCGAACGGAGCTTCCACGACCCGGACTTCGCGGCCCGGCACATGCAGGGTGCACAGGGTGCTGCCCGGTTGGGCGGGCGTGCCGGCCGTGCGGAACCAGTCGGCGCCGTAGCGGGCGACCAGGGCGAGGTGGGCCAGGGTTTCCACGTTCTGGATGAGGGTGGGGGCTTTGCGCACTCCGCGTTCGCGGACCGGGGGGTGCTGGTGGCGGGGCAGCGGGGCGTTGCCCGAGACGTACTGCGCCAGCGCCGACGCCTGGCCCGACAGGAAGCGTTTGGGCAGGCGGACGACCTGTACGGGGAGCGGGTCGTTGCGTTGGGCCAGGGCCGACTCCAGGTAGGACGCGCCGTCCTCCACGGCCAGGTGCGCCTCCCCCGCGCCGACCGCCCGGGCCGCCAACTGCAGCCCGTCCAGGACCAGATGGGGTGAAAGGCGGAGCAGCGTCTTGTCCTTGCGGCTGGCCGGTTCGCCCTCTGCTCCGTTTGCTACGACTACCGGCGCGCGGCCCGCGCGGCGGCTCGCGTCGACCACCGCGACCAGCTTGCGGTACATCGGGAACGCGGCGCCTCCGCGCCCGGTGAGGCCGGATTCGGCGACGGTTCTCAGGAGAGCGTCGGGATCACCGTACGACAGTGGGCCGTAGCGCTGTTCGTGGGTGGAGAGGTCGGCCGCGGTACCGCCGGGGGCGAGGAGGCGGGGGGACATGTAGACGTCGGTGAAGGTCGTGGTGGTCATGAGCGGGCTCCTTCGGCTGTGCGGAGCAGGGCCGCGGGGGTGCGGTGGGACTCGCGGGCGGAGTGGGCCATGCGGATGCCGAAGGCGGCTACCACGGCGGCCACGCAGGACACGGTCAGCCAGGTCATCCAGTCGGTACCGGTGTCCGTGCCGATGCCGATGCCGTGGATCAGGGCGACCGGCCAGGAGGCGTACGCGAGCCAGTGGAGCGCCCGCCAGGTGCGGTGGCCGATGCGTTCCCTGAGGAGGCTGGTGATCAGGACCGCGAGCATCAGGTCCAGGGCGACCGTGCCGAGGCCGAGCCAGAGCGGCTGGTAGTCGGAGACGAAGGGGACGACCGCGTCGAGGACGGTGATGTTCACGTATCCGTCGATCACCGCCATCACTATGTGCAGGGCCAGGAAGGCGGTCGCGGAGAGGGAGAGGGTGCGGTGCAGGGTGACCGTGCCGAAGCGGGGCAGGCCGGGGAGCCGGGTGCGCAGGCGGACCGCGATGCCGAGCAGGACCACGACCGTGAACAGGACGAGGCAGACGGCGCCGGTGGCGCGGTTGGCGTACCAGAGGATCTCGGAGCTCATGCGGCGGTCCCCCGGGTCGCCGCCGGGGAGGTGGGCCAGCCGGGAGTCGTGACGACCGTGCCGTCCTGCGCCACCAGGCGTGCGGGGAGGCCCAGGCGCGTCAACCAGCGTTCCGCGCCCGCTCCCTTGACCAGGGACGCCGTGCTCGCCGCGTTGGCGTCGGCGCTCGTCGCCGCGGCGACCGAGACCGTGCGCCAGGGGCTGCGGACCGGGAGGCCGGTGCGCGGGTCGACGATGTGGTGCAGCTCGTGACCGCCCCGACGCCAGCGGCGGGCGGCCGTGCCCGAGGTGGCCAGGCCGCCGGAGCGCAGGCCGATCGTGGCGTACGTGCCGTGCGTGGGCATCTCGTCGACAGCGCCGGTGACGTCCTGGACGCGGATGTTCCAGCCGCCGGCCGGGGGCTCCCCCGCGACGGCCGTGTCGCCGCCGAGGCTCACCAGGACTCCGCAGCCTGCCACTTCGGCGAGCATCGCGGCGGCCTTGTCGGCGGCCCATGCCTTCGCCGTGGCGCCGAGGTCCAGCTGGATGCCGGTCGGGACGGTGACCGTGCCCGTCGTGCGGTCCAGGTCGATCATGCGCCAGCCCGGGGCGCGCTTCACCGTGAGCCGGATCGGGCGGTCGTCCTCTTGGACGAGGGTGAAGTCCCGGTCGTAGCCGATGGCGTTCATCGCCGAGCCGACCGTCGGGTCGACCGCGCCGTCCGTCGCCTCGGCAGCACGCAGCGCTACCGCCAACGCCTCGGCGAGCAGCGGGCTGACGGTGACCGGGCGGCCCAACGAGGCATCCAGCGCGGTCAGTTCGGAGTCGGCACGGAACCTGCTGCAGGCCGCGTCGACCTCGGCGAGGTGCCGGGCGAGGAGCAGGTTGCAGGAGTCCAGCAGGGCCGGGTCGGTGACGACCAGCCGGACGCTGGTCCCGAGGGCACGCCAGTCGGCGGCGGCCGTCGTGCGCGCGGGCACTGAAGTCGTTGTGCTCATCACGACGCTCCCGACGTGGAGTCGGTGGAGCTGCCGGACGAGGACGACACCCCGCTGGAGGACGCCTGGAGGTCCGAGGACGAAGAAGAAGAGGACGACGAGGACGACGAGGACGACGAGTTGTCCGAGGAGGAGCTGCTCGTCGAGTCGTCCGAGGAAGTTGAGGACGAGGACGTGGAGGACGAGGAAGACGACGACGAACCGGTGTCCGTGCTCGCCGTCGTGTCCGACTGCATCGTGCCGACCAGGGCGAACACCCCGGCAGCCGCCGCCAGCGTGACCGCTGCCGTGGCCGCCGCGATGCGCCGCTTGCCTCTGCGGACCGCCGTAGCGGCCCCACGCTCCTTGACTGTCATGACCGTTCCCCTCCGCAGTGACGCTCTGTCACTCACTACGGTCGGGGACCAGCCTGAGAGAAGTCTGTGAGGCGTCCATACGCCTCCCGAGAACTCTCTGAGAGGAATCTTAAATTGCTTGAGGCTTCAACAAGCCCACCGTTGACTGCCGCTTACGCGGTGAGGCGCGCGATCGCCTCGTCGACGGTCAGTTCCTCGCGCTCGCCGGTCCTGCGGTCCTTCAACTCCAGGACGCCCTCGGCGGAGCGGCGGCCCGCGACCAGGATCTTCGGTACGCCGATCAGCTCCGAGTCGGTGAACTTCACGCCCGGGGAGACGCCGGCGCGGTCGTCGACCAGGACGCGCAGGCCGGCCGCGCGCAGCTTCTCCGATACGTCCAGGGCGAGTTCGGTCTGGAGGGCCTTGCCCGCGGCTACGACATGAACGTCGGCCGGAGCGACCTCCGCGGGCCAGCACAGGCCCTTGTCGTCGGCGGTCTGCTCGGCGAGGGCGGCGACCGCGCGGGAGACACCGATGCCGTAGGAGCCCATGGTCACGCGGACCGGCTTGCCGTGCTGGCCGAGGACGTCGAGCTTGAGGGCGTCGGCGTACTTGCGGCCCAGCTGGAAGATGTGGCCGATCTCGATGGCACGGTCCAGCTTGAGGCCGGTGCCGCACTTGGGGCAGGGGTCGCCCTCCTGCACGACGACGACATCGACGTACTCGCCGACCTCGAAGTCACGGCCCGCCACGACGTTCTTGGCGTGCACGCCGTCCTTGTTGGCGCCGGTGATCCAGGAGGTGCCGGGGGCCACACGCGGGTCGGCGATGTACGTGACCTTCTCGCCCAGGCCCTGCGGACCGACGTAGCCACGCACCAGGTCGGGGCGGCCGGTGAAGTCCTCCGCCGTCACCAACTCGACTGCGGCGGGGGCGAAATGGGCCTCGACCTTGCCCAGGTCGACCTCGCGGTCGCCGGGCACTCCTACGGCCACGATCTCGCCGTCGACCTTCACGAGGAGGTTCTTCAGAGTGGCGGAGGCCTCGACGCCGAGGTGGGCGGCGAGGGTCTCGATGGTGGGGGTGTCGGGGGTCGGGATCTCTTCGAGCGCGGGCACGCCGGTGGCGTCCACGGGCTTCAACTCGTACGTGATCGCTTCGGTGTTGGCGGCGAAGTCGCAGTTCGGGCAGTCCGCGAAGGTGTCCTCGCCGGCCTCGGCGGGGGCCAGGAACTCCTCCGACTTCGAGCCGCCCATCGCGCCCGCGGTCGCGGCGCAGATGCGGTAGTCGAGGCCCAGGCGCGCGAACACCTTCTGGTAGGCCTCGCGATGCAGGGCGTACGACTTGGCGAGGCCCTCGTCCTCCGTGTCGAAGGAGTACGAGTCCTTCATCAGGAACTCGCGGCCACGGAGGATGCCGGCGCGGGGGCGGGCCTCGTCGCGGTACTTGTTCTGGATCTGGTAGAGGATGACCGGCAGGTCCTTGTAGGAGGACGCCTGGTCCTTCACGATCAACGTGAAGATCTCCTCGTGGGTCGGGCCGAGGAGGTAGTCGCCGCCCTTGCGGTCCTGGAGGCGGAACAGCTCGGGGCCGTACTCCTCCCAGCGGCCGGTCGCCTCGTACGGCTCGCGGGGCAGGATCGCGGGGAGCAGCACCTCCTGGGCGCCGATCGCGTCCATCTCCTCACGCACGATCCGCTCGACGTTCGAGAGGACCTTCTTGCCCAGGGGCAGCCAGCTCCAGATGCCGGCCGCGGTGCGGCGGACGTAGCCGGCGCGCACGAGCAGCTTGTGACTGAGGACCTCGGCGTCCGCCGGGTCGTCGCGCAGCGTCTTCGCCATCAACTGGGACATGCGCTGGACCGGTGCGTTCGCCATGGTTCCTGTACTCCTGCCGGGAAAGGGTGATGGCTAGGAGGTTAGCCGGGCGTGCTGTGCCGGTGGAAATCGGTTAGCGGCGGCGCAGCGGCAAGGGGGCACCCATCACGGCGTACGGCTTGGGGGCGCTCGGGAACAGGACCTGGCGGGCGAGGTCCTCGTAGCCGAGGGAGTGGTAGAGGCCCCGGGCCGGGCTGTCGGTGTCGATCGCGGAGAGGATCGAGCGGGGTTCGGCGGCGGCGTCCGTGATAGTGGTGATCAGGGAACGGCCGAGGCCGCGGTTCTGGTAGTGCGGGTGGACGTGCAGCTCGGTGATCACGAAGGAGTTGTCGAGCCAGGCGTCGTGGTCGCGGGCGCGGAGGTACGGCTCGACGACCGTGGACCACCAGTGGGTGCGGTTGTTGGGCATGCCGTAGACGAATCCGACCAGTCGGCCCTCGGTGGTGGCGCCCAGTGCTCGGGCGCCGGGGTAGGTCATGTGGCGCAGGACGATCTGTCTGCGTACGGCTACCTCGTCCGCGCCCAGTCCGAAGGCGATGGCCTGGACCGCGAGGGCCTCGTCCACGTGGATGAAGAGGTCCAGGGGGCCGATCACGACGTCTTCGGGGTGGCGGTGACCGTGACCGGGAAATCGCATGTGGGGAGAGTACAGGGGGGTGACGGTTGTCGTTCGAGTGCGGGCTGTATGTGGCTGGTCGCGGCTACGCGGCGGAGCTGCACATGTCACAGCCGCGCGCCCCTGAGAGCTTCTGCGGGCTTCTGCGGGCTTCTGCGGGCTTCTGCGGGCTTCTGCGGGCTTCTAGAACAGGACGCTCATGAACGCGCCGACCTCTTGGAAGCCGACCCTCAGGTACGCCCGTCGTGCCGGTGTATTGAAGTCGTTCACGTAGAGGCTGACCACGGGGGCCACGTCCGCCAGGGCGTAGCGCAGGACCGCTGCCATGCCGGGGGCCGCCACGCCCATCCCCCGGTACTCGGGGGCGACCCAGACGCCCTGGATCTGGCATGCCTTGGGCGTCGCGGCGCCGATCTCGGCCTTGAAGACGACCTTGCCGTAGTCGTCGAGGCGGGCGAACGAGCGGCCGGAGCCGACGAGTTCGGCCACCCGGGCCTGGTAGAGGAGGCCGCCGTCGCCGGCCAGCGGGGAGACGCCGACCTCCTCGGTGAACATGGCGACGCACGCCGGCATGATCGCCTCCATCTCGTCCTTGCGGATGCGACGGACGTAGGGATCGGGAGCGACGTCGGCGGACATGTGGTCGGTGACCATGAGGGGCTGGCGGGAACGGACCTCGCGGGCCGGGCCCCAGCTCGGTTCGAGGAGGCGCCACAGCAGGGCGGTGGCCTCGGCGGGGCCCACGATGGAGGAGCAGCGCCGGCCGGCCCGGCGGGCGCGGTCGGCGAAGGCGCGGACGGCTCTGGGGGTCGCGCAGATCGGGACGAGGTTGGCGCCCGCGTAGCAGAGGGACGTCAGCATGCCGTCCTCGTACCAGCCCCACATCTCGCCGCCGAGCCGCCACGGGTCCAGGCCCGCGACCTGCACCCGCGAGGTCACGAAGGCGTTCGTGACCGGCTCGCGGTCGAGCACGGCGAGCGCGGCGTCCAGGTCGCTCGGTTCGAGCACCCGAGAGGTGGTCTGGGTCAACACGTACGGGGCCTCACCCTGAGGGTCTGCTGATCTCCGCACTGTACCTGCGGAAGCTGAGCGGTGCTTTGTGTTGCCGCTTGCTTCTCAGTGGGGGTGGGGTAGGTCGCCGCCGTCTCTGGGGGCTGCCGCCCCCGGGCCCCCGCTTTCGGCCTGGACGGCCTCGTCCTCAAGCGCCGGACGGGCTGATTGTGTCGGCCTGTGCTGACAGGTGACGCCCAAGTCCCTGACCGGTGAAGCCCAAGACCCTGCCGGGTGAAGCCCAGGCGCCCGCCCTGGCCAGGGAAGCCCTGCCGCCTCAACAAACGGAACCCAAGACCACCTCATCAAGCAAAACCCCCAGACCTCGGCTGGCGAAGCGCTAAGGCCTCGACAAGCGAAGCGCTGAGTTCTCGGCAAGGGCAGCCCTGAGACCTCAGCAGGAGCAGCCCCACGGTCTGGACATGTGCAACCCCGACACCTCGGCATGTGAAGCCCCCCGACCCGACAAGTGCGGCCCCAAGACCTCGACAACCGAAGCCTCAGGGCCTCGACAGGTGCGGCCCCAAGACCCTAGCCCTAGCCCTAAGCGGACCCGGTGAAGTCGACTGCGGTTCGGTAGCGCCCCGAAGGGGCGCGGGGAACTGCGCGACCAGCCACGACGGTGCCGCAGTCGTTCGACGGCCTTCGCAGCACTTCCAGCGGAGCGCTTAGCAAGGGAAGCCCCAAAACCTCGACGAGCAAGACCCCAAGGCCTCGACTCATCGGCATGGCCAGCCTCAAGACCTTTCAGCGCGCCACAGACCTTTTCAGCCCGCCGTAGTCTTCGGCCCACGCCAGACCTCTTGACCCGCCACGGACCTTCAGCTGCCGCCAGACCTTGCAGCCCGCCACAAGTCCTCAGCTGACGCCAAGCCTCTTAGCCCGCCGCCGACCTTCAGCCCACGCCCGGGCCTCTCGACCCGCCACAGACCTTCAGCCCACGCCCAGACCTGCCGACCCGCCACAGACCTTCAGCCCACGCCCAGACCTTCAGCCCACGCCCAGACCTTCAGCCCACACCCGGGCCCTCAGCCCGACACAAACCTTCAACCCGCGTCAGACCCCTCGGTCCGCCACAGACCTCAGCCCGCGCCCAGCCCCTCAGCCCGCGCCAGACCTCTCAGCCCAGCCCAGACCCCTCAACCCGCGACCGACACCGAAGGCTCGCCGGAAGCGATGCCGTCCGCCTCCATCTGTTCGGCGATCTTCATCGCCTCCTCGATCAGGGTCTCTACGATCTTCGACTCGGGGACGGTCTTGATGACCTCGCCCTTGACGAAGATCTGGCCCTTGCCGTTGCCGGAGGCGACTCCGAGGTCGGCCTCGCGGGCCTCGCCGGGGCCGTTCACCACGCAGCCCATGACGGCCACGCGCAGCGGGACCTCCATGCCCTCCAGGCCCGCCGTGACCTCCTCGGCCAGCTTGTAGACGTCGACCTGGGCGCGGCCGCAGGAGGGGCAGGAGACGATCTCCAGGCGGCGGGGCTTGAGGTTCAGGGACTCCAGGATCTGGTTGCCTACCTTGACCTCCTCCACCGGCGGGGCCGAGAGCGAGACGCGGATCGTGTCGCCGATGCCCTGCGAGAGCAGCGCGCCGAAAGCCACCGCCGACTTGATCGTGCCCTGGAAGGCCGGGCCCGCCTCGGTGACGCCGAGGTGGAGCGGGTAGTCGCACTGGGCGGCGAGCTGGCGGTACGCCTCGACCATGACCACCGGGTCGTTGTGCTTGACCGAGATCTTGATGTCCCGGAAGCCGTGCTCCTCGAAGAGGGACGCCTCCCAGAGGGCGGACTCTGCGAGGGCCTCGGGGGTGGCCTTGCCGTACTTCTTCAGGAGTCGACTGTCCAGCGAGCCCGCGTTCACACCGATGCGGATCGGGGTGCCGTGGTCGTTCGCGGCCCGCGCGATCTCCTTGACCTTGTCGTCGAACTGCTTGATGTTGCCGGGGTTGACGCGAACCGCCGCGCAGCCCGCCTCGATCGCGGCGAAGACGTACTTCGGCTGGAAGTGGATGTCCGCGATCACCGGGATCTGGGACTTGCGGGCGATCGTCGCGAGGGCGTCCGCGTCGTCCTGCGTGGGACACGCCACGCGGACGATCTGGCAGCCGGACGCGGTCAGCTCGGCGATCTGCTGGAGCGTGGCGCCGATGTCCGACGTACGGGTGGTCGTCATGGACTGCACCGACACCGGCGCGTCGCCGCCGACCGCCACGGTGCCGACCTGGATCTGCCGGCTCTTGCGGCGCTCGGCGAGCCGGGTCGGAACGGACGGAATGCCGAGAGAAATCGCAGTCATCTGCTGTGCAACCCCAAGTCGTGGATCAAGGCCCCGGTCCCGGAACAGCGGGCTCCAGGCTTCGAGATTACGTCAACCGCACGGGCCCGAGCACATCCCGGCCCTAAACCCACTCAATGGAGAGCGGCCCGGCACAAGAGATGCCGGGCCGCCGCGAACCAGGGGTGACTAGGAGATTTTCACCGGGTTAACCACGTCCGCCACCAACACCAACAAGGTGAAGCAGACGAAGATCCCCGCCACCACATAAGCCACCGGCATCAGCTTCGCCACGTCGAACGGGCCCGGGTCCGGGCGCTTGAGCACCTTCGCCAGGTTCCGCCGCAGCGCCTCCCACAGTGCGCCCGCGACATGCCCGCCGTCGAGCGGGAGCAGCGGGAGCATGTTGAAGAGGAAGAGGGAGAGGTTGAAGCCTGCCACCAGCATCAGGGCCATGGCCAACTGCTGGGTGGGCGGGATGTCGAGCGTGAAGATCTCGCCGCCCACGCGGGCCGCGCCGACCACGCCCATCGGGGAGTCGGCCTGGCGGGGGGCGCCGTCGAAGGCCGCGTTCCACAGGGCCGGGATCTTGCCGGGGAGGGCCGCGATGGAGTCGACGGCCTCGCCCATGCGGTCTCCCATCCAGGTGACCGACTCGCCGAAGTTCTGGCGGACGATGCCGGTGGCCGCGCTGAAGCCGAGGAAGCCGGCGGTGACGTACTGGCCCTGGACGATCTGGCCGCTGGAGTCCTTCTTGGCGACCTGGTTCGAGGCGATCTTCGCGTGGAGGGTGAGGGCCTGGCCCTTGCGCTCCACGACGATCGGGACCGTCTTGCCGGGGGTGGCGCGGATCAGGTCGGAGAGCTTGTTCCAGTCCGTGGTCTTGACGCCGTTGAAGCTGACGATCTTGTCGCCGGCCTTCAGGCCCGCTGCCGCCGCCGGGGAGGCCGGGTCGGACTTCTTGCAGGTGTCGCGGTTCTGGCTCTGCGCGATGACGCACTCGGAGACCGAGCTGACCGTGTTGGTCTGCTGCGAGATGCCGAAGCCCATCAGGACGGTGAGGAAGAGCGCCACCGCCAGGATCAGGTTCATGAAGGGGCCCGCGAACATCACGATGACCCGTTTCCAGGGCTTGCGTGTGTAGAACAGGCGGGACTCGTCGCCGGGCTCCAGCTCCTCGAAGGCCGCCGAGCGGGCGTCCTCGATCATGCTGCGCCAGGGCGAGGTGGAGCGGGACTCGATCCTGCCGTCGGGGCCGGGCGGGAACATGCCGATCATGCGGATGTAGCCGCCGAACGGGATGGCCTTGAAGCCGTACTCGGTGTCGCCCTTCCGCTTGGACCAGATGGTCGGGCCGAAGCCGACCATGTACTGGGGCACCCGGATGCCGAAGAGCTTCGCCGTGGACAGATGCCCCAGCTCGTGCCAGGCGATCGAGACCAGCAGGCCGACCGCGAAGACGACTATGCCGAGGATCATCATCAGGGCTGTCATGCACGGGCCTCCGCGTTCGCCGTGGTCGTCTGCGCTGTCAGTTCGCGGGCCCGGGCGCGTGCCCAGGTCTCCGCTTCGAGGACGTCGGACACGGTAAGCGAGGTTCCCGTGGCCGGTGTCCCGTGTTCCTCGACCACTCGTGTCACCGTCTCCATGATTCCGTTGAACGGCAGCGCGCCCGCGCGGAACGCCTCCACGCACTCCTCGTTGGCCGCATTGAACACCGCCGGAGCCGTGCCCGCGAGCTGTCCCACATGCCGGGCGAGGCCGACCGACGGAAACGCGTCGGTGTCCAGCGGGAAGAACTCCCACGTCGACGCCTTGCTCCAGTCGAACGCGGGCGCCGCGTCGGGGACCCGCTCGGGCCAGCCGAGCCCGATGGCGATCGGCCCGCGCATGTCGGGGGGCGTCGCCTGGGCGAGTGTCGAACCGTCCGTGAATTCCACCATCGAGTGGACATACGACTGCGGGTGCACGACCACCTCAATGCGATCGAAGGGAATGTCGTACAGCAGGTGCGCCTCGATCACCTCCAGACCCTTGTTCACCAGGGTCGCGGAGTTGATCGTGATCACCGGGCCCATCGCCCAGGTGGGGTGCGCGAGTGCCTCTTCTACGGTCACTCGCGCGAGGTCCGCCTTCGTACGGCCGCGGAACGGGCCGCCGGACGCGGTGACGACGAGCTTGCGGACATCGGCGCGGGTACCGGCCGCGAGGGCCTGGAAGAGCGCCGCGTGCTCGGAGTCCACGGGGATGATCTGGCCCGGCTTGGCGAGCGCCTTCACCAGCGGGCCGCCGACGATGAGCGACTCCTTGTTGGCGAGCGCGAGGACGCGGCCCGCCTCCAGGGCGGCGAGGGTGGGCGCGAGGCCGATGGATCCGGTGATGCCGTTCAGCACGGTGTGGCACTCGGAGGCGGCCAACCGCGTGGCCGCGTCCGGTCCGGCGAGGATCTCGGGGAGCGGCTCGCCCGCGCCGTACTGCGCCGCGAGCGCTTCGCGCAGTGCCGGTACGACGTCCTCGCGGGCGACCGCCACGGTGTGCACCCCGAGCCGGTGGGCCTGTTCGGCGAGGAGGGCGACCCGGCCGCCGTTGGCGGAGAGCGCGGTGACCCGGAAGCGGTCCGGGTTGCGCAGCACGAGGTCGATGGCCTGGGTGCCGATGGACCCGGTGGACCCGAGGATCACCAGGGCCCTGGGACCGTCGCCCACGACGGGGTCGTAGACGAGATGTGGGTCGGCGAGGGGTGCTGGGCTGTCGCTCATCCCTCCATTGTTGCCGCAACGGGTGGCCAGGTGGACAGCGGTTCCCTCGGGCGGGTGGCTTATCAGCTCTCGTCGGTGATTGAAGGGAAATCCCCCTTTGTGAATACGGCGTGAAGGTCTTGTGATAACACTTCAGTCCTGCGCCGGTGGACGACCGGCCAGTGGACGACATCCTGGGGGGATTCTCCATGCGGATACGCGCTGCCCTGCCCGCGCTCGCGGGCGCCGCGATACTCACCGGCACCCTGCTCAGCACCCCGGCCGAGGCCGCCGGCGGGGTCACGATCTACCACGTCTGGTTCGACAGCCCGGGCTCGGACAACCGGTCCAACACGAGCCTGAACGGCGAGTGGGTACAGATCAAGAACACCAGCCGGTCGGCGATCTCGCTCAAGGGCTGGATCCTGAAGGACGTCTCGAACCACCGGTACACCTTCAAGAACATCAAGATCGGCGCCGGCAAGTACATCAAGGTGCACACCGGCAAGGGCACGGACACCGCGTCGAACACGTACCAGGGCCGCGCCGCCTATGTCTGGAACAACACCAGCGACACGGCGACGCTGACGAGAGCGACCGGCAGCAAGGTGGACACCTGCTCCTGGACGACGCGGGATCCGAGCGACAAGTACTGCTGATACAGGGTCAGTTGACGGGGCGGTGCAGGTTCTCCGCCTTGGACGGGCCCGGGGTGGTGTCAGCGATCCAGGGTCCGTCGCCCGACGGGTCGACGATGCCCTCCTCCAGCCATGTGTAGGCGCCGCCCATGACGCCCTTGACCACCTTGCGGTCGAGGTCGTCGGTGTTGGTCCACAGGCGGCCGAAGAGTTCCTCGACGCGGATGCGGGACTGTTCGCAGAAGGCGTCGGCGAGTTGGTAGGCCTCGCGGCCGTGATCGCCCTGGGTGCGCAGGAGTTCGGCCCGTACGCAGACCGCGCTCATCGCGAAGAGTTCCGCGCCGATGTCGACGATCCGGCCGAGGAAGCCCTGCTTGGTCTCCATGCGGCCCTGCCAGCGGGACATGGCGTAGAAGGTGGAGCGGGCGAGTTTGCGGGCGCCGCGTTCGACGTAGCGAAGGTGCCGGGAGAGGTCGACGTCGTGGCGGAACTCGCCGTAGGTGCGCGGGAGTTGGCCGGTGCCCGCGACCAGCTTCGGGAGCCACTTGGCGTAGAAGACGCCCGCGTTGGCGCCCGCTTTCGCCTTGTCCTGGAGGGACTTGTCGGGGTCGATGAGGTCGCCGGCGACCTTGAGGTGGGCGTCGACGGCCTCGCGGGCGATGAGGAGGTGCATGATCTCCGTCGAGCCCTCGAAGATGCGGTTGATGCGGAGGTCGCGCAGGACCTGTTCGGCGGGGACCGCTCGCTCGCCGCGGGCCGCGAGGGACTCGGCCGTCTCGAAGCCTCGGCCGCCGCGGATCTGGACCAGTTCGTCGGCCATGAGCCAGCCCATCTCGGAGGAGAAGAGCTTGGCGAGCGCGCCCTCGATGCGGATGTCGTTGCGGTCCTCGTCGGCCATCTGCGAGGACAGGTCGAGTACGGCCTCCAGGGCGAAGGTCGTCGCCGCGATGAAGGAGATCTTCGCGCCCACCGCCTCGTGCTCGGCGATCGGCCTGCCCCACTGCTCACGCGCCGCCGACCACTCGCGGGCGATCTTCAGGCACCACTTGCCGGCCGCGACGCAGGACGCGGGGAGGGAGAGGCGGCCGGTGTTGAGGGTGGTGAGGGCGATCTTCAGGCCCGCGCCCTCGGGGCCGATGCGGTTGGCCGCCGGGACCCGGACCTGGTGGAAGCGGGTGACTCCGTTCTCGATGCCGCGCAGGCCCATGAAGGCGTTGCGGTTCTCGACGGTGATGCCGGGCGAGTCGGTCTCCACGACGAACGCGGTGATGCCGCCCTTGTGGCCCTCGCTCTTCGGCACCCGGGCCATCACGACCAGGAGGTCGGCGACCACGCCGTTGGTGGTCCAGAGCTTTACCCCGTCGAGGACGTACGCGTCCCCGTCCGGTACCGCGCTGGTCGCGAGGCGTGCGGGGTCGGAGCCGACGTCCGGTTCGGTGAGCAGGAAGGCGCTGATGTCGGTGCGGGCGCAGCGGGGCAGGAACTCCGCCTTCTGCTCGTCCGTGCCGAACAGCTTCAGCGGCTGCGGTACGCCGATCGACTGGTGGGCGGAGAGGAGGACGCCGACCGCGGGGCAGGCGGAGCCCGCCAGCGCCAGCGCCTTGTTGTAGTACACCTGGGTGAGGCCGAGGCCGCCGTACTTGGTGTCGATCTTCATGCCGAGGGCGCCGATCTCCTTGAGGCCGCTGATGACCTCGTCGGGGATGCGGGCCTCGCGTTCGATGAGGGCGGCGTCGATCCGGGTCTCGCAGAAGTCGCGCAGCTTGGCGAGGAACTCCTCGCCGCGCTGGACGTCGTCGTCCGGCGGGAGCGGGTGGGGGTGGATCAGGTCGAGGCGGAAGCGGCCGAGGAACAGTTCCTTGGCGAAGCTGGGCTTGCGCCAGTCCTGTTCCCGGGCCGCTTCCGCCACCTGCCGGGCTTCTCGCTCGGTGACGGTGGGTTTGCTGGATGGAGCGGACATGAGGCT
Organism: Streptomyces sp. NPDC050508; assembly: GCF_040655155.1. Classification (NCBI taxonomy): domain Bacteria; kingdom Bacillati; phylum Actinomycetota; class Actinomycetes; order Kitasatosporales; family Streptomycetaceae; genus Streptomyces; species Streptomyces sp. NPDC050508. Next base: position 74,633 of record NZ_JBFAJJ010000006.1, read on the forward strand.
CACCTCGCCGCGAATCGGGCCCTCGGACCATGGCGGTTACCGACGGGTGCTACCCGTTCGTATGTACCCGATCCACCGCGAAGCGGCCACCCTTCGCGCGTCCGTTCAGCCGATGTCGACGGAGTACGCCTTTGTGTCAAGTCGCCCCGAGCCCTTGAAGACCTCGGTGCCGGACTCGATGCCGGAGACGTACTTGTCGTTGCTGAGCAGCTTGCGCCGGACCAGGGCCTGGGTGAAGTCGTCGATGTTCAGGCTCGCCTTGGCGGTGTTGGCGGCGCGGACGAAGGAGTACACGTTCCAGCCGATGTCGCCCTGGTAGATGTCCCACATGGCGCCGTCGAGGCTGACGCTGCCGTACTTGGTGCCGAGCGGGCCGGCGCCGCCCTGCCGGTTGAGCCAGATCATGATCTCGTCGGTGGGCTGGTCGGCCCAGTCGGCGGTGTTCTTGGAGTGCAGCCACAGGTCGTACGCGACGTCGAGCGTGCCGGGGCTGGAGCTGAGCGCGAAGTCCCAGGTTGTCTTCACCGGCTTGCGGTCACCGACCCGGATCGGCAGTCCGGTGGTCGCCTTGTCGACCTTCCAGCCCCAGTGCCAGCCGAGAACGGTGCTCGCGTACGTCTTCACATCGGCGTCGGTGCCCTTGGCGTTGTTGGCCCAGCTGAAGGACGTACCCCACGAAATGGTGGACCCCGACCGGGAGTTGTCCCACACGCACTGGCTGCCGGTGGCCTTGTCGCGTCCCCACTGGTTGTTGTTCACGTAGTACTTGCCGAGCGTGACGGTGTCGTCGGCCGTGCACTTCCTGCTCGACTCACCCGCCTGGGCGACGGTGACACCGGCGACGGCCGTGAGGGCGACCGAGACGGCGGCCAGCACCTTCGCCTTCTTCGAGAGGCGGGGTCTGCGGTGTTGCATCAGGGGTCCTTCCGGGGGACGGTTCGTCTACGACCTCTCAGTGGCCGCCGACCCGCCCGGAGGTTGCCTCACCGGCGCGGACAATCTCACCGAGTCCCGTCTGTCGAGAAAGTGTCGAAGCGCTTCGACAACCTATGGACACCCACACCGCCTGAAGCTAATGTCGAACCACCCTCACTCGCCCTTGTCAGCAACGCGCACTGTCGAAGCGCTTCACAAAGCTTGGAGAGCTGGATGGTCACCCTCGCCGAGGTCGCCCAGCACGCCGGAGTCTCGGCGAGCACGGTGAGCTATGTCCTCAGCGGCAAGCGGTCCATCTCCGGAGCCACCCGGCAGCGGGTCGAGCAGAGCATCCGCGAGCTGGGCTACCACCCGAACGCGGGCGCCCGCGCCCTGGCCAGCAGTCGGTCGAACATCATCGCGCTGATGGTGCCGCTGCGCACGGACATGTACGTGCCGGTGATGATGGAGATCGCCATCGCCGTGGCGACCACCGCCCGCCTGCACGGCTACGACGTGCTGCTGCTCACCGGCGAGGAGGGTCCCGACGCGGTGCGCCGGGTCACCGGCAGCGGGCTCGCCGACGCGATGATCCTGATGGACGTCGAACTCGACGACGAGCGGCTGCCGTTGCTGCGCGGCACCGACCAACCCTCCGTACTGATCGGCCTCCCCGCCGACACCACCGGACTGACCTGCGTCGACCTCGACTTCGGGGCGACCGGCGCGCTGTGCGTCGAGCACCTCGCCAAGCTCGGCCACCACGACATCGCTGTCATCGGCGAGGCCCCCGGGGTCTACGAGCGGCACACCGGTTTCGCCGAACGCACCCTCGACGGACTCCGGTCCCGGGCCCGGGAGTTGGGCCTGCGGGTGCTGCACCGGCCGTGCGAGGGCGGGTACGACGCGATGACGACGACCCTGGCCCGGATCTTCGACGAGCGCCCCGGCACCACGGGCTTCGTCGTGCAGAACGAGTCGGCGGTCGAGCCGCTGCTCGCGCTGCTGCGCCAGCAGGGCCGGGCCGTGCCGGAGGACGTGTCGGTGGTCGCGGTCTGCCCCGACCAGGTCGCCACCCAGGCCTCGGTGCGGCTGACGTCCGTCGCCATCCCCGCGCAGGAGATGGGCCGTTACGCCGTGGAGCACCTGGTGGCCAAGCTCGACGGCCGCGGCAGCGACGAAGTCGTGCTGATCGCACCGGAGTTGACGATGCGGGCGAGTACGGGACCGGCGCCGTCGGCTTCTTGACCAGCCACGCTCCACGTGTTTGTGCGGTTACCCCCTGTCTGCTTTCCTCCAGGAGCACTCCTCGTGAATCAGCCTGCCGAAATCCAGTCCGAGGTCAGCCTCGCGCAGTCCTCCCCCACCATCGGAACGTTCCGTGAGAGGGACGGCGCGCTGGAGTGGAGCGGACGCCAGGAGACCGTACGGATCGAGCCCTGGGGTCCGGACGCGGTCCGGGTACGGACCCGGCTCGGCGGACCGGTCCTCGACGGGCTCCCCGGTGCTCTTCTCGACGAACCCCCCGCCGCGGACGGCTCGATCAAGATCGGCGACGGTGAAGCACAGCTGACCGTGGGCGAGTTGACCGTCCACGTCGACGCCGAGGGCCTGATCCGCTTCCTGCGCACCGAGGACTCCAGCGAGCTCCTCGCCGAGGCCCGCGCCCACTTCTGGTGGCCCGGCTCGCGCCTGTACACGGCGGTCGGCAACGGCCACCACCGTCTGGAGCAGCGCTTCGCCGCGTACGAGGACGAGAAGCTGTACGGCCTCGGCCAGCACCAGCACGGGCGGTTGGACCAGAAGGGGCTGGTCCTCGACCTGGTGCAGCGCAACGCCGAGGTCGGGATCCCGGTGCTGGTCTCCAGCCGCGGCTACACCCTGCTGTGGAACAACCCGGCGATCGGCCGCGTGGAGCTGGCCGGCAACGGCACGCGCTGGGTGGCCGACTCGGCCCGGCAGATCGACTACTGGATCACCGCGGGCGCCCCGGCCGACGGCCAGCGCCGCTACAGCGCGGTGACGGGCCGTACGCCGATGCTCCCCAAGTGGGCGGCGGGCTTCTGGCAGTGCAAGCTGCGCTATCGCACCCAGGCCGAACTCCTCGCCGTGGCAAGGGAGTACAAGCGCCGCGAACTCCCGCTCTCGGCGATCGTCTGCGACTTCTTCCACTGGACGCACCTGGGCGACTGGAAGTTCGACCCGGCCGAGTGGCCCGACCCGGCGGCGATGGTCCGCGAACTGGACGAGCTGGGCGTGAAGTTGGTGGTGAGTGTCTGGCCCTCCGTCTCCCCGCTCAGCGAGAACCACTCGGTGCTGGAACAGCGCGGCTATCTGATCGGCACCCAGTACGGCCCCATGGCGCACGCCGACTGGCCGGACAAGGGGGTCGCGTCGACGGTCCAGGTGGCCTTCTACGACGCGACGAACCCCGAGGCGCGCGAGTTCCTGTGGTCGAAGATCCGCGACAACTACCTTGTGCCGTACGGCATTACGGCGTTCTGGCTGGACGCCTGCGAGCCCGAGCTGAAGCCGGGCTTCCAGGAGAACCTGCGCTACTGGGCGGGTCCGGGCCTGGAGGTCGGCAACATCTACCCGGCGGAGAACTCCCGCACTTTCTCCGAGGGGTTGCGCGCCGAAGGCATCGGTGACGACGAGATCATCACCCTCAACCGCTCGGCGTGGGCGGGCAGTCAGCGGCACGGCGCCGCGCTCTGGTCGGGTGACATCGGCACCGACTTCCCGACCCTGCGCCGCCAGATCGCCGCGGGCCTCAACACCGCGCTGTCCGGCATCCCTTGGTGGAACACGGACATCGGCGGCTTCCACGGCGGCGACCCGGACGACCCGGCGTACCAGGAGGTCATGGTCCGCTGGTTCCAGTTCGGCGCGCTGTCCCCGCTGATGCGCCTGCACGGCTTCCGCGACCCGGGCATGCCGCTGAGCCCCGACATGACGGGCGGCCCCAACGAGGTCTGGTCGTACGGCGATCGGGCCCTGCCGATCCTGGAGAAGTACCTGCGGCTGCGCGAGCGCCTGAAGCCGTACGTCCTGGACGTGATGCGCGCCGCGCACGAGGAGGGGCTGCCGGTGATGCGGCCGCTGTTCCTGGAGTTCCCCGGGGACCCGGCAACCTGGTCGGTCGACGACGCGTACCTCTTCGGCCCGGACCTGCTGGTCGCGCCGGTACTGACGGCGGGGGCCACGGCACGTACGGCGTATCTCCCGGCCGGCGCGTGGTGGACGGACGCGTGGACGGGTGAGACGTACGAGGGCGGCACGGCGGTCACGGTCGACGCCCCGCTGGACCGGATTCCGCTGTTCCTGCGGGACGGGGCGACGTTGCCGGTGGCGGAGTAGCGGTGGGGGCCCGGCCCGACCGGGGTTCGTATGCGAGATGAAGGGCGGCGGAAGCCGCGTCACCGACACGGTTCCCGACTGCTTGAACCCCGCGGCGGGGGTCCTCGCGCTGGTCGCCGCGGGCCGTGCGGGCACCGCGCTCCACAGAGCGGAGCGGCCCGGCGCCCGCTCGACAGGACCGGAGTTACTTACCGGTTAACCTCTCAACTCACAGGCATCGCAGGGCAGTTGGACAGGGTAGGTCGTACCCCTCCCCATCCCCTGCGAAAGGAACACACTGCCGTGTTCTCCGGTCCTCCGGCCCGTACCATGGCCAATCTGCTGCTCCGGCCGGGCTTCCGCTCCCGCCGTACGCCCGACGTCGTCTTCGACCGTCTGCTCGCGGACGCCGGGCAGGCGGAGGACGATCAGCGGTTCAACGACGAATTCCGGTTCCTGCTGCGATGTTGGGCGGGAGCCGAGAACCTCACCCCGGTCGGCTGGCTGTCGGCACGCGGGCACATCGGCCGGCATCTCACCAACCGGGCCCGCGTCCGGCGGCTGCTCGCCGAGCACCCCGACATCGCCGAAGAGCCCATCGACAGACCGGTGTTCGTGGTGGGCCTGCCGCGCACCGCCACCACGCTCACCCACGGTGTGCTGTCCCTGTCGGACGAGCACCGGTGCCCGCTGCTCTGGGAGTTACTCACACCCGAGCTCGAACTCGGCCCCGAGCAGCGGGAGAAGGCGATCACTTCCGCACGCCGACTGGTCGGTGGCATCGATCTGTTCACCCCGCGCTTCCGCGACATCCACGGCCTGCGCCCCGAGGGCCCGGAGGAATGCACGTTCGCGCTCCCGCACACCGTGATGCCCCTGTCCCAGGCCAGTATCCCGGAATACCTGGCCTGGCACGACGCCCGGGACTTCGTCCCCGACTACCGTCACCTCAAACAGGTCTACCAGGTCCTCCAGTACGGCCGCCCGCGCCGCCGTTGGGTGCTGAAGTCCCCGTTGCACCTGGAGAATCTGGAGGCTCTGCACGCCGTCTTCCCCGACGCCACGATCGTGTGGACGCACCGCGACCCGGCCACCGTCGTGGCCTCGTTCTGCAGTCTGGTCGAACACGGCATGACCGTCAGCACCAGCCCCCTCGACCTGCACGCCATCGGCGCCACCTGGCTGGAACTGCTGAGCCGCTCCGCGTCCCGTGGCCTCGCGGCCCGTGCCGCCGTCCCCCGTGACGCCCTGGTGGACGTGCCCTACTCCTGGCTCGGCACCGACCCGGCCGCGGGCGCCCCCAAGCTCTACTCGGCCGTCGGCGCCCGCTGGACCGACGCCGACGCGGCCCGTCTCCCCCGGATCGCCGCCCGCCCCAAGGGCACCCGACCCCACCAGTACGACCTGGCCCGCTACGGCCTCACGCGCGCCGACGTCGAGTCGGCCTTCGCGGACTACAACGCCCTGCGCGCCGAGGTCGACCGGGCGTGACCGAACGGGCCGGCCCCCGCGGAAGGCGAGGACCGGCCCGTTCGACCGATCAACTACTCGTGACGCTCTCGCTGTTGGTGGTGAAGTTCAGGCCGCCGGACGAGGACGTGATCTCGAAGCCGAACTGCAGGTCTCCGATGGTCACGTTGCCGAACCAGCCCTTGGTGTCCTTGATCCACTTGAGGATCGGCAGGATGTCGACCGTGCCGGAGGTCGAGTTGGAGGTGCGCAGGAACGAGAACACGTCGTTGCTGCCGTTGTTGCCCTTGTAGACGGTCCAGGTCGAACCGCCCAGCGTGAGGGTGCCCTGCGAGGTGCCGAGGGCGCCGACGGCTCCGGTCTTGTTGACCCAGAGCATGATCTCGTAGTCGTAGTTGGTGTCCCAGATGTCGTACGACGTGTTGTACGCGCCGGACGACGGCACCGTGACGTTGTAGCTGCTGGTGAGCGAACCCAGCGAGGTGATCGACTTGTTGATCACCTTCTTGGCGTTGGGGTAGGACTTGATGCCGCTGGTGTTGGGGTGGTTGGCGTTGACGCCCCAGTTGGTACCGGAGTTGGCCCAGATGCACTGGCTGCCGGCGCCGGAGCCCCAGATGTTGTTGTAGAGCGTGTAGCCGTTCAGGGTAGTGGTGCCCCACTGGTCGCAGGAGCTCCAGACGGCGGCGGAGGCCGGGGCCGAGGCAAGTGCGACGGTGGCGCCGAGCGCGAGTGCGGGGGCGAGAACGGCCGTAAGTGCGCGGCCCAGCTTGCGTGTTGCCATGGTGTCCCTTCCATGGGTGGGGGGAGGTGCGAGTGGTTACCGCGCCCCCAGGGTGAGGACGCGGTCTTCTCCGGCGACGAGGTCGAGCGGCTCCGTGTCGGAGGAAGTCCGGAGTTCGACGCGGTGAGTGCGGGAGGGGCGGACGACCGCTGTGGCGGAGTGGGGTGTCCAGCTCAGGTCGACCTCCGCCCCGAACCTCGTGCGTACGCCGGTGAGTTGACCGTGCGGATACGCCGCCGACAGCGCGGGCAGCAGCACCAGCCGGTCCGGGGTCGACTGCACGAGCGACTCGACGAGCACGCCGGGCAGGGTGTGCGCGGCGTCCGCGTTGTAGACGTCCCGGCTCGGGTAGTGCGCGCTCATCAGCGAGGTGTGGAAGAAGTCGCCGTCGAGGACCTGGCCGAGGGCGTGTGCGACGCGTTCGCCGTCGCGGAGGCGGGCGGCGACGAGCGCGTGGTGGAGGTGTCCGTGCGCGGAGTCGTTCTCGGCGCCCCGGAGTTGGAGCGCGCGGTGCGCGGCTGCGGCCAGCTGCGGGGTGTCGTACGGGTTGATCTCGTCGAGGGGCCAGACACCGTAGAGGTGACTGAGGTGGCGGTGGTCGTAGGTGTCGTCGAGGCCCGGCCACGCCCATTCGGCGAGGGCACCGTCGGCGTTGACGCGGTGCGGGGGGAGCCGGTCGGCGAGGGCGCGCCAGCGGCGGGCGTCCGGGGTGCCCGGGTGGTACGCGGCGGCTGTGTGGAGGGCGTGCCGGGCGGCGGAGAGGTCCATCGCCGCGTTGATGGCACCCCAACTGGCGTTCGCGGGACGGTTCTCGGGCGAGTAGGAGGGGACGACGACCAGGTTCCCTTCCGGGTCGCTGCGGCTGAGGAAGTCCTCGTAGAACAGGGCGACTTCGGCCAGTGCGGCGGCGGTGCGCGGGTCGCGTACGCCGCGTGTCTCGTCGTGATCGACGAGCGGCTTCAGCAGCCAGTCCGCTCCCGCGGTCCACAGGTGCAGCGGGTACTCACGGCTGAAGTGGTACGACAGTCCGGACTCGCCGTCGGTGTGCGCGGGGGCGACGACACCCCGGGCGCCGAAGACGGCACGGGCGTTCTCCCGCCAGTCACCGAGCTGACGCTGAATCAGGGAGGCGAGGGCGCCCGTGACTTCGGGCAGGGCGACGCTCGCGGCGGAGGCGGTCTGGAGATTGAGGTTCGCGTCATTGGTGAACGCCCCGGACCAGGCCGTGTTCCAGTCACCGGTCCACAGTCCCGTGAGGCGGGGTGGGAGCAGGCCGCTGGAGGAAAGGAGGTGATAGCGGCCGGCGGCGAAGAGCCGTTCGAGGAGGGCGGGGCTGTGCGGCCGCTTCAGCAACTCGGTGCCCGGGAGGGCACGTTCGGCTTCATCGGCATGGAGATCGAGGGTGACGCGAGCGTAGGCCGCGCGGTGGAGGGCGAGATGGCGGTCGCGGAGGGCGTCGTAGGGCTGCTGCCCGTCGGCGAGCAGCTCCCTCAGCGCGCGGGTCTCTTCTACGACGTCCAGCTCGCCGGCGTGGCGCCGGACTCGGGTGAGGAGGAGGACGCCGGTGGCCCCGACGACACGAACTCCCGGTGAGGTGAGCCGTGTTGCGCCACAGGTGACCACCGCCAGGGTGACTCCGGTGTACGCGCGGTCGCTGTCGGGGTAGCGGACCCGAAGGGTGAGGACGGCGCCGTCGGGGGTGAGGAGGGTGCCGTGATCGATACCCAACCCGGCGGGGGCGCCCGGGAGTTGGTGATCCTGGGCGAGATCGAGGGTGAGTTCGGGGGCCGTGACGTACTGGACGATCACGTCGTCCGCTCGGGAGACGAAGACACGGCTGCGCCAGTCGTCACAGCGGGCGTCGACCTCACCGGTGGTGAAGTCGACGGAGCGGCGGTAGTCGCGTGACTCGCCGGACGGCCTTCGTAGCCGTAGCTGGAAGGCCGGGTGGAAGGGCTGGACCCACTGGAGCGGGCGGTCGTCCGTGAACTCCTCGGCAGCGGTGAGGTCACCGGCGAGCAACCTGGCCTGGAGGGCGGGGAGTTCGGCGGCGAGGTGTGGAGGCCGGGCGTGTTCGGCGCCGTTCGGGCGGACGAGGGTGTGGTGGCTGACGATGACGCGATCGTCGTTCGGATCGCCGAACACGAGGGTGCCGTGGTGACCGTTGCCGCTGAGGTAGGCGTCCTCCCAGCGGGTGGCGGGGAGGGGTTCCCAGGTGGTGTGCGCCGGACGGCCGGTCATGGTCGCAGCACCGCCGCACCGTAACGACCGAGGGTGACCTCGCCCTCGACGGTCTCGCCGGTGAGCAAGTCACGGTGAGTGCCGGGGACTTCGAAGGTGACCGGTTCACGGCCGTGATGGAGCAGGAACAGCAACTCCCCGCGGCGTACGGCCTCGACACCCAACGGAAGCCCGGCGAGCACCGGCCGGACCCCCGCGTCGGTGGCGACACGGGCGAGCAGCGCGCGCAGCGCGTGGGGTTCCGGGAGCGTCGAGACGTACCAGGACCTGCCCCTGCGCAGGACGGCGGGGAGGCCGTCCAACTCCCCGCCCTTGTATGGAATTACCTCGTCGACGATGTCGTCACCGGGTTCGATCTCCTCCGACCAGAGCGTGCCGCGGAAGCCCTCGCACTCGACGGTCTCGCCCGCGTCCAGCGGCCACCACTCGTGCAGCGTGCGGATGCCGAAGAGTTCGCGGAGGCGAGAGTCCATGCCGCCGGGCCGTACCCGGTCGTCCGCGTCCGCTGTGCCGGTCAGGAAGCCGGAGACGAGGGTGCCGCCGCCGCGTACGTACGCGAGGAGGTTGTCGATCGCGGCGTCCGTGAGGAGGTAGAGCTGCGGGAGGACCACCAACTTGTACGCGGACAGGTCGTGTTCGGGGTGGGCGAAGTCGGTGGTGAGGTGGGACTCCCAGAGGGCGCGGTGCCAGGCGCGGACCACCTCGGGGTGGTCGACCTGGGTGGAGAGGCGGCCGTCCTGTGCGCCCGCCCACCAGGCGTGCCAGTCGTGCAGGATCGCGATGTCGGCGGTGATGTGAGTGTCCGTCACCTCACCTCCGATGCGCGCCAGTTCGGCGCCCAGCTGCTTGACCTCCTGGAACGTGCGGCCCCGCTCCCCCGCGTGGCTGAGCATCCCGGAGTGGAACTTCTCCGCGCCCTGCCGGGATTGACGCCACTGGAAGTAGCAGACGGCGTCGGCGCCGCGCGCCACGGCCTGGAGGGACCAGAGGCGGTTGAGGCCGCGCGGCTTCGGGTGGTTCACGCCGCGCCAGTTGACCGCTCCGGCCGCCTGCTCCATGAGCATCCAGGGGCCGCGCGCCTGCGAACGGGTCAAGTCCTGTACGAGGGCGGCGCTTTGGGCGCCGAGAGGATCGCGCGGATCGGGATACAGGTCGACCGAGACGACATCCTCCTCCTCGGACCAGCGCCACCCGTCCTGCCCCACCCACAACGGCATGAAGTTGGTGGTGACCGGGATGTGCGGGGTGTGCCGGCGGACGATGTCCCGCTCGGCGGTGTAGCACTCCAGGAGCATGTCGGAGGTGAAGCGCGAGAAGTCCAGCGCGTGGGTGGGGTTGTTGAGGTAGTGGGCATGGCGCGGGGGCAGGACGCCGTCCCAGGTGTCGTAGCCCTGGCTCCAGAACGCCGTGCCCCAGGCCGAGTTGAGGGCTTCGAGCGTCCCGTACTTCGTGCGCAGCCAGCGGTGGAAGGCGACGGCGGCCTCGTCGCCGTAGTCGTAGGTGCAGTACTCGTTGTTGATGTGCCACATCGTGAGGGCGGGGTGGCCGCCGTAACGGGCGGCCAGGGCCTCGGTGATGGCGGCTGCGTGGCTGCGGTAGACGGCGCTGGAGTGCGAGAAGTGCTGCCGTCCGCCCCACCATTCGATACGGCCGTCCGCGTCGCGGGGCAGGGTCTCCGGGTGGAGGCGGCCGAGCCAAGGGGGCGGGGAGGAGGTGGGGGTGGCAAGGACGACGCCGATGCCACTGCCGTGCATCAGGTCCATCAGCCGGTCGAGCCAGCCGAACTCCCTTGCGCCCGGCTCGGGTTCGAGCCTGGCCCAGGAGAAGACACCGAGGGTGACGGAGTTGACGCCGGCGTCCTTCATCAGCCGGACGTCCTCGTGCCAGGTCTCCTCGGGCCACTGCTCGGGGTTGTAGTCGCCGCCGAAGAGGATGCGACCGCGGGTGGTGTCACTGAGCCGGGGCATCAGATCTGCTCTCCGTACTGGATGCCACGCCCGTTGGTGGCGAGGTACACCCGGCCGTGAACGCGCGGGTCACCGGCGATGGCCTGCCCGGTCCAACCCCACTGGTGCTGGTCGTCGTTGATGCGCACCCAGGTCTTCGCCTCGTCGTCGGAGCGGTAGACGGCGGTGATGGTCTCGGTCGAGCCGACCTGGTAGACCGCCGGGTAGTCGGCGCCGGGGGCGGGTCTGCCGAAGCCGAGGGTGTACGAAGCCCAGCAACTGGCGACCTTGGCGAAGCTCACGCCCCCGTCGACGGACCGGTAGAGCCCGTTCCACTTGACGCTCAACCACAGGTCACCGGACCTGCCGGGCGCTGCGGCGAGCTGGAACTGACTGTCCCCCGCGGGCAGCCCGCTCGCACGCGCAGTGAACGAGACGCCACTGTCAGTGCTGGCGTATAGCGTTCCTGTGTCGGTGTCGTATGCGTAGAAGAGCGTCGGGTCGGCCGGGTCGGCGACCGGCGTGGCGCCCTTCGGGAAGGAGGAGACCTCGGACCAGGTCGTGCCGTTGTCCGCCGAGCGGTGGGCTGCGTACTTCGTGCCGTCCCAGTGCACGAAGGACCACAGCAGCGTACTGCCGTCGGCGCTGGTGGCGATCGGCCCCGGCGAGTCGTGGGCGAGGGAGGGCTGGGCAGCGAAGGGCGCCCAGGTCCGGCCGCCGTCGCCCGAGTACGCGCCGTTGCCGTTGTCGCCCCAGCCCGTGCGGACGACGTACGACGGCCTGGCCGCGGCCTGCGCGATTCCCGTCGCCGACCCGAACACGGGGTTCGTCGCCATGCCGCGCGACGGAGACGCCGTGAGCCGCTCGTGGTACATCACGCCGATGTCCCGCGAGGCGCTGATCAGGTGCGCCTCCCCGACCGGGGGCGAGATCAGCTGGATCACGGACGTCTCCTCCAGGCCACGGATCCGCGGCGCCCAGTGGGTGAGGTCACGGGTGCCGTAGAGGGTGGCGCCGGTGCCGTAGACGACGTGCTTCGAGTCGTACGGGTCGACGGCCACGACCTGGATCCACCAGCCGAACTTCGGCTGGTCCGCACCCCACTTGAGGAAAGGAGTCTCGGACACGTCGAAGACGGCGGCGTCCTTGAGGGACGTCCAGGTACGGCCGCCGTCGGTGGTCCGGTACAGGGTGTCGACGGCCGCCCAGCGGTTGTTGGTGGAGACGACGACGGTGCCGGCACGACGGGCGTCGACGGCGACTCCGCCGTAGCCGAAGGTGTCGGTGGACCCGTCGGCCGTGGTGCCCCCCGGCACGACCGGCGTGACATCCGTCCAAGTCCCGCTCACGACAGCCAACTTGTGCACGCTGCCGGTGGACTGGCCGTTGGGCCCGGGGGCGTCGGCGTACGTCACGTACAGCTCGCGGGCGCGGGCGTCGTACGCGGCGCGGATCGGGACCTTGGCGGAGGTGCCGGTGGGCTGCGCGGGGACGGCCGTCCAGGTGGTGCCGTCGATGGTGCGGTAGAGGTTGACGGCGCTCACGGTCCCGTCGCCGTCGCCCCACCCGGCGTAGACGGCACGGCCGACGGCGACGAGGAAGGTGACGCCCTGCCCGGAGGCGTTCGCGGTCGCCGGGAACCCGGTCGCTGCTACCCAACTTCCGCCCCGGTCGGTGGACTTGAGCAACCCGTCGTGCCGGGTGCCGAGCCACAGGGTGTCACTGTCACGCGGGTCGACGAGCAGCCGTTCCCCTGCCCCGCGCCCGTCCTCGTTGCCGCCCAGCTTCACGCCGAGGTCGGTACGGGTCCAGGTCGCGCCGCGGTCCTCGGAGCGGAGGACCGCACCGTTGCCGGCCCAGGACTGGGCGTATGTGCCGACGGCGAGGTACAGCCGTTCCGGATGCGCGGGGTCGACGGCGAGCGCCTCCACACCGAGCAAGTTCCAGTCGTCCCACCCGAGTTGGTCGGTGAGGGGGGTCCAGCGGGCGGTCCGGTCGTCCCAGCGGTAGGCGCCACCGATGTCGGTACGGGCGTAGGCGAGGCCGCGGACGGAGGGGTGGAACAACACACCCGTGACGAATCCAGTGCCTCCAATTACGGCATTGCGCCAGCGGTAGGAGGGGGCGTCCGCCGCATGCGCTTTCGCGGCGAGGCCGGGCACGGTGGTGAGCGCGGCGCCAGCCGCAGCCCCGGCAAGAACGGCCCGGCGGCTCAGTCGGGACGCAAGCATGCACATACCTCGCTGTATGAGATGGGGTAAGGAGAGATGCTTAAGGGGCGCGGGGAACTGCGCGACCAGCCACAACGCACTCGCAGAAAACTACGAACTCATCCCTTGACGGCGCCCGTAAGCATCCCCTTCTTGAAATGCCGCTGCACAAACGGCGAAAGCACAGCCACCGGCAACAACGCCATCACCATGACCGCCATCTGCACGGCAAGCCCGGACAACTCCCCCGTCTTGATCGCCTGCCCGAGCCCCACCGGAGCCTCCTGCTTCTGCACCAACTGGATCATGACGTTCTGCAACGGCATCATGTCCTGGTCGTTGAGATACAGAGACGCGTTGAACCAGGCGCTCCAATACCCCACGGCGTAGAACAGCGTGATGACAGCCAGCACCGCACGGGACAACGGCATCACGATCTGCCACAGAATGCGGAAGTCACCGGCACCGTCGATCCGCGCGCTGTCGACGAGTTCCTGCGAGATCCCCATGAAGAACCCGCGCAGTACAAGGATGTTGAAGACGCTGAGCGCGCTGGGCAGGATCAACGCGAGATAGCTGTCGGTCAGGCCGAGCGACTGGACGAGCAAATACGTCGGAATGAGCCCGGCGCTGAAGAACATCGTGGCGAGCATCATCATCAGAATCCACCGGTGCCCCAGCGACCCGATGCGTGAGAGGCCGTACGCACACAGCACGGACACCGCCATCGAGAACGCCGTACCGACGACGGTGATGAGGATGCTGATGACCGCCGCGCGGGTGACCTGGCCGCCACTGAGGAGTTCCTTGTAGGCGATGAAGGTGATGCCCTTGGGCACCATGACCAGGCCGCCGGCCTGGTCGATGGTCTTGCGTGAGGAGAGGCTGGTGACGAGGACGATCCACAGCGGGAAGAGGATGGCGAGGCAGGCGAGCGTGAGGACGAGTCCCTTGCCGGCGAGGCCGACCTTGCCGGGTTCCTCCTCCCAGGTCGGCCGAGGTGGCGCGGCCCACCTGCTCGGCTGCCGCACAGGCTTGTCGATGACGGCGGTCACTTCTTGTACACCCCCTGCTCGCCCATGAGGTGGGCCACTTTGTTCGCGGCGAGGACCAGGCCGAGGCTGATCACGCCCTTGACGAGTCCGGCGGCGGCCGCGTAGCCGAAGTCCTGGTTGCGGACGCCGTTCCACCAGACGAAGGTGTCGAGGACCTCCGCCGCTCCCGGCCCCACGGCGTCGCGTTGGAGCAGGATCTGTTCGAAACCGACCGTCAGCGCATCACCCACGCGCAGGACGAGCAACAGCGCGATCACCGGTCGTAGCGCGGGCAGCGTGACGTGCCACATGCGGCGCCAGCGCCCGGCGCCGTCCATCGCGGCGGCCTCGTACAGGTCGGGGCTGACGGACGACAGCGCGGCGAGGAAGACGATGATCCCCCAGCCGGCGTCCTTCCACACGCTCTGCGCGGTGATGAGGAACTTGAACGTGTTGGGGTCGGTCATGACGTCGATGCCGTCGAAGCCGTGTTGCCGCAGGAGTTGCGAGAACAGCCCTGCCCCGCCCAGCAGTTGCTGGAAGACGGCGATGACCAGCACCCAGGAGAAGAAGTGCGGGAGGTAGAGGATCGCCTGTGAGAGCGCCCGGACCCGGGGCCTGACCACGCTGTTGATGAGCAGTGCGAGCAGGATCGGGATCGGGAAGAACAGGATCAGCTGGAGGAAGAACAGGACGAGTGTGTTCTGTACGGCGCTCCAGAAGGCGGAGTCCGCGAAGATCTGCTGGAAGTTCTCCAGGCCGACCCAGGGGCTGTGCAGCATCGAGATGATGCCGTTGTCGCTGACGTAGGGGTCGTAGTCCTCGAAGGCGACGATGTTGCCGAGGATCGGCAGGTAGTTGAAGACCAGGATGAGCAGGACGGCCGGCAGGGTCATCAGGAGCAGGACGCGGTCGCGTCTGAACCTGAGCCGCAGGCTCACCTTCCCGCCGGGACGTTTCTGCCGGGTGCCGGTGGCGCCGCCGGACGCCACCGGGGTCTTCCCCGTCGTGTCGGCCTCGGTCCTGCTCCGAGGCACCGTGCTGTGGGACACGGCCGTTCTCCTTGCCTCGGTACCCGGTCAGCTCGTCGCGGTGCCGTTGTCGTCGAGCAACTTCTGGTACCAGGCGCGGAGTTGGTCGCCGCCCTTGCTCTTCCAGTCGGAGACGGCCTGCTGCATGTCGCTGATCTTCTTGCGGCCTCGGGTGATGTCGTCTTCCAACTGCTCGAAGTCGTTGCCGAGGTTGGTGTAGCGGGAGGGCTCGGTGATCATCTGTCCGTAGAAGCTGGACTTCTTGGTGAAGGCGCCCATCCGCTGCTGCCACTCGACCTGCGCCTTGGCGACCTCGGGGAAGTCGGGGTGCGCGATGGTCGCGGCGGGGCTCGCGACCATGACGTAGGCGTTGATGACCTCGTTGTTGCCCTGGTCGGTCTTGGTCGGCACACCGTCCTTGACCGTGTAATGGGTGCCTTCGACGCCGTAGTTGGTGAGCATGTACTCCTTCGTGCCGTACGGCGCGGCGGTCACGTTGGCGACGGCCAGCACGTCACGGATCACGGACTCGGAGGCCTTCTTGCTGATGAAGGCGAAGATGCCGGCGGGCTGTTCGGCCCAGAGGTTCGGGGCGCCGCCGTCGTGGCCGAAGATGTCCATGCCCCAGATCTTGTAGGCCGGGTTCTGGGTGGCCTGTTCGGCGGTGCGGCTCCACCACTGCGAGATGTTGTTGGCGTAGATGAGGAACTCGCCGGCCGCGAACTTGGGGCCCGGGTCGGTGGCCGCGCTCTTGCCCAACTTGGCGTCCGGGTGGACGTATCCGGCGGCGAAGAGCTTGCGGGTCCACTCCAGCGCTTCGAGGTACTCCTGGGTCTCGATGCGGTTGATCAGCTTGCCGTCGACGACGTTCCATTCGAGCGGCTTCTCGCTGCCCGAGAGCACGCCGAAGGACTGGAAGGCGGTCCACTTCATGTCGAGGCAGGCCCACCGCTTGGCCTTGGCGTTGGTGATCTCCTTGCACAGCGCCGTGAACTCGTCGGCGGAGGTGGGGACTTCGTACCCCTCCTTGTCGAAGATGTCCTTGCGGTACAGGGGCACGATGCCGGTGACGTACGGGGACGGCTGCGGCAGACCGCGCAACTTGCCGCCGAAGACGGAGCGTTGCCAGGCGTCCGTCGGGATCGCCGCAAGGTTCGGGTACTGCTTGATCGCGTCCCCGGAGAGGTAGGGGCCGAGGTCGGCGAACTTGCTGATGATGGCGCTGGGTATCTTGCCGCCCATGTTCCAGCCCGGGACGACCACGACATCGGGGATGTCGCTGGAGGCGAGGACCGCGCCGAGCTTCTGGTCGTAGGTGTTGCCGTCCTGGTTCTGCCACTCGACGTCGACACCGATCAGGGCGTTCATCGCCTTGTAGTAGGCGTTGTCGCTCTTCGGCGGGGAGCCCCAGAACGGCGACATGACGGAGACCTTGCCGCCCTTGCCGAGCTTCTTCGGCACCGAGGTCTTCAGGGTGGCGAGGTCGAGCTTGCTGGTGAAGCCGAGCGCGGAGCCGTTCTTCGCCGGGATGTCGGGGCTGACCACGTTGCTGGCCGCGTACGCCGGCAGCAGCTTCTTGACGCCCTTGCCCTCCGAACTGCCCCCGCCCGAGCCGCTGTCCGAGGCCCCGCAGGCGGAGAGCAGCGGTACCCCTCCCGCCACCGCTGCGGCGGCGACCGCCGTGGAGGCGAGGAAGCTTCTCCGGCTGGGAGCGGAGGCGGCGGAGGCGTTCGGCGTCATTGCGTCAACCCTTCATGGCGCACCAGGACACCCGGCGGTGGAGCCGTCGGCTGCGGTGTCTTGAGTGGAACAGAGCACTTAGTCGAAGCGCTTCGATGTTGCTGCGAGGTTAAGTGAACACCCAAGGGTGCACAAGGGTCGCTCCCAAGATTCCTCCGAGGTGTGAGGGGTGACCTGTCCTTATGCGCTGCTTGAAATAACGGTGAAGGTCTCTTGACACCCACCCCTGCGTCGAATCAGCATCGAAGCGCTTCGAAAGAGCCGCGCCGCTCCATCCCAGGGGGAACCCCACGTGACCGCACAAACGCCGCCTACGCCGCCTTTCCGCGATCCGCAACTGCCGTTCGCGAAGCGCATCGACGATCTGCTGTCCCGGCTCACCCTCGACGAGAAGATCGGATTTCTGCACCAGTTCGCGCCCGCCGTGGAGCGCCTCGGCGTCGCCGCGTTCCGCACCGGCCAGGAGGCCCTGCACGGCGTCGCGTGGATGGGCCCGGCGACGGTCTTCCCGCAGGCGGTGGGCCTGGGCGCGACCTGGAACGAGGATCTCGTACGGCGGGTCGGCGACGCGGTGTCCAAGGAGACCCGCGCGATGCGCGCCCGCGACGACCGCGTCGGCCTCAACGTGTGGTCCCCGACGGTGAACCTGCTGCGCCACCCGCTGTGGGGCCGTAACGAGGAGGGCTACTCGGAGGACCCGAAGCTGACCTCGGCCATCGCCACCGCGTACACGCGCGGCCTGCGCGGCGACCACCCCACGTACTGGCGCACCGCGCCCGTCCTCAAGCACTGGCTGGCGCACAACAACGAGACGGGCCGCGACGTCTCGTCGTCCTCCGTCCGTCCGCGCGTGCTGCACGAGTACGACCTGCGCGCGTTCCGCGAGACCGTCGAGGCGGGTGCGGTGGCGGGCGTGATGCCCGCGTACAACCTGGTCAACGGCCGCCCCAACCACGTCTCGCCATACCTCCGCGAGCACCTGCGCACCTGGACCGACGAGGACCTGCTGGTCTGCTCGGACGCGGGCGCGCCCTCCAACCTGGTCGATTCCGAGCACTACTTCGACACGCACGAGGAGGCCACCGCGGCCTCGCTGCTGTCCGGCGTGGACAGCTTCACCGATCACGGCACGGACAGCTCGAAGATCGTGGCGCGGGTCCAAGGCGCCTTGAAGCAGGGCCTGTTGACGGAGGCGGACATCGACACGGCGGTCCGCCGTCAGCTCTCGGTGCGGTTCCGGCTCGGCGAGTTCGACCCGGCGCACGACCCGCACGCCGACATCCGGGACTTCGACACCCCGGCCCACCGGGCCCTCGCCCAGGAGGCCGCCGAGCAAGCAGTCGTCCTCCTCAAGAACGACGACGACCTGTTGCCCCTCGCCCACGACACGCGCCTCGCCGTCGTCGGACTGCTCGCCGACGAGTGCAAACTCGACTGGTACAGCGGCACGTTGATCCACCGGTCCACTCCGCTGGAGGGCCTGTACGAGCGGTTCGGCGCCGAGCGCGTCGAGTTCGCGGAGGGCGTGGACCGGGTCAAGCTGCGCACCGCCCAAGGCACCTTCCTGCACGTGCCGTTGACGGAGGTGACCGACGAAGTGCGCGGCGCCGAGGGCGCGTTGGACCCGGCGCTCCTCGCGGGCCGCACCGACCTCCCGCCGCTCACCACCGACCCCACCGGCACGGAACTCGCGCTCGTCGACTGGGGCGAGGGCGTCCTCACCCTCCGCGCCCCGGACGGCCGTTACCTCTCGGTCGCCGACGACGGCTACGTCCGCGCCTCCGCCGACCAGCCCGGAGGCTGGGTCGTCCAGGAGACATTCCGCCTGGAACCCCACGAGAACGGTCACCTCCTGCTGCACATCGGTACGGGTCGCCACGTCTCTGTCGCCGCCGACGGCGTGAAGGTTGCCGAGGAAGGCGGGGAAATCTTCGAGTTGGTGGTCGCCGAGCGCGGTGAGGACGCGGTGGCCCGGGCCGCGGAGGCGGCGGACGTGGTGCTCGTCGTCGCGGGCAACGACCCGCACATCAACGGCCGTGAGACCGAGGACCGTACGACACTCCAACTCCCCGCCCACCAGCGGCGCCTGCTGCGCGCGGCCCGCGCCGCGAACCCGAACACGGCGCTGGTGTTGGTCTCCGCGTACCCGTACGCGGTCGACCCCGCCGGCCTCCGCACGATCCTGTGGACCGCCCACGGCGGCCAGGCGGCGGGCACCGCCCTGGCCCGGGTCCTCGCCGGCGACGTCTCCCCGGCGGGCCGTCTTCCCCAGACCTGGTACGCCGACGACACCGACCTGCCCGGCCTCCTCGACTACGACGTGATCGGCGGCCGGCAGACGTACCTCTACTTCGAGGGCACCCCGCTGTTCCCGTTCGGGCACGGCCTGTCGTACGCGTCCTTCGACTACGACGACCTGACGGCCCGGCTCGAACTCGGTGCGGTGCACGTGCAGTTCACGGTCACCAACACGGGCGACACGACAGCCGACGAGGTCGCGCAGCTGTACACACGCGCCGCTGACCCGTCGGTCCCCCGCCCGCGCCGCGAACTGACCGCACACCGCCGCGTGACACTCGCCCCGGGCGAACGGACGGAACTCTCTTTCCAAGTCCCGCTGTCCGCCTTCGAGTTCTGGGACGTGGCACGGGGCGGCCGACGCCTCGAACCGGGCGCCTACGACCTCCTCGTCGGCGCCTCCAGCGAGGACATCCGCCTGCGTACGACGGTGCCGCTCGACGGCGAGCCCGCCGCACCCCGCGCCGTCCTCCGACACGGGCTGGACGCGGCCGACTTCGACGAGCAGTCGGGCGGCGAGATCGTCGACCGCACGAAGTCGGCGGGCGACGCGGTGACCCCAGTGGGCGGCGGCACGGCCGAACTGGTCTACCGGCACTGCGACTTCGGCGCCGGTGTCACGGAGGTGACCGTGGAGGTCGCGGGCGAGGGAGTCGTGGAACTCTCCCTGGACGGCGGCCCGGCACTCGCCGAACTCGCCCTGCCCGCACCGGCATCGGGCCCGTACGACTACCTCTCCCTGGGCGCCGGGATCGTCGCCGAGGGCGTGCACGACGTGCACCTCAGGCTGCGTGGGCCCCTGCGGCTCGCGCACGTCGGCTTCTCCGGCTGAGGGTCCGGAAGCAGGTCGACGAGAAGGGGCCCGGCACCGGAAGGCATCGGTGCCGGGCCCCTTCGGGGAGGCTATATGAAAATGGATCCCATTAGCTAGAGCTGTTGGGTGAGAGGACGGTCAGAGCGCGAGCCCCGTGAGCACCAGCACCCGCTCGTAGGTGTAGTCGTCCATCGCGAACTTGACGCCCTCGCGGCCGACACCGGACTGCTTGGCACCGCCGTACGGCATCTGGTCGGCACGGTAGGACGGGACGTCGCCGATCACGACACCGCCGACCTCAAGGGCACGGTGGGCGCGGAAGGCGACCTGCACGTCGTGGGTGAACACTCCTGCCTGGAGGCCGTACTTGGAGTCGTTGGCGGCGGCGAAGGCGGCGGCCTCGCCGTCCACCTTCGTCACGGTCAGCACCGGTCCGAAGACCTCCTCGCAGGAAATCGTCGTGTCGGCCGGTACGTCCGTCAGCACGGTCGGCACGTACGAGGCGCCGTCACGCTTGCCGCCGGTGAGGAGGGTCGCGCCGGCGTCGACGGCCTCCTGGACCCACGCCTCGACGCGCTGCGCGGCGGCCTCGCTGACCAGCGGCCCGACGTCGGTCTTGGCATCGCTCGGGTCGCCGGTGACCTGGGCCTCGACGGCGGCGACTATGCGCGGGAGCAGCCGGTCGTAGACGGCGGCGTCCGCGATGACCCGCTGCACGGAGATGCAGGACTGGCCGCCCTGGTAGTTGGAGAAGGTGGCGATGCGGGTCGCGGCCCAGTCGAGGTCGGCGTCGGAGGCGTAGTCCCCGAGGACGACGGCCGCGCCGTTCCCGCCCAGCTCCAGGGTGCAGTGCTTGCGCGGCACCGAGTCCATGATCGCGTAGCCGACCTTCTCGGAACCGGTGAAGGAGATGACCGGCAGGCGCTCGTCCTGGACGAGGGCGGGCATGTGGTCGTTGGCGACCGGCAGGATGCTCCACGAACCGGCGGGCAGTTCGGACTCGGCGAGCAGGTCGCCGATGATCAGGCCGGAGAGCGGGGTGGCCGGGGCCGGCTTGAGGATGATCGGCACGCCGGCCGCTATCGCGGGGGCGATCTTGTGGGCGCAGAGGTTCAGCGGGAAGTTGAAGGGCGCGATGCCGAGGACGGCACCCTTCGGGAAGCGCCGGGTGAGGGCGAGCCGGCCCTGGCCGCCGGCGTCGGTGTCGAGGCGCTGGGCCTCGCCGCCATTGAAGCGCCGGGCCTCCTCCGCGGCGAACCGGAACACGGACACGGCACGGCCGACCTCACCACGCGCCCACTTGATCGGCTTGCCGTTCTCTGCGGAGATGAGCTGCGCGATCTCCTCGGTGCGCTCGACGAGACGCCGGCTGACGTGGTCGAGGGCGGCGGCGCGGACGTGGGCGGGGGTCGCGGCGAACTCGTCCCGTACGGCGTACGCGGCGGCCACCGCCTCCTCGACCTGGGCGTCGGTCGGCACGCTGACCTTGCCGACGAGGCGTCCGTCCCACGGTGAGGTGACGTCGAAGGTGTCCTCGCCGGTGGCCTGGCGGCCGGCGAGCCAGAAGGCGTGGGTGACTGCCACAGTTTCGTTGGGCATTGCGTGTGCCGGCCCTTCCGCGTTGGGGGTGCTTGTTCTCGGTGGTACTCAGTGCTGCTCGGTGCTTCTCGGTCAACGGTAGGTGCGGGGACGCGGGGGTGCGTTTGTCCGGGGCGTAGCAGTGCCGGGCCGGGACACTCCAGTTCGGCAGATGCCGCCTACTCCGCCTCGGCCGTCGCCTTCAGCGCGAGCCACAACTCCATCCGTACGTCCGGATCGTCCAGGGACCGCCCGAGGATCTCCTCGACCCGCCGCATCCGGTACCGCAGGGTGTGCCGGTGCACCCCGAGGTCCGCCGCCGCCGCGTCCCACTGCCCGTGCCGGGACAGCCACGCCCGCAGCGAGGCGACCAGATCCCCGCGCCCGGTGGCATCGTGCTCGGACAGCGGCCGTAGCAACCCGTCCGCGAAGGCGCGCACCGCGTCGTCGGCGAGCAGCGGCAGCACGGACCCGGCGGCCAGCTGCTCGTGCTCCACGAACACCCGCCCGCGCCGCCGGGCCACCGACAACGCCTGCTCGGCCTGTTTATAGGCCGCCGCCGCGGCGGCGGGCCCGGCGGGCGCCGAGAGCCCCACGACCAGTTCGGCCTCGTCACCGCCACCACCGCTCCCGCCCTGTTCCCGCCCGCTCGCGGCCCGCTCGGTCTCCAGTCCCGCCGCGTACTCCCCGCACGCCGTGACCGCCGCGCCTCCGTCGAGGGCCAGCACCACCAGCCGTTCGGGACCTTCCGGTACGACGAGGACGGCCTCCCCGGAGCGCGCGGCGGCCGACTCCACGACCTCGGCGAGCCCGTCCAAGGGGTCACCGTCCGCCGACTCCCCCACGATGATCCGGAACGGCGCGTCGAGAAGCCCGCCGTACAGCTCTCCGGCGACCGCCCGAGCGTGGTCCGGCTGCCCGGCGAGCAGCAGCCGCAGCACCGCCGCGCCGATCCGCTGCTCGGCGGCTTGGAGGGACCGCGAGCGTTCCGTGGTGAGGGTCAGGAGCGCGATGGCCGAATGTACGGCGTACCGCTCCGCCGTACCGAGCGCGGCGGCCGTACCCACCGCGAGGGCGGCCCGGGGCCGTCGTCCGGTGCCGAGGGAGTGCAGCTCGACCCGGTCCTCGTTGTCCGGCCCGCCGACCACGGACGAGGCCGGCGCGGGCCGGTCCCGCAGCCGCTCCACGTCCGCCGTGAGCCGGGCGGCCCGGCGGCCCGCCCACTCCGGTGCGGCGGCGACGACGGCGCCGGACGCGTCGTAGAGCGCGGCCCACCCGTCGACCTGTGCGGCGAGCGCGGCGAGCAGTCCCTCGGGGCCGTCGGTGAGTGCCTGCCTGGTGAGCTCGCGCTGCGCGGCGAAGCCGGCGGTGACGGAACGGTACTGGTCGGCGGCGATCGCCGCGGAGACGGCCTTGCTGATCGCGATGAAGGGGGTGCGCCGGGGTACTTCGAGGAGCGGCAGCCCCTCTTCCTCGGCAGTGTCGACCAGCACCGCGGGAATCTCGTCGTAGTTGACCCCGACGGCGAACCCGAGCCCGACGACCCCCGCCCCCACCAGCCGCTTCACATACCGCCGCATGGCCTTCGCGTCCTCCGCGTCCAGCTTCAACGCGGTGGTCAGCAGCAGTTCCCCGCCCTCCATGTACGGCACCGGGTCCGCCAGCTCACTGACATGCGCCCACCGGACGGGCACGTCCAGCCGGTCCTCGCCGGCGCGCACGGTGAGCTTGAGCGCGGAGTGGTGGACGAGGGAGGCGAGCGTGGGGGGCATGGTGCCTTCAGGTCGGAGACGATCCGTAGAGGAAGAGCAAGGAAGATCAGGCGCGAGCGATCATGACGATCTTTTGGCCGCCGCGTATGAACGACCTCTCCCGATTCTGCCTCACCGTACGGTCACCACGCCCCCGTATGTCCGGTTCAGAGCCCCGGCCCCCGCAGATCCACCAGCAACGGCGGCGCGTGCTCCCCCTTCACACTGGTCAGCGACAACACCGCGTGGCCGGCCGGGACACCGTGCGCGAGTTCGGACGCGGACCAGCGTTCGCGCTCCACCTGGCGGACGGTGACCGCTTCCGTGGTCACGGCCTTGCCGGTGATCAGCTTGCGGAGGGCGTGGATGGCCCGGGTCATGGGCTGGTCGGCAAAGACGGTGTGCTTGGCGACATCCGTGGTCTCCACCCACTCGGTGCCCCATGCCTGCGCGAACCGGCTGCCGTCCCAGGTGGTGACGCCCGCCAGGGCCATGCGGCAGCCGACCGCGCCGTACAACGGGCCGTGCAGGTTCTCGGGCACGTCGCCGACGGTGCGCAGCGCGAGGACGACACCCGCGTCCTCGGAACGCAGCCTCTGGATCCGGCGCAGCGACTCGGTGGTCACCGTGCCGGTGGCGTCGTCGAGGACCAGGCAGGCGAAATGCCCGCGCTTCCGGCCGCGCGCCACTGCGGCGAACTGGGCGAGGATCAGCCGGGTGAGCAGCCTGGCCGCCTCTTCGTGCCCATGCTCGGGCAGGTCGATACGGACGCGCAGCGGATGATGGGCGACGGCTCGCAGCGAGAACGGTCGTACGGCCGTGCCCTGCGCGCCGAAGAAGTCGGCGAACGTCGGGCGGTCGAGCAGTGCGAGCCGGTCGGCAAGCGCCTGGCCCGGGTCGTTGCCGGCGTCGGGGTGGCGGGTACGGGCGTCGAGTTCGCGGCGCATGACGGCATGTTCGTCGCCGGTGAGGGCCGCCCGCAGCTCCGCCAGGTTCCGCGGCTCGCCTTCCAGGAGTTCACGCAGCACGGGCAGCGTGGGGAACCTGCCGTAAGCGGCCCGGTACGGCCCGAGGAGCTGGGCCAGGACGGTGGCGGCGCGCTGGGTGCCGACCGTGTCGAGGTCACCGGTCAGGGCCTCGGCAAGCAGGGCGGCGGCCTCGTCGGGGTCGTCGGACTCGGCGTACGGGTCGAGATCGTGGACGGAGGCCGGGTCCCCGATACGGACGACCACGTCGAACGCGTCGTCCGGGCCCAGCTGCGCACCTGCCTCGCACACCACGACGACGGCGCAACGGCCGGTGAGTGCCTGCAAGGCGAGGTTCTCGACCAACGGCCGCACCACGTGCCGAGTCTTGCCGGAACCGGAAGGGCCGACGACAAGCAGCGAGGTTGCCAGGGTGTCCGGGCCGAGCGCGGTGCCGGCGCCGCGGTAGGCGAGCGGGGTGCGCTCCCCCGGAACCCAGGTCCCGATCCGCACCTGACCGGCGAGCAGGTCGTGCCGCGCGGTGCGGCCGGGCAGGTCACGGGAGCCCGAGGGGTGCGTCCACGCACCGCCCGCGGTGCGCAGCACGGTCTGGGTGAAGGATGCGAGGTCGCCGGTCCGTCGGGCCCGCTTCCAGGCCTGCTCGACGCGCGCGCAGTCCACGTCGTTCATCCGCCCCGCCTGCACCGCGGCGGTGAGGATGTCGGCGGCCTCGAACTGCCCCGCCTCCCGCAGCTCGGGCCAGTGCGCCCGTGACCCGGCGGCCGGTGCCTGCTCGGCGACGGCCGTCGGAGCGGCGGTGCCGCCCGCGCCGTACCGCTCCCGGACGAGCGGCAGCCAGCCGCCGATACGGGCGAACGGCCAGACCAGCAGCACGCCGATGACCACGTAGAGCAGGTTGCCCATCAGCGGCGTGGAGATGAAGTCGTAGCCGCCCGGGAAAAGGTCGATGAGGTGGTACAGCGGACCGGCCACCGGAAGCGCGTTCCAGCCGACGGCAGAGGGGAAAGCGCTCGGGATCACGACCAGGTTCACGGCGACCACGGCACCCAGCAGGGCAAGCAGCGCCCGGGCCGGCTGCGCGCGGCGGGTGACCAGGTGCCGGATGATCTCCGGCCAGCTCCCCAGGCGTGCCATGCCGTAGACCAGGATGGCGAAAAACACGCCGTCGGCGACCGCCACGGCCTCGACGCCCTTTCCCTTGGGCGTCGTGGTGCCGGCCCACCACCAGTCGTTCGGTGTGAGCACCCTCAGCAGTGCCCATTGGTAGGGGATGCTGCCGTGCTTCCACAGCGACCACAGCACCATGCCCACGACGAGCGGGACGACGACGCCGACGATGGTGATCGGTGACAGCCGGTCCGTCTTCCGCTCCGGCTTGGGCACGCGGTATCCGAATCGCCAGATACCGGGTCCCGCGGCGGGCCGGGGCTCGTCCAGCCAGTCGGCCACAGCGGGGCCGACCGCGCTCGGTGCGTGTGCCGGCCTCGGCGGTACGGCGCGTTCCCCCGGCGTGTCCACCGGCCCCGCCGGACGCGGCACAGGATTCGCATGCGTACCCCGCGCGTCCCGCGTCCCGTCGCTGTCCATCGTCCTCGCCCTCGCCCCTTGACCAGCCGTTCCGTACACCGTCAGCGAGTCAATCTAACGCGCCCACAAGGGGAGTTCACCGCTTACACGGCCGGACCGCCACACTCCCCCGACCGGGCCGCCATGTCCACCACGGACAAGCCGACCGGGCGACACCGCCCACATGGAGCATGCCCACCCCCGGTCACCCGCCCTAGCCTGCGAGAAAGGAAGAAAGAAGAAAAGCGTCCGCACCACCCCAGGAGCCCCTCATGACCGCACTTCCGCAGGAGCGCCGCGTCGTCACCGCCATCCCCGGCCCGAAGTCGCAGGAGCTGCAGGCCCGCCGTATCGCCGCGGTCGCCGCCGGTGTGGGCTCCGTGCTGCCCGTGTTCACCGCGCGCGCGGGCGGCGGGATCATCGAGGACGTCGACGGGAACCGGCTCATCGACTTCGGTTCCGGCATCGCCGTGACCTCCGTCGGCGCCTCCGCCGAGGCCGTCGTACGCCGTGCCTCCGCGCAGCTCGCCGACTTCACCCACACCTGTTTCATGGTCACGCCGTACGAGGGGTACGTGGAGGTCGCGGAGGCGCTGGCCGAGCTGACCCCGGGTGACCACGCGAAGAAGTCCGCGCTGTTCAACTCCGGCGCCGAGGCCGTCGAGAACGCAGTCAAGATCGCGCGGGCCTACACCAAGCGGCAGGCCGTCGTCGTGTTCGACCACGGGTACCACGGCCGGACCAACCTGACGATGGCGCTGACCTCGAAGAACATGCCGTACAAGAACGGCTTCGGGCCGTTCGCGCCCGAGGTGTACCGCGTCCCGGTCGCTTATGGCTACCGTTGGCCGACCGGTCCGGACAACGCCGGTGCCGAGGCCTCCGCGCAGGCCATCGACATGATCAACAAGCAGATCGGCGCCGACAACGTCGCCGCGATCATCATCGAGCCGGTCCTCGGCGAGGGCGGCTTCATCGAGCCGGCGAAGGGCTTCCTGCCGGCGCTGAGCGAGTTCGCCAAGGCCAACGGCATCGTGTTCGTCGCCGACGAGATCCAGTCCGGGTTCTGCCGTACCGGGCAGTGGTTCGCGTGTGAGGACGAGGGTGTCGTCCCGGATCTCATCACGACCGCGAAGGGGATCGCGGGCGGGCTGCCGCTCGCCGCCGTGACCGGGCGCGCCGAGATCATGGACGCCGCGCACGCCGGGGGGCTGGGTGGTACCTACGGCGGCAACCCGGTCGCCTGTGCCGGTGCGCTCGGGGCGATCGAGACCATGAAGGAGCTGGACCTCAACGCCAAGGCCAAGAACATCGAGGCCGTGATGAAGGTCCGGCTCGGGGCCATGGCGGAGAAGTTCGACATCATCGGCGACGTGCGCGGGCGCGGCGCGATGATCGCCATCGAGCTCGTCAAGGACCGTACGACCAAGGAGCCGAACCCGGAGGCGACCGCCGCGCTCGCCAAGGCCTGCCACCAGGAGGGGCTGCTGGTCCTGACCTGTGGCACCTACGGCAACGTGCTCCGCTTCCTGCCCCCGCTGGTCATCGGGGACGACCTGCTGAGCGAGGGGCTCGACATCATCGAGCAGGCGTTCGCACGTATCTGAGCCACTCCGAGCCATGCACTCCCGCGCACCCCTGCCACATGCAACTCGCAGCTCCCACACAGGAGTTGGGACCCTTGCGCCCCACCAGCCCCAACACTTTCATCCACCATGGATCCGGGGCCGGGGCGGCGGGCGTCAGGCCGTGTGAAGAAGGTGTGCGGGGTGCATGACGGGACCCGATTCCGCCTGTCTTCCCTCGTGTCACTGCCGTAGGTTCTTTCCAGATGAGAGATACACCCCGCCCACAGGGGACTGTGGGCGATTTCAGGCCGGGGCCTCCCCAGCTTCGACCTGGTCGTGCCCTCGCGCACACAACAGGAGCCTCTGGCTCCGAATCTCCTCACCGATCGGACAGTCGCCCGCCCCAAACCCCCCGGGGCGGCCGGCCATCCGATCCGGACGGCCGGCCTGGAGCTACCCCCCCTGCTCCAGGTCGGCCGACCTCCTTTTTCTGGCTGCTTCCCGCCCTTCCCGCGCTGCTCTTCGCGCTGATCACCTGGCAGATCACAGCCGACGGCCCCCTCCGCCGCCTGGACACCCGCCTCAGCCGCGCGCTCGTCCACCCGGACCGGGCCTCCGAACTCCTCGCCGACCTCGGCAACATCCAGGTCGCGGTCCCGGTTCTCGTCGTAGCTCTCGTCTACGTCGCCTGGCGCGGCCGTGCCACAGGTATCGACCGCTGGTGGCTGCCACCCCTCGCGGCGGCCGTGCTGATGGCCCTCGTACCGGCGATCGTCGTCCCCCTGAAGGAACTGATCGCCCGCGGCGGCACCCCGGCGGTCCCGCCCGGCACCGGCTACTACCCCTCCGGCCACACGGCCACCGCGATGATCGCGTACGGCTCCGCGACCCTGGTTCTCCTCCCTCGGCTCCGGACGTCGTACGCCCGCCGCGGAGCCGTCATCCTCTGCGCGCTGCTCGTGGCCGGCGTCAGCTTCGGGCTGGTCCGCCGGGGCTACCACTGGCCACTGGACGTCGTGGCCAGTTGGTGCCTCGGGACCGTGCTGCTCACTTCACTGCGGCTCTTCCTCGGCCGCTTTCGAAACGACCCTCAGCCGAAGTAGCCGTCGAAGGTCTTCTGGAACTCCCAGTTCGAGTACCGGTCCCAGTTGATCGACCAGGTCATCAGTCCGCGCAGGGCGGGCCAGGTCCCGTGGGTCGTGTACGAGCCGCAACTCACCTTCTTCGTCAGGCAGTCCAGGGTCTTGGTGACCTCGGCGGGGGCGACGTAGCCGTTGCCCGCGTTGACCGACGCCGGCATGCCGATGGCGATCTGGTCGGGGCGCAGGGCCGGGAACATGTTGGTGGTGTCGCCCGCGACCGGGAAGCCCGTGAGCAGCATGTCCGTCATCGCGATGTGGAAGTCGGCGCCGCCCATGGTGTGGTACTGGTTGTCGAGGCCCATGATCGGGCCCGAGTTGTAGTCCTGGACGTGGAGCAGGGTGAGGTCGTCGCGCAGGGCGTAGATGACAGGCAGATACGCGCCGCACCTCGGGTCCTGGCCGCCGAACTTGCCGGTGCCGTAGAACTGGTAGCCCATCTGCACGAAGAACGTCTCGGGCGCCATGCTCAGCACGAACTTCGCGCCGTACTTGGCCTTCAGGGTCTTCAGGGCCGCGATCAGGTTGACCACCACGGGAGTTGTGGGGCTCTTGAAGTTCGTGTCGCTCGCGTCGAGCGAGAGGGAGTGGCCCTCGAAGTCGATGTCGAGGCCGTCGAGGCCGTAGGTGTCGATGATGTTGGAGACCGAGGAGACGAAGGTGTCCCTGGCTGCCGTCGTGGTCAGTTGGACCTGGCCGTTGGCGCCGCCGATGGAGATGAGGACCTTCTTGCCCGCCGCCTGCTTGGCCTTGACGGCCGCCTTGAAGTCGGCGTCGCTCTCGACGTTCGCGCACTCGCTGACCGGGCAGCGGTTGAAGCGGATGTCGCCCGAAGTGGCGGAAGTCGGCTCGCCGAAGGCCAGGTCGATGACGTCCCAGCTGTCGGGGACGTCGGCCAGGCGCGTGTAGCCGGAGCCGTTGGCGAAGCTCGCGTGGAGGTAGCCGACGAGGGCGTGGGTCGGCAGGCC
The DNA here is from genome assembly GCF_040655155.1 of Streptomyces sp. NPDC050508. NCBI lineage: Bacteria > Bacillati > Actinomycetota > Actinomycetes > Kitasatosporales > Streptomycetaceae > Streptomyces > Streptomyces sp. NPDC050508. The sequence continues at coordinate 104,011 of NZ_JBFAJJ010000006.1, forward strand.
GGAGGTGGGGCCCGAGCCGGTGGAGGTCGTCGCGGTGACCGCCGTCGACTTCGCGGACTCGCCCGCGTCGTTCACCGCGGTGACCTGGAAGCTGTACGCCGTCGCCGCCGACAGGCCGCTCACGGTGGCCGAAGTGCCGCTCGCCGTCTGGACTTTCACCCCGTCACGGTAGACCGCGTAGCTCGTCGCGCCGGTGACGGCGGACCAGGAGAGCGCGACGGAGGACGACGTCACGGTGCCTACGGCCAGGCCTGTCGGGGTGCTTGGCGGTTGGCCCACGTCGACTGCCGGGCCGGTGAGGGAGATGTCGTCGGCGTAGTAGGCGCCGGTGGCGTACCAGCCGTGCGTGTAGATCGTGACCTTCGTGGTGGACGGGCCGGTGCGGAAGCTCGTCGTCAACTGCTGCCAGTCGGGGGCCGATTGGGTCCACGTGGAGACGTCGGTGGTGCCGGTGCCGCTCGCGCCGAGGTAGACGTAGCTGCCACGGACGTAACCGGCGAGCGAGTAGGTGGAGTCCGGTTTCACGGTCACCGTCTGCGCGCACTGGGCGTAGTCGTTGCCGACCGGGGTCGCCTGCAACGCCGAACTGCCGCCGTGCACGGGCGACTTGACCGTCGTACCGCTGTTCGCGGTACAGGACCAGCTGTCGAGGCCGGACTCGAAGCCTCCGTTCTTCGCCAGGTCCGCGTCGGCCGCACGGGCGGCCGACGAGAGCGCGGTGATGCCGGACACGGCCAGGGCCACGGTCGCGAACACGGCAAGTACAGGTCTGGAGCGGTCCACAAGTGCCTCCGGGCATGGGGGATTTGGAGGGGTGGAGCGCGCCCAATTTGGTCCAGACCAATTCGCTTGTCAAGACCTCCGATACCCGGAGCCTCGCATGTCGGGACTTCTGTCGGCTACCCGTCCTCCCCTTCCGTGGCCAGCCCCGCCGCCGCCTCGTGCATGGCGAGTTCGAGGAGTGCGGGATCGGTGAGCGTGCCGGAGCCGTCCGGCGGTACCAGCCAGCGGACTCCGCCGGTCGACCGGCCGGGGTACGGCACGACGATCCAGGTGCCGAGTCCGGCCGAGCGGATCCCGGTGCCGAGCCAGCGGGCGGCGGTGCCGGGCGGTACCAGGAAACCCATCCGTGCGTCGCCGAAGTCGACGAGTACCGGGCCCAGTTGATCGATGACCCGGGTGAGCACATCGAGCGTGGGATAGCCGAGCTCACCCGGCAGGATGAGTACGTCCCAGGCCTTGCCGGCGGGCAGCAGCGCAACCCCGAGGGGGTTGCGCTCCCATTCCCAGCGGCAGGCCTCCGGATCCGGAGCTACGGATGCGAGCCACTCGACGGCCGTCTTCGCCCCAGTCATGAGGAGACCTCCCTTTCTCATGTCGACGCTGGTCGCGTCACAGGAGAGAGGGAGGTCTCCGGCCGGCATTACGCGGGTTCCGGCACCCCGATGAAGTGATCCAGATCACACCCCGCCCATGAGGTGGGGCTCAGCTGTCGAAGCCGAGGCCCAGCTTGTCCATCGTCTTCAGCCACAGGTTGCGCCGGCCGCCGTGGTCGTCCGCGCGGGCCAGCGACCACTTGGTGAGCGCGATGCCGGTCCAGGCGAAGGGTTCGGGCGGGAAGGGCAGCGGCTTCTTGCGGACCATCTCCAGTTCCGTGCGCTCGGTGCGCTCCCCCGCGAGCAGGTCCAGCATCACGTCCGCGCCGAAGCGGGTCGCGCCGACACCGAGTCCGGTGAAGCCCGCCGCGTACGCGACCTTGCCCTGGTGGGCGGTGCCGAAGAACGCCGAGAAGCGCGAACAGGTGTCGATCGCGCCGCCCCACGCGTGCGAGAAGTTGAGGCCCTCCAGCTGCGGGAAGCAGGTGAAGAAGTGCTCGGCGAGCTTGGCGTACGTCTCCGGCCGGTCGTCGTACTCGGCGCGCACCCGGCCGCCGTACGGGTAGATCGCGTCGTAACCGCCCCACAGGATGCGGTTGTCGGCGGAGAGGCGGAAGTAGTGGAACTGGTTCGCCGAATCGCCCAGGCCCTGGCGGTTCTTCCAGCCGATCGACGCCAGCTGGTCGGCGGAGAGCGGTTCGGTCATCAGTGCGTAGTCGTAGACCGGGACGGTGTACGAGCGCACCCGCTTGACCAGGTTCGGGAAGATGTTGGTGCCGAGTGCGACCCGGCGGGCGCTTACCGAGCCGTAGGGGGTGCGTACGGCCATGCCGGCGCCGTGCGGTTTGAGGGCGAGGGCGGGGGTGTGTTCGTAGACGCGGACGCCGAGTTGGAGGCAGGCGCGCTTCAACCCCCAGGCCAGCTTTGCCGGGTTGAGCATCGCGACGCCCCGGCTGTCGTACAGGCCGGCCAGGAAGGTCGGCGAGTCGACCTGTTCACGGACCGCTTCCGCGTCCAGGAACTCGGTGCCGTCGGCGAGGCCCTTGCTCTCCAACTCGACGTACCAGTCGTGGAGTTCCTCGGCCTGGTGCGGTGCGGTGGCGACGTCGATCTCACCGGTGCGCTCGAACTCGCAGTCCAGGGAGTAGCGGGCGACCGCGCTCTCGATCTCGTCGAGGTTGCGGGCGCCCAGCTCCTCCAGTTTGCGGATCTCGTCGGGCCAGCGGGTGAGGCCGTTGGACAGCCCGTGGGTGAGCGAGGCGGCGCAGAAACCGCCGTTGCGGCCCGAGGCGGCCCAGCCCACCTCGCGGCCCTCCACCAGCACCACGTCCCTCTCCGGCTCACGCTCCTTGGCGATGAGCGCGGTCCACAGTCCGCTGTAACCGCCGCCGACGACCAGCAGATCGCAGGTCTCGGCGCCGGTGAGCGCGGGCTCGGGGTGGGGCTTGCCGGGGTCGTCCAGCCAGAAGGACACCGGCTGCACGTCGGCGAGCGAGCGGGCTGGATTCATCGCTATCACGTCTTTCGGATACGGCGTTTCCGCTGGGTTCAGCGGCGTGCTGTACGGGCTCGGCCGAGAACCTGCGAGAGTGCGATGACCGCCATGGTCACCAGCAGCATCATCGAACCGATCACGTCGATCTGCGCGGGATAGGCGCGCTGTACGGAGCCCCAGATGTACATGGGGAAGGTCTCCCGCTGCCCCGCGGTGAACGCGGTGATGATGTAGTCGTCCACCGAGAGGGCGAAGGACAGCAGGGCGGCGGCGGCGATGCCCGGGGCGACGAGCGGCAGGGTGACCTTCATGAAGGTCTGCGTCGGAGTCGCGTAGAGGTCCTGCGCGGCGCGCTCCAGCGTCGGGTCCATGCCCGCGAGCCGGGACTTCACCGTCACCACCACATAGCTGAGGCAGAACATGATGTGCGCGATGGTGATGGTCCAGAAGCCGAGCGAGCCGGGGCCGATGGTGTTGAAGAACAGCGCGGTCAGGGTGGCGCCCATGACCACTTCGGGGGCCGCCATCGGCAGGAACAGCAGGCCGTTGATGCCGGAGCGGGCGCGGAAGCGGTGCCGGACCATCGCGAACGCGATCATCGTGCCGAGGATCGTGGAGACCACGGTGGCGACGAGGCCGATCTCCACCGACAGGCTCAGGCTCTGGCACATGTCGTTGCTGGCGCAGGGGTTCTTCCACGCGTCGAGGGAGAACTGCTCCCAGGTGTAGTTGAACCTGCCGACCGGCTTGTTGAACGACATCCACAGGATGATCGCGTTGGGCGCGAGCATGAAGACGAAGACCAGGACGGTCACGGCCGCCAGGAGGTGCTCGCGGATCCAGGTGAGGGTTCTCGTCATCAGATCAGGTCCTCCGTACCGGCCTTGCGGATGTAGATCATCACCAGGATCAGCGTGCCGACCATGAGGACCACGGAGATCGCGGAGCCGACCGGGTAGCCCGAGGACTGCCGCAGGAAGAGGTTCTCGATCTTCTGGCCGACGACGCCGGTGTTGGGGTTGCCCAGGAGCTGGGCGTTGATGTAGTCACCGACCGCCGGGATGAAGGTGAGCAGGGTGCCGCCGACCACGCCGGGCATGGACAGCGGCAGGGTGACGCGCCGCCAGGTGGTGTACGGGCTGCAGTACAGGTCGCTGCCGGCCTCGTGCAGACGCGGGTCGATCTTCTCCAGCGAGGTGTACAGCGGGAGGATCATGAACGGCAGGAAGTTGTAGACCATCCCGCACACCACGGCGGCCGGGCTGGCCAGGACGTGGTCGCCGACCGTCCAGCCGAGGGACGACGTCACCTTGAGGACGTGCAGGTCCCTGAGGGTGCTGGTGACCGGCCCGTTGTCGGCCAGGATCGTCTTCCAGGCGATCGTACGGATCAGGAAGCTCGTGAAGGACGGCACGATCACCAGTGCCATCAGCAGGGTCTTCCACCTGCCGCCCTTGAAGGCGATGAAGTACGCCACCGGGTAACCGAGGGCCAGGCAGAGGATCGTGCAGAGCACCGAGTACAGCAGCGAGTGGCCGTACTGCGGCAGGTAGTCCGAGATGGCGCTCGCGTAGTTGCCCCAGTGCCAGGTGAGCTTGTAGCCCTCGTCGGCGCTGCCGGTCTGCACGGAGGCGCCGACCGAGGTGAGGATCGGCACGAGGAAGAAGGCGACCAGCCAGAGCAGTCCGGGCAGCAGGAGCAGCCAGGGCGTGAGGGTGGCGCGGCGGTCGGGCCGGTCCGGGCCGCCTTTCGACGGGGGCGCGGCGGGTGGCGCGCTCAGGGTCGTGGTCATGCGGCGCTCTCCTCGTCCACGTCGGCGCCCGCCTCGATGTCCTGGGTGCCGTCGAGGCCGAAGCCCTGGCTGGGGTCCCAGTGGACGACGACCTCGGTGCCGGGGCGCTGGATCTCGCGGCCGGTGTTCTGCTCGAAGACGGAGATCTCCTCGCCGGACGGCAGCTTGACCAGGTACTGCGTGGACACGCCGATGAACGAAGCGTCGATGACCACACCGCCCGTGAGCCGGTTGGCACCCTCGGGGACGTCCGCCTCGGCCACGACGATCTGCACCTTCTCGGGGCGCACACCGAGGATGACCGGGCCGGAGGTCGGCCGACATCGGCTGGCGAGGACCGTGAGCTTCTGGCCGTGCGCCGTCACCTCGACCGTGTCGCCGCTGGTCCCGGCGATCGTGCCGGGGATCAGGTTGGACTGGCCGAGGAAGTTGGCGACGAACGTGGTGCCGGGGTTCTCGTACAGCTCCTCGGGGCTGCCCATCTGCTCGATGCGGCCCTGGTTCATCACCGCGATGGTGTCGGCCATGGTCATGGCCTCCTCCTGGTCGTGGGTGACGTGCACGAACGTCAGGCCGACCTCCAGCTGGATGCGCTTGAGCTCGATCTGCATCTGGCGGCGCAGTTTGAGGTCGAGGGCGCCGAGCGGCTCGTCCAGGAGCAGCACCTGGGGCTCGTTGATGAGGGCGCGGGCCAGCGCGATGCGCTGCTGCTGGCCGCCGGAGAGCTGGGTGGGTTTGCGGCGCGCGAGGTGGCCGAGTTCGACGAGGTCGAGCATCGACTCGACCTGCTTCTTCACGTCCTTGACGCCACGCCGGCGCAGGCCGAAGGCGACGTTCTCGAAGATGTCGAGGTGCGGGAAGAGTGCGTAGTTCTGGAAGACGGTGTTGACCGGGCGCCGGTAGGGCCTGCGGCCGGTGACGTCCTCGTCGCCGAGGAAGATCTTCCCCGCGCTGGGCGCCTCCAGGCCGGAGACCATCCGCAGGGTGGTGGTCTTCCCGCAGCCGGAGGCACCGAGCAGAGCGAAGAAGGAGCCCTGGGGGATGGTGAGTTCGAGGTTGTCGACCGCGGTGAAGGATCCGAACCGCTTGGTCAGACCGGCCAGGCGGAGGTCCCCGCCCTCGCTGCGGCCGGCCACGTCTTGGGTGCTCATCCGAGCCTCTCCTTCGCTGTGCTTCTCGTCGCTGATGCGCTGTGGTGGTCCGTACGGCGCGTGGTCCGTACGGTGCGTGCTACTGACCCGTGACCTGCTGGAACCGGCTGACGTAGTCGTCCAGTCGGGAGAGTTCGAGGGACATGAAGCCGTACGACTTCTTGCGCATCGCGTCGGTGGGGACGATCAGGGGGATCTCGACGGCGTCCGGGTCGATCTTCTTCAGTTCGTCGACGGCGCCGCTGACGCTGGGGACGTACTCGATCCAGTCGTCGAGGGTGGCGGCCACGGTGGGCTGGAGGTAGTAGTTGATCAACAGCTCGGCGTTCTTCTTGTGCCGCGCGTAGTTGGGGATGACGAGGTTGTCCGACCAGGCGACCAGGCCCTCCCGCGGCAGGTCCACGGTGACCAGGTTCTTCTTGCCGAGCTGGGCCACGTCGCCCGAGTAGGCCATGGTGACGGCGGTGTTGCCCTGCTGGAAGTCGCTCAGGTAGTCGTTGCCGGTGAAGGACCGGAACTGGCCGGTGTTCTTGGCCTTCCGCACGTAGTCCAGGGCTTCGTTGAACTGCGCCTCGGTGAACTTCGAGGGGTTGTGGCCGATCGCGAGCAGCGCGGCGCCGATGGTGTCCTCCATCTCGGAGAACATCGCCACCTTGCCCTTGAGGTCGGAGCGCGTGAACAGGTCGGCCCACGAGGTGATCGGCTTCTTCACCAGGTTGCTGTTGTACGCGATGGTCGTGTAGCCGTACGCCCACGGCACGGAGAAGAGGCGGCCCGGGTCCTCGCTGGAGCGCAGGACGTCCGGGAGCATGTTCTTGTGGTTGGGGATGTTCGCCAGGTCGAGCTTCTGGATGTAGTTGTACTTGCGGTACTTGGGGAGCATGTAGTCGCTGACAACCATGAGGTCGTAGCCGGTGTCGACGCCCTTGACCAGTGACGGGTCGATCTTGGTGTACCAGTCGTTGTTGTCGTTGACGACCTCCAGGTACTTGACCGAGATGCCGGTCTGCTTCTCGAAGGCGTCGAGGGTGGGCCGCTTGTTCGGGTCCTTGTCGTCCACGTCGATGTACGCGGGCCAGTTCGCCCAGACCAGCTTCTTCTCGGTGTCCGAGTAGTCCCGGCCGGCCCGGCCGACCTTCACCTTGTCACTGGCGGAGGCGGCTCCCGGCACTCCGCAGCCCGACAGGGCGGCGGCACCGGACACGGCGAGGCCCCCGGCGACCGCGCCGCGCAGCAGCTGCCGACGGCTCAGGGCGGCGGCGGTGGAGGCGAGGCGGGTGCGGTTGATGAAGCGCGCGGGGTCGAACGAGCTGGAGTCGGTCACCGATCCGGCCTTTCTCTGACTCAAGGGAGACTGGGCGGGTGGCCGCGGGTCGTGCGGCCGGTTCACACCCGGCGATAGCCGACTGTGTTGATGTCCGGCTACCGCCGGGCGGCGGCTACGGTCGGTCCCCGAAGATCGTGCGGTGCCAGTCCTTCCGGGCGACCGCGGTGTTGTCGAACATGACGTGCTTGATCTGCGTGTACTCCTCGAACGAGTAGGCGGACATGTCCTTGCCGAAGCCGGACGCCTTGTATCCGCCGTGGGGCATCTCGCTGATGATCGGGATGTGGTCGTTGATCCACACACAACCGGCCTTGATCTCGCGGGTCGCGCGATTGGCCCGGTACACGTCCCGGCTCCACGCAGACGCCGCGAGGCCGTACGGGGTGTCGTTGGCGAGCGCGATGCCTTCGTCGTCGCTGTCGAAGGGGAGCACTACGAGAACAGGACCGAAGAGCTCCGACTGCACGATCTCGCTGTCCTGGGCGGCGTCCGCGACCAGCGTGGGCCGATAGTAGGCCCCGTTCTTGAGATCTCCCTGAGGAGCCTCGCCGCCGGTCACCACGCGCGCGTAGCCACGCGCCCGGTCGACGAAGGCGGCGACGCGGTCTCGCTGGACGTGCGAGATCAGCGGCCCGAGGTCGGTGCCCGGGGCGAAGGGATCGCCGACCCGGACGCTCGCCATGAGGGCGGCCGTCTTCTGGACGAACGCGTCGTAGAGGGGCCGCTGCACGTACGCGCGCGTGGCGGCCGTGCAGTCCTGCCCGGTGTTGATGAGCGACCCGGCGACGGCGCCGTTGACGGCGGCTTCGAGATCGGCGTCGTCGAAGACCACGAAGGGTGCCTTGCCGCCGAGCTCCAGGTGGATGCGCTTGACGGTGGCGGTCGCGATCTCGGCGACGCGCTTGCCGACGGCGGTGGACCCGGTGAAGGAGGTCATGGCCACGTCGGGATGCCCGACAAGATGCTCACCGGCTTCCTTCCCCGTGCCGGTGATGATGTTGATGACACCGTCCGGGATACCGGCCTCGGTGGCGGCCTGCGCGAACATCAACGAGGTGAGCGGGGTCAGCTCGGCGGGCTTCAGCACGATCGTGTTGCCCGCGGCGATCGCCGGGAGGATCTTCCAGGCGGCCATCTGGAGGGGATAGTTCCAGGGCGCGATGGAGCCGACGACACCGATGGGTTCACGGCGTACGTACGACGTGTGGTCGCCGGAGTACTCACCGGCGGACTGCCCCTGCAGATGCCGTGCGGCGCCGGCGAAGAAAGCCGTGTTGTCGATGGTCCCCGGGACGTCGAACTCGCGGGTCAGCTTGAGGGGCTTGCCGCACTGGAGGGACTCGGCGCGGGCGAAATCGTCCGCGCGCTCGGCGAGCACGGCGGCGAAGCGGTGCAGTGCGTCGGAGCGCTCGCCGGGCGTGGCGCCCGACCAGCCCGGGAAGGCGGCGCGGGCGGCGGCCACGGCCGCGTCCACGTCCGCCGTGCCGGCCAGCTCGTACGTGTACACGTCCTCGCCGGTGGCCGGGTCGACGACGGCATGGGTACGGCCCGAGGTGCCCTTGGTCAGGCGGCCCGCGATGAACTGCGCACCGTCCGCGAAGTACTCCTGTGCGGGGAATCGTTCCGGGGTGACGCTGCCCGGGTTGTGCATGTCGCTCTCCTCCGCCTTCGCCCCGCTTCGTCCGCTGGCGGGTGGCGTAGCTCCAGCTCGATTTGAATGCCGATCCTGACAGAGCAAAGGGACTCCAACAAGTGATTCCGTTGTTGCCTTTTGGTTACGCGACGGAATCTGTCGACCAGGTGTCGAGTCCGTATGGAAAAGGGGGGACGGAGTGTCAGTGGTGCCTGCAAGACTCGCGTGCATGGAAAAGATCACGGGGAAGCTCGCGGGAGAGGTCGCGCGAAAGATCGGTTCACAGGAAGCCCTGATCAGGGAAGTGCGCGCGGGGACCAGGGTCAAGTACCTGCACTTCTGGGGCCACCGGCCACGCCCGGACGGTCGCGTGAGCGCGAGCTGTCTGAGCCAGTGGTGGCCGTCGCCGTTTTCCGTGGCCGGGGTGACGTATGCGACCGCCGAGCACTGGATGATGGCGGGCAAGGCACGGCTGTTCGGCGACACGGAGGCGCTCGCGCGGGTGCTGGCGGCGGGGCATCCGTCTCAGGCCAAGAAGGCGGGGCGGCTGGTGCGGGGCTTCGACGAGGAGATCTGGGCGCGGGAGCGGTTCGGGATCGTCGTCGAGGGGAGCGTCCACAAGTTCGCGGCGGGTGGGGGTGTCGGTGCGGATGTGGAGCTGCGGGACTTTCTGCTGGGTACCGGTGAGCGGGTGTTGGTGGAGGCGAGTCCCGTTGACCGGGTGTGGGGTATCGGTCTGACTGCGGATGATCCGGCGGCGGAGGATCCCGAGCGCTGGCGGGGGCCGAATCTGCTGGGGTTCGCGTTGATGGAGGCGCGGGAGCGGTTGCGCTGAGCGCTCCGCTTGAAGTGCCGGGAGGTGTCGTCTAACGGCTGCGGCAGCGTCGTGGCTGGTCGCGCAGTTCCCCGCGCCCCTTTGGGGCGCTGGTGATCTGCGGTAGACATCGCCCGGCCCGCTTAGGGGGTGGGTGGCGGAGCCGCAGGGGTGAGCGGGGGTCAGCCCTGTGGCAGGAGCGGTGCCGACAGGCTGGGGGCCGAGTTGTAGACCGGGTCGGAGTCCGTGGTGTCGTCGTTCCGGTGCTGGAAGGCGAAGGCGATGCCCACGATCAGCGCGACGATCGTGGCGATGCCCAGGACGGTGCCGATGATGCCCGTGACCAGACCCGCCTGGGCCTGACCGCGGTTCGTGGCCTGACCCTGGTCGGCCCGCTTCTTGCCCTTGACGCCGAGGATCACCGCGGTGACACCGAGGACGAGGGAGACGATGCCGTAGAAGCAGAAGAGACAGCAGGACAGGATGCCCAGCACCATCGCCGCGGTGCCCATGTTGTTCTGCGGGGCCATCGGCATGCCGGGCCAGCCGTAGCCCTGCGGGTAGGCGGGGTAGCCGTATCCGCCGGGTGCGTTCGGGGCGCCGTAAGGGGGAGCGCCGTAGCTGGGGAGGCCGGGGGGTGTGCCGGGCGGACCGTAGCCGGGGGCGCCGGGCGGAGTGCCGGGTGCGGCGGGGCCGGGCGGGGTGAAGCCGTCGGCCGGCATGGATGTCACGGTGGCCTGGTTGTGCACCGACTGCGACTGCGACGGAGGCTGCTGGGCCACGGGTGGCTGGTCCTGTGGGTACGGCTGCGGTGCGGGGGCGGGTGGCTGGTCCTGCGGAGAAACCCACTGCCCGGGCGCGGGCGGCTCGGCCCCCTTCTCCAGGGACGTCCTGCTCTCCGGCGGCGCCCACGGGTCGCGATCCGCTGCTCCCGCACTGCCGTCCGGCTGTGTCTGGTCCCCCACGGCCCCGTCCCCCTCGGTCGATCGTCCGACCGACCATGCTAAAGCGTCCACCTGCCCACTCCGCCACATGGGCTGCCCTTCGATGACGCCTACGGCACGCATGCCGCGGGCACCGTCGACTGGTACCGCCCGCACCACTTGTCCCGACTGGAACGGACACGGGCTCCAGCTCCGGCCACGGGCACCGGCACCGGGCACGGCTTGGGGGCACCAGCACCAGCACGGATCAGGGACGACGGCGCTGCCGCAGGCACCAGCTGCGGTCCGCTCGATATCGCCCGCAGAACTACAGGTCCCGCCGGACACCACCGACCACCCCACCCCTCCCCAGACCGCCCCCACCCGTCCCGGCCTACGATGATCCGGAGTCATCGATCAGCCGATCACCCGCGTCCCGCCGGCATGGCACGGGACGCCGTTCCGGGGAGGAACCTTGTCCGACCACAGCGCCGCACCCGCCGCCGGTCAGGCCCGCGACCTGCATGCCTTCATCGCCGGGCTGCCCAAGGCCGAGCTGCATGTCCACCATGTCGGCTCCGCCTCCCCGCGGATCGTCTCGGAGCTGGCCGCCCGGCACTCCGACTCCAAGGTGCCCACCGACCCCGAGGCCCTGGTCGACTACTTCAGCTTCACGGACTTCGCGCACTTCATCGACGTGTACCTGTCCGTCGTGGATCTGATCCGCACGCCGGAGGACGTACGGCTGCTGACGTACGAAGTCGCCCGGGACATGGCCCGGCAGCAGGTGCGGTACGCCGAGTTGACCATCACGCCGTACTCGTCGACCCGGCGCGGGATCGACGCGCGGGCCTTCATGGACGCGATCGAGGACGCCCGCAAGGCGGCCGAGGCGGAGTTCGGGACCGTACTGCGGTGGTGCTTCGACATTCCCGGTGAGGCCGGACTCGTATCCGCCGAGGAGACCGTGCGGCTCGCCACCGACGACCGGCTGCGGCCCGAGGGGCTGGTGTCGTTCGGGCTCGGCGGGCCCGAGATCGGGGTGCCCCGGCCGCAGTTCAAGCCGTACTTCGACCAGGCCATCGCCGCCGGCCTGCACTCCGTGCCGCACGCCGGTGAGGCGACCGGCCCCGAGACGGTCTGGGACGCCCTGAACGACCTGCGCGCCGAGCGCATCGGGCACGGCACCAGTTCCGCCCAGGACCCCAAGCTGCTCGCCCATCTCGCGGAGCACGGCATCGCGCTGGAGGTCTGCCCGACCTCCAACATCGCCACCCGCGTGGTCCGCACGCTGGACGAGCACCCCATCAAGGAGTTCGTCGGCGCCGGGGTCCTCGTCACGATCAACTCCGACGACCCGCCGATGTTCGGCACCGACCTCAACAACGAGTACGCGGTCGCCGCCCGCCTCCTCGACCTCGACGAACGCGGTGTCGCCGACCTCGCGAAGAACGCCGTGACAGCCTCCTTCCTGGATGCCGCCGGCAAGGCCCGTATCAACGACGAGATCGACACGTACACCTCGGCGTGGCTCGCACCCTGATACCCGTAACTCCCTGTCCCCCAGCACAATGGGCTCATGCAGAACGTGACCGCCGTGGGCCATCGCGGCGACCCCTACCGCGTCCGTGAGAACACCACCGACTCGCTGCGTTCCGCGCTCGAACAGGGCGCGGACGCCGTCGAGATCGACGTACGGCTGACCCGTGACGGCGTGCCCGTGCTGCTGCACGACGAGACACTGAAGCGGCTGTGGGAACTGGACCGGCCGCTCAAGTCGCTGTCGGCGGACGAGGTGCGCGGGCTCACGGACGGTGGGGTGCCGACGCTGGTGGAGGCGCTGGCCGCGACCGAGGGCGGCCGGGTCATGGTCGACCTGCCCGGCGCCGCCGACCCGCGGGCGGTGCGTCGGATCGTGGACGTGATCCGCGAGTGCGGGGCGGAGGACCGGGTGTACTACTGCGCGGGCGCCGACGTGATGCTCGCGGTGCGCGCCGCCGACCCCGCCGCCGAGATCGCCATGACCTGGACCTCGCTCGCACCACCGCGGCCCACGCTGCTCGACGCGGTACGGCCGCGCTGGCTCAACTACCGCTTCACGCTGATGGACCGGGACCTCACCGCGCACATCCACCGGGACGGTTATCTGGTGTCGGTGTGGACCCCGGACACCCGCCGCTCGATGCGCCGCCTCCTCGACATGGGCGTCGACTCGATCACCACCAATCGCGTCGACGTGCTGTGCGCCCTGCCTGCGGACCGCCAACAGGGGCCTGCGAACTGAGGGTTGCGAGCAGAGTCGTGCCTTCGCCTTTCCTCCGAAGGGGAGTTCGCGGGAGTTCCTTCGTCCTAAGGTCATGTCTGATGGCAGGGGCCGGAGTGCGGGACGGGCGGCAATGACCGAAGGCGACGACAGTCAGCATGTGTTCATCAGCTACGCGGGGCCGGACCGGGCTTGGGCGGAGTGGGTGGCCTGGCATTTGACGGAGGCCGGGTGGTCGGTGGAACTGGACGTCTGGAACTGGGCGGCCGGCGACAACTTCGTGACGAAGATGCAGAACGCGCTCGCTCAAGGGCAGATGGTGGCGCTGTTCTCCGCCGCGTACTTCGATGCCGACCGGTTCACGGCAGCGGAGTGGACGGCCGTGCTCGCGGCCAGGGGAAAGCTGGTGCCGCTCCGCATCGACACGGCCGCCGTACCTGCGATACTGCGGCCCTTCCTCACCGCCTCTCTCGCGGGACTGGACGAGGCCGAGGCGCGTGAGACCTTGCTGAGGGCGGTTGCGGGGCCTCTGGCGCCCACGCGGCCCCCTGTATTTCCCGGGCCGGCACCTGATCGGCCCTCGGGACCCGAGCTGCCCAGGCAATTGCCCCGGGTGTGGAATCTGCCGCGTCGCAACCCCGACTTCACCGGGCGGGACGACCTGCTGACATCGTTGCGGACGGCTCTGACGGCCGAGCGGCGCGGTGCCGTGCGGGTGCTTCTCGGGCACGGAGGTGTGGGCAAGACGCAACTGGCCGTCGAGTACGCGCACCGGTTCGCCTCGGAGTACGAGTTGGTCTGGTGGGTGCGGGCGGAGGAACCCGCACTCATTCCCGGCCAACTGGCGGCGCTGGCCGTCAAGACCGGTGCGGCCGAGAAGGGCACCCCTGTCCGGGAGGCGCTGGACGCGCTCGCGGAGGAGTTGCGCGTCCGGGAACGGTGGCTGCTGGTGTTCGACGACGCCTCGGATCCGGAGACGTTGCACGAATACCTGCCGGAGGGTGCCGGACATGTGCTGATCACATCCCGGGATCCGTCCTGGCAGGACGGGGCCGCACCTGTGGACGTGAGCGCCTTCACGCGCGCGGAGTCGATCGCGTTGCTCCGGGCTCGTATCGATGGCCTGCCCCTGGACGACGCCGACAGGCTGGCAGACAGGTTGGGGGACCTGCCCCTCGCCTTGGCGCAGGCCGTGGGGGTGCTCGGCAGCGGGGTAACCGCCGCACGGTATCTGTACCTGCTCCAGAGGAACACCGAGACGTTCCGGAAGCACAGCCCTTCAGGCGGCTACCCGAAGGCGTTGGGGGCGACCGTCCAGTTGGCCATGTCGCGTCTGGAGGACGACGGTCACCCGGCTGCTACGGCTCTGCTGCGTGCGTGTGCCCTGCTGGCTCCCGAGCCGTTTCCCCTGTACGCCTGCACCCACCTCAGTGGTCTTGATGTGCCGCTGTTGGAGGGATTTCTGGACGATCGCCCGCAGGTCCTCGGCGTCCTGGCCCGATTCGGGCTGGCCCGGATCCAGGACGGTTCCGTGCAGGTGCACCCCCTCACGCAGGCGGCGATCCGTGCGCAGATGACCCGCGAGGAGCTCGCTGACGCCGCGCACACGGCCGAAGCGCTACTGATCGCCGCCACTCCCGGTGACGCCGCGGACCCGGCGACCGAACAGGCCTGGTCTGCCGTCGTACCCCATCTGCTTGCCATGGAACCCGCCGACCTCTCCACCAGGTACGGTCGTCTCGTGGTACGCGAGGCCTGCCGGTACCTCATGGAGCGCGGCCAGGTCCGCACCGCCCTGCCACGGCTCAAAGAACTCTTCGAAGTCTGGAGCGAACAGCTCGGCCCCGACCACATCGACTCCCTGTGGACCGCCGACTACCTGGCCCGTGCCTGCGGTGAGGTCGGTGAGCGCATCCGGGCCCGCTGGCTGGCCGAAGACACACTGTCCAGGCGGCGGCGAGTGCTGGGCGAGGACCACCCCGACACCTTGGACAGCGCCTCGAACCTGGCCGGTCAACTGGGAGAGGCGGGCGAGGTCGCGGCGGCGCGGGAGCTGAACGAGGACACGCTGGCCCGGCTGCGCAAGGTGCTGGGCGAGGACCACCCCAGGACGCTCGCCGGAGCGATGGGCCTGGTCGAGAACCTGACGGCGCTGAATGAGTGGCAAGCGGCACGTGCGCTGGGCGAGGAGGTGCTCGTACGGCGCCGCCGAGTACTCGGCGACGACCACCCCGACACGCTGACCTCGGCCGCCCGGCTCGTGGAGGTACTGACCACTCTGGGTGAGTGGGACGCGGCACGTGCGCTGGGCGAGGAGGTGCTCGTACGGCGCCGCCGGGTACTCGGCGACGACCACCCCCACACGCTCGCCTCCGCAGCCCGGCTCGTGGAGGTACTGGCCGCCCTCGGTACGGACGCGACCACCCGGACGCTGGAATCCCTGAGCGACAGCGCGGGGATTGCCTGGAGCCGGCGTGCGAGAGCGTCCGCCGTACGGGCCGAGCACGCGCCGCATGACACTCGCCCCGGCTCGGACTGCGGCGATGTCGCGGTGAAGGACGGGCCCGGCGTCGCTCCGATCCCCTATCCGTCCGGAGCCGCGGTCGACCGGTCGAGGGTGTTCATCAGCGCCGCCCCGTCCGACCGTTCCTGGGCGGACTGGGTGGACTGGGAACTGACCGGATGGGGTCACGACGTCCGCAGGGGCGCCGAGCAGGCGGACCCGGCAAGGTCGTATGCGCTCCAGGTCGAGGACGCGCTCCGGCATGTCGACGTGGTCATCGCGCTCGTCTCGCCGCGGTATCTGGCGTCGCCGTCGTGGACGGCGTCCGGCTGGTCGTCCGACGAGGTGTCGGCCGCCACCGCACGCAGTCGCTTCGCACCGCTCCTGGTGGAGCCGGTCGAGCCCGGTCTGCTGCCCGAGACCCTGCGCGAAGCGATGACGCCGGCCCTCCAGAGCCTGGACGCGGAAGCTGCCCGCGAGATCCTGCAGTACGTCTTACGCCGTCCCCGGCAGGTGAACCACGAGCCGGCCTACCCCGGCGCCGCCCCGGGAGCCTCCGGGCGGGCCGCCGTCCTGCAGAGCCAACTGGTCGGCACGCTCGCGGGATCACCGATCCTGGCCGATCCCGCAAGCCGCAGGCTGTGGACCGGGTTGATCAGCGAGCTCATTCCGGCGAAGGTGGAGTTCGCCGACTACCCCACGGTGCTGACCCATCTCACGGGTGTGGTGCGTGTGTGCCGGGCAACGCCCGGAGCGCTGCCGGCCCTGGTCAACGCACTGGAGATACTGGAACCCGAGTACCTCGGACTGGAGGAGGCCCGTCGGCTGGCCGAGGAGATCGAGCGTTTGCGGGAACGCCGATGACGGGGCCGGTGCCGCCGGGCCGGGGCCGCCTTTCCCCCGCCGCCGCCGCGAACGGCCAGGAGGACGACGCCTGTTGGTACTTCCTCAGCTACTCGGAGGACAGGGAATTCCGAGGTCAGGTGGAGCGATTCCACCACAACCTCGAATCCGAGGTCCGCGGCCTCCTGGGAGACACCCCCGGCGGCGGTTTCATGGACGCGGTGGACATCGAGCCGGGCGAGCGGTGGCGGCCCCTCATCTGGAACACCGCGCGCAGGACCGCGTGCATGATCGCCCTCTATTCGCCCCGTTACTTCGGCAGTGACTGGTGCGGACGGGAATGGGCCGTCTTCGTCGACCGTATGCGCCGCCACGTGCGCCAGGGCGGAAGAGCCCGCCACCTGATCATCCTGATCTGGCGCCGCGGCCGGACGCCATGGCCCGAGGGCGCGGACGAATTCCAGCACCTCACCTGGAAGTTCGGCAGTATGTACGAGGAACGCGGGCTGTTCCACGTGGTCCCCGAGGAGGGCCCGCCCGACAGGGAATACCGGGACATCGTCTACGAAGTGGCCCAGAAGGTCGCCGACGCTGTACTGGACCCGGAGATCCCGCCCATCTCCGCCGAGGACGCCCAAGCCGTCGCGCCCCTCTTCGGCAGACGCGCGCTCCGGACCGTCGACATCGTCGTCAGCTACGCGGACACCGAATCCGACACCGCATGGGGGCACTGGATGATGTCCCAACTCCGGGCCGCGGGCTACACAGTCGACCCGCACGTTCTCTCGCCGGACAGTGGTGACACCGTTCATGTCATACGGAACTCGCTGCGGCGCGCCCGAAAAGTGATCGTCGCTCTGTCCGAGCACTACCTCACCACCGGCGACCTGACCGACACCGTCCTGGACGAGGCGCTCTCCGACGAGTCGTCCGACTGGCAGCGGCTCTTCCCGGTGGTAGTCCTCCCCGGCCCACGGCAGGTGCTCCCCGACAGGATCCAGGAGTTCTGCGACGTCCACATCGGCGGAGCGGACGAAGCAGCCGCCAGGGAGACCCTCCTCAGGGTCGCCGCCGCCCCGTCCCGGGAGACCCGGCGACAACCCGCCTATCCAGGTCAGCCCGACACGGCCGCCCAGCCCGCCTATCCGGGCGGGAGCATGCCGGCGGTGCGCGACCTGGTGGATGAGCTGCGGAAAGCGAACTCGGTGCGGCAGCCGTCGGTCCGTGGCGTCTGGCTTGCCGAGACCGGGCTCGACCTGAGCTCTCTGAACCTGTCATTCCCGCTGCGGCCGTTGCTCTTCGAAATCGCCCGGATCTGCCGGCACCAGACCGGCGGCTACCAACGTCTCGCCGACGCTCTGGAGATCCTCGAACCGCACTCCCCGGCGTCGCGCGCGGTACGGGGCGTGGTAACGCGGATGGCCCTGCCACCGGTGGCGCCCGCGTCCTAGCCCCGCGCACGGCCACCCGAGAACTCCGGCGGCGGCGCGATCGCCTGCGCGTCCACGCCCTCCCCCACCCACAGCCGGATCAACAGCGCGGCCGTCGCCTCCAGCAACCCCGCGCCCTGGTTCAACTCCCCTGCCGCGAACGGCTCACAGCCCACGTCCCGTACCAACTGCCCTACGACCGCGAGGGCTTCCTCGTCGTCTCCGCTGAGTGGAACGCCCAGTGGGCGGCCGTCGAAGACCGGTGGGGTCAGGCGCCATACGTCCTCGTGGCAGAGGTTGAACGCCTTGACGACGTGGGCCTCGGGACCAGCGGCGGCGGCGAGTTGTTCGGCGGCGGAGGGGCTGCCCGCGGTGAGGAGGCGGAAGCCTTCGCCTACGGGGTTCGTGCAGTCGATCAACACCCGGCTGTTCAGGGGGAGTTGCCGGGCCACTTCCACGGCCGCGGTCCAGGGCAGTGCCATCAGTACGGCGTCGGTGCCGAAGTCGGCGGCCTCGCGGAGGTTGCCGGATACGCCTCCCCGCAGCCGCGCCAGCGCCTCCGCCCGCCCCAAGTCCCGCCCGCCGAACAGCACTTCATGGCCGGTTCGGATCCACTGTGTGCCCAGTGCGTCCGCCATGCCGCCGGTGCCGAGAATTCCTATCCGCATCTGCATGCCACGACAGTAGGAAGCCGCTCGGGCACCATGTGGTGCGTGACCTCAGACTCGACGGACTCGATGTTCCTCGCCGACTGCCGGGCCCGGCTCGCCTTCGATCTGTTGGGCAACACCTGGAACTGTGTGGTGCTGTGGGCCCTGCGGCACGGCCCGCGGCGGCCGGGTGAGTTGCGTGGGCGGATCGGTGGGATCAGTCAGAAGGTGTTGACCGAGACGCTGCGGCGGCTGGAGTTCAACGGGCTTGTGGCGCGGCGGTCGTACGGTGGTTCGCCGCCGCGTGTGGAGTACGAACTCACCGCTCTTGGACGGACGTTGCTCGATCCGATCGATGCCTTCGGGGCCTGGGCCTTCGAGCACGGTGACGAGGTCATGGCCGCGCAGGACAATTACAGCGGGGACAACTACACCCGGGACAGCTAGACCCTGGAGCGCTGAGCCACCGTCGCCGGGTCGGTCGGGGTGGTGCGGGTGACGTACTGGGGTATCGGGGTGTTGTCCTTGCCCGTGTCGCGGGTCAGGCCGTAGCGGGTCGCGCCCTGGGTGGGGCCGGTGGTGATGTCGTTCTCCACGGCGTCCCAGGTGGTGGGGAAGACGTTCAGGCCGTAGTCGGCGCCGCGTTCGTTGACGGTGAGGGTGACGCTTCCGTCGACGTAGAAGTACTCGTTCTGCCACATCTGTTGGGTGCCGGTGGGCAGGACGTCGTAGCCGGTGGTGGAGTTGCCCATGCCGGTGGCGGTGGTGTCGGTGGTGCTGACCGGGTCGTCCATGCGGCGGCCGCCGCCCGAGGCCACGTGGAAGAGCTTGCCCTTCAGGGCGGTCCAACTCGGCATGACCAGGGCGCCGTTGCGGTACTGCGGTGAGATCTGCCAGCGGACGAGGACGTAACCCTGGCCGCTGAGCGTCACGTTGTCCCCGCGGTGGTTCATGGTCGCGTGCGCGCCGCCGGTGCTGGTCACGCCGGACGCGGGGCGGTGCGGGAGGGCGGCGGGCGGGGTGTTCGGGGCCGGGGCCCGGTCGACGGCGTCGACGACCGAACCGTAGAGGCCGGTGGGCGTCTTGGAGGGGGAAGGGGACGGCGACGGGGACGCACTCGTCGGAGCGGCCGACGGCGGGCGGGACGCGCTCGCCGACGCCGTGGGGGTGAGGGCCCTCGGGGGCGGGTCGTTCGGGGCCCGGGTGACGACGTACACGCCGCCCGCGGCGATCGTCGCGCCCGCCGTCACGGCGACGGCGGGCTTGGTCAGCAGCCCCAGAAGCTTGGCCGACCAGCCCGCGGGCGCACCGGCCGAACCGGCGGCTCCCGCCGAACCCGCAAGTCCCGAAGCACCCGCCGAGCCCACGGAACCCGCCGCACCGGTGGAACCGGCCGCGAAGGCCGCCCCCGCCACCCCCGTCGCGGCCGCCGCCGTCTTCGCCCCGAACGCCAGCGACAGCGTGAAGCCGATCGGGAGTGGTACGAGTGCGATGCCGACGAGCAGGCGTTCCGCCGGTACGACGGACTCGCGGGGGTCGCCGCAGTAGGCGCAGCCGCGCAGGTGGCGGGCGACGCGTTTGCGCCAGACCGAGTCGCGGCGGCCGTCCCAGCGGGCGGTGAGGTCACGGAGGTCGGGGCAGGCGCCGTCGAGGGCGCGGACGATGCCTCGGGCGGTCTCCAGGCGTTCCTTCATACGTTGGACCCGTACCGCCGCGTGCTGACGGCTGATGCCCACCGCGGACGCCAGTTCGCGTCGGGTGAGTTTGCCCGCGACCTCCAGCCACCACAGGGAGAGGAGTTGGCGGTCCTCGTCGTCGAGCCAGCGCACCGCCTCCGCGACCTCGCGCCGCTGGCCCTCCAACTGGAGCCGTAGGACGGTCAGTTCGGCGAAGTCGGCGGCGTCTCCCGGGAGTCCGTCCGGGAGTTGGTCGGGGGATTTACGGCGGCGGGCCCGGTCCCGGATCTGCCGCATGGCTATCGCGACCAGCCAGGACCGGAAGCTGTCGGGGTCGCGGAGTGAGCCGAGGTGGTCGACGGCGCGCAGCATCGTCTCCTGGACCACGTCGTCCACGTCGGCGTGGCCGTTCAGGGCGCGGCCGACCACGTTGTAGACCAACGGCAGCCAGCCCGCGACCAGTTCGTTCAGTGCCCGCCGGTCACCGGCCTGCGCCGCCGCGATGGTGGAGTGCCACTGCCGCCCGTCCACGTCGCTCCCCGCCCTCCCCGGCATCACCCGATACCGCCCGAAGTCACTTGCTGTACAGCAGCGTCCCGAAGCCGAGTTGGTCGAAACCGCCGCTGTTCGGGCCGTAGTCGCCGCCACCGCCCTCCGCACGCACCTTCTCAGCCATGAGGGTGATGAACGGGGTGGAGAGGCGTCGTCGGCGGGCGTAGTGGTTGTGCAGAATCTCCCAAACCGGGCGAACGGCACCCCGGGCTATGTCGGAGATCACAGGCTGTTCCAGGTACCGGCCGTTGCCCTGGCCGCTGCGCCAGCCGTACGTCGTGAAGGGCACCGTCGCGCCGAGGTTGTACTTGGCGACGTACTCGGCGGCCTTCATGAACCGGTTGTCGAGGTAGCCGTAGAGGTCGATGTCCTGGTTCCAGGCCATCTCGCAGATCGCGCCCATGAGGCCCATGCCCATCATGGTGTGGCCCTGGTCGCGGCCGCTCTCCTGCCACTGGGCGAGGTTCTGGCCGCTGTAGACGAAGGGGATGGCGTTCTTGAACGAGCCGTTGCCCGCACCGGACTTCATGTAGGTGACCGCGCGCTGGAAGGTGGCGCGGTCGTCGCACAGGATGCCGGTCGCCATGAGGGAGGCGACGTTGCACAGGTCCCAGTTCGCCCAGTAGTTGGTGATGTTGGCGGTGTTGTGGTTGGTCAGGAAGTCGATGTTCATCGGCTTGAAGACCGTGCGCATCATCTTCTTGAAGCGGGCGAACTCGAAGTGCGGGTGATCGCGGACGAGTTCGGCGGCGTTCGCGAACTGGTAGCCGTAGATGCCGGAGGCCAGGAAGCGGTCGGCGTTGCCGTTGAGCGTGGTGAGGGTGGCCGACCAGGCGTTGAGGATGGCAACCGCGGTGTCGCCGTTGGCCTTTGTGCCGGCGATCTGCCAGCGCAGGGCGTTCTGGTAGGCGGCGTGGATGTCGTTGTACAGGGTGACGTAGTTCTGGCCGGTGCCGCCGCGGATGACTGTGGCCTGCGGGCGGGGCTGCCACGTGCCGGCGGAGTGCCGGTTGTCGGTGAGCCGCGTCCAGCCCTTCAGCCAGGGGTCCTTGCGGGCGGCGACACGGACCTTGGCGCGGTGCAGGTCACCGGCGTTGTGCAGCATGCCCGGGTGTACGAGGACCTGCGGCCGGGCGGTGGCGGTGCCGATGGCGGTGGCCGTGCCGGTCTGCGCGGCGTCCGCCCCTCCCCCGGAGAACGCGGCGATACCGCCGCCGACGACTCCCGCCGCCGCGACTCCGCCGCCGATGGTGAAGAGGCCCCGGCGGGTGAGGCGGTGCTTGTTGGTGGGCTTGCGTGCGCTGGTGGCCATGTGGGTGGCTCCGGTGCGTGAGGAGACTGGGGACGCAGAAGGAGACGGAGTGAAGGCCTCCGCGATAACAGTTTTTGCGGTGCCGAGTTGGATCCCCGTAGGGGGCATCCCCCACAAACCCCTTGTTCTGTACGGCAGTTGGTCCGGGCTGCACCAGGGGTGGCGCCCTCCTCGCCGACGATCCGCGTACGGCCGCGGAGGACCGAGGCTGATCACCGACAGCCACCGGAGACCTCAGGAGCAGCCGATGCGCCCCCGCCGTCGCACCACCGTCCTCACCGCCTCCCTCGTACTCGCCCTCGCGGCAGGGCCGTTGGCCGCACCCGCGTTCGCCGCGTCCCCGTCCCCGTCGACCACCACCCGACAGACGGCCGCACCGGATGCCGAAGCGCTGCGCGCGGCGCTCGCCGGGCTCCCGGACTCCGACGCGACGGCGGCTCTCGTACGGGTGGGAGGCACCGACGGGACCTGGCGGGGCAGCGCCGGTGTGCACGATCTGGCGAGCGGTGCCGCCGCCGATCCCGACGCCCGTTTCCGGGCCGGTTCGACGACGAAGGTCGTGACCGCGGCGACCGTGCTGCGGCTAGCGGCGCAGGGGAGGGTCGACCTGGACACACCGGTCCAGCGCTATCTGCCGGGGCTCCTCACCAAGGTCTTCGAGCCCATCTCCGTACGGCAGTTGCTGAACCACACCAGTGGCATCCAGGCCGGTGACGGTTTCGGGGACGCCTTCGAGGACCAGTACGCGCACCGCTTCGACACGCTCACGCCAAGGCAGGTGGTGGCGTCGGCGGTGGCGAAGGGGCCCGAGTTCCGGCCGGGCGAGCGGCAGGACTACCTCAACATCAACTACACGATCCTCGGCCTGCTGATCGAGAAGGTGACGGGACACTCGTACGCCTCGGAGGCCACCCGGCTCGTCCTGCGCCCGGCGGGCATGCGGGACACGTACTTCCCCGGCACCGACCCGCGCATCCTCGGCCCGCACAACCACGGCTACCAGACCGTCCAACAGTCCGACGGGACAACGAAGTTCGTGGACGTCACCGACTGGAACCAGGCGGACCGGTGGGCGGCCGGCGACATGATCTCGACGACCGCCGACCTGGAACGGCTGATCACGGCGCTGTTCCGGGGCCGGATCGTGCCGGGGCCGCAGCTGAAGGAGATGTTCACCGTCCCGACGGGAATCGAGGGCGCCAGCTACAGCGCCGGGCTCCAGCGGTTCGAGTACGGCGGGAAGGTGTACTGGCTCAAGTCGGGTGCGCGGTACGGCTACAGCGCGGTCGTCGTTGCCACCCGCGATCTGTCCCGCACCCTCGTCTACTCGGTCGACTCGACGGACGCGAAGGGCGAGTCGATGAACGCGGTCGCCATGCGGATCGCGCTGGCCGCGCTCAAGTAGCCAGGGCGGGGGCGGGAGTTGCCACGGTTGTCGCCGCCTCCAGGAGCTTGATCTTCTTCCGTACGACGTACAGCGGGACCATCCCGATCACCCCGAACGACATGTCGATCACCGTCCACCAGAAGGGGATCCCGCGAATCTGCCCGCAGATGAGGGCGAGCGGGATGATCCCGGCGCAGGCGATCATCCCGACCTCGACGACCCAGATGTTGCGGACCGGGTCGCGGTAGGGGCCGTAGAAGGCGACCGCGATGACGAGGTGCGCGAAGGCCAGCCAGTCCGTGCCGTAGAGGAGGAAGGGGTAATCGGTGTCGGCGGTGTCGAGTCCCTGTCGCACCTGCACGATCCAGTCCATCAGGGTGGGCAGGTAGTGCGGTACGGACAGGGACCTCAACACGTCCTCGGTCCAGCGGAGTTCGTGGACCAGCGGGAAGGCGGTGGCGCCGCTGAGCACCAGACAGACGACGAACAGGACCAGCCAGGCGCGGATGCCCTTCAGGAGGGCGGCTCTGTCGCTCATGGCGGCAGCTTACGCCGAGAATTGAACGTGTTCAAAACAATGCCGCAAGCTGTTGCCCGGCAGGTGTCGTCACGACGACCCCAGGCTCTGCCAGAAGTCCAGGTCGTGTTCCTGGGCGAAGTCGCGGGTGGACTTGGAGCAGGCCGCCGGGGGTTCGTTGCCCGACGGGGCGGTGTCGCAGGCCTTCAGGGACATCAACTCACCTGTCCTGGTGCTGTACTTCGGCCAGTTCGGGGTGCCGGAGCCGTTCGGGTCGCCGGTCGTGGTGAAGCGGTCCCAGAAGGTGATGATCTGCCGGGACAGCTCCAGTTGGTCGTCGTCGTAGGGCAACGTCTGGCCGAGGTAGTCCCAGAGGTAGCCGAGGTCGTCGACGTGGATGGCTCCGCCGAAGGGGAAGTCCCTTGCCGTGGCGCTCTGTTGCTGGAGGCGGTAGATCGACGTGAAGTGCGGGGTGTCGCTCTCGGCGAACTCGTAGGCGTACGTCGGCACCCACTTCGACAGCCGTGCCATCAGCTGCTGTCGGTCGTAGGAGGTGGAGCCGTTCTGGACGGCGGTCCAGGCCTGGCCCGGGGTGGGGTAGGCGGTGAGCGGGTACTCGGCGAGGACCTTGGCCGCGCCTGTTCCGTAGGCCGACTTGACGGCCTGGGTGTACTGGTCGGCGGTCATGGGTGTGCCGAGGTAGTCGTAGGTCTGGAAGGTGAACAGGCCGCGTTCGCTGTTGGTCTGGCCGAGCATGACGGGGACCTTGGTGAAGTTTCCGGTCTGTACGGCCGTCGCCGGGTCGGTCGGGAAGGCGGTGCCGCCGAGGGACGGGCGGACCGGGGCCTTCAGTTGGGCGGCGACGATCGCGGCGACCGGTTCGGCGCGCAGGCAGGCGAGGACGTCGGAGGCGGTGGCGCAGCCGATCTCCTTGACGAAGGCCTGGCTCTGCGTCTCGCCCGCCGCCGCCGTCTGGAGGGCGCAGCCGCCGCTCATGATGACCGCCCGGGCGAACAGGCCCTTGGCGGTGGGCGAGGCGAGCTGGTCGCAGACCGAACTGCCGCCCGCGGACTGGCCGGCGATGGTGACGTTCCCGGCGTCGCCGCCGAAGTGGCCGATGTTGGACCGTACCCAACGCAGTGCCGTCTGCTGGTCCAACAGGCCGTAGGTTCCGGCGCCGTTGGCGTTCTCGGCGCGCAGCTCGGGGAGATTCAGGTAACCGAGCGGGCCCAGGCGGTAGTTGACGGTGACGACGATCGCGCCGGTCTGCTGGACGAACTTGCGCGGGTTGGTGTCCTGGCCGGCGCCGCCGGAGAAACCGCCGCCGTGGATCCACACGACGACCGGGGCGTCGGCCCTGCTCGCCTGCGCACTCCCCTGTGGTGCATAGACGTTGAGGTCGAGGCAGTCCTCGGTGGTGATCGCCTTCTCGTAGCCGGGGTCCCAGCCGGAGCCCTGGGCACAGCGGTCGCCGAAGCGGGAGGCGTCGCGGATGCCGCTCCAGGCGGAGGCAGGTCGGGGGGCCGTCCAGCGGTCGGCGGCGGTGGGGGTGGCGGCGTAGGGGATGCCGAGCCATTCGTCGTATCCGGTCTGGGCATGGCCCCTGACCTTGCCGGTGGCGGTGGCCACCACCAGCGACGAGCGTTCCGAACTCCCTTGTGCGGGAGCGGACTTCAGTGCGTGGACGGCGATCGGGGACAGTAACCCGAGGCCGAGCACGCTCACGGTTGCCAGGGCGGTGCGGACTCTGCTGCGGAGTGTGGTCGTCCTTCCCATGACCCACTTGTGTAACGTCCCGGCAATATTGTCGGCAAGATGCACGACAGGATTGGCTGCAATTGCCCCTGCGGGCGCGGGAGTTACCGCGAGTGCGTCTGTACGGCCGAGGGCTCGACGGAGTGCGCGGTCGACGAGGACGAGGCGGGCGCCGATCCAGGTGCCGAGGCGGATGCCGATGCCGAAGCGGATGTCGTCGGGGCCCTGGACGGTTCCGCGGTGGGGACGGGCGTGCGGCTCGGGTACCGGGAGTTGTCGCGGGAATCCGTGCTCGCGGTCGGGCTGGGTGCCCTTGTCGCGGACGGGCTGGGCGGGGTCGTAGGACTGCTGCTCGCGGGGGGTGGGGCGAGCGGGACCGTGGGGGTCGTGGGTGCGTCGTGGCCGGCCGGGCGGAACGGGAGGGCGGCGAGGACTATCACCGCGCAGGTCGCGCCGGCGCCGAGTGCCGCGCGGAGCAGGCGGCGGCGGTTCGCGCCGCGGCGGATCGCCTCGTAGCGGCCGGCGGGCGGGCCGAGGTACTCGGAGGAGGAGGGCCGCAGGATGACCGTGAGGGGGTCGTCGAGGGTGAGGTCGGCCTCCCGTCCCTCGTCTTCCTCGTCAAAGTGTGTGGTCAAGGCTTCTCCCCAGGTGGGCACGGAGCAGTTCGCGGGCCGCGTGGAGGTCGGCCTTGATGGTTCCTTCCTTGCGCCCGGTCAGCACGGACACCTCCCGGATCGGCATGTCAGCGTAGTAGTGCAGGAGGATCGGGACGCGCAGTCGTTCCGGCAGCGACTGGACGAGCAGTCGTACGGACGGGTCGGTCTGTTCGGTCGGCGGACGTACCGCCTCCTCGGTGGTGACACGGCGCACGGCCCGGCGTTCGCGCTCCAGTTTGCGCCAGTGGTCCCGGACGAGGTTGGCCGCGGTGACGTAGAGGAAACCGCGGGGTTCCGCCACGTTCGTCCAGCGGGCCCAGAGCCGGGTGAACGCCTCGGAGGCGATCTCGTGGGCCGTCTCGTCGTCGTCGACGAGACGGCGGCACCAGCCGGCGAGGCGCGGGTAGACGGCGGCGAACAGTTCGGACGCTGCCCTCTCGCGGGACCGTTTCAACGCTCTCCATGGTCGTGACGTGGTGCGTGCGCCTGTGCGGGCGCTCGTGGGGGAAGAGCCCGGGCCGACGGCGTACGTTCCATCGGCCCGGGCACAGAAGGTACTCAGGCGGTACTCGGGTGACGCTCAGGGGCTCGCGGAGGTCAGTGCCGCGAAGACGATCACGTTGTCGAGGTATCCCGTACCGGTACGGGTTCCGCCGCAGGTGATGAGCCGCAGTTCGGGGTGGTCCGTGTTCCCGTACACCTCGTCCGACGGGAAGTCGGCCTTGGCGACCGTCCGTACGGTGGTGACGGTGAACGTGGCCGTCGTGCCGTTCTCCAGGCCCGCCTCGATCCGGTCCCCCTTGTGCAGCCGCGCGAGGTGGCGGAAGACCCCGTCCCCGTACGCCCCGACGGTCACATGCCCGAGGATCACCGACGGCCCGGTCTGGCCCGGCGTCGGCGAGTACCGGTACCAGCCCGCCCGGTCGTGCGCCGCGATCGGCGGCACCTGCACGGTGCCGTCCGCGGCCAGCCCCAGCTTCATGACCGGGGTGTCGACCCCGATGGCCGGGACGCGCAGGGTGACCGGGGCGGACCGCGCGAGGGCGTGCGCCTTCTCGACGCCGGTCCGCGCGGACGGCTGCCCGGCGGGTGTCGAACTCCCCTGCGTTGAACTCCCCTGCTGCGCAGCGGAGTTCGCGGCCCGGTCGGTCCCGTGGCCACCGCCGCAGCCGGCGAGCAACGATGCCGTCGCCGCGGTGACGAAGGCCCGCCTGGAGAGCGAGGTCATGCCCCGGTCGCCCTCCGACGCCGTACGACGACGAAGGCACCGCCACCGACGACCACCGCGGCGGCTCCCCCGCCGATCAGCCCGGTCGACAGGTCGTCGGACGACTTCGACACCGGTACGACACCGGTGTCCGGGGCGCCGCTGGGGACGGTGGAGACCTGACCCCGGCCCTGGCTCGGCGCGACGGTCGGTTCGGCGCTGGGCGCGGCGCTCGCGCTGCGGGTGGGCTCGGCGGTGGGGGCCGGCGTCGGCGCCCTGGTGCCGCTCGGCGCCGCGGACGGCGCGGCGGTCGCGGCCCTGCTGGGGGACGCGGATGCCCCGTGGGCGAACGCGGGCACGGTGCTCGCCAGTACGGCGCCGCACGCAAGTGCCATGGCGCTGAGGACAGTTCGGCGCATGAATCGCTCTCTCTCGTCGGCCGGCCCGCCAGGTCCGCCGGTGGTTCACCGGCGGGGCGGGTCACGGATCGAGCGGAGAGACGAGGCAGGGGGAGGGTGGGTTGTAAAGAGCGGGCAAAGTCGTTGGTTGAGTGTCGGGGGGCGTCGATGCCTGGTGCTGAGAGGTGCGGGGCAGGTCCCGGAGCGGGCCGCGGTTGCCCGCCTCTCCGCCACCGGCGGGCTCACCATCGGCGGCCCGGCCCGGCCGGGGGCGGGGCGGGTGCGGAAGGCGCGCGGCCGGTGTCGCGGACAGGCCGAGGGCTCGGGATCGGCCCCGGAGGGGCCTGCGGTCGCCCGCCTCCGACGCCGACGTCAGCCCGCCGCTGCCTCCGACTCCCGTACCACCGCCCGGCTTCCCCTGCGGTACACGTCCTTGAGGTAGAGGACGAGGGCGGCGCCGAGTACCCACACCGGGAGGATCACCAGGGCGCGGGTCAGGCCGTCGTTCTGGAAGCGGGACAGGCCCTGCATCGCGCGGACGCCGACGCCGACCGGCAGGATCTCGGAGAGTGGGCGCAGCCAGCCGGGCAGGTAGGCCGCCGGCATGATGCCGCCGCTGCTGCTGTTGCCGAGGATCAGCAGGAGGATCGAGGCGAGGCTGACGCCGGCCGAGCCGAACAGCCGTAGCAGCACCATGGTCGTGCCGCCGACCGCGGCGCCCATCAGCGCGATGACGGCGACGAGGGGCAGGAAGGAGCCGGGCAGCGCGCCGAAGCCGGTACTGCCGGCGATGAGGGCGATCAGCAGCCCGCCGACGATTCCGAACGTCGCCAGGCTGGCCATCCGCCAGCGGTACTGGAGGCGGGGCGCGAGCTGGTAGGACGTCATACCGAAGAGGTAGCCCGCGAGGACCAGGCCGAAGGCGGCGTAGAAGACGGAGAGGCCACGGGTGTCCCCCGCCGCTGCCGGGGCCACGTCCTCGACGGCGAGTTCATGGTGCTCCGCGTGGGCGACGGAGCCGAAGGCGGTGGTCACGGTGGCGGTGACGGCGGCCCCGTTGGCGCTGCCGTAGAGCAGCTTTCCGTCGCCGAGGTAGGCCGCGTAGACCTTCCTGTCCTGTACGGCGTCGCGGGCGGCGGACTCGTCGGGGTAGGTCTCGACGGTGAAGCCGCCCGGGGCGACGCGCTCCAGGCCCTGGCTCAACCGGGCCTGCGCCGTGCCTATCTCCGTGGTGCCCACGTGGAGTTGGTGCGGGCGCGGGGCGTGGAAGGCGGCGAGGTAGACGCTGACGAACACGGTGCCGATCAGCAGCACCACGGCTACGGGGAGCAGGACGGCGCGCAGGTTTCCGGGGCCGGGCGGCGGATGGGCCACGTCCAGCGCGTGCTTGTGCGGCTGTCGGGCGGTGCCGGTGGCTCGGGGAGCGACTTGCTGGGACATCGGGACGGTCCTAGATTAGAAGGCAACTGATAATATTTGTACATCACAATCAGCTGCCTTACAAAAGAGGTCCACTCCGTGAAGCATCCCGACCGCCGTACCGGCTATGTGGCCTGGCAGATCGGCCAGATCATGGCGGCCCGGATGGAGCGCGCCCTGCGCCCGCTCCGGCTGACCCTCGCCCAGCACAGGGCCCTGATGCAGGCCGTCCTCGACCCGGGGGTCTCCAGCGCGACCGCGGCGCGCAGGGCGGCGATCACCCCGCAGTCGATGGGCACGGCGGTCAACGGGCTGGTCGAGCGCGGAATGCTGGAGCGGCGCACCACCCCCGGCGACCGGCGTACCCAACGCCTGCACGCCACGGAGTCCGGCGTACGGCTAGCGGCGGAGGCCGCGGAGACGGTGGACGCCGCTCACGCCGAGGCACTTCAGGCGCTGACGCCGGCGGAGCAGGAGCAGACGCACGCGCTGCTGCTCAAGTTGCTGGCGTCGCTGAATCCTTCGGCTCTGGAGGGAGACCTTTCCTGAAGTGCCGGACCGGCGCTACTCCCACACCACCACGTTGCGCCGCACCGGCACCGTCGCCGGGCCGCTGGCGAACAGTTCCGGTGAATGGGCGCGGATGCGCTCGATGTCACTGAAGACGGCCCGCAGGTGGGTGCGCATGGCGGCGCGGGCGAGCGGGACGTCTCCGGCGACGACCGCGTCGTAGATCTCGCGGTGCTGGAGGGCGAACACGGCCGGGGACACGTTCTCGTGGAGGCCGAGGCGCCGGGCCCGGTCCAGGTGGCCCTTGGCGGCGGCGACGTTGGTCCAGACGTTGCCGTGGCCGCTCAGGCGCATCAGGCCCTGGTGGAAGGCCTCGTCCAGGGCGAAGAACTCCTCCAGGTCCAGGTCCGCGCGCTGCTGGCGGGCCAGGTTGGCGCGGAGTTCGCCGTCGACCTCGGGGTCGAGTTCGGCGGGCAGGTCGTCCAGCGAGGCGAGTTCCACGGCCTCCCGCAGGAACTGCGCGTCGGCGACCTGCCCCGGGTCGACCCGGGAGACGAACGAGCCGATCTTAGGGAAGACCTGCACGAGTCCCTCCTGGGACAGCAGGATCAGGCTCTCCCGCACCGGGGTCCGGCTCACGCCGAGGGACGCCGCGAGTTCGTTCTCCGACAGGGCGGCGCCCGGGGCGAGTTCGAGGGTCAGGACCATCTGACGCAGTTTCAGATAGATCGCGCGCCGACTGGTGCGGTCCCGGTTCGAGTGAGCCATGCGGCCATCGTATCCGTGACGCGACCATTGCCACTTCGCGACACATGCTTGTATACAAGTACTGACCGACCAATCACGCACCCCTTGAAGGAGGGCCACCCGTGAGCAGGATCGAGCGCGTCGAGGTGTTCGTCGCCTCCCCCGGGCGCACGTTCGTCACGCTGCGCGTCACCACGGACGACGGGGTGACGGGCCTCGGTGACGCCACGCTCAACGGCCGTGAACTGGCCGTGGCGAGCTATCTGCGCGATCACGTCGCACCCCTGCTGATCGGCAGGGATCCCGCCCGCATCGAGGACATGTGGCAGTACCTCTACCGGGGCGCGTACTGGCGGCGCGGGCCCGTCACCATGACGGCGATCGCCGCCGTCGACACCGCACTGTGGGACATCAAGGGGAAGACCGCGGGCCTGCCCGTCTACCAACTGCTCGGCGGACGCTCCCGCGACGGCGTCATGGTCTACTCGCACGCCAGCGGCACCGACGTACCGTCCCTCCTCGACGACGTCGAGCGCTATCTGGAGCTGGGCTACAAGGCGGTCCGGGCACAGGCCGCGGTGCCCGGCGTCGGCGGCACCTACGGCGTCCGCAGGGGCAAGGTCTACGAACCCGCCGCGAGCGAGCTGCCCGACGAGCAACCCTGGGACACCGAGGCCTACTTGGGGTTCGCGCCCACCTATCTCGCAGCCGTCCGGGAACGCTTCGGGTTCGGCTTCCACCTCCTCCACGACGTCCATCACCGGCTCACCCCGATCGAGGCGGCCCGCTTCGGCAAGAGCGTCGAGGAGTGCCGGCTGTTCTGGATGGAGGATCCGACCCCGGCCGAGAACCAGGAGGCGTTCCGGCTCATCCGGCAGCACACCACGACGCCCATCGCGGTCGGCGAGGTGATGAACTCGATCTGGGACGTCCAGCACCTCATCACCGAGCAGCTCATCGACTACGTCCGCACCACCGTCGTCCACGCGGGCGGCATCACCCACCTGCGGCGGATCTTCGACCTCGCCGCGCTGTACCAGGTGCGGACCGGTTCGCACGGCGCGACCGACCTCTCCCCCGTCAGCATGGCGGCGGCCGTGCACCTCGACATCAGCGTGCCGAACTTCGGCATCCAGGAGCACATGGGGCATCCCGACGAGACGGCCGAGGTGTTCCGCACGGGTGTCACGTTCGCCGACGGGATGCTCCATCCGTCGGAGGAGCCGGGCCTCGGCGTCGAGTACGACGAGAAGGCGGCGGAGCGCCACCCCTACCAACAGCGGTATCTTCCGGTCGCGCGGCGCCTCGACGGGTCGGTGCACGACTGGTGAGCGCGCGACTGAACCGTACGACGCCGCTCCCCCCGCAGGCGCGGCCCGCGGTCGACCCCGCCGAACTGCGCACCCGCGTCGTCCACTTCGGGCTCGGCGCCTTCCACCGGGCCCACCAGGCGGTCTACACCGAGGAGGCGGCCGCCCGCTCCGGTGAGCCCTGGGGCATCACGGCGGTCGCGCCCAGGTCGGCGCGGACCGTACGCGCGCTGCGGGAGCAGGACTTCCTGTACTCGCTCACCGAGCGCCGTCCGGAGGGGCCCCGCACCCGGGTCGTGGGTGCGGTGCTCGACGCGCTGGCCATGGGGCCGGACGCCAAGGCGGTCACCGCCCTGCTCGCCGACCCCGAGGTGACGGTGGTGACGCTCACCGTGACCGAGAAGGGCTACCAACGCCTCGCGTCCACGGGTGGGTTGGACACGGCAGCCGTCGCCGCCGACCTCGCGGCGGACCCCGACGGACCGCTCACCACCGTGATCGGCGCGCTGGCCGCGGGGCTGGCGGCACGAATACGGGCGGGCGGCGCACCGATCAGCGTCCTGTCCTGCGACAACATGGCGGACAACGGCGCCGTGTTGGGCCGGGTCGTACGGGAGTTCGTCGACGCCTCCAGCTGGCCCGACCGGCGCCGGATCGGGGACCGGATCGCCGAGACCGTCCGCTTTCCCGCGACGGTGGTCGACCGGATCGTGCCCGCCACGAGCGACGCCGACCGGGTCGCCGCCACAGCCGCTCTCGGGGTACGCGACGAGCTCCCCGTGACGGCCGAGCCGTACCGGCAGTGGATCCTGGAGGACTCCTTCGCCGCCGCCCGGCCACCCTGGGAGCTGGAAGGCGCCCTGTTCGTCAAGGATGTGACGCCGTATCAGCTCACCAAGCTGCGGCTGCTGAACGGCTCCCACTCCGCGCTCGCGCACCTGGGGACGGCCGCCGGACACACCACGATCGCCGACACCATGGCCGCCGACTGGGGCGAGCGTCTCGTCCGTGCGCTGTGCGCGGAGGTCGCCCCCACGCTCCCGGCGGGCGGTCCCGATCCGGGCGCGTACGCCGACGATCTCGTCGTACGGTTCCGCAATCCCGCGATGCACCACCTGCTGCGGCAGATCGGCTCCGACGGATCGCTGAAGATCACGGAGCGCTGGCTGCCCGCCCTGCGCACGCTGCGCGCGCGGGGCACGAGCACCCCGGTACTCGAACTCGCCCTCGCCGCCTGGGTGTTCAGCACCCGCCCAGCCGGCACCGATCCCGTCGAGACGGTCCGCACGCTGCTGCGTGTCCTCGGCGCGCCGGACCTGGCCGACGACGACGCGCTCACCGGCGCGGTCGCCGCCCGGCTGCCCGCGCTCCGCGCCGGCCGCATCGAGTTCTGAGCCCGCCGTCCCCCGTCCCCGTCCCCGCGCTCAACTCGGCACACGAACAACGGAGTTCATGATGCAGGACAGCACCGCTCTCACGGCACAGTCGCATCCGGCACAACGAACGACCCGCGATCTCACGAAGGCAGCCGTCTCGGGCTGGCTCGGCACGGCCATGGAGTTCATGGACTTCCAGCTGTACTCACTGGCCGCGGCGATCGTCTTCAACAAGATCTTCTTCCCGGACGTCAGCCCCGCCATCGGCCTGATCGCCGCGATGGCCACCTACGGCGTCGGCTACGTCGCCCGCCTCGCCGGGGCGATCTACTTCGGCCGGATGGGCGACCGGATCGGCCGCAAGAAGGTCCTCGTCATCACCATCCTCCTGATGGGCGCGTCCACCACCCTCATCGGCGCCCTGCCCACCTACGCCACGATCGGCATCCTCGCGCCGAGCCTGCTCGTCCTGCTGCGCCTGGTGCAGGGTTTCGGCGCCGGTGCCGAGATCGCCGGGGCGACCGTGCTGCTCGCCGAGTACGCCCCCGTGCGCAGGCGCGGCCTGGTCGCCTCGCTGGTGTCGCTCGGCACGAACTCCGGGACGCTCGCCGCCTCCGGTCTGTGGGCGATCCTCCTCGGCGTGCTCAGCGAGGACCAACTCCTGTCCTGGGGCTGGCGGTTGCCCTTCCTGCTGAGCTTCGCCCTCATGCTCTTCGCGGTCTGGCTGCGGCGCGGCCTCAAGGAGAGCCCGGTCTTCGAGGAACGCCCCGCTGTCGTCGACGAGCACCGGGGCAGCGTCCTCGCGGCGGGCATCCGTCAGCGCAAGGGCAGGGCGTTCTTCCTCGCGCTGGGCCTGCGCCTCGGCCAGGCGGGCAACTCCGGGCTGATCCAGACGTTCCTCGTCGGCTACATCGCCACCAACCTCGCGGTCGGCCGCTCCGTCCCCACGGACGCGATCGTCTACGGCTCCCTGCTCGGCTTCGCCACCGTGCCGGCCGTGGGCCTGCTCGGCGACCGCTACGGACGGCGCCCGGTCTACATGGCGTTCTCCCTCCTCACGGTCGCCCTCGCCTTCCCGGTGATGTTCCTCGTCGCGTCCGGTTCCCCTGCCGCGGTCATGCTCGGCATGGTGCTCGGCCTGAACGTCGGCGTCCTCGGCCTGTTCTCGCTGGAGAGCGTGACGATGGCCGAACTCTTCGGCTCCCGCACCCGGTTCACGCAGCTCGCGCTGGCCAAGGAGATCGGCGGCATCCTCACCACCGCGATCGGCCCGGTCCTCGCGGCCTCGCTCACCGCCGTCACCGGCAGTTGGTGGCCCATCGCGGTGATGCTCGTCGTCTACTCGCTCATCACCTTCGTCAGCGCGTTCCTGGCACCCGAGACACGCGGACGCGACCTGGTCCGACTGGAGGACGCCGTATGAGCAGTTGCCGTATGAGGGCGGTCGTGGTGCACGGCCCCGGAGACGTCCGCATCGACGAACGGGCCCGGCCGGTACCGGGCGCCGGTGAGGTACTGCTCGCCCTGGAGTGGGGCGGGATCTGCGGATCCGACATCGCGTACTGGAAGAACGGCGCGTCCGGCACCGCCTCGCTCGCCCACCCGCTGGTGCTCGGGCACGAGGTCGCGGGCCGGATCGCGGTGCTCGGCGACGGGGTCACCGGCCTGGAGGAGGGACAGCAAGTCACCGTCCACCCGGCGCAGTTGGTCGGCGACGGCATCCTGCCGGACCGGATCGCCGGCCGCACCAACCTCTACCCGCACATCCGCTACTTCGGCTCGGCGGCCTTCGACCCGCACACCGACGGCGGGTTCAGCGAATACCGTACGGTCCCCGCGGCCCAGATCCGCCCGCTGCCGGACGGCGTCGACACCCAACAGGGCGCCCTGGCCGAGCCGTTGGCGGTCGCCCTGCACGCCGTGGGCCGGGTTCCCGCGCTGCGCGGCCGGACCGTCCTGGTCAACGGGGCAGGCCCGATCGGCTCGTTGGTGGTCGCCGCCGCGCAACACGGCGGGGCGGGCACCGTGATCGCCGCGGACCTGTCCGCCTCCTCCCTCGCCGTGGCCCGCGCGATGGGCGCCGACGAGACCCGCGACCTCTCACGCGGCGAGCCCCTGCCCCAGGACGTGGACGTCGTCTTCGAGGCCTCCGGCGCCCCCTCGGCCCTCGGCCCGGTCCTACGGTCCACCGCTCGCGGCGGCACCCTCGTCCAGGTCGGCAACCTGCCCGGTACGGCGGTGTCCGCCGCCCTCGGTGACCTGGTGACCCGCGAGATCACCTGGATCGGCTCCTACCGCTTCGTCGAGGAGATCGACGAAGCGCTGCGCGCGCTGCGGGACGGGTTGGACGTGACGCCGGTGATCACTCATCGCTTCCCGCTGGAACGGGCGGAGGAGGCGTTGGCCGTCGCCGCGGACCCGGGCAGCGGGAGCAGCAAGGTGATGCTGCGACTGGCCGGCCCGTCTGCCACCAGTACGTGACCACAGGTCGTCCTCTCACAAGAACCTGGAGATTCCCGTGCCCTTGCCGCCCCCGCCCCGTACGGGCGACCGACCGGAGCAGGTGGCCGACGTCGTGTGCGTCGGCGAGACGATGGTCGTCCTCAGCCCGCCGGACGGCCGCCCGCTCGCCGAACAGCCGTCGCTCACGATGGCCGTCGGCGGTGCCGAGTCCAACGTCGCCTGCGGTCTGGCCGGTCTCGGTCACCGGGTCGCCTGGCTGAGCCGCCTCGGCGACGATCCGTTCGCGCGTCGCATCCTGGCCGAACTCACCGCGCGTGGCGTGGACGTGACGGGCGTCGAGACCGACCCGGCGCGCCCGACAGGGGTGTACTTCAAGGACCCGACCCCGGACCCGGACAGCACCCGTACCCATACCCGTACCCACTACTACCGGAGCGGATCGGCCGCGTCCGCGATGGGACCGGACCTCGTGACCCGGCTGCCCGCGCTGCGCCGCGCCCGTCTCGTGCACCTGTCGGGCGTCGCTGCGGCGGTCTCCGACAGCTGCGCCGGGCTGCTGGAGGCGATACTCGTCGACCGCGCCCTCGGCCGGGGCGACGATGCGCCGCTGGTCTCCTTCGACGTCAACCACCGCCCCGCGCTGTGGCCGGACGGCACCTCGGACGCGGCGAAGAGCCTGCTGACCCTCGCCCGCGCCGCCGACATCGTGTTCGTCGGACGGGACGAGGCCGAAGCGCTGTGGGGCACCGCCCGCCCGGACGACACAGCGGCGCTGCTCGCTCCCGCGCCGCTGATCGTCGTCAAGGACGCCGAACACGGAGCGACCTCCTACGCCGACGGCGCCCGTACGTTCGTCCCCGCGCTGCCCACCCGGGTGGTCGAACCCGTGGGCGCGGGCGACGCGTTCGCCGCCGGCTACCTGGCCGGAGTACTGGAGAACCGCGACGAACGCGCCCGGCTGCGCCTCGGCCACCTGGCAGCCTCCGCGGCCCTGCGGACGAGGGACGACGTCCCTACGATGCCGCCGCGCGCGGAGACCGATCGTCAACTCGCCCTGGACGACGCGTCCTGGTCCAGGACGGCACCCCGATAACCAGCCGACAAGCCCGCACCCACCCCCCATCCATCCATCCACGACTGAAGGAACACCGCCCATGACCACCGACTTCCTCGCCCGGCTGTCGAAGGATCGCGTGATCGCCGTGGTCCGGGCACCGGAGATACCCGACGCCGCGGCGCTGTGCGAGGCGTTGCGAGCGGGCGGCATCCACTGGATCGAGTTCACCCGCACCACCCCCTCACTCGCCACACACCTGCGCCAGGCGGTGGCCGACGGCCGGGACGGCATCGGCGCCGGCACGGTGATGACCGCCGACCAGGCCGAGGAGCTGATCGAGGCGGGGGCCCAGTACCTCGTCACCCCCGGCTGCCGCCCGGGCGTGGCGAAGGCGGCAGCGGCGGCCGGGGTGCCCGTCGTCATGGGCGCCCTGTCTCCGACGGAGGTCGGGCTGGCACTGGACCTCGGCGCGGACGCGGTGAAGATCTTCCCCGCGCGCGCGTTCGGCCCCCGGCACTTCCGCGACCTGGCCGGCCCTTTCCCCGACGTGCCGCTGGTGGCGTCGGGCGGCGTCGACGCGGACAACGCGGCCGGTTTCCTCACGGCCGGGGCACGGGCGGTGTGCGCCGGTTCGGAGGTCGTACCGCCCGGGGTCGTGGCGGCCGGGGACTGGGCCGAGATCACGCGCCGCGCACGCGTGTTCAGCGACGCGGTACGGGCGGTGCCGGTGTAGCTGCACAGCCGTACAGACCCAGGTGGCCGTTTTTCCGGCCGTTCTCGATCTACCGCTATTGGCGTAGGTGCGGGGACCTCTGTGGACGGGGGCGGCTGAGCGGCGTATCACAGGAGGGACGCGGCGTCGTGAACGGGCGGCCCGGTGGATCTGGCAGGGGGGCGAGGTCCGATGGCCTTCATACGTGCGGTGCCCGTGGAAGCGGCGGACGCTGCGGTGACCGAGATCTATGACGGGGACCGGGCGTCCTGGGGGTACGTTCCCAACTTCACGAAGACGTTCGCGCATCGTCCTGACGTCTACCGTGCCTGGCAGCAGCTCAACGCGACGATCAAGTCGTCCATGGACCTGCGCCGGTACGAACTGGCGACGGTCGCGGCGGCCAGCGCCCTGCGGTCCAGCTACTGCACGCTGGCGCACGGGCGGATGCTCGCCGAGCAGGTCATGGATGCCGAGAGCGTGATCCAGTTCCTCACGGACCGCAAGACCGCACCGCTGGACGCCGCTGAGCGCGCGGTGGTGGCCTTCGCCGAGAAGGTGGCGTTGGCGGCCGACCAGATGACACAGGGGGACGTCGACGAACTGCGGGCACAGGGTCTGGACGACGAGGAGATCTTCGACGTGGCGCTCGCCGCCGGGGCACGCTGCTTCTTCTCCAAGGTCCTCGATGCCACGGGTACGGAACCCGACGCGGCGTTCCAGGACCTGGAGCCGGGGCTGCGCGAGGCGCTCACGGTGGGGCGTCCCATCGAGGCCAGGCCGTAGGACGCCTGGCACTGGGAAGTCAGAGCTCTCGCGGGTTCTCGGTGGGTGCGCTGACGGTGTCGAATCGCATCGTCGTGGGCCTGTCCTCGGTGTAGCGCTCCCACTTGGGCAGTTGGGCGTGGTTGGGGTCTCCGGTGCGGATGAAGGAGACCCAGGCCTGGTGCATCGCCGCGGACACGCCGTCCCGGGCCGGTGATGCGATGCCCTCGACCAGGGGTGCGTGGGACCAGTTGTCGAAGTTGTCGAACACGAACGGCAGGTCCAGGCCGTGCGGGGCGGCCAGTCGGCCGTCGAACGCGGGGGTCGGGTAGTCGAAGCGGTACGCCCACACCGGTCGCCCGCGGGCGGCCCGCGTCTCGGCCACCTCGATGGCCGGCGCGACGATCCTTTCGTCGGTAAGCAGGTCCATGAGGACCTGTTGGGGCGTCGCACCCGGGCGCCGGGCCTCGTAGGCGGCGTAGACCTCGGCGGCCCTGTCGCCGAAGGACTCGGCCGCGCGGGCCAGTACCTGCTCCCGGGTCGCGTCGACGTACATCGGGAGGACAGCCAGGAGGTTGGCCTCCTCCCTGGTCCACCCGATCAGGATGTCGATGTCGAGTGCGGCTCCGTCGAGGACCAGTTCCACCGCATCGCGGGCCATGGTCACGCCGTCGAGCACCGGTTTGATCGGCACCGGCAAGTAGCCCCACTTGTTGGAGCGTTCGAACAGCTCTGGCCACGCCTCGATCAGGCGGGTCCAGGGGACCTGGCGCAGTTCGTCGAGGTCCTTGACGCCGACGATGTCCAGATACGAGGCGGTGATCCGCTGGGATTCGGTGCGGTTCGGGAGCGTGAAACCGAAGGGTGTGCTTTGCAGGATGGCGCGGTGGAAGAGGGTGTTGGCCTGCGGGTGCCCGGCGAGCGCGACCGCGGAGTAGGCGCCGCCGGACTGTCCGCCGATGGTGATGTTGTCGGGGTCTCCGCCGAAGGCCGCGATGTTGTCCCGGACCCATTGCAGGGCCACGATGTGGTCGGTGAGCCAGTAGTTGCCGGGTTCCGTGTCCGAACCGCCGTGCTCGGCCCCGAAATAGAGGAAACCCAGCGCTCCGAGCCGGTAGTTGATCGTCACCACGACTAGGTCCCCGTCGCGGGCGAAGGTGTCGCCGGCGTAGAAGGGCTCGTTGGCGGATCCCGCGACGAACCCGCCGCCGTGGATCCAGATCAGGACCGGCCGCGCGGCGCTGTCGGCAGCCGGTGTCCAGACGTTGAGGGTCAGACAGTCCTCGTCGAAGGGCGGGAAGACATGAGCGCCGAAGATCGGGTCTCCGCCTTCCGCATAGGGCTGGGGTGCGCTCGGCCCGGCAACTGTGGCGTCCAGGACACCGGCCCATCCCGGGTGGGGCTGAGCGGGGCGCCAGCGGAGGTCGCCGACCGGGGGCGCGGCGAAGGGCACGCCCTTGAAGACGGCGAGCCCGTCCTGGTGTGCGCCTCGCACCAGGCCGTTTGTCGTGGCGACCTGAATGCCTGCTGTCGAGTCATTCATGATGCTTCCCTTCTCGGTCCTTCTCGGTGTGCTTCGTGCCGATGCGCCGACTGTCGGAGGAGCCGAGGTCAGCCGGTGGACTTCGGGCCGTGCACGAGACGGCCGCCCAGCAGGGTGTGCGTGGGGTTCAGGTCGCGTCGGGCGTCGCTCGGGCAGTGGGCGGGGTCCCGGTCCCAGATGGTGAGGTCGGCGAGACGGCCGGGCGTGAGCGTGCCGCGCAGGTCCTGATCGCCGCACAGGCGGGCGGCGTTGACGGTGTGCAGGGCGACGGCCTCGTCGTAGGCGATGGCGTGCTCGGGTCCCTGGACACCGATGACGGTCTGACGGGTGGTCATGCCCCAGACGGAGCGCATGGCGCCGAACTGCCCTACGGGGAAGTCAGATCCGGCGGTGATCTGCGCGCCCTGGTCGAGCCAGCCCCGGGCGGGAAAGAGCGCGGCGACCCGTTCCGGGCCCCAGTACTCCCGCTCGACCTCGGCGGTGTCGTGCAGCAGTGGCTGCTGGATGGTGACGGGGATGCCCAACTCGACGGCGCGGGCGCGCTGTTCGGGGCCGGCCAGGCCACCGTGTTCCATGACGAGAGTGCCGGCGGGCAGTCCGGGGTTGCGGGCGAGGACGCGTTCGTAGACGTCGAGGAGGATGCGTACGGCGCGGTCGCCGTAGGCGTGGGTGCCGACTCGCCAGCCGCGGCGGACCACGGCCTCGACCGCCTCGGCCAGCGCGTCGGGCTCCCAGGTCAGCATGCCGGAGAAGGCGTGGTCGCAGGCGTAGGGCTCTTCCGTGGCTCCGGCCTCCAGCCCGCCGTCGAGGCCGAACTTCACGCCCCACACCCGCAGCCACGGGTCGGCGTTGTAGCGCCAGTCCTCCATGGTGTCGAGGAGGTCCTCGATCTCGGCCGTGCTGGTCCGGCCGAACGCCGAGATCAGTGCGCGTACCCGGGTGCTGAGCGCCCCTGCCTCACGGGCGGCCAGCAGGGTCGCGTAGTGCTCGGGGAAGACCATGCAGTCGCGGACGGTACCGATGCCGGTGGCGGCGTACTGGCCACTGGCGATGCGCAGCCCGTCGATCTGCCGGGCCTGGTCCTCCGCGGGGACGAGGCGCTCCACCAGCCCCATGGCGTTGTCGATCAGCCGGCCGTTGAGCCGGCCGTCGGCGTCGCGGCCGATGACGCCGCCCGGCGGTACGGGGGTGTCCTCGGTGATGCCCGCCAGGCGCAGCGCGTAGCTGTTGACGACGTCGTTGTGGCCGCCGCGCTTGACCAGGACCGGGTGGCGGTCGGTGGCCTGGTCCAGCTCGGCGGCGGTGGGCATCCGCCGCTCCGCCAGGTTGAGTTCCTGCCAGTTGGTGGTGGTGCGGATCCACTCGCCCTCGGGGGTCGCCTTCGCCCGTTGCCGGATCAGATCCAGGAACTCGGGGATGTCGTGGGCCTGGTGGACCGGGACGTCGTGCGCGCTGAATCCGGCGAAGATCAGATGGGTGTGGGTGTCGTCGAAGGCCGGCAGCACCGTGGCCCCGGGCAGATCGTGGACCGTGGTGCGCCCGGTCACCCAGTCATCGAGGCCGTGCGGGTCGGGCGACAGGGCGACGATACGGTCCCCGCGCACCGCCAGCGCCCGCTGGGGAGGCTGCCCCGGCAGCAGCGTGTGCACCGCCGCGGCCCGGATCAGTAGATCGGCACCGTGATCAGTCATGTCCATCTCCCGTTCTCAACGCGTCCGTCCCTCAGCCTTCGCGGCTTCGCGAGAACACCGTCATACGGGCCTTCTGCCGACCTGCACATGTCCAGCGGTACAGGACGCAGGAAACATGTCACGGAAGCGCCCTGTCATGCAGATCATGGGACACGGCCTGGATACGGCCGATCGATCATCCACCGCCCGTTTTCGACGGTGTGGCCCGGCGGATGAGGCCGGTGCGTTTGGCGGTCGCGAGCAGCGGGGTGATCTCGACGGCGACGATCTGATCCAGGGTGCCGATGGTGGTGGTGAGGAAGGTGTAGAGGGCGTCGAGGTCGGTTGCGGCAAGGGTGATCAGCAGGTTGGCGGGTCCGGTCGTGGCCGCGGTGAACCGGACTTGGGGGTGGGCGCTGAGAGTCTGAGCGGTCTCCTGGAGTGCGCCGGGCTGCACGGTGATCCACAGCAGGGCTTCGGCGTGGATGCCGAGCAGGGCGAGATCCACCTCGGTGGCCAGGCGTACGACGAGGCCGCTTACCAGTGCGTCGAGGCGTCGGCGGGCGGTGAGGGCGGTGGTGCCGGCGCGGTGGGCGAGGTCGGTGTAGGTGGCGCGACTGTCCTCGGTCAGGGCTGTGATCAGTGCGGTGTCCAGGGCGAGTGGGGCGGGCGGGGCGACGAGCGGGGCGGGGGCGAGGCGGGCGGACTCCTCCGGGGTGAGCAGGCCGGCGGTCCAGCGGAACGCGTTGGGGAAGACGCGCAGCAGGGTCTGGGCGGTCCAGGAGTTCACCGCGTCTGTGGCGGGCAGGTCGCGCAGGAGAAGCGTGTTGCGGGCCTCGGGTCCGTCGAGGAAGAAGACGGCGGAGATCTCGTCGCCTCCGCCGAGGATGTCGACCCAGATGGTGTCGCTGCGGTGGGCGAGGGCGTCGGCCACGTGCCGGATCTTGTTGGGACGGCAGTGGATGC
Source organism: Streptomyces sp. NPDC050508 (assembly GCF_040655155.1). Lineage (NCBI taxonomy): Bacteria > Bacillati > Actinomycetota > Actinomycetes > Kitasatosporales > Streptomycetaceae > Streptomyces > Streptomyces sp. NPDC050508. Next base: position 146,209 of record NZ_JBFAJJ010000006.1, read on the forward strand.
GCAGCGAGATGGGGATGACGCCGGGGATGTGGGTGGGGTTGCGGACCACGGTGGCACGCAGAGTCCCGTCGGCGTACAGGGGAGCGACCCGGCGTACGACAGTGCGCTCCGACAGTTCCAGGCAGTGGGCGACCTCGCGCCAGGAGGCACGGGGCGACGCGAGCAGGACAGCCACGATGCGGCGGTCCGTTTCATCGAGTTCATGTCGCATGATCTGCATCGTATGGCTCAGCTGTGTCGGTTTTCCTGTGTCCGACCTCCCTATGTGTGTGCGGACCTGACGGAAGCCCGTAAGACAGTGCTGTCGTCAGGGCTGTGGGAATGCCGGGCGACCTCATCCGTTCGATGACATTCGATGACACAGGAGAAGTGATGAGCGAGAACCCGCAACCCAAGAACATCGTCCTCGTCCACGGGGGCTTCGTGGACGGCTCCGGGTGGCAGGGCGTCCACACCATCCTGAGCAGGCAGGGATACCGCGTCAGTGTCGTGCAGAACCCGACGCTCTCCCTCGGGGGCGACGTCGCGGCCACCCACCAGCTCCTTGATGCCCTGGACGGCCCGGCGCTCCTGGTCGGCCACTCCTACGGCGGCGCCGTGATCACCGAGGCCGGCAACCACGAGAAGGTCGCGGGCCTCGTCTACATCACCGCTTTCGCCCCTGACAAGGGCGAGTCGGTGGGCACCCTCATCGCCGACCCCGCGCCCGGGGACCCGGTGCCGCCCATCCTGCCGCCCCGGGACGGCTTCCTGTTCCTGGACCGCGACAAGTTCGCCGCCTCGTTCGCCGCGGATGTGCCCGAGGAGCTGGCGGCGTTCATGGCCGACTCGCAGGTTCCCTGGGGCCTCGCCGCGCTGGGTGGCGTGGTCACCGAAGCGGCCTGGCGGACCAAGCCGTCCTGGTACCTGGTCGCGACCGACGACCGCATGATCCCGCCGACGGCCCAGCGCGCCATGTCCGAGCGCGCCGGCGCCACCGTCACCGAGACACCGGGCAGCCACGCCGTCTACGTGTCCGAACCCACCGCTGTGGCGGCCGTCATCCACGAGGCGGCTCAGACACTCTCCGGCCGATAGGAGACGTGGCACACACCCGAAGGACGCCGTCCTTGCATAGCAGTTCAGCGGCGAAGTCTCCGTCTCACCCTTTCCCCCAACCCCCGTGCGTGAGGAGTCCCATGAGTACCGAAGTTCCCCGCCGCAAGGTGCTGGCCGCCGGAGCGGCGCTGGCCGGGTCGGCGGCCCTGACAGCCGGCTCAGAAGGAACGGCCGCCGCAGCGACGGCCACCCATGACAAGGAGAAGTCGAAGGTGAAGCCGACGATCGTCCTCGTTCACGGCGGCTACGCCGATTCGTCCTGCTGGAACGCCACCATCAAGGAGTTGCAGCACAAGGGCTACACCACGATCGCCGGGTCGAACCCGCTGCGCGGCATCCCGACCGACGCCCCCTACATCGCGAGCCTGCTCGACTCCGTCACCGGACCCGTCGTCCTGGTCGCCCACTCCATGGGCGGAACCGTCATCACGAACGCCGCCGCCGGAAAGACCAACGTCAAGGCGCTGGTCTACGTCGCCGCGTTCGTACCCGACATCGGCGAGACGCAGGGCGAACTCATCACCAAGTACCCCGGCAGCGAGGTCGGACCGGTCAGCGTCCCGGTCCCGTACACGAAGGCCGACGGCACCACCGGAACCGACCTCTACCTCAGCAAGGACGGCCAAGCCGCCTTCGCCGCCGACATACCCACCGCCGACTTCAACATCCTCCAGGCCACACAACGGCCGTTCGACGCCGACTCATTCACCTACCCGACCACAGCCGCGGCCTGGAAGACGATCCCGGTGTGGGGACTCGTCGCCGGCCAGGACAAGGCCATCCCCCCGGCCTGCGAACGCTGGATGTACCACCGCGCGAACGCCCGCAAGATCGTCGAAGTCCCGGGCTCCTCCCACGTCGTGATGATCAGTCACCCCAGGATCGTCGCCGAACTCATCATCGACGCCGCCAAGTCGGTCGGCTGACACTCACGACAAACGCCCCGGTCCACCAGGTCCACCACCACGGACCGGGGCACTCTCCCCGGCGGGCACCGGGGACAGCGGCAGGCCGTACCCCGGCAGGCTCACCTCCACCACCAGCCCGCCCTGCGGACGCGTCCGCGCCCACACCCGACCCCCATGCGCGGCCACGACCGCCGCGACAATGGACATACCGAGACCCAGCCCGTCCCGCTTTCCGACCCGCTCCGCGCCCAGCCGCCTGAACGGCTCGAAAAGCCCCGCCGCCTGGTCGACCGTGATCACCGGCCCACTGTTCTCGATCCGCAGACCGGGCCGGCCCGACGCATCGAGCCCCGTCCAGACACTCACCCAACTCCCGTCTCCCGACGGGAGGTTGTGCCGTACGGCGTTGTCGGTCAGGTTGACGACCAGCCGCTCGATGAGCTGCGGATCGCCGAGCACGGGAGCGGATTCGAGCCGGACCTCGACACGCGGGGCCGCGTCCGGCAAGCGCGCATCGGACGAGCTCCCATCGGCCAGGTCCACTTCGGACAGCCGGTCCCGTACGACCGCCGCGAGATCGACGCACTCCCTCGCCTCCAGCCCCCGTTGACTGCGCGCCAGCGTCAACAGCGCGTCGATCAGCCGTTCCTGCTCCTGCCCAGCCGCCCGGACCCGCGCCAGCGCCGCACGCAGGACCTGCGCGGAGGCGTCCGGATCGGCGAGGGTGACATCCACGATCGCCTGCTGGAGCGTGAGCGGGGTGCGCAGTTCGTGCGAGGCGTTGGCGACGAACTGCCGCTGCGCCTCGAACGCGCCCTCCAGCCGGGCCAGTACGGCATCGAAGGTGTCCGCCATCGCCTTCAACTCGTCGTCCGGGCCCGGCATCGCGAGCCGCGCGTGCAGGTTGTCGGCGGAGATACGGCGGGCGGAGGCCGTCATCGTGCGCAGCGGCGACAGCACCCGGCCGGCCATCAGCCAGCCCAGCGCGAGCGAGGCCACGGTCATCAGCGCGAGCGCGATGACGGCGTAGACGACGAGTTGGTGCAACTGGTCGCTGCGGGCGGCCTGGACGACGGCGGTGAGGGTCGGTGCGTTCACGGCGGGCACACCGCCGACCAGTCGGGTGCTCTCCCCTGAGGTGGCGGACACACCCCCGGTGGTCTGCGCGAGCAGGTACACGAAGGTCAGCAGGAGCGCGCCGGCCGCCACGAACAGCGCGCTGTAGAGGAGGGTGAGGCGCCAGCGGACGGTGCGCGGCCCGTGCAGCCGCCGCAGCAGAACCCGTGCCCTCATCGGATGCGGTACCCGGCCCGGTCCACCGTCTCCACCAACGGCGGCTCCCCCAGCTTGCGGCGCAGTCTGCTGACGGTCACCTTCACGGTCTGGCTGAACGGATCGGCGGCTTCGTCCCATGCCCGCTCCAGGAGTTCCTCGGTGGACACGACCGTTCCCTGCGCGCCGAGAAGGAGTTCGAGTACGGCGAACTCCTTGGGGCTGAGCGGCAGTTGGCAACCGGCCCGGGTGGCCTCCCGGCGCGCCGGGTCGAGCCGGAGTTCCCCGCGCACCAGGACCGGCGGCAGCGCGGGCTGCGCCCTGCGCGCCAACGCCCTTATGCGGGCGACGAGTTCGGTGAACGCGAACGGCTTGGGCAGATAGTCGTCCGCGCCGAGCCCGAGCCCCGCGACCCGGTCGGCCACGGTCCCGGACGCGGTGAGCATCAGCACCCGCGCCCGGCTGTCCCCGGCGGCGAGCGTCCGGCACACCTGGTCGCCGTGGACGCCGGGCAGATCGCGGTCGAGTACGACGACGTCGTAGCCGTTGATCTCCGCCCGCTCCAGGGCCGTAGGGCCGTCGAACGCGAGGTCGACCGCCATGCCCTCGCGGCGCAGTCCCGCCGCCACGGTCTCGGCGAGTTCTTCGTGGTCCTCGACCACCAGCACACGCATGGCCGTCAGTGTGGCGGGCGGGCGGTTACACGGATATAAGGGCGGCCGTTCCCGTGGCGTAACCGGTCGGGCGGTTGTGTGGGTCCCGTCCCCGCACCACCCGCAGACCATCAGCAGGAGGAACCATGCGCGCTCTGGCGACCAGGCCGCAGCGGCTCGCCCTCGGGATCGCCGTACTGTCGGCCGCCGCACTCGGCACGACGGCGGCGCAGGCGTCCGGCACGACAACCACCGTGCCGCATACGACCGTTGCCTCCGGCTCCGGCGTGACCACGGCGAAGGGCACGGACGGCAAACACTTCACGTCTCCCCGGCCCGTTGCCTTCGCGGTCGCCTACCACCCGACCTCGCACGCGCCGGGCGATCTCAACACCGCGAACGGCCGCTTCGCCCGCTGCATGCGCGGGCAGGGGCAGACCGTCTTCCCCGGCTTCCACGCGGCCAGGGACTCGGCGGGGCACGTCACCCTTCAAGTGAAGGTCGCCAAGGGGGACTTCGACCCGACGACGGTCGGCTACAAGAAGGCCGTCGCCACCTGTGGACCCGTACTGGAGAAGGCCGGTATCGCCTTCCCGGACCCGGCCGACCTGCCGCCGCTGCCGACCCCCGGCAAGCCGGGCAAGCCCGGGAAGCTCACCTCCGAACTGCCCTCCCTCACCCGCGCCTTCGAGCACGCCTGACCATCCGGAGGGGGAACAGCGCGGCCCCGGACGGTGAACTCCCGTCCGGGGCCGCGCACTTGTGCTGGGAACAGCTACGCGTCGAGCGACGTCATGACGTGCTTGATGCGGGTGTAGTCCTCGAAGCCGTAGGCCGAGAGGTCCTTGCCGTAGCCCGACTTCTTGAAGCCGCCGTGGGGCATCTCCGCGACCAGCGGGATGTGGGTGTTGATCCACACGCAGCCGAAGTCCAGCGCCTTCGACAGCCGCATCGCCCGCGCGTGGTCCTTCGTCCACACCGACGAGGCGAGGGCGTAGTCGACACCGTTGGCCCACTCGATGGCCTGGGCCTCGTCCGTGAAGGACTGGACGGTGATGACGGGGCCGAAGACCTCGTTCTGGATGATCTCGTCGTCCTGCTTGAGGCCCGAGACGACGGTCGGGGCGTAGAAGTAGCCGACCTCACCGACCCGTTGGCCGCCCGCCTCCACCTTCGCGTGCGCGGGCAGCCGCTCGATGAACCCGGTCACCTGCTTGAGCTGGTTGGGGTTGTTGAGGGGGCCGTAGAGCACGTCCTCGTCGTCCGGCTGCCCGGTCTTCGTCTCGGCGGCGGCCTTGGCGAGCGCGGCCACGAACTCGTCGTGGATGCCCTCCTGGACGAGCACGCGCGTGGCCGCCGTGCAGTCCTGGCCGGCGTTGAAGAAGCCCGCGACCGAGATGTCCTCGACGGCCTTGGCGATGTCGGTGTCCTCGAAGACGACGACGGGGGCCTTGCCGCCCAGCTCCAGGTGGACCCGCTTGAGGTCCTTGGACGCGGACTCGGCGACCGACATGCCGGCGCGCACGGAGCCGGTGATGGAGGCCATCGCCGGGGTGTGGTGCTCGACCATCAGGCGGCCGGTGTCGCGGTCGCCGGTGACGACGTTGAAGACGCCCTTGGGCAGGATCGAGCCGAGGATCTCGGCGATCAGGACGGTGGAGGCGGGGGTGGTGTCCGACGGCTTCAGGACGACCGTGTTGCCCGCGGCCAGCGCCGGGGCGAACTTCCACACCGCCATCATCATCGGGTAGTTCCAGGGCGCGACCTGCGCGCAGACGCCGATCGGCTCGCGCCGGATGATGGAGGTCATGCCCTCCATGTACTCGCCCGCGCTGCGCCCCTCCAGCATCCGGGCGGCACCCGCGAAGAAGCGGACCTGGTCGACCATCGGCGGGACCTCCTCCGACCGGGTCAGCCCGATCGGCTTGCCGGTGTTCTCCACCTCCGCCGCGATCAGTTCCTCGGCCCGCTCCTCGAACGCGTCCGCGATCTTCAGCAGGGCCCGCTGCCGCGCCGCGGGAGTCTCGTCCCGCCAGGCCGGGAAGGCCGCCGCGGCAGCCGCCATCGCGGCGTCCACGTCCGCCGCCCCGGACAGCGGCGCGGTCGCGTACGCCTCACCCGTCGCGGGATTGACCACCTCGGTGGTCCGTCCGTCGGCGGCGTCCCGGAACTCACCGTCGATGTAGTTGCGCAGACGACGCAGTTCGGTGCTCACTGCCGGCCCTCCAAGTTCAGGTGTCCAATCACTGAGACACCCACCCTAATCGCCCGGCCCACGTTTTCAACACCCCCGAGCGCGTCAATGCTGCGAAATCCGCAAGTCTTGACCACGTAGACAACGAATTTCATCGAAGCGGCCTTGCGGAACTGTCGAGACGTCGTGCACAGTGAAGCCGTGGCCAGTCGCAGCGCAGAACCCAGGGACTCCCGCGAGTCCAGGAACGGCACTCCTCACCTGGATTCCGTCTCCCTCGCCATCATCGAACAGCTCCAGGAGGACGGCCGCCGGCCGTACGCCGCGATCGGCAAGGCCGTCGGCCTCTCCGAGGCGGCCGTGCGCCAGCGCGTCCAGAAGCTGCTCGACCAGGGCGTCATGCAGATCGTCGCCGTCACGGACCCGCTCACCGTGGGCTTCCGCAGACAGGCGATGGTCGGCGTCACCGTCGAGGGCGATGTCGAGAGCGTGGCGGACGCGCTGACGGCCATGCCGGAAGTGGAGTACGTGGTGATGACCGCGGGCTCGTACGACCTCCTCGCCGAGATCGTCTGCGAGGACGACGACCACCTGCTGGACGTCATCAACAAACGCATCCGGGCGCTGCCCGCCGTGCGCTCCACCGAGAGCTTCGTTTATCTGAAGCTCAAGAAGCAGACCTACATGTGGGGAACCCGATAACCGTGAGCAAGGACCTCAGCCGCACCGCGTACGACCACCTGTGGATGCACTTCACCCGCATGTCCTCGTACGAGAACGCGCCCGTTCCCACGATCGTCCGTGGTGAGGGCACCTACATCTACGACGACAAGGGCAAGCGCTACCTCGACGGTCTCGCGGGTCTGTTCGTGGTCCAGGCCGGTCACGGCCGCGCCGAGCTGGCCGAGACCGCCGCCAAGCAGGCGCAGGAGCTGGCGTTCTTCCCCATCTGGTCGTACGCCCACCCGAAGGCCGTAGAACTTGCGGAGCGTCTCGCCCACTACGCGCCGGGCGACCTGAACAAGGTCTTCTTCACCACCGGTGGCGGCGAGGCCGTCGAGACCGCCTGGAAGCTCGCCAAGCAGTACTTCAAGCTCCAGGGCAAGCACACCAAGTACAAGGTCATCTCGCGCGCGGTCGCCTACCACGGCACCCCGCAGGGCGCCCTGTCCATCACCGGACTCCCGGCGCTGAAGGCCCCGTTCGAGCCGCTGGTCCCGGGCGCGCACAAGGTCCCGAACACCAACATCTACCGGGCCCCGCTCTTCGGCGACGACCCGGAGGCCTACGGCCGCTGGGCCGCCGACCAGATCGAGCAGGAGATCCTCTTCGAGGGCCCGGAGACCGTCGCCGCGGTCTTCCTGGAGCCGGTGCAGAACGCCGGCGGCTGCTTCCCGCCCCCACCCGGCTACTTCCAGCGCGTGCGCGAGATCTGCGACCAGTACGACGTACTCCTGGTCTCCGACGAGGTCATCTGCGCCTTCGGCCGCCTGGGCACGATGTTCGGCTGCGACAAGTTCGGCTACGTCCCGGACATGATCACCTGCGCCAAGGGCATGACCTCGGGCTACTCCCCGATCGGCGCCTGCATCATCTCCGACCGCCTGGCCGAGCCGTTCTACAAGGGCGACAACACCTTCCTGCACGGCTACACCTTCGGCGGTCACCCGGTCTCCGCGGCGGTCGGCCTCGCCAACCTCGACATCTTCGAGCGCGAGGGCCTGAACCAGCACGTCCTCGACAACGAGGCCAACTTCCTGCAGACCCTGCAGAAGCTGCACGACCTCCCGATCGTCGGCGACGTCCGCGGCAACGGCTTCTTCTACGGCATCGAGCTCGTGAAGGACAAGGCCACCAAGGAGACCTTCACGGACGAGGAGTCGGAGCGCGTGCTCTACGGCTTCGTCTCCAAGAAGCTCTTCGAGTACGGCCTGTACTGCCGCGCCGACGACCGCGGTGACCCGGTCATCCAGCTGTCGCCGCCGCTGATCTCCGACCAGTCGACCTTCGACGAGATCGAGGGCATCGTCCGCCAGGTGCTGACGGAGGCCTGGACCAAGCTCTGATCGTCCGTAGGTTCCGATCTTCCTTCTGGATGATCAACACCGGCCCCGGCGCCGCCGTTCGAGTGAGAAACGGCGGCCCGGGGCCGTGTGCTGTCCGGGCTCCCGCCGACCGCTCCTTAGCGTGCCAGTGACCGATCGGCCCCCTCTTCGTTCCCCCGGACGGGGGATGCGACACGGGAAAACGGATCTGAACGAGGTGTACGCGCATGGTGGCCCCGCCGGACAACGACGTGCTCTGGGCACGTGCCCTGCACTTCCAGCACCACGACGGCACGCCCGCACTCGGCGGTGTCTCGCTCGGCGTCCGGGAGGGCGAGATCCTCGCCGTCATGGGCCCGCGCGGCAGCGGCAAGACGACCCTGCTGCGCTGCCTCTCCGGTCTGCAGCGCCCGAGCCGGGGCGAGGTCTGGTTCAACAGCGTGCCCGTGCACACCATGGGCCCGCTCACCCGGGAACGGCTGCGCCGCGACCGCTTCGGCTGGATCGACCCGGCGCCCGTGCTCGTCCCGGAGCTGAACGTCTGGGAGAACGCGGCCCTCCCCCTGATGCTGCGCGGCACCAGCCGCCGCCGTGCCAAGACCGCCGCCCTGGAGTGGCTGGACCGCCTGGACATCGGCGACCACGCCCGCAAACGCCCGCACGAACTGCGCCAGGCGGAGCGCCAGCGCGTCTCGATCGCCCGCGCGCTGGCCCCGGCGCCGACGGTCCTGTTCGCCGACGAGCCGACGGCCCCGCTGTACCGCGCGGACCGCGCCCAGGTCCTGCGCACGCTCACGACGGCCGCCCGCTCGCACGGCATCACGGTCGTCCTCGCGACCCACGAGGCGGAGACCGCGGCCCTCGCGGACCGCACGGTGTCGCTCCTCGACGGACGCCGTGTGAACACGGTTCACCTTCCCCCCGTCACTGAGACGGAAGGCCGGGCCGCGTGCTCGCTCTCCGTCTGACCCGCGGCTCGCACCCCGCCGTCCAACTGCGCCGCCTGCTCGTCGCGGTGGCCTCGGCGGGCACGGGCTTTCTCCTCCTCTGCACCCTCGGCTACGCGATGGGCCACCCCGACTCCCCCGCCGCCGCGGCCCTCCGCCTCGCCTGGTGCGCGACCCCGATCGCCGCCACCGTGTACTTCGCGGTGGCCGTCGCCCGCACCGACCCGGCGACGAAACCCCGCCCCGGCCTCTCCGCGATCGGCCTCGGCCCCGGCCGCCTGATGGCGATCTCGGCGACCACGACCGCGCTGGCCTGCACCCTCGGCTCCATGCTGGCCCTGCTCTTCTTCCTCCACCTCCGCGGCGACCTCACGGGCATGCCCTTCGACGGAGCGGCGGCGGAGTTCCTCGCCTCGAACCAGCCCCTGCCCCTACCCGCCGCGTTGACCCTGCTGTCCCTCGTCCCGCTGATCGCCTCCCTGGCCGTGGCACTCGTCCTACGGCCCCGGGACATCCGCCCCGCCTCCGAGAAGGGCCCGGCAAGGTCGTACGGCCGCTTCGGGGCGTACGGCCGCTCGGGCGCGCAGGAGACCTTCGGGACGTACGGCCGTTTCGGCGCGCGTCTGCGCGGCGACGGCCGCCGTGGCGCGCCGGAGGACGGCACCGCCGAACAGCCCGAGCCCGCCCCCGTCCCCGCACCCGCCGCCGACCCGTCCCGCCCCGCGGCCCCCCGTGAGGCGCCCCGAGGCCTCCCCTGGGGTGTCGCGGTGCTGGCCGCCGGGCTCGCCGTGGAGGCGTACGCGAGCCGGGCGAAGGACGGCGGCGGGCTGTCCCTGCCCGGCGGGATCGCGGACGGGCCCGCGAGTGTGCTGGTCGGCTGGGTACTGACGGCGATCGGCCTGGCGCTGGCCGGGCCCGGGCTCACGCATCTCTGCGGGCGGCTGCTGCAGTCCGTCAGCCCGGGTGCCCTGCGCCTGCTGGCCGGGCGGGTCCTGATGGAGGAGGCGACCCGGATCGGGCGCCCGCTGGGCGTGGTCTGCGCGGTGGCCTCCGGTGGCTTCGCGATGACCGCGCTCTACGACGCGGACGCCCCGTCCTTCGGTCCCCTGACCACCCTCGGCGGGCTCCTGGTCACCGGCTGCACGGTGGCGACGCTGCTGACCGCCGCCCTGGAGGCCAAGCACGCCCGCGCCGACACCACGGCCGCGCTGCTGCGCCTCGGCGCCCCCGCCACCATGCTGCGCAGCGCCGCCGCCCTCCGCGCGGGCGCGCTGCTCGCCCTGTTCCTCCCGCTGACCCTGTTCGTGGCCGAGCTGGCGGCTCTGCCGCTGGCCGGCCGATGAGTTTCGCGCCGGCCACCGGTCTACCCACCGAATAGCACGCACGCCCGATGGGAGAGGCCCCGCATGTACCAGCAGATGATCTTCGTGAACCTGGCCGTGAACGACGTCGACGCGTCGAGGAAGTTCTTCACCGAGCTCGGTTACTCGATCAACCCCCAGTTCAGCTCCGACGACAACACCTGCGTCGTGATCAGCGACACGATCATCGTGATGCTCCTCAACAAGAAGCGCTACAGCGACTTCACGAAGAAGGAGATCGCCGACTCGGCCGGGACCAGCGAGGTACTGCTGTGTCTCAGCGCCGAGAGCCGCGAGAAGGTCGACGAGCTGGTGAACAAGGCGGTCGCGGCGGGCGGTACCGCCAACGACGACATCAACGACCAGGGATTCATGTACGGCCGCTCCTTCGAGGACCTCGACAGCCACTCCTGGGAGATCGTGTGGATGGACCCGGCGGCCGTCCAGAGCTGACCAACTCGGTGCCTAGCATGGGCTGGTGCAGACGAGCCCGGCCCATGCGGCCCACCACGACGAACGCGAGATCGAGACGGTCGAGGACTTCGACGCGACCGTCTCGTCCCGCGGCACTCTCGCCGGATACCGCGTCCAGGGCGTCGATCTGACGGACCGTACAAGGGAGTTGCTCACCACGGACGCCTCGGGCGCCGTCTTCCTCGGCTGCCCGATGCGCGACGAGGCGGCGGCGAAGATCCGAGCCGACGGCGCCCTGGTCTTCCCGCCCGTCCCACATCTCCCCTTCGACCCCTACCGCGGCCGTCTCTACACGCCGGACGACCTGTTCGCCTCGCTCGACAAGGGGTACGAGCACACTCCGGACGCGCTCGCGTACGCCTGGTTCCAGCAGACCAAGGCCGACGGTGACGTCTACGCCTCGATGCTGCGCGCCGTCCACGACGACTCCATCTCCGACGCCCTCGACGAACTCCTGCGCGGCGCACGGGTGGTGGGCGTCATGGGCGGCCACGCGATGGCCCGCGGGACGGAGGCCTACGGCGGTGCCGCGCGGCTGGGCCGTGAGCTGAGCCGCGCCGGGTACACGGTGGCGACGGGCGGCGGACCGGGCGCGATGGAAGCGGCGAACCTGGGCGCGTACGCGGCGCCGTACGACGACGCCATGCTGGAGGAGGCATGCGAACTCCTCGCCTCCTCCCCGTCGTTCAGCCCCTCCATCACCGACTGGGCGCAGCGCGCCTTCGAGGTCCGCACCCGCTGGCCGAAAGGCAACCACTCGATCGGCATCCCGACCTGGTTCTACGGCCATGAGCCGCCGAACGCCTTCGCCTCGCACATCGCCAAGTACTTCGCCAACGCCACCCGCGAGGACGGCCTGTTGGCCCGCTCGAACGCGGGTGTGGTGTTTCTGCCGGGCGCGGCCGGGACCGTACAGGAGATCTTCGACAACGCGACGCCGAACTACTACGAGTCGCGCGGCGAGCCCACGCCGATGGTGCTCGTGAACCGGGAGCACTGGACGGAACGCCTGCCGACGTGGCCGCTGCTGCGTGCACTTGCCCGGGAACGGCCAATGGAGGCCCGTATCGCCCTCGTTGACCGGATCGAGGAGGCTCCGGAGGCACTGAAACGTCTCGAAGGTTAAAGTGCGAGTAAAGGCAACTGCTGTACGCCGCATATGCATTGACACTGCTTACGCAGCACTTATAGACCAGTGAGACTCCTGGGGGCAGTGGTGCCTCACCTCCTTGCCGCTCCATCTCCCCCTAAACCCCCCGCAGTTGCACATCCCGCGAAGGGCAAACGTGTCCATATCTCGACGTTCCGTACGCATCCTCGGTGTCGCGTCCGCCTCGGCCGCACTCGCACTCGGATTCGCGGGCAACGCGCTCGCCTGCAGCATCGGCGAGTTCTCCGCCGAAGCCACCTGTGACGGCGCCAACGGTGTCATCACCGTCACCGACAAGGACGCCTCGGCCACTGCGGCCACCGTCACGGTGTTCCTGGAGAACAACGGCGCTGACGCCAAGCAGGTCGGCGAGGCCCAGACTGTCAAGGGCTCGAAAGAAGGAGTCACCATCTCCTTCTCCGAGGACTGGCAGCCGAACGCCGTCTACCGCGTTCACGTCACGGCCACCAACGGCCTCAGCAAGAACATCTCGCCGAACCTGACCACCCCGTCCAAGGCCTGCGCGACGGAGTCGCCCACCCCGACCCCGACGGAGGCTTCCCCGACGCCGTCGGAGACCGCTTCGACTCCGGCCGAGTCCGACACCCCGACCCCGTCGGCCTCGGAGAGCAGCAGCACCGCCCCCGCTACGACGACGGACAACGCGCCGTCTCCCGCGGCCGGTGACTCGAACCTCGCCGAGACCGGTGCCAACTCCAACACCGGCATGATCGCCGGTATCGCGGGCGCGTTCGTCGTCGTGGGCGGCGGAGCCGTCTACTTCGGCATGCGCCGCCGCGGTGCGGCCAACAGCCGCTGATCCACCCGCTGTTGCTGTTGTGGCCCGTCCGGTTCGTGGGGACGGGCCACACACATGTCATGTCACCCGAAGGACGTCTTCTCCAGCCAGAACTCCAGCAGCTCCCGGTCGCCGAGAATCTCCAACTCCTCGCTGTCCAGCGGCAGTCGGCGGTAGAAGGCGAGCAGGACGTCGGTGAGCGTGCCGCGCAGGGCGACGGTCGCCTTCTCGTGTCCCCGGTGCCAGGCGAGCCCGTCCTCGGCCAGCTCGATGATCCACTCGGCGTTCACCCCTGCCGGATCGTCGGTGGCGTGCAGGTGGATGCTGCGACGCCCTGAACTACGCAGTTCCGCCGCGTCCTTGTCACCCTCCACCCGCTGCGCCCACACGAGGATCTCCAGCCACTCGTCGATCGCGTCGGCGGCCACCTCGGGCGCGACCTCGTAGGGCAGCCCGGCGGCGAGAGTGGCGTCCGCGCGGTGCACGGTGATCTCGTGGGCCATACGGCGGGCCCAGAAGCCGGAGTTGAGGTCCCCGGCCCACGCCCACACCCCGGTGTCGGGCCCGGCCTCCCGCAGCGTGTCGACGACCATCCGGCCGGTCTCCGCGAGCCAGTCGTCCAGCGCATCCGCGTCCCCCTCGGCCTCGGGACCGCCGTGGAGCGGGATCTCCTCGTCCGGGATGTTCTCCTGCGCCCGCGTGCGCACCAGCAGCTCCACCCAGCGCAGGGCGCCGCCCGTGTGCCGTACGAGCTGCTCCAGCGTCCAGTCCGGGCAGGTCGGCACAGTGACCGCCAGATCCGCCCCGGAGGTCACCACGGCTCTCAGCTGCCCGACCTGCAGGGCGATTTCGTCGCAGTAGCGCTCATGTGCGAGTGACGTCATGCCGCGCACCCTACGAGGGCACGGTCAGCCGAGCACGACAATTTCGGCCGCGTCGAACTCCACCCCGACCGCGTCCCCGACCTCCGGCGCCTCCCGCAGCGCGCAGGCCGCCTCAAGACGCGGCGCGTCCTCCGGTTGGAGTTGTACGGCGACATGGGTGCCCCTGAAGGTGCGGGCGGCGACCGTGCAGCGCAGGCCCTCGTCGGCGGGCAACAGGCGTACGCCTGCGGGGCGTACGAGAAGTGTGCGGGTGCCCTCGGGGGCGCCCTCGGGGACCGGTACCTTGCCCCAGGGGGTGTCCGCGGCCTCTCCGGTGACCGTGGCCTCGACCACGTTGTCGAAACCGAGGAAACGGGCCACGAACTCGTCGGCGGGATGCTGCCAGACCTGAAGTGGCGTACCGGACTGGGCGATCCGCCCGTCCCGCATCACCACGACCCGGTCGGCCAGCGCGAACGCCTCGCCCTGGTCGTGCGTGACCGCGAGCACGGTCGTGCCCAACGCACCGAAGAGTTCCCGGAGTTCGACGACCAGCCGCTCCCGCAGCGACCGGTCGAGCTGACCGAGCGGTTCGTCGAGCATGAGGAGACGGGGGCGGGGCGCCAATGCCCGGGCGAGCGCCACGCGTTGCTGCTCACCGCCGGACAGCCCGGCTACGGCCCGGCGGGCGGCACCCGGCAGGCCCACGAGGTCCAGCAACTCGCCGACCTGCGCGGCCTGTTGCCCCTTCGACGCCCCGTGCATACGCAGCCCGAAGGCGACGTTGCCGGCCACGTCCCGCTGCGGGAACAACTGGTGGTCCTGGAACATCAGACCCACCCCCCGCTTGTGCGCGGGCACGCCCGACTGGTCCCGGTCGTCGAGCAACACCCGCCCGGAATCCAGGGGTTGGAGCCCGGCCACGGCCCGCAGCAGCGTCGACTTGCCGCTGCCGCTGGGCCCGAGCACACACACGATCTCGTGCTCGGCGACCCCGAGATCGACGGCGTCCAGCACCGGGCGCCCGCCGAACCGTACGGTCGCGCCCGCAAGGCTGAGCAGCATGTTCGGCGGCATCTAGAACTCCCCCGTCCGGTCCGTGCGCAGCCTCTCAAGGACCAGCAGAGCCACCGCGCACACCACCATCAGAATCGTCGAAAGGGCCATCGCCTGGCCGTAGTTGAGATCACCGGGCCGGGACAGCAGCCGGGCCACCGCGACCGGCAGGGTCGGGTTGTCGGGCCGCGCGATGAACACGGTCGCGCCGAACTCCCCCAGCGACACCGCGAACGCGAACCCGGCGGCGATCAGCAACGCCCGCCGTACGAGCGGCAGATCGACCTCCCGCCACACCCGCCACGGCGACGCCCCGAGCACGGCCGCCGTCTCCCGGAGCCGCCCGTCCACGGCCCGCAGCACGGGCAGCATGGTCCGTACGACGAAGGGGACACCGACCAGCGCCTGCGCGAGCGGCACCAGGATCCATGAACTCCGCAGATCCACCGGGGGTTTGTCGAGCGAGATCAGGAACCCGAAGCCGACCGTCACCGCCGACACCCCGAGCGGCAGCATCAACAGCGCGTCGAAGCCCCGCACCAGCCGCCCGGCGTCGCGCCGGGTCAGGGCCGCGGCGGCGAGACCGCCGATCACCACGGCGATGGCGGTGGCGGCGACGGCGTACTCCAGCGAGTTGCCGATCGCGGCGATCGGCGGGACCAGGAAGGTGCCGCCGTCGTCGTGGGTCAGCGCCCGGTAGTAGCCGAAGTCCCGTGAGTCCAGGGACCGTTGGACCAGCACGGCGAGCGGCAGCACAAGCAGGAGGAGGACGGAGCCGAGGACCCCGGCCAGCAGGGTCCACTGGCCGGCCCCGCGCGGGCGCCGTGCGGTCACCGACGGGTCCACGAGCCGTAGGGCCGTCTCCCGGCGTCGTACCGTCCAGGCGTGGACGGCGAGGATCGCGCCCACCGCGACGAACTGGACGATCGTCAGCACGGCCGCCGTGGACAGGTCGAAGACCTCCGAAGTCTGGCGGTAGATCTCCACTTCGAGGGTCGAGAAGGTCGGGCCGCCGAGGATCTGCACCACGCCGAAGGAGGTGAACGTGAAGAGGAAGACCATCAGCGCGGCGGCGGCCACGGCGGGCCCGAGCGCGGGCAGCGTCACCTTCCGCCAGGCCCGGAGCCGGGAGGCGCCGAGCATCCGCGCGGCCTCCTCCTGACGCGGGTCGAGCTGTGCCCAGAGGCCGCCCACCGTCCGTACGACGACCGCGTAGTTGAAGAAGACGTGCGCGAGCAGGATGGCCCACACGGTCGTGTCCAGCCGTACGCCCCACAGGTCGTCGAGGAGTCCGCCCCGGCCGACGAGCGCGAGGAAGGCCGTACCGACGACGACCGTGGGCAGCACGAAGGGGACCGTCACGACGGCCCGCAGGACATGCCTGCCCGGGAAGTCGAAGCGCGCGAAGACGTACGCGCCGGGGAGCGCGATCAGCAGCGTGAGCGCCGTGGAGGCGAGCGCCTGCCAGGTGGTGAACCACAGGACGTGCCGGATGTCGGACTGCGCCAACACGTCCCAGATGCGGCCCAACTGCCAGGCGCCGTCGACCTTGAGGCCGCGCGCGACGATCGCGGCGACGGGGTAGGCGAAGAACACCGCGAAGAACGCGACGGGCACGGCCATGAGCCCGAGCCGCGTCGCGCTCCCCCTCCGGGAGGACCTCCGCGGGGCTACTTCAGTACGAGCGAGGTCCACGACTTGACCCACTGGTCCCGGTCGGCGGCGATCTTTGCGGGGGCCATGGTCTCGGGGTCCGAGGCCTGGCGACCGTACTTCACGAACTCCTGCGGCACCTGGGCGCCTTCGCGCACCGGGTAGACGAACATGTTGAGCGGCATGTCGTCCTGGAACTCCTTGGTGAGCAGGAAGTCGAGGAACGCCTTGCCGCCCTTGGTGTTCTTGGCGTTGCTGAGCAACCCCGCGTACTCGGTCTGCCGGAAGCAGGTGCCGTACGACACCCCGGTCGGCGCGGTGGTCGGCTTCGGGTCGCCGTAGATGACCTCGGCGGGCGGCGAGGAGGCGTACGAGACGACGAGGGGCCGGTCGCCGCCCGCCTTCTTGCCGCCGGCCGAACCGGAGAACTCCTGGTCGTAGGCCTGCTCCCAACCGTCGACGACCTTCACGCCGTTGGCCTTGAGCTTCTTCCAGTAGGCCTGCCAGCCGTCGTCCCCGAACTGCGCGGCACTGCCGAGCAGGAAGCCGAGGCCGGGCGAGGAGGTGGCGGCGTTCTCGGTGACGAGGAGGTTCTTGTACTCGGGCTTGACCAGGTCGGCGAAGGAGGCGGGCGGGGTCAGCTTGTGCTTGCTGAAGTACGCCTTGTCGTAGTTGACGCAGATGTCGCCGGTGTCGATGGGCGTGACCCGGTGCTTGGTCTGGTCGACGCGGTACTCCGGCTTGACGAGCGCGGAGCCCTTCGCGTCGTAGGACTGGAAGAGGCCGTTGTCGAGCGCGCGGGAGAGCAGGGTGTTGTCGACGCCGAAGAAGACGTCGCCCTGGGGGTTGTCCTTGGTCAGGATCGCCTTGTTGACGGCCTGGCCGGCGTCGCCGTCCTTGAGGACCTTGACGGTGTAGCCGGACTGCTTCTCGAAGTCCTTGAGGACGCTCTTCGAGACGGCCCACGAGTCGTGGCTGACGAGGGTGACGGTCTTGTCGGATCCGGAGCCGCCGCTCCCGTCCGACCCCGACCCGCACGCGGAGAGCGTGACCAGGCCGAGGCCGACGAGGACAGCACAGTACTTCTTGGCGTTCATGGTGATGACCGAACTTCCTACCCAGAATGACCTGGGCGAGGTTCAGAGGGTCTGCGGCCCGATTGCCGCACTCTCAGCGCTGCGCGCTCCCCTGTCGGATATGAAAATGTACGTACGGGCAGAGATTACCGCTCGGTGGCCGCGAGCTGGCCACACGCTCCGTCGATCTCCTGGCCACGGGTGTCCCGGACGGTCACCGGCACCCCATGGGCCGCGATGGCCTCGACGAACGCCTTCTCGTCCTCGGGACGGGAGGCGGTCCACTTCGAGCCCGGCGTCGGGTTCAGCGGGATCAGGTTGACGTGCACGGGCTTGCCCTTGAGGAGCCGGCCGAGCCGGTCACCGCGCCACGCCTGGTCGTTGATGTCGCGGATCAGCGCGTACTCGATGGACAGCCGCCGCCCGGACTTCGCGGCGTACTCCCAGCCCGCGTCAAGAACCTCGCGCACCTTCCAGCGGGTGTTCACGGGGACCAGGGTGTCGCGCAGGTCGTCGTCAGGGGCGTGCAGCGAGATCGCGAGCCGGCACTTGAAGCCCTCGTCGGAGAACCGGTGGATCGCCGGCACCAGTCCGACCGTCGAGACGGTGATCCCGCGCTGCGAGAGGCCGAGGCCGTCGGGCTCGGGGTCGGTGAGGGCGCGGATGGACTGGACGACCCGCTTGTAGTTGGCGAGGGGCTCGCCCATGCCCATGAAGACGATGTTGGAGAGCCGGGCGGGCCCACCAGGAATCTCGCCGTCCCTCAACGCCCGCATGCCGTCCACGATCTGGTGCACGATCTCACCGGTGGACAGGTTCCGGTCCAGCCCGGCCTGCCCGGTGGCGCAGAACGGGCAGTTCATGCCGCACCCCGCCTGGGAGCTGATGCACATGGTCACCCGGTCCGGGTACCGCATCAGCACGGACTCGACGAGCGTCCCGTCGAACAGCCGCCACAGGGTCTTGCGGGTGGTGTCCTGGTCGGTCGACAGATGCCGTACGACGGTCATCAGCTCAGGAAGCAGCGCCTCCTGCAGCTTGGCGCGCGAACCGGCGGGGATGTCGGTCCACTCCGCCGGGTCGTGCGCGAACCGCGCGAAGTAGTGCTGCGAGAGCTGCTTGGCGCGAAACGGCTTCTCCCCGATCGCGGCGACGGCTTCCTTGCGCTCGGCGGGCGTGAGGTCGGCGAGGTGCCGCGGGGGCTTCTGGGCTCCGCGGGGGGCGACGAATGTGAGTTCTCCGGGCTTAGGCATGGCCCTACCAGTGTCGCAGACATACGAAGAGGGACTCGCCGCCCTGTGGACAACGAGCCCCTCACACACAAAACCGCAGGTCGGACCGCGTTTCAGCCGGACCCGACGAACAGAACCAACAACAGCCACACCACCGGAGCGGTCGGCAGCAAAGAGTCGAGCCGGTCCATGATGCCGCCGTGGCCCGGCAGCAGCGTGCCCATGTCCTTGATGCCCAGGTCGCGCTTGATCATGGACTCGCCGAGGTCACCCAGCGTCGCGCTGGCCGCGACCGCGAGGCCCAGGACGAGACCCTGCCACCAGCTGCCGTCGTCGATCAGGAACTGCATGCACAGCGCGCCCGCCACCATCGCGAAGGACACCGCCCCGAACAGGCCCTCGCGGGTCTTTCCGGGGCTGATGCGTGGGGCGAGCTTGTGCGTGCCGAAGCGCCAGCCGATGGCGTACGCCCCAGTGTCGCTGACCACGGTCAGCAGCAGAAACGTCAGGACCCGCCAGGCGCCGTCGTCGGCGGTCAGCATCATGGCGACGAACGTGGCCAGGAACGGCACGTAGAACGCCGCGAAGACGCCCGCCGTGACGTCCTTCAGGTAGCCCTCGGGCGGCTCCGTCATCCGCCATACGAGGACGGCGAGCGCCGTGAGCGCCATGGCGACCCAGGCACCCTCGGGGCCCCGGACGTACCCGGCGACGACCATCGCCGCACCGCCGACCGCCAGGGGCACGAGGGGCGCCTTGATGCCCTTGCGCTCCTGCAGCCGGGAGGTGAGCTCCCACAGCCCGACCACAACGGCGACCGCTATCACTCCCACGAACGCGGCCTTCACCACGAAGAGGGACGCGACGATCACCACGGCGAGCCCGACGCCGACCCCTATGGCCGCACCCAGGTCCCGGCCCGCGCTCTTCTTCTGCGGGGCGGGCGCCGGTGGCGGGGCGTCGGGCATGGGCTCCGGATTCTGCGGCACCGCCCCGTAGGGCTGCGCCGGCGGCATGTCGGTCGGCTGCGTCCGCGGGTCGTATGGCTGCGACTGCCGTACGTCGTACGGCGGTTGCTGCGTCTCGTCGCGGAACAAGGGGCCGCTCAGCCGAGCGGCCCCCCGGTCGTCATCCTGGTGTCCGCCGTATGCGGGCTCGTCGGGCACGATGGGCATGGGGCGAGTCTGCTGCGCCTCAGGCGCATCGTACGTGGGACCCGCCGGGGCAGCCCCCTGGACAGGCCCCTGGTCGGACGGCCCCCAGTACCCGGCTTGTGGCGGTGCCCCCCAGGAAGAGTCGTTCATCAGACCTCTAGCAGCTCCGCTTCCTTGTGCTTGAGGAGTTCGTCCACCTGGGCGACGTACTTCGCCGTGGTGTCGTCGAGCTCCTTCTCCGCACGACGGACCTCGTCCTCGCCGGACTCCTTGTCCTTGACGAGCTTGTCCAGGGCGTCCTTGGCCTTGCGGCGGACGGCGCGGATGGACACCTTGGAGTCCTCGGCCTTGGTCCGGGCGACCTTGATGTAGTCCTTGCGGCGCTCCTCGGTCAGCTCGGGGAACGTCACTCGGATGATGTTGCCGTCGTTGCTGGGATTGACGCCCAGGTCCGAGTCGCGGATCGCCTGCTCGATGTTCCGCAGCGCGGTCTTGTCGAACGGGGTCACCACGGCCATCCGCGGCTCCGGCACGGAGAACGAAGCCAGCTGGTTGATCGGTGTCAGTGCGCCGTAGTAGTCGGCCACGATCTTGTTGAACATCGCCGGGTGCGCACGGCCGGTGCGGATCGCGGCGAAGTCCTCCTTGGCGACCACGACGGCCTTCTCCATCTTCTCCTCGGCTTCGAGGAGGGTCTCTTCGATCACCACTTGCTCCTGCGTGTCTTGAGTAGGCCCGGCTGCTGTGCTGTGTCGGCGTCGGCGGCCGGCTGCGTCGCGTCTTCTTCCTGCACGGTTCCCGACCGGCAGGACATTGTCCATCCCCCGGTCAGGGTCATCAGCCCTGGCTGCCTTGGTCACCCACAAGCGTGCCGATCTTCTCACCCTTGACGGCGCGGGCGATATTGCCCTCCGCCAGAAGCTCGAAGACCAGGATCGGAAGCTTGTTGTCGCGGCACAGGGTGATGGCGGTCATGTCGGCGACCTTGAGGTCCTGGGTGATGACCTCGCCGTAGCTGAGCGCATCGAACTTGACGGCCTCGGAGTTCGTCTTCGGGTCGGAGTCGTAGACCCCGTCCACTCCGTTCTTGCCCATCAGCAGCGCCTCGGCGTTGATCTCCAGGGCGCGCTGTGCGGCGGTGGTGTCGGTCGAGAAGTACGGCATGCCCATACCGGCGCCGAAGATGACCACGCGGCCCTTCTCCAGGTGCCGCACGGCGCGCAGCGGGATGTACGGCTCGGCGACCTGGCCCATGGTGATGGCGGTCTGGACGCGGCTGTCGATGCCCTCCTTCTCCAGGAAGTCCTGGAGGGCAAGGCAGTTCATCACCGTGCCGAGCATGCCCATGTAGTCGGAGCGGGCCCGGTCCATGCCGCGCTGCTGGAGTTCGGCGCCGCGGAAGAAGTTGCCGCCGCCGATGACGACGGCGACCTCCGCGCCGTCCCGTACGACGGCCGCGATCTCGCGGGCGATCTTGTGCACCACGTCGGGGTCGACGCCCAGGCCACCGCCTCCGGAGAAGGCCTCTCCGGACAGCTTCAACATGAACCGGCCGCGTACCTTGCCGTCGTCGGTCTTCTGGGGCTTGGTGGTCATGACGTTCTCGCCTCTTTTACGTGGTCGCACATACGAAGAAGGCCACTGCCGGTGGGGTGTCGTTCGCATCCCATGCTCGGCAATGGCCTCCTCGTCAGATCTGCTGTCGTCCGCCACGCGCGCGTGCGCGACGGCGTACCGGGCCGACTGCTGACGACCCTAGCGGGATTCCGCGGGGCGTCGTGCGTCGATCGCGGTACGGACTCAGATGCCGACCTTGATGCGCGTGAAGCGCTTCAGGGTGACACCCGCCTCGTCCAGAACCTTCTGGACGGACTTCTTGGGGTCGAGCGCGTACGGCTGACCGAGCAGCGTCGCGTCCTTGAAGAAGCCGTTGACGCGACCCTCGACGATCTTGGAGATCGCGGCCTCGGGCTTGCCCTCGGCGCGGGTGGTCTCCTCGGCGATACGACGCTCGGACTCGACGACCTCGGCCGGCACGTCGTCCTTGGCCAGGTACTTCGGCGCGAAGGCGGCGATGTGCTGGGCGACACCGCGGGCGACCTCGGCGTTCGGCTTGTCCAGCTCGACGAGGACACCGATCTGCGGCGGCAGGTCGGGCATCGTGCGGTGCATGTACGCGGAGACGTAACCGTCGGCGTACTGGGCGAAGCGGTCCAGGACGATCTTCTCGCCCAGGTTCGCGTTGGCCTCGTCGACGAACGCCTGAACGGTCTTGCCGGGCTCGATCTCGGAGGCGAGGAGCGCCTCGATGTCGGCCGGGGCGCTCGCGGCGACGTGCTGGGCGACCTGGTTGGCGACGGCCTGGAACTTCTCGCCCTTGGCGACGAAGTCCGTCTCGCACTTCAGCTCGACCAGGACACCGGAGGTGTTGTCGTCGGCGATGACGGAGACCACAGCGCCGTTCTCGGCGGAGCGGCCCTCGCGCTTGGCGACGCCCTTCTGGCCCTTGATACGGAGCGCCTCGACGGCCTTCTCGACGTTGCCGTCGGCCTCGTCGAGCGCCTTCTTGCAGTCCATCATGCCTGCGCCGGTGAGCTCGCGGAGCTTCTTGACGTCGGCGGCGGTGTAGTTCGCCATGATCTGTGAATCTCTTCTCGGAGTTCGAAGTCTCGAAGTCGGCGGCGGCCGCGGACAGCGCGGGCTTCCGCCAAAGATCTACGGGCTACGAAGATCTAGGGGCTGTGGATGAACGGCGGGTGGCGCGGTCCGCACCACCCGCCGTCCTTCTGCCAGCCCTTTGGCCCGGAAGGTCAGGCCGTTGGCCGGAGGATCAGGCCTGCTCGGCCTCGGCGGCCGGAGCAGCCTCGACCTCGACCTCGACCTCGACCTCGAGCTCGGCGGCGGGGGCCTCGACGACCTCGGCAGCGACCGGAGCCTCGTCGGCCTGCTCGGCGTCGGCGACCTTCTCCGTCTCGGCGGAGGTCTGCACCTCGGCCTCGGCGGCGGGGGCCTCGTCGGCCTTCTTCTCGCCTTCGAGCAGGTCGCGCTCCCACGCGGCGAGCGGCTCGCCGGCGGCCTTGTCACCCTTGGCCTCGGCGGCGACACCGGAGCGGCTGATGAGGCCCTCGGCGACGGCGTCGGCGATCACGCGGGTGAGCAGGGTGACGGAGCGGATCGCGTCGTCGTTGCCCGGGATCTTGTAGTCGACCTCGTCGGGGTCGCAGTTCGTGTCGAGGATGGCGACGACCGGGATGTTGAGCTTCCGGGCCTCACCGACCGCGATGTGCTCCTTCTTGGTGTCCACGATCCAGACGGCGCTGGGAACCTTGGACATCTCGCGGATACCACCGAGGGTCTTCTCCAGCTTGGCCTTCTCGCGCGAGAGCACGAGAAGCTCCTTCTTGGTGAGACCGGACGCGGCGACGTCCTCGAAGTCGATCTGCTCAAGCTCCTTGAGGCGCTGCAGACGCTTGTAGACGGTGGAGAAGTTGGTGAGCATGCCGCCCAGCCAGCGCTGGTTGACGTAGGGCATGCCGACGCGGGTGGCCTGCTCGGCGATGGCCTCCTGCGCCTGCTTCTTCGTGCCGACGAACATGACCGTGCCGCCGTGGGCGACGGTCTCCTTGACGAACTCGTAGGCGCGGTCGATGTACGACAGCGACTGGAGCAGGTCGATGATGTAGATGCCGTTGCGCTCCGTGAAGATGAAGCGCTTCATCTTCGGGTTCCAACGACGGGTCTGGTGACCGAAGTGGACGCCGCTTTCCAGCAGCTCCCGCATCGTGACGACGGCCATGGCCGTTCTCCTTGATTTTCTCGGTTGTGCCGCGAGCACCGGGACGGCACTCGCGCCTGACGCCCACGTGCGCGTGCCCAGAGGACCGAGGAGCGCTGACACCGGTTTTTCGTCTGCTCGACGGAGGACCAGATGTCGGGGCGTGCGAAGTCGACCCGGTGACCCGGATCGCCAAAGGAAGTGTACGGGACCCGCGAGGTACCGGGTGACGCCGTTGTCCACAGCCGGCCGGTGGTCCACAGTTCCCGGCCATGATCGGCGCGGGTACGGCACGGTTTGTGCCATGCGGATGCGACGAGACGACCGAACTGCACGTACTGGCCTCGCCTTACTACTGGCCCTCCTCTTGACCTTGCTGACCTGTACGGCCCGAGCGAACGACAGCCCTCCCCCGGCACCCGGGATCCCCGTCCCCTCCGTACCGGCGATCGCACGCACCTGGCCGGTCGGCTCACACCCCCTGGTCCTACGAGGCTGGGAACCCCCGGCAACGCTCTACGCCCGGGGCCACCGAGGCGTGGACCTGGCAACCCCGCCCGGCGCTCAGGTACGAGCGGTGGCGGCAGGCCGGGTGTCCTTCGCGGGCCGGGTGGCGGGCCGAGGGGTGGTCGCGGTGGAACTGACCGGGACGGACCTCCGCACGACCTACGAACCGGTGGCCGCGTCCGTGAAGAAGGGCGACGAGGTGAAGCCGGGCGAGGTGGTGGGGACGGTGGAGATCACCGGCTCCCACTGCTCGACTTCGTGCGTGCACTGGGGCCTACTGAGAGGGGAGATGTACTTGGACCCGCTGGAGCTATTGCCGCCATGGCTACTGAACAGAGGGCCGTCCCGCTTGTTGCCGGTACTAGGAGCGCCCCTTTAGAGGCGCGGGGCTGTATCGATTTGCGGCTCCGCCGCGGGGCGCGACCAGCCCCCACCGACCCGCAGCAGACACTCAGCCCTGCACACCCCTCAAAGCCATACTCACCGCAGCCTCAGTAATCACCGAGGGATCCTCCGCGGCACCCAACTCAATCCGCCGCACAGCCGCATCAACAACCCCTTGCAGCAACATCGCCGCCAACCGAGGTTCCCCGTGCCCCATATCCCCGAGCGCAGAGACGATCATCGCCACCAACCCCCCATGCGCGGCACGGATCTTCTCCCGAGCCCCCGCATCCAACTCACTCGCGGAGATGGCAACCACAGCCCGATGCCGCCGGTCCCCTACCAACGCCAGCTGCTGCCGTACGTACGCCTCGACCTTGCCCTCCGCCGAGTCCGCCCGCCGCATCGCCGCCGACACATCCGCCGCCCACACGGGAAAGTCGACCTCGCACAGCTCCTCGACGACAGCGGCCCGAGAGCGGAAGTACTCGTACACGGACGACCGCGCGAGCCCCGTCCGCTCGGCCAGGGCCGGGAACGTCAGCGCCTCCGTCCCGCCCTCGGACAGCAGGGAACGAGCCGCGTCCAGCAGGGCGGCTCGCTGCATCGACCGGTGCTCGGCCACGGAGGCCGCTCGAATCCTTGGCACGTCAACCACTCTACGGACGGTCCACCCCCGGCGGGAGTGGCTCAGGCCATGCAGGCACGATTCTGCGAGGTCAGAAAGGCCGCACGGCTTTCGCTCAACGGCCGAAACTCGCCAGCTTGGCGCGCAGCTGCAGCACGGACTTGGTGTGGATCTGGCTGACCCGGCTCTCGGTCACTCCGAGCACGTTGCCGATCTCGGCGAGGGTGAGGCCCTCGTAGTAGTACAGCGTGACGACGGTCTTCTCCCGCTCGGGCAACGTGTTGATCGCCCGCGCCAGGAACCTCCGCAGCTCCCGGCCTTCGGCCACCTCCACCGGGTTGTCGGCGGCGGTGTCCTCCAGGGTGTCCATCAGGCTGAGCCGGTCGCCGCCCTCACCGCCGGCGTGCAGCAGCTCCTCCAGCGCCACCACGTTGGCCAGCGACAACTGGCTGAAGACGGCGTGGAGTTCCTCCACCGCGATGCCCATCTCGGCGGCCACCTCGCCCTCGCTGGGGGTGCGTCTGAGCCGCGCCTCCAGCGTGGCGTACGCCCGCTCCACGTTCCGCGCCTTCTGCCGCACCGAACGCGGGATCCAGTCCAGCGCGCGCAGTTCGTCGATCATCGCGCCCCGGATGCGGGTGATCGCATACGTCTCGAACTTGATCTCCCGCTCGATGTCGAACTTCTCGATCGCGTCGATCAGTCCGAACACCCCCGACGACACGAAGTCCGCCTGTTCCACATTGGGCGGCAGCCCGACGCTCACCCGTCCCGCGACGTACTTCACGAGCGGCGAGTAGTGCAGGATCAGCTGCTCGCGCAGCCGCTCGTCGCCCGTCGTCTTGTACGACCGCCACAGCTCGTCGAGCGTCGAGGGAGCGGGCGGCCGGACGCTGCCACCGTCACGGGCGGCTGGGGGGATCGCCGCCGCCCGGTCGGACCCGGAGGTGTGCTGGGGCATTCGTCGCCTTGTGCCGTTCTGCCGTGAAGTGGGGTTGCCTGGGTGAGCTGTCGGAGTGATGGGGAGTTACCGGTCTGTCTGCCGGTCTGTGCCGGAATCCCCGTGAGCGTAGCGTGACTGGAGTGTCGCGGTGTGCGAAGGGCGGGGCTCGGACCGGGCACGGACGGGTTCGACGAGGTGCCGGAACAGGTCACTCCGATCGCTCTGCGTGATCATCGGAATGCGCCAACTGCGGGAATTCCCAAGGGTGTCGGGGTTCCCCCGGACGGCCGAACACGCTCGGTCAGCGGCGCCCCCGACCGGGCCGGACCGAGATCATCGCCTGGCGTGTCAACTTCCAGCCGTCGCCGTGTCGTTCGACGTAACCAAGTGCTCGGAGTTCGTACAGTCTCGCGACCGCGTCGTCCTCCGTGGTCTGCGCACCGCGCGCGATCTCCCGCGGCGGGGCCGCCCTGTTGCCGGGCAGTGCGGCGAGGATGCGCCGGGCGGCCGGTTCCAACAGGTCGCGCGGGAGCACCGGTCCGCGTCGGTCCGGGGCCAGTTCGCCCATGCCGCCGACCAGTTCGACGACTTCGGCGGCGTCGGTGACCAGCACCGCGTCCCCGCGCAGGAGTTCGTGCACACCGGCGGACAGTCCGCTGGTGGCCGGGCCGGGTACCCCTATCGTGTGGCGTCCCAGCCGCTGCGCGGCCCGAGCGGTGACGAGGGACCCGCTCCGATAGGCGGCCTCGACGACCACGGTGCCCCTGGTGAGCGCGGCGATCACCCTGTTCCGGAGGATGAATCTGCTCGGTGTCGGATGTTCCCCGGGCGCCAACTCGCCCACCACCAACCCTTGTTCGGCGATCCTGCTGATCAACTGGGTGTGGCCGCGCGGGTAGGGCCGGTCGACGCCGCAGGCGAGCACGGCGACGGTGGCACCATCCGCGCCGAGGGCGCCGCGATGTGCGGCACCGTCGACTCCGTAGGCGCCGCCGGACACGACCACCCAGCCGTCCTCCGCGAGGCCGGCGGCGAGGGTGGCCGCCATGTGCGCGCCGTACTCGGTGCAGGCGCGGGCGCCGACGACGGCGACCGACTTGAGCGCCCACACCCGCAGGTTGGGCAGCCCGCGCACCCACAGCCCGACGGGCCGCGCGTCCCCGAGATCGTCGAGCTGGGCGGGCCACTCGACGTCACCGGGACACACGAACCGCACGCCGGCGTCCTGCGCGACGGCCAGGTCCCGGTCGGGCTCGACCAGTCCGGCCCGTGCGCACAGCCCGGCCCACCGCTTGTCGGTCACCCCGGTGAGCTGTGGACCTCCGTTCCGCAGTCGCCGGGCCACTTCCACGGCCCCTAGCTCCCGGATCCACCGGCCGGCGACCTCGTCGCCGGGTTCGACGACCCGGGCGAGGAAGACGCGGGCGAGGAACTCGTCGCCGGCGTCCTCGTTCGCGGTCATGCCAGTGCCCCGATGGACATCGGCGCGCCTCGTGCGACACCCGTGCGCAGTTGCAGGGCCAGGGCCACGTCCAGCTCGTCGGGCCGGTCGTGACCCTTGAGGTCCGCGACCGTCCAGGCCACACGCAGGACCCGGTCGATCCCGCGCGCGGTCAACGCGCCCCGCTCCAGGCTGCGTTCGGCCTCGTCCATCGCCCCGCGCACAGCGTGCCAGCGGCTGCGCAGTTCACGGCCGGGTACCTCGCTGTTGGTGCGCCACGGGGTATCCGCGAGGCGTGCCGCCGCCCGCTCCCGCGCCGCCCTCACCCGGTCCGCGACCGCCGCGGTGGTCTCTCCTCGCGCACCGCGCACGCTGAGCTGGTCCCGCGTGACGCGGTCCACCGTGACCCGCAGATCCACCCGGTCGAGCAGTGGGCCGGAGATCCGGGCCTGATAGCGGCGGATCAATGAGGACGGGCACTCACAGAAGTCGTCCTTCTGTGAGTAGCGGCCACAGGGGCACGGATTTGCGGCGAGCACCATCTGGAACCTCGCCGGGAACCGCACCACACCCGCACTACGGGCGATCACCACGTACCCCGACTCCAGTGGCTGCCGCAGCGCGTCGAGGGCCTGGCTGCTGAACTCCGGAGTTTCGTCGAGGAAGAGAATTCCCCGGTGCGACAGGGAGACGGCTCCGGGCCTCGCCATGTGGGGTCCGCCCCCGACGAGGGACTGCATCGTGGCCGAGTGGTGCGGGGCGCAGTAGGGGGCGACATCGATCAGGGGTTTGCCCGGAGGCAACAGGCCCGCCACCGAGTGGACCGCCGTGACCTCCAGCGAGTCCTGCCGGCTGAGCGGGGGCAGGATCGCGGGCAGCCGCTCCGCCAGCATGGTCTTGCCCGCACCCGGCGGCCCCTCAAGGAAGAGGTGGTGTCCGCCAGCCGCGGAGATCTCCGCCGCCGTGCGCGCCGCGTACTGCCCGACGACATCGGCGAGGTCATGACCGAGGTCATGATGTGCCGCCCCCACGCTGTGCATGCCCGTGGCCGCCCCGGTGCCCGGCACGCGCAGGCCGGCGAGGAGCGGATCGGGTCGGCCCAGGTCGTCCGGTTCCTCGTCGGGGACGGGCTCGTCCGCGAGTACGGCGATCAGTTGTCGCAGGCTGCGGACGCCGAGCACGGACACCCCGGGCACGAGGGACGCCTCGGCGGCTGCGCACTCCGGCACCACCACCTGCTCATAGCCCGCGTCCGCCGCCGCCAGCACCGCCGGGAGGATGCCCCGGACCGGGCGGACCCTCCCGTCGAGTCCCAGTTCTCCGATCATCACGATGTCGGCGAGCACCCGGGGATCGATCCGTTCGGCCGCGCCGAGTACCGCCGCCGCGACGGCCAGATCGAAGCCGCTGCCGCTCTTCGGTACGGACGCCGGGCTCAGACCCACCGTCAGTTTCTTCTGCGGCCACGCGGCTCCCGAGTTGACGACCGCGGCGCGCACCCGGTCCTTGCTCTCCGTCAGGCTCTTGTCGGGCAGCCCCACCAGCGTGAACGCGGCGACGCCCGGTTCGAGGTCGGCCTGGACCTCGACCACCACACCCTCGACGCCCACCAGCGCCACCGAACACGTACGAGCGAACCCCATCTCAGACCACCCCCCGAGCGTGCTCGACCACGGGCCCGCCGCGTCGGGGCACGACGACGCCCACCAGGTCGATACGGACCCCTCCCGGCGGGGCTCCGCCGTGGACGTGGATCCACCGCGCGGCGAGCCCGCGTAGGCGCTCCGCCTTGTCGGGGGTCACGGCGGCCATCGGGTGCTCGAAGGCACCGGCCCGCCGTGTCTTGACCTCGCAGACCACCAGGACGTCGCCGTCCCGCGCCACGATGTCGATCTCGCCGGTCCTGCCACAGCGCCAGTTGCGCTCCAGGACCGTCATTCCGGCCGCGACCAGCCGTCGTGCGGCCACCGTCTCGCCGTACTTGCCGAGTGCACTGCGTGCGTTCATGTCGGCACCACCTCCGGCACCAACCGTCACGCAGAACGGTCCACCAAGTGGATCTTGGTGGACCGTTCACCGATTGTGGATATCTCCGTCACCCGCACGAGCGACATTCACCCCGCGGGTACTCGCCGTCACCCGCCCGGCAGCTCCAGATCGCTCTTGTTCAGCTCCTCGATGTTCACGTCCTTGAACGTGAGCACACGCACCTGCTTCACGAAGCGAGCCGGTCGATACATGTCCCACACCCAGGCGTCCGCCATGGACACCTCGAAGAACACCTCGCCCTGGACCGAGTGCACCTGCATCTCGTAGTCGTTGGTGAGGTAGAAGCGCCGCTCGGTCTCGATCACGTATTTGAACAGACCGACGACATCGCGGTACTCCCGGTAGAGCTTCAGCTCCATCTCGGTCTCGTACTTTTCGAGGTCCTCGGCGCTCATGGCATGTTCCCCTTCACCCGTGCGATCCCACCATTGTGCGCCAGTCCCGTAAGCCCCTAGACGATTTCGGTGTCCAGGGTCACGGGCCCGGCCGGGGGACCTTCGTCGAGCAGCCTGCGGAGCAGCTCGGCGAGTCTGGTCGGATACACCGTCTCATGCGCCCGGTCCAGTTCCCGGCACGTCCACCAACGTGCTCCGGAGACGCTGCGTCGCTCCAGCTCGGTGAGGGCCGTGGCGCCGGGCACTCCTTCGGCCGTAGCAGCCGTCCTGGCCAGGTAGTACCACTCGTCCTGGTCCCAGCGGCGGCCCGCGAACGGGAAGGAGCATGTCCGTGTCCACAGGACCGGGCCGAGTTCGACCTGGGTGATGCCGGTCTCCTCCGCGAGTTCCCGTAGGGCGGCCTCCTCGTGGGTCTCGTCGCCCTCCAGGCCGCCGCCGGGGGTGAACCACCAGTCGTCGGCCGGATCGTCCGGTTCGTGGCCGTGGAGCAGCAGGATGCGGTCCTGCGGGTCGAGCAGGATGACCCGGGCGACCTTGCGCAGGCCGCCCTCGTAGGAGTCCTGGCCCTCCTCGGTGACCTCAGCGGGCACCGGCGGGCTCCGTCCGGGTACGGGCGCGACGGCCGCCCGCCAGCTTGGCGACGGGGCCGTAGGCACCTCCACCGAGGACGAGGACCATGCCCGCGACGATCAAGGCGACGATCACGCGCAGGGGGCCGGGCTGGGAGAGGCCGCCGAGTTCCGCGAAGCCGGTGGGGCGCTCCAGCATGCCCTTCATGGGCCAGACGACGGCGTCCACGCGGGCGTTCACGGCGCTGCTCGCGACGGTGCCGCCGGCCACGTCCGTGAGGTGGGCGCTGGAGTCCAGGGAGCCCTGGCGTTCGTCGCCGAGCAGGAACAGGCGGCCCTTGGGGACCTTCACCGTCGGGATCGTCTTGTCCTCGACCGCGCCGCCCTTGAGGTAGCCCTCGTCGATCTGCTTGCCGTTGACGACCAGCTTGCCGTTGGTGCAGCAGGAGACGGTGTCCCCGCCGACCGCGACGACGCGCTTGACCACGGGCGCGTTCGTCACCCAGGTCTTGTCGGTGAAGACGACGACGTCGCCCCGGCGCACCTTGCTGCCGTCGATGCGCTGCGCCAGCACCCGGTCGCCCATGTCGATGGTCGGCGTCATGGAGCTGGTGGGCACCGTGTACGGCCGGTAGACCACCGCTCCCCAGCCGAATCCGCCGAGGAACAGCACAAGGCCCAGTGCGACGGCCAGCCCGGACAACCGCTGTCCGGTCCGGCTGCCCACCGGGCCCTTGCCTGTGCCGCCGCCTGTGCGCGGGGCCGTACGTGTTGCGCTCTCGCCACCCATGAGTCCGCACCCTACCCGGCGGTACCGAGGGTGGTCAGCCCTTCCTCCGGGACCAAGGTCACAAGCTCTACAAGGCCTTTACTCGTCCTTGCCCGACCGCTTGCGGCGCCACAGGACCAACGGCAGGACTCCGACGAGGGCGAGGCCCTGCGGTGCGGCCGTCAGCAGGCGGGAGGCCGAGGCCTGCGTGTTGATGCCGGTCTGGTCGAAGGTGTCCGGGATCGGCAGCGTGCCCCAGCGGTTGATGGGCCAGGCCTTGACGATCGCGCGGCCGACGACCTCCTTCACCGGGACCATGCCGTGGTACTTGTCGGACTGGTTGTAGCGCGAGTCCCGCGAGTTCTGCCGGTGGTCGCCCATCACCCAGATGTCACCCTTGGGGACCTTGACGGTGAACTGACCGCCCTGGTCGTCGTTGGTGCACGGGGTGTTGCCGGGGTAGACGTACGGCTCGTTCAACGCCTTGCCGTTGACCGTCAGCGGGCCGGTGCCGCTGCAGGAGACCGTGTCCCCGCCGACGCCGATGACCCGCTTGATCAGGTCCCGCTCCTGGGCCGACGGCATCAGGCCGATCCAACTCAGCACCTTCTGCAGGGCGTTCGGGTCGGCCGTGGGCTCGCCGTCCAGCCAGTGGCCCGGGTCGTGGAAGACGACGACCTCACCGCGCTCGGGCTCGGAACCGAACCACGGGGTGAGCTTGTCGACCAGGACACGGTCACCCTGCTGGAGGGTGTTCTGCATCGAGTCGGAGGGAATCGAGAACGCCTGCACCAGGAACGTCTTGATCAGCAGCGCGAGGACGAGCGCGATGACGATCAGGATCGGCAGCTCCTTCCAGAAGGAACGCTGCTTCTTCACCTGGGGGGTCGAGTCACCCGGCCCCGCTTCCTCGGTCCGGGTCGCGTCACCCGGCGCCGTACCGTCCTCGTCGACTCCCGAGTCACTCCCGGAGGTCACGGCGCTGTCCGCGGCCGGGACGGGTGCTTCCACGGGACGTTCGTGGTGCTCCTCGCCGTCGTGTCCGGACCGTGCGCCAACCGCCACATCCCCCACGCCAACTCCTCACTCCGTGCCGCCGCCTGCGCCATCCTCGGCGCAGGCCCACCACTCCCATAACGAGCGGGAGTTCCGCAGGGCTCGGGAGTTGGACCGATCCGTTCGGATCGACCGGGGCAACCCTATGCGACAGTTCGGGAGCGGCGGTCGTCCCCGCCACCGAGTTGGAAACCGATGCGAAGGTTTTAGGTTCGTTCAGGCTGGTCCAGTGGCCCATGGGCCAGGCGATGACCTTGGCCCGCCCCACCACCAGGCTCAGCGGAACCGTGCCGCCGTAGCTGGTGTTCTGGTGGGCCCGGGAGTCCGCCGAGTTGCCGCGGTGGTCGCCCATCACCCACAGCCGGCCCTTGGGGACGGTGATGTCGAACGCTGTTTCGGACGGTGCGTTCCCGGGATACAGGTAGTCGCCCTCGGTCAGGGGAACGCCGTTGACGGTCACCCGCCCTTGCGCGTCACAGCACTTGACGTGGTCGCCGCCGACGCCGATGACCCGCTTGATGAGGTCCTTCTCGTTGTCGGACGGCAACAGGCCGATGAACTGGAGGCCTTCCTTGACCTGCTTGACGACGACGGGGTCGTTCTTCTTGGTGGTCTCCTCGTCCCCCAGCCAGCCGCCCGGGTCATGGAAGACGACGACGTCACCGCGCTTGGGCTCGGAGCCGAACCAGGGGGTGAACTTGTCGACCAGGACGCGGTCGCCGATGCGGATCGTCTGCTCCATGGAGCCCGACGGGATCACGAACGCCTGGACGAGGAAGGTCTTCAGGACGAGGGCGATGAGGACGGCGACACCGACCAGGAGGGGTATCTCCCGGACCGCGCCGCGCCTGCGCCGCCGCTTGACCTTGCGCTGCAGCTTGCGCCGCTCGGCCCGGCTGCGGCCGGCGCCCCCTGCCGGCGCCAGGGCGCCCGCGCGCCGGAAGCCGGTGGGCAGCAGGTTCTCGTTCCCGAAGGAGCCGCCCGGCGTCGCGCCGCGTGGCCTTCCGCGGTTACCCATGGGCGCCGTCCGCGGCGGGGACACGTCCGTAGGCGCCGGGCCGGACGAGGTGGGTCCAGTGCCCGGCGGGCCAGACGATCCAGTCGGCTCGTCCGATGACGTCACCAACAGGAATCATGCCTCCGCCCGGATCGCCCAGGTGATCCCGGGAGTCGCTTGAGTCGCCTCGGTGGTCACCGAGGACGAAGAGAGTGCCCTGGGGCACGACCACGTCGAAAGGCACGGCGGACGGGGTGTCTCCGGGGTACAGGAACGCCGTCTCGTCGACCGACCGCCCGTTCACCTGGAGCCTCCCCTCCTCGTCGCAGCAGACCACGTGGTCTCCCCCCACACCCACAACGCGCTTGATGTAGTCGGCGTCCCCGAAATAGCCGGTGCCGTCGAACACGACGATGTCGCCGCGCCGCGGATGAGCACCGAAACGGTACGCCAACTTATTTACGAGAACGCGGTCGCCGATCCTCAATCCGGATTCCATGGATCCGCTGGGAATTTGGAATGGCTGCAGCAAGAACGTGTTGAGCAGCAGCAGAAACACCAGACAGACCAGGGCAGTCAGGGTGATCCGGCCGCCGGGCAGCCACTCGGCGACACGCGACACCAACGCGAAACGCGACCGTTCCTCCGGGCCCCCTTCGTCCGAGGTGTCCTCGGAGTCGGAAGGGCGGGAGGAGCGGTCGCGCTCCGTGTGCTGTGCTTCGGTGTCCATCGGGGCCAGATGTTATCCGGCCGAGATGTGAACTCCCCGATCGCGATCAGTTGTCGCGCTTCTCCTTGATCTTCGCGGCCTTGCCGCGCAGGTCACGGAGGTAGTACAGCTTCGCGCGACGGACGTCACCACGGGTCACGAGCTCGATCTTCTCGACGATCGGGGTGTGCACCGGGAAGGTGCGCTCGACGCCGACGGAGAACGAGACCTTGCGGACCGTGAAGGTCTCGCGGACACCGGCGCCCTGGCGACGGATGACTACGCCCTTGAACTGCTGCACACGGGAGCGGTTGCCCTCGATGACGCGGACGTGGACGTTGACGGTGTCACCCGGGCGGAAGGCCGGGATGTCGGTGCGCAGCGAGGCGCTGTCGACGGTGTCGAGCAGGTGGGACATTTCGTCTGCTTTCTTCATCGATGCCACAGGTCACCGACGGGAGATAGGTGTTCTGAAGGATGCTGTCCGTGTCGGGGCGGGCGTCGTGTCCCCCTGTGGCAGGGGCGCACGCCGGACGACGCACAACAGCGACCTATTCTTCCACGCCGTCCGGCCTGCGCCAAAATCGGCCGTACGGCTCCCCCGCCGGGTCCGGCGCCCAGCCCAGGATCGACAGCATCTCGCGGTCCTTCTTGTCGAAGGCCTTGGGCTCGCAGCGCTCGATCAGGTCGGGCCGGTGGGCGGCCGTGCGCTTCAGGGCCTCGTCGCGCCGCCAGCGGGCGATCTTGCCGTGGTGGCCGCTGAGCAGCACGTCCGGGATCTCCCGGCCGCGCCACTGGGGCGGCTTGGTGTAGATCGGCCCCTCCAGGAGGTTGGCCATGGCCCCGGGCGCGAAGGAGTCGTCGCGGTGGGACTCGGCGTTGCCCAGGACGCCCGGCAGCAGCCGCGCCACGGCCTCCGTGACGACCAGGACGGCCGCCTCGCCGCCGGCGAGCACATAGTCGCCGATGGACACCTCGTAGACGGGCATCCGGGTCGCGTACTCGTCGATGACCCGCCGGTCGATGCCCTCGTAGCGGGCGGGCGTGAAGACCAGCCAGGGCCGCTCGGAGAGCTCTACGGCGAGTTCCTGGGTGAAGGGCCGGCCGCTGGGCGTGGGCACGATGAGCGCCGGCGCACCGGAGC
Organism: Streptomyces sp. NPDC050508; assembly: GCF_040655155.1. Classification (NCBI taxonomy): domain Bacteria; kingdom Bacillati; phylum Actinomycetota; class Actinomycetes; order Kitasatosporales; family Streptomycetaceae; genus Streptomyces; species Streptomyces sp. NPDC050508. The sequence goes on from NZ_JBFAJJ010000006.1 coordinate 181,510, forward strand.
CCGTCTCGTAGCCGTCGGCCAGGACCGAGTCCAGGGCGTCGCCCCAGGGCTCGGTCTTCATGACCATGCCGGGGCCGCCGCCGTAGGGGGTGTCGTCGACCGTGTTGTGGCGGTCGTACGTCCAGGAGCGCAGATCATGCACGTGCACATTCAGCTGTCCACGCGCGCGTGCCTTGCCGACGAGGGAGACGTTCAGCGGTTCGAGGTACTCGGGGAAGATCGTGACGACGTCGAGCCGCATTACGCCTCCTCCTCCCTGGAGGACACGATTTCCGCCTGGTCGTCGATCAGCCCGGGCGGCGGGTCGATGACCGCGCGCTGCTCCTCCAGGTCGATCTCCGTGACGATCGACTCGACGAACGGGATCATCACCTCGCTGCCATCGGGCCGCTCCACGATGAAGAGGTCCTGGGAGGGCAGGTGCGAGATCTCGGTGATCCGGCCGACCTCCACGCCGTCCTTGGTGACCACGTCCAGATCCATGAGCTGGTGGTCGTAGTACTCGTCCTCTTCCTCCGGCAGCTCCTCCGGGTCGATCTCGGCGATCAGGAGGGTGTTACGCAGGGCCTCGGCGCCGGTGCGGTCGCTCACGCCCTCGAAGCGCAAGAGGAGACGGCCGCTGTGGACACGGCCCGCCTCGATGGTCAGGGGGCCGGTGGAGGCGGGTTCGGTGGCCAGGACGGCTCCGGGGGCGAGCCTGAGCTCCGGCTCGTCGGTGCGTACCTCGACGGTGACCTCGCCCTTGATGCCGTGGGCGCGGCCGATGCGAGCGACTACCAGCTGCACTGTGCTTGATCTCCTGTAGTACGACGACGGGCCGGGGACGGCCCGCAGGCCCTCCCCGGCCCGAGCCGGTTTGCGATAGACGTCAGTGGATGTGATCCACGAACGTCAGCGGACGTGGTCCACGTCGACAAGGTCGACGCGGACACCTCGGCCGCCGATGGCGCCCACGACGGTGCGCAGAGCGCGAGCGGTGCGGCCGTTGCGACCGATCACCTTGCCGAGGTCGTCGGGGTGTACCCGGACCTCCAGCACGCGTCCACGACGCAGGTCGCGCGAGGCGACCTGCACATCGTCAGGGTTGTCGACGATGCCCTTCACGAGGTGCTCAAGGGCCTCCTCGAGCATGCTCAGGCCTCGGTCGACTCGGACTCGGCCGCAGCCTCGTCCTTCTTCTCAGCCTTCTTCTTCTGGGTGATCGCCTCACCCTTGCTCGCGTCGTCGCCACCGAGGGCGTCGAACACCGGACGCGCGGCCTTCGGCGCGGCCACGAGCAGCGGAGCCGGGGCCGGCAGGCCCTTGAACTTCTGCCAGTCGCCGGTGAGCTTCAGGATGGCGAGCACGGGCTCGGTCGGCTGCGCGCCGACACTCAGCCAGTACTGCGCGCGGTCCGTGTCGACCTCGATGCGCGAGGGGTTCTGCACCGGGTGGTACAGACCGATCTCCTCGATGGCCCGGCCATCACGGCGGGTACGGGAGTCGGCGACGACGATGCGGTAGTGAGGCGAACGGATCTTGCCCAGACGCTTCAGCTTGATCTTGACTGCCACGGGAGTGGGTTCTCCTGGTTTTGACGTGGTTGGGCACGGCGAGATGGCCGCGTGGGGTTGCGGTACCCGAGTGCCCGATGGACGCGTCAGCCGGAGGCGAGAGGGTTCCTGTGCGGCTGTCGAGTACAGCTAGCCATTGTGCCACACCCTGGCGGTCCGCTCGACCGGGGAGCATGCCCCCGGTCGCGCGGAAGCGACACCCGGCGCCGGGAGGTGACCGGCGCGGGTGTGCGCAACCCCGACCTGCGGGATGCGGCTGCCACGAGCAGCCGCATCCTCAGGCCGCGCCCACGACCTCCGGGATGCGGAAGGGCTTGCCGCAGCCCCCGCACACGATCGGCGCCTGGGCCAGCACCGACGGGACGACCCGTACGTTACGACCGCAGTCGCACACCGCCTTGACGCGGACGCCGCCACCGGACGAGCCGTGACGGGCGGCCGGGCCGCGGAAGGTGCGCGAGGTGTCGGCGGAGGTGGCGACGGTGTGGGCCTTCAACGCGCGCTGGAGGCGCTCGATGGTCGGCCGGTAGCGCCGCTTGGCCTCGGGGTTGAGCTGGACCAGCGAGAAGCCGCTGCTGGGATGCGGTTCGTCGGGGTGGTCCAGGCCCAGCTCCTCGGCGATCGCGAGGAATCTGCGGTTGTGGTAGCGGCCGGCACGGGACGTGTCGCGCACGCCGCGCGAAGCGGCGATGCCATGGACTGCCTCATGGAGCAGTCGCTCGAAGGAGAGCTCGTGTCCGCATGCGGACGACGACTCTCCGATCAGGGACTCGGGCGCGGCCAGATCGGGCAGTTCGGGGTGGTACCGCTGAATGTCGGCCCACGCCTCTGCCAGCTCTGCGGCGAGAACAGGTGGTGTCTGTGTCGTGCTCACGTAATGACAACGAGCCGGAGTGCCCCTGTGTTCCGATTCCGGGGCATCCCAAATAATTTGCACGTACCCGTCAGTTGCCGCTGATGCGTCCTGACGAGGGCGGGTGCGCTGATCTGCGGAGAAGCCTCACAGCTCATACCAAGCTGGTGCGTAGTCCTACGTACGACCCCGCGCGTAGACGCTGTCCGCGCGCCGGGGGAGCTGTACTCCGCCGTTGCGCAAGGGGCGTTTCGGTCGCTCTCCCGCCGGAAGGGCGCTACATCAGTAAGCGCGCGCGACGACCGCGACGTTACCGGGTGCCTTGTCGGCGTCCGGTACCGACCCGTCCTCGGCGACCAGACACCGTACGGTCACCGCGTGCTCGGCCAACTCGGCCTCGCCTTCTTCGCCGAGGGTCGCCCACGGGATGCGCGCCCAGCCGCCGGCGGTGGCGGCCTCGACGGCCTCCGCGATCGTCGACACCTCGGAGGTACGGGACTCGCGCCGCTCGCGGGACTGCCTCAGCAGCAGCGCCTGATCCTCCTCCAGGACTACGGGAAGCAGCTCTACGAGGGAGTCGATCGCCACCGGCTCCTTGCCTCCCGGGATCCGGCGGGCCAGCATCGCGGTGCCGTTCTCCAGGTCACGGGGTCCGACCTCGATCCGTACGGGCACGCCCTTCAGCTCCCAGTCGACGGCCCGGCGCCCGAAGGGGATGTCCGTGCGGACGTCGACCCGGACGCGCACGCCCGCCGCCTTCAGCCGGTCCCCGATCTCGCGGACCTTGGCCAGAACCGCCTCGTCGCCCTTGATCGCGAGGACGACGGCCTGGATGTGGGCGAGCCGCGGCGGCACCCGGAGTCCGTCGTCGTCGCCGTGCATCATCACCAGGGCGCCGATCATGCGCGTGGTGGAGCCCCATGAGGTCTGCCAGACGAGTTCCTGCTTGCCCTCCTTGGACAGGTACTGGGTGTGGAAGGCCTTGGCGAAGTTCTGGCCCAGCTCGTGACTGGTCGCCATCTGCAGCGCCTTGCCGTCGCCCATCATCCCTTCCAGGGTGAGGGTGTTGATCGCGCCCGCGAACCGCTCCTTGACCGTCTTGCGGCCCGGTACGACGTCCATCGCGAGGACGTTGACCATGAAGTCCTCGTAGACCTGACGGTGGATGTGCGCGGCGAAGTCGCGCGCCTCCTCGTAGGTCGCGTGCGCCGTGTGGCCCTCCTGCCAGAGGAACTCACTCGTACGGAGGAAGAGGCGGGGCCGCAGCTCCCAACGGACCACGTTCGCCCACTGGTTGATCAGCAGGGGCAGGTCGCGGTAGCTCTGCACCCACTTCGAGAAGTACTCGTTGATGATCATCTCGGAGGTGGGCCGGACGACCGCAGGCTCCTCCAGCTCCTTGCCGCCGCCGTGGGTGACCACGGCCAACTCGGGCGCGAAGCCCTCGACATGGTCCGCCTCGCGGGCGAGGTAGGACTGCGGGATCAGCAGCGGGAAGTACGCGTTCTCGGTGCCCGTGTCCTTGATGCGGGCGTCCATCTCGGCCTGCATCCGCTCCCAGAGGCCGTACCCGTACGGTCGGATGACCATGGAGCCGCGCACCGGGCCGTTGTCGGCCAGCTCGGCCTTGCTGATCAGATCCTGGTACCAGCGGGGGAAGTCTTCCGCCCGCGGCGTGAGTACGGGTGCCTTGGCCATGGCGAGATCGTACGGGGCCGCGTTGCCGTCATGTGAATTCTTTTCACTCCCACAGAGAAGCCACAAGCCGGACCCCACAACCCCTGGACGCCGTCGCGAGTGCGGAGTTTGCTGGCATACGGGGGAAGTGCGGGCGCACATCACGGGGGCCTCGGAAACGGGCACGGCCACAACTCTCGGCGGATTGGGGCGCTTTCCATGACACCTACGCTCGTGCGGCAGTACCTGCCTCATGCGGGGCCCGCGCCCCGCGTGGACCTGGGTGCACGCGCGCGTGACTGGTCCGAGATCCAGGAGCGGATGCTGGTGCCGCTCCACGAAGCCGTCTACGAGCGACTGGAGGTGGGGTCCGGCACCCGGCTGCTCGGCCTCGGCTGCGGTTCAGGGCTGGCTCTGTTGATGGCGGCCTCCAGAGGCGCGGCCGTCACCGGTGTCGAAGGCTCCTCCCCCGAACGACTGGCCCTCGCCCGGGAGCGCCTGCTGCCGGACGCATGGGCTCCACGCGCGCGTGCGCGCACCCGGCTCGTCCACGGCTCACCTCGCGACGCGGCCGACGCGGAGACGCCCGCGTACACCCTGGTGACCGCCTTCGAGCCGATCGGGTGTCTCGCGGGCGACTCGGAGGGACTCGGCGAGTTACTCGCGTCCGCAACGCCACTGGCCGGGCACGGGACACCCGTGGTGCTGGCCGCCTGGGGTCCGCCGGAGCGCTGTGCCACGTCGTCCGTGCTGCGGGTGGCCACCAGGCTCGCGGATCCGCTGCGCAGCGCGGGCAGTTGGCGCCCGGCTCTGCGCGACGACCTGGAGGAGGTCGCCCAGCGCGCGGGCCTCAGGCCGGACGGCTCCGGGCGGGTGTCGTGCCCCTTCGGGTACGCCGACGTCGAGAGCGCCGTACGAGGGCTGCTGTCGACGGGGCTCTTCGACGCGGCGATCAGCGCGACCGATCAGGTGCAGGTGGACAAGGAGTTGGCGGAGGCCTTGCATCCGTATCAGCGGCGGGACGGGACGGTGTGGATGCCGAACGTGTTCCGGTATCTGATCGCGCGTACGACCTGAGGATGACTACGGCTCTTCCTTGAAGAGGCGGGTGACGCCCGCGATGCGGTACGCGTCCGTCTCCTCCAGCGTCTCGTTCTCCAGGAGGGCCTCGGCCAGCGAGTCCAACTGGCCGCGGTGGTCGCGGAGTTTGCGGAGTGCCTCGTCGTAGCACTCGTCGACGATGCGGCGCATCTCGTGGTCGATCACGTCCAGGGTCTGCGGTGCCGCCGAGAGGCCGTAGGCCTGCTGGGCGTCGCTGGGGAGGGCGGAGAGGCGGCCGACGCGCTCGCTCATGCCCCAGCGGGCGACCATGCCGCGCGCGATGTTGGTGACCTGTTCGAGGTCGTTCTCGGCGCCGGTGGTGATCACTCCGTAGACGACCTGTTCCGCGGCCATGCCACCGAGGGCGCCGATGATCCGGCCGCGCAGGTACTCCTCGGTGTACGCGTACTTGTCCGCGTCCGGCGTCGAGAGCGTGACGCCGAGGGCCCTCCCGCGCGGGACGATGGTGATCTTGCGGACCGGGTCGGCGCCGGGCTGGAGCATGCCGAGGAGGGCGTGGCCGCTCTCGTGGTAGGCGGTGCGGCGGCGTTCCTCCTCGGGCATCACCAGCGGGCGTTCGGCGCCCAGTTGGACCTTCTCCAGGGCTTCCGAGAGGTCGGACTGGGTGACCTCGCTCTGCTTGCGCTTGACGGCGAGGAGGGCGGCCTCGTTGGCGAGGTTGGCGAGTTCGGCGCCGGTCATGCCCGGGGTCGTACGGGCGACCTGGGCGAGGTTCACGCCCTCCGCGAGCGGGATCTCGCGGGTGTGGATCTCCAGGATCGCCTCGCGGCCACCCCGGTCGGGCGGCGAGACCACGACCACCCGGTCGAAGCGGCCGGGGCGGGTCAGGGCCGGGTCGAGGACGTCGGCGCGGTTGGTGGCCGCGATGACGATGACGCCCTCGGAGCCGGAGAAGCCGTCCATCTCGGTGAGGATCTGGTTCAGGGTCTGTTCGCGCTCGTCGTGACCGCCCATGCCGCTGCCGCCGCCGCGGGCCCGGCCGATGGTGTCGATCTCGTCGATGAAGATGATGGAGGGCGCCACCTTGCGGGCCTCCGCGAACAGTTCACGCACGCGTGAGGCACCGACACCGACGATCATCTCGATGAACTCGGAGGCCGAGGCCGAGAAGAACGGCACCCCCGCCTCCCCCGCGACCGCCCGCGCGAGCAGCGTCTTGCCGGTGCCGGGCGGGCCCGAGAGCAGCACGCCCCGGGGCATCTTGGCGCCCATCTTGCGGTAGGCGTCCGGGTTCTTGAGGAAGTCGACGACGTCGTTCAGCTCGCCCTCGACCTCGTCGATGCCGGCGACGTCCTCGAACGTCGTGCGCTGCTTGCCCGGCTCCAGCTCGACCGGTTTCGGCGGTGCCTTGCGGCCGAGCATGCCGCCCGCGCCGCCGAGCCCCGAGCTCATCCGCCGCGCGATGAAGAGCCACAGGACGACCAGGAGCACCATCGGGGCCAGCGAGATCAGCAGATTGGCCAGAAAACTACGGTGCTGGACGACCGGCTCCGCCGTGACGGTGACGTTGTGCTTGGTCAGGTCCTCCCAGAGCTGGTCGTCCGCGAAGGTCGGCCGCTCGGTGTCGAACTTGGTGTACTTGCCGTCGCCGTCCGGGTTGTCCTGGCTCTTCTTGAGCTGGCCCTGGATCGCGTTGCCCTTGGCGTAGATCTTGGTGACGTTGCCCGCGTCGACCTGCTTGCTGAACTCCGTGTACGAGATCGTCGGCTCGTTGCCCTCGTTGAAGAAGGACAGGATGAGGTTCGCGATCAGGTAGACGACCAGCGCGGTGAGGATCAGGCTCCACCAGCCGCCGCGCATCTTCTTCCCGCCCGGCGACGGCTTCGGGGGCTCGTCCGGGGTGCCCTCGGTACGCCAGGGCTGGTCGGTCGACTTGCGCGGCGGCGCGGGGTTGGTCATATCGGCAAGTTACGACACGGGCCAGGCGTCGGCACGCCCAGCACGCGCCGAGGACGCCCTTCCGGAGAGGGGCGCCCTCGGCGACGTAGAAGACGGGTTGTCAGCCCATGAACCTTCTCAAGCTCAGCCCATGAACTTCTTGAACTCGTCCGGCAGCTCGAAGTCCTGGGCGCCCTGCTCGGGCAGTCCGAACGCGTTGCCGCCCTGAGCCGCACCCGCCTCGCGGCGCTGGGCCTCTTCCAGTTCCTGCTGCTTGCGCTTCATCGGGTTGCCGGAGCGCTGCTTGCCCTTGGCCTGCTTGGGCTGCTTCTTGGTGCGGCCGGGGCCGCCGCCCATGCCCGGCATCCCCGGCATGCCGGGCATCCCACCGCCCTGCGCCATGCGGGACATCATCTTGCGGGCCTCGAAGAACCGCTCGACCAGGCCCTTCACGGCGCTGACCTCGACGCCGGAGCCCTTGGCGATACGGGCGCGGCGCGAGCCGTTGATGATGGTCGGCTCGGCGCGCTCGGCCGGGGTCATCGACTTGATGATCGCGGCCGTGCGGTCGACGTCGCGCTCGTCCAGGTTGTTGATCTGGTCCTTGATCTGGCCCATGCCGGGGAGCATGCCGAGCAGCTTGCTGATGCTGCCCATCTTCCTGACCTGTTCCATCTGGGACAGGAAGTCGTCGAGGGTGAAGTCCTGGCCCTTCTTGGACGCCAGCTTGGAGGCCATCTTCTCGGCCTCTTCTTGGCTGAACGTCTTCTCCGCCTGCTCGATCAGGGTGAGCAGGTCACCCATGTCGAGGATGCGGGAGGCCATCCGGTCCGGGTGGAAGGCGTCGAAGTCGTCGAGCTTCTCGCCGTTCGACGCGAACATGATCGGCTTGCCGGTGACCGAGGCGATCGACAGGGCCGCACCACCGCGGGCGTCGCCGTCGAGCTTGGAGAGCACCACGCCGTCGAAGCCGACGCCGTCGCGGAAGGCCTCGGCGGTGTTGACCGCGTCCTGACCGATCATCGCGTCGACGACGAACAGGATCTCGTCCGGGCTGACCGCGTCGCGGATGTCCGCGGCCTGCTGCATCAGTTCCTGGTCGATGCCCAGGCGGCCCGCGGTGTCCACGATCACGATGTCGTGGACCTTGGTCTTCGCGAACTCGATGGAGTCCTTGGCGACCTTGACCGGGTCCCCGACGCCGTTGCCCGGCTCGGGCGCGTAGACCGCGACACCGGCGCGCTCGGCGACGACGCTGAGCTGGTTCACGGCGTTCGGGCGCTGGAGGTCGGCGGCGACGAGCAGCGGCGAGTGCCCCTGGTCCTTGAGCCACTTGCCGAGCTTGCCGGCGAGGGTCGTCTTACCGGCACCCTGGAGACCCGCGAGCATGATCACGGTCGGCGGGTTCTTGGCGAAGCGCAGGCGCCGGGTCTCGCCGCCGAGGATCGTGACGAGTTCCTCGTTGACGATCTTCACGACCTGCTGGGCCGGGTTGTTCAGCGCCCTGTTGAGGTCGGCGCCGAGAGCACGCTCCTTGACGTTCTTGATGAACGTGCGGACGACGGGCAGGGCCACGTCCGCTTCGAGGAGGGCGATACGGATCTCGCGCGCGGTGGCGTCGATGTCCGCCTCGCTCAGACGCCCCTTGCCACGCAAATTCTTGAAGGTCGCTGAGAGGCGGTCGGAGAGAGTATCGAACACGGCGGCGTCGGTCCTCGGAGTCGGGGGCAGTGTGAGCGTCTTCCAGGGTATCCGGCCGCGCAAGCGAATCGTCCCCGCCCGCGGGGTCGGAAAGCCGGGGCGGGCTCACGCCCGCAACGTCTCCTCCAGCTTCCGTGCCGCCGCGGCCGCCTCGTCCGTCGGCAGGGGTACGCCCTCGGGGGTCGTCACGTAGAAGGCGTCCACCGCGTTCGAGCCCAGGGTCGACACGTGCATGCTCCGGACCCGTACCCCCACGTCGTCCAGGGCTCGTCCGATGCGGTGCAGCAGCCCGGGGGCGTCGTGCGCGCGCACCTCGATGACCGTGGCGTGCCGGGAAGCGGCCGGGGCCACCGTCACACGGGCCGCCGGTGCCACGACACCCCGGCGGCGCGGATACGCGGCGTCGCGCTCGGCGAGGCGGCCCGCGATGTCCAAGGATCCGTCCAGGGCCCGTACGAGATCGGCGCGCAGCCGGGCGGCCTGGGGCAGGGAGCCGTACTCGGCGGCGACCCGCCAGTTCAGCAGGAGCACCGAGCCCTCTACGCCGTCGGGCAGGTCCAGGGCGCGCAGTTCCGCCGTACGGACCGTCAGGCGGTGCATCGCCAGGACGCCGGCCACCGCGGGGAGGACGCCCGGCTGGTCGGGGACGGCGATCAGGAGTTCCACGCCGAGGGGTTCGGGGTCGCCGGCGGGCTCGCCCTCGGACGGGGGTTCGGTCTGGGCCCGGAGCGCGAGCACCGGACCGCCCGTCGCTACAGCCTCGATCGCGAGCCGTTCCTGCTCGGCGGTGGCCGCACCTGCCTCGGGCTCCTCGGGGGCGTCCCCGGTGAGGACCGCGGCGACCCGCTTCACCAGGTCGGTGACGAGGGAGGCCCGCCAGGAGGACCAGGCGGCCGGTCCTGTGGCCAGCGCGTCCGCCTCGGTCAGGGCGTGCAGCAGTTCCAGGGTGCTGGTCGTACCGACCGCCTCCGCGACCGAACGGACCGTCGCCGGGTCCTCCAGGTCACGCCGGGTGGCGGTGTCGATGAGCAGCAGGTGGTGGCGTACGAGCGTGGCGAGTACGGCGACTTCCGCGCGGTCGAAACCGATGCGGGCGGCCACGTCCTTGGCGATGATCTCGCCGGCCACGGAGTGGTCGCCGGGCCAGCCCTTGCCGATGTCGTGCAGCAGCGCGGCGACCAGGAGCAGGTCGGGGCGGCTGACGCGGCGGGCGAACTCCGAGGCGCGGACGGCGGTTTCGATGAGGTGCCGGTCGACGGTCCAGATGTGCACGGCGTTGCGCTGCGGGCGGCAGCGCACCCGCTCCCAGTCGGGGAGGAGGCGGGTGATCAGTCCCTCGGCCTCCAGCGCCTCCCACACGTCGACGGTGGGCTGCCCGGAGCCGAGCAGCGTGACGAGCTGTTCGCGCGCCTCGGCGGGCCAGGGCGTGGGCAACGGGCGCGCGGTGGTCGCCATGCGCCGTACGGCGTGCAGGGAGAGCGGAAGACCGGCCTGTGCGGCGGCAGCGGCGGCGCGCAGCGGGAGGACCGGGTCGCGCTCGGGGCGCGCGGCGCGGGCGAGCACCACCTCACCGTCCTGTTCCACGACCCCTTCGGCCAGCGGTGAGCGCTCGGCGGCGGGTTTGGCGCCCCCGCCGAGCATGGCCCGCAGCCTCGGCCGCACGGCACGGGACCGCAGCACACGCCCCACTTCACGCCAGGTGACGTCACTGGCGTACGACACGACGCGTGCCGCTTCGTAGACCTGCCGCAGCAGGGTGTCCGCGTCGAGGAGGCCCAGCTCGGCGGCGACCTGGTCCTGCTCCTGGAGCGCGAGCCGGTCGGTCGCGCGGCCGGTGGTGAGGTGCAGGGCGTCGCGGACGTCGAGGAGGCGGCGGCGGGCGTCGGCGAGGCCCTCGCGCGGGGCGTCGGCGAGCCAGGAGGCCGCTACGGCGCGCAGCGCGGTGGCGTCGCGGAGGCCGCCGCGGGCCTCCTTGAGGTCGGGTTCGAGGAGGTACTGCAACTCGCCCTGGCGCTCGGCGCGTTCGGCGCAGAGTTCCTGGAGTTCGGGGAGGCGTTTGGGTGCCTGGTTGCGCCAGTCGGCGAGGACGGCCGTGCGCAGTCCGGCGGTCAGGCCGAGGTCGCCGGCGAGGTGGCGGGCGTCGAGGAGGCCGAGCTGGACCTTGAGGTCCTCGCCGGCGGTCTTGCGGGCCTCTGACGGGGTGCGGACGGAGTGGTCGAGGGCGAGGCCGAGGTCCCAGACCGGGTACCAGATGCGGTCGGCGAGCGCGGCGACCGCGCCGGAGTCGCTGCCGTCGTGCAGGAGGAGCAGGTCGAGGTCGCTGCGCGGGGAGAGCTCGCCGCGGCCGTAGCCGCCGACCGCGACCAGGGAGACGCCCTTGAGTGCTTCGTTGCCGGCGGTGAAGAGGCCGGACAGCCACTCGTCGGTCAGTTCGGCGAGGGCGGCACGGCGCGGCGGCCCGGACCGCACCCCCTCAGTGAGGAGGCGCAGCCGGGCCGCCGCGTAGCCACTGGGTCCGGAGTCCTCTGCATCCTTGCGCACGTCCGTACTCGACACCCAGCGACTCCTGTTCGTTTCTTTTAGAGCGCGTCCGGTCCGCGCTCGCCGGTCCGGACCCGGACGGCCGTCTCGACCGGGAGGGACCAGACCTTGCCGTCACCGATCTTGCCGGTGCGGGCGGCCTTGACGATGACGTCGATCAGGCCTTCGGCGTCGTCGTCCTCGGCCAGCACCTCGATGCGGATCTTGGGGACCAGGTCGACCGTGTACTCGGCGCCCCGGTATACCTCGGTGTGTCCCCGCTGACGACCGTAGCCGCTCGCCTCGGTGACCGTCAGACCGTGGACCCCGAAGGCCTGCAGGGCTTCCTTGATCTCGTCGAGCCGGTGGGGCTTCACGACGGCGGTGATGAGCTTCATGCGTCCACCTTCTTCGTCTCCGGGGCGGCGAGAGCGGAGCTGCCGATGCCACCGCCGGCGCCGCTGAAGTCGTATGCGGTCTCGGCGTGCTCGGCCTGGTCGATGCCGGCGACCTCTTCGTCCTCGGTGACCCGCATACCGATGGTCTTGTCGATGAGGAAGGCGAGGACCGCGGAGGCGACCAGGGAGTAGCCGAGGACCGCGCCGACACCGGCGAACTGCTTCCACAGCTGGGTGAAGGAGTGGTCGCCGTAGAAGACGCCGGTCGCGGCGGACTGGCCCTTGCCGGTGGCGAAGAAGCCGATGAGCAGGGAGCCGAGGATACCGCCGACCATGTGGACGCCGACGACGTCGAGGGAGTCGTCGATGTTGAACCTGTACTTCAGGCCGACGGCCGCGGCACAGCCGACACCGGCGATGGCGCCGACGGCGATAGCGCCGAGCGGGGAGACCGCACCACCGGACGGGGTGATGGCGACCAGACCGGCGACGGCACCCGAGGCCGCGCCCAGCGTGGTGAACGCGCCGTGGCGGATCTTCTCGTAGGCGAGCCAGGCGAGCATGGCGGCGGCGGTGGCGACCTGGGTGTTGACGAACATCAGCGCGCCGACGCCGTCGTCGTTGCCGAGCCACGAACCGGCGTTGAAGCCGAACCAGCCGAACCACAGCAGACCGCAGCCGAGCATGACCAGCGGAAGGCTGTGCGGACGCATGGGGTCACGCTTGAAGCCGACACGCTTGCCGATGACCAGGATGACGCCGAGGGCGCCGGCACCGGCGTTGATGTGGACCGCGGTACCACCGGCGAAGTCGATCACACCGAGCTTGAAGGCCCAGCCGTCGGCGCCCCATACCCAGTGGGCGACCGGGACGTAGACGACCGTGAGCCACAGGGCGACGAAGAGCGCCCAGGCCGAGAACTTGACGCGGTCGGCGATCGCACCGCTTATCAGGGCCGGCGTGATGACCGCGAACATCATCTGGAAGACCATGAACACGAAGATCGGGATGGTGTAGCCGGGCCAGAGGTCCGTCAGGCCGACGTCGCTCATTCCCAGCCAGTGGGAGTCGTAGCCGATGAAGCCGTTGCTCGAACCGAAGGCGAGCGAGAAGCCGTAGAGAACCCACAGGATGGTGACGATCCCGATGCTGATGAAACTCATCATCAGCATGTTCAGGGTGCTCTTGACGCGGACCATGCCTCCGTAGAAGAAGGCGAGTCCCGGTGTCATGAGCAGCACCAGGGCAGAACAGATCAGCATGAAGCCTGTGTTCGCGGAGGACAGTTTGGGTGCCTCAGCGGCAAGCGTGATGGCGGCTGATGCCATCGGCGTCTCCTCGTCGGTTGTACGGCCCCGTGCGGGCGAAGCCTGTATGCGGTCCGGTCAAGGCGGGGGGTCCGGTTATGCGCCATGAGATTGGCGTAGCGCGGTTTCCGTCGAAGCCCCTCGATGTTTCACCGGAGTGACGAAGGCGCCGCGTGTGTTACGCGTCGATGAACCGCCGGATCTCCGGCCGCGCGATCGTTATCGTGGCGCAACCTTCCCCGACGGTACGAAACCGGCCGCGGGCGGCCTTCCGCTGACCTGGCACGGGACGCCGGGTCCGGCGGTCCGGGAGGGGCGGTCGCCGCCGGGGCATGGGGTTCGGACCACTTCGACGGTCCTCCGCGACTCGGCCGCGAGCCGCTCGGCGCGGTCGACGATTCCGGCCGGACCGCCGACGCCGCGGACCACCGCGCGGACGGCCTTTCGAATACGACATGTGGAACCGGCCGCGGTCGGCCTTCCGATGACCTGGCATGGGGGAGCCGAGTCGGGCGGTTCGGGAAGGCCGGCCGCGGCCGGGGCTTGGGGTGCTCAGACCGCTTCGGCGGTCTCCGGGAGCTCGATCGCGAGGCGCTCGGTGAGGTCGACGACCTCGGCGAGATCGCCGAAGTCCCGGACCGCCGTGTCGACGGTCTTTCGGATACGAGTGTTGACGCGCTCGGAGCGCACCTTCTTGGCGACGGTCATCGCCTCCGTCGCCAGCACCGCGCTCTGCTCCGGCTCCCGCTGCAGAAGGTGCACGGTGGCCATTCCGATGAGATTGAGTGCGTACGACCGCTGGTGCTCGTCGTCCTTGGAGAAGAGGTCCACCGCCCGCTGCATGACGGGCTCGGCCAGCGAGGCGTAGGCGGGGCTGCGGCCGGCGACGTAGGCGAGGTCGCGATAGGAGTGCGAGTTCTCGCCGTACAGCTCGGCCTCGGAGAAGAAACGGATCCAGTCCGGGTCCGGGTCGTCCCAGTCGTGTACGTCCCCGAAGGTGTCCTCGGCCATCCGGACCGCCCGCTTGCACTTGCCGGGCTGGCCCATGTTGGCGTAGGCGCGGGCCTCCATCGCATACAGCATCGACTGGGTCCGCGGGCTCGCGCAGTCCCGGCTGCCGTACTGCGCGAGGTGGATCAGCTCCAGCGCGTCGTCGGGCCGGCCGAGGTGGATCATCTGGCGGCTCATGCTGGAGAGGACGTACGACCCGAGCGGCTTGTCGCCCGCCTCCTTGGCGGCGTGCAGGGCGAGGACGAAGTACTTCTGCGCGGTGGGCTGCAGGCCCACGTCGTACGACATCCAGCCCGCCAGCTCGGCGAGTTCGGCGGCGACCTTGAACAACGTGCGGTTGGTGGCCTCGGGTTGGGGCTCCTGGAGCAGGTCGGTCACCTCGTGCAGCTGCCCTACGACCGCCTTGCGGCGCAGACCGCCGCCGCACTGGGCGTCCCACTTGCGGAACATCTCCGTGGTGGACTCCAGCAGCTCCAACTCCGGCGGGGAGAGCCGCCCCTGATGCCGGGAGGCGCTCGCGGGCTCGGGCTCCGGCAGGTGGGCCGCGGGGCCGGGGACGAGCCAGCGCTGCATGGGTTCGATGAGCGTCGGTCCCGCGGACAGGGCCAGCGAGGTCCCGAGGAAGCCGCGCCGCGCCAGCATGAGGTCGCTGCGCGAGAACTCGCTGAGCAGGGCCACCGTCTGCGGGGCCGTCCAGGGCAGGTCGACGCCGGACACGGACGGCGCCTGGCGGGCCGCGCGCAGGCCCAGGTCCTCGACCGAGACGACACACCCGAAGCGCTCGGAGAACAGCTCCGAGAGGATCCTCGGGATCGGCTCGCGCGGGTTCTCGCCGTCCAGCCAGCGGCGCACGCGCGAGGTGTCCGTCGAGATGTGGTTGGCCCCCAACTGCCGTGCCCTGCGGTTCACTTGACGCGCCAGCTCACCCTTGGACCAGCCGCTGCGCACGAACCACGAGCCGAGCAGCTCATTGGGGCGCTTGTCCGTACTGGTCGCGGTCGTCCCGCTTCCGCCGTTGCCGCCCACTGGAACGCCCCCATCCCTGGAACCACTTGTCGCCGCTGTGCGCCAAGCCCTATCAGAATGCCGGTAAATACGGCTTCCCGTCCCGCACTTGTCACCCTTCGAACGAGATGACGAGTTGCCTCCGGCATACCCACAAGCGCATGTGCCCCGAGGACTTGTGCACTCAAAGTAATCCTACGATCACCCGTCCAGCCACGGCGATCCTGGAAACGCCACCATTCGCCACCCCTTCGAATGAACCTACGGTTGCCCGCACACGATTCACTTGACATAGGACGGCCGGAAGTGGGCGGAGCGGTGCACGCAGGGGCGCGCACCGTCGAGCACACCACCCGGACCGCTCCCGGGCGCTGCCTGGACCATGCGGCGCGGGGCAGGCGTGAACACAGAGTGACGTTCCGCATCCGTCTCGTAACCACCGGTGCGCCGGACCCGTTGGAGGGGGCATGGGCTTCACGATCGGCAGCAGTCGGAGTATCCGCGACATCCGGTCCGGCACGCGCCGCCGCGGCCGTTCCTCGGAGTGCACGGCCGTGGCCGAGTTCACCGGGCTGTGGGGCTGGGACGTGGTCGCGGGCGCGCGGGCCGCGGGCGGCGCGTGCTCCTGCGGCGACACCAAGTGCCCCACGCCGGGCGCGCATCCGCTGACCTTCGCGCCAGAGGTACGGGCGGGCGCCACCCTCGACGAAGTGACCGAGGCCTGGGCCGAGTTGCCCGGCGCCTCGATCATGCTGCCGGTGGGGCGCGCGTTCGACGTGATCGAGGTGGCCGAGCCCGCCGGTCGCCGCGCGCTGGCCCGCCTGGAGCGGATGGGCCTCCCGCTCGGCCCGGTCGCGGCGACCCCCGACCACCGCGCCCACTTCTTCGTCGCCCCCGGCGCCACCGCCGAACTCCCCTCACTCCTCTACCGCATGGGCTGGGACGACCCCACCTCCCTCGACCTCCGCGGCCTGGGCCCCGGCACCCACATCACCGCCCCACCCTCCGACCGAGGCGGCCTGGGCCCGGTCCGCTGGCTCCGCTCCCCCGCCCTCGACTCGGCGACAAAGCCACCGGCGGCACGACTGTTGCTGGGCACGCTGGCGTACGTGGCACACAGGTCGCGCGCATAGGTCGTAAACGACGAAGTGCCCTTCTCCAACTACGAGTTGGAGAAGGGCACTTCTCTGAAGGGGGCTGACTACAGCGCGCCCCAAAGGGGCGCGGGGAACTGCGCGACCAGCCCCCACCGACCCGCAGCCAAAAAACCGCCCACCCCGCGGAGCGCTCAGTCCCCGATAAGGGCGTCAACAAACGCCTCCGGTTCAAAGGGCGCCAAATCATCCGCACCCTCACCAAGCCCGATCAGCTTCACCGGCACACCCAGCTCCCGCTGCACGGCGACCACGATGCCGCCCTTGGCCGTCCCGTCCAGCTTGGTCAGAACAATGCCGGTGATGTCGACGACCTCGGCAAAGACGCGAGCCTGCACCAGCCCGTTCTGCCCGGTCGTGGCGTCGAGCACCAGCAGCACCTCGTCGAGCGGCGCATGCTTCTCCACGACCCGCTTCACCTTGCCGAGCTCGTCCATGAGACCGGTCTTGGTGTGCAGCCGCCCGGCCGTGTCGATGAGGACGACGTCGACGCCCATCTCCTTGCCCTCCTTCACCGCGTCGAACGCGACGGAGGCGGGGTCCCCGGCCTCGGGCCCGCGCACGGTGTGGGCACCGACCCGCTCGCCCCAGGTCTGGAGCTGATCCGCGGCGGCGGCCCGGAAGGTGTCGGCGGCGCCGAGGACGACGGTCCGCCCGTCGGCCACGAGGACGCGGGCGAGCTTGCCGGTGGTGGTGGTCTTGCCGGTGCCGTTGACCCCGACGACCATCACGATGCCGGGCTTGCGGTCCTCGGGCTCGGTCTTCACCGCGCGGTCGACGTCGGTGCCGACCAGCTTGAGCAGTTCCTCGCGGAGCAGTGTGCGCAGCTCCTGCGGGGTTCGGGTGCCGAGCACCTTCACGCGTGCGCGCAGCCCGTCGACCAGTTCCTGGGTGGGGGCCACGCCGACGTCGGCGGTGAGGAGGGTCTCCTCGATCTCCTCCCAGGTGTCCTCGTCGAGGTGCTCGCGCGACAGGAGCGTGAGCAGCCCCTGGCCGAGCGCGCTCTGCGAGCGGGAGAGCCGGGACCGCAGCCGGACGAGCCGTCCGGCGGTCGGCTCGGGAACATCCAGCTCGGGGACATCCAGTACGGGGGGTTCCTCGACGGCGACCGGGGCCGAGCCGTCCGGAAGATCCACCTCCTCTATCGTCCGGCGCGCTTCGTCGCGCGGCGTCTCGGCCTCGTCGCCGACGTGCGGCTCGGCCGGCGGGGCGGTGATGTCGGGCACGGAGGTGGGCGGCGGGGGCAGCGGCTTCTTGCGCCGGCTGCCGACGACGAGCCCGCCGAGCGCACCGAGCACGACCACGGCGATGACTACAGCAAGGATGACGGTTTCCATAACCCACCCAGTATCAGCCATGGGTCTCGCCGGGGCCCAGCGCGGGCGCGGCCGGGGCGTCGGCGCCACGCATCCCACACACCCCACGCGGCCGGGACGACCGTAGCCATGGCGATGGCCATCTGGACGTAGTCACGACCATGGCCATCTGATGCACCGTCAGCTACCGTCCCCCACCACACACGAAGGGGGACCTCCCATGCCCGTCTCGGTCGTACGCTTCAACCTCGTCGAACCCGGCGCGACCCCCGCCTCGCTGAGCGCCCGCTACCGGGCCGCCCTGGAGATGGCCGCGTACGCCGACGACCGCGGGATCACCACCGTCCAGACGGAGGAGCACCACGGCGTCGCCAACAACTGGCTGCCGTCGCCCTTCGCCTTCGCGGGCGCGGTGTTCGGCGCGACCCGGCACATCGCGGTGACCGTCTCGGCGGTCATCGGCCCGCTGCACGACCCGCTGCGGCTGGCCGAGGACATCGCCGTACTCGATCTGCTGAGCGGCGGCCGGCTGGTGACCGTGGCCGGGATCGGCTACCGGCCCGAGGAGTACGCCCAGTTCGACGTGGACTGGAAGCGCCGGGGCAGGCTCCAGGACGAGCTGCTGGAGACGGTCCTGAAGGCGTGGTCCGGCGAGGAGTTCGAGTACCGGGGCCGTACGGTACGGGTCACCCCGCGCCCCTTCTCCGACCCGCACCCCCTGCTCCTGGTCGGCGGCTCCTCCAAGGCCGCTGCCCGCCGGGCCGCGCGCCTGGGCCTGCCGTTCTTCCCCAGCGCGCACCTGCCCGACCTGGAGGCGTACTACAAGGACCGGCTCGTCGAGTACGGCACCGAGGGCTGGACCATGATGCCGGGCGCGGAGACCCCGCTGCTGCACATCGCCGAGGACCCGGACCGGGCGTGGGCCGAGTACGGGGCGCACTTCCTGCACGAGGCACGGACGTACGCGTCCTGGCAGTCCGGGGACATCCGCTCGGCGGTGAAGTCGGGGGCCACGACCGTGGCCGAGCTGCGCGCGGAGGGCGTCTACCGCATCCTCACGCCGGACGAGTGCGTGGCGCTGGGGCTCGACAACCTCGTACTGCATCCGCTGTCGGGCGGGATGCCGGTGGACGAGGGGTGGCGCAGCCTGCGTCTGTTCGCGGAGCAGGTGCTGCCGCGGCTCGGGGAGTGACCCCGATTCGGAGGGTGACCTTTACCCGCAACCGGTGGACCGGCCGGTCGACCGGTGGTCCACTGCGGTCATGACCTTGGCTGTGGATGTGTTCCTGCGTGACGCGGACGGCCAGTGGAACGTGCTCGACGTTCCGGAGGGGTGCAACGACTCGGCCGGGTTCGAGAACTGGCGCGAGACCGTGTGGGGTTCGGCGCCCGTGCGCGCGCTGGGCTGCGTGTACCTTCCCGTGCTGGCCTCCAGCGACCTGTACGTCGAGGCCTCGGACGTGCCGGAATTCCTGCGCGAGCTCGGGCTGCTGCGGGCGCATCTGGAAGCTGTCGCCGCGGCGGTCGGCGAGCGGCCCGACCTGGTCGAGAGCCGCCTGGACAACATCGAGGCCGCCGCTCTCCGGGCCCGGGAGATCGGCGGCGGTGTCCTCATCTGGTGACTGAGAGGTGGTTTCGGGGAGACGGGCGGCGGGGGATGGAGCCCGTCTCCCCGAGCTTGCGGGGAGGGCCCGGTCAGCCCATCTCCTCCAGCTTCTTGCCCTTCGTCTCCTTCACGAACTTCAGGACGAACGGGATGGAGAGCGCGGCGAAGACCGTGTAGATCACGTAGGTCGCGGAGAGGTTCCAGTCGGCCAGTGACGGGAAGCTCGCGGTGATGGCCCAGTTGGCGATCCACTGCGCGGAGGCGGCGACGCCCAGGGCAGCGGCGCGGATCCGGTTCGGGAACATCTCGCCGAGGAAGACCCAGACCACGACACCCCAGGACAGGGCGAAGAAGAGGACGAACACGTGGGCCGCGACCAGCGCGGTCCAGCCCTGCGCGGAGGGCAGCTTGCCGTCGACGAGGTGGTAGGAGAAGGCCCAGGCCTCCAGCGCGAGACCGACGACCATGCCGACCGAGCCGATGAGGGCCAGCGGCTTACGGCCGATACGGTCCACGAAGATCATGGCGATCACGGTGCCGATGATGTTCACGATCGACGTCGTGAAGGAGTAGAAGAACGACTGCGTGGGGTCGACGCCGACGGACTGCCACAGCGTCGAGGAGTAGTAGAACGCGACGTTGATGCCGACGAGCTGCTGGAAGGCCGAGAGGCCGATGCCGACCCAGACGATCGGCTTGAAGAAGAAGCCGCCACCGCCGAGCAGGTCCTTGAAGGTCGACTTGTGCTCGCTCTTCATCGCGTGCTCGATCTCGGCGACCCGGGCGTCCAGGTCGACGTCGTCGCCCTCGACCTCACGCAGCACGTCGTGCGCGCGGCTCAGCTTGCCCGCGGAGATCAGGAAGCGCGGGGACTCGGGGATCGCGAAGGAGAGCAGGCCGTAGAGGACGGCCGGGACCACCATGACGCCGAGCATGACCTGCCAGGCTTCCAGGCCCATGAGCTTGCCGCGCTGGTCGCCGCCGGCGGCGTTCAGCAGGCCCCAGTTGACCAGCTGCGAGATCGCGATACCGATGACGATCGCGGCCTGCTGGAAGGCGCCGAGCCGGCCACGGTAGGCGGGCGGGGAGACCTCGGCGATGTAGGCGGGGCCGATGACGGAGGCCATACCGATGGCGAACCCGCCGATGACCCGCCAGAAGGCGAGGTCCCAGAGCGCGAAGGGCAGCGCCGAACCCACGGCGCTGATGGTGAACAGCACGGCGGAGATCTGCATACAGCGGATACGGCCGATGCGGTCGGCGATGCGGCCGGCGGTCGCGGCGCCGATGGCACAGCCGATCAGGGCGATCGCGATGACCTGGGCGAGGGCCGCGGAGCCTACGTCGTAGCGGCTGCGGATCGCCTCGACGGCGCCGTTGATCACGGAACTGTCGTAGCCGAAGAGGAAGCCGCCCATCGCGGCCGCCGCCGCGATGAAGATGACGTGCCCGAGATGTTCGGGATGAGCCGTCCCGGCTCCTGACTGAGGTGCCTGCGCAGTGCTGGTCACGTGTAACTCCTCGGGCCACCGGCAACGCCGCCGGTGTGGGGGGCGACCCTTCCAGTGGCTCACAGCTTTCAGCCGCCCACCACTTGAAGGTAAGAACAACGTTGCAGAGACTATTCCTTCAAGTTTCGAAGTCAATAGTCGGGTAGCTGTGAAGTTGAGGGCACAGAGAGGCGGAGTTGTGTTCAAGAATTGAAGGCTTCAAGAAGTGCAGGTAGAGACCGGTGTAGCCAGCACGTACCGCCGCCCGACTAGCGCAGTCGCTGCGAGATGACCTTCGACACACCGTCGCCCTGCATGGAGACGCCGTACAACGCGTCGGCGACCTCCATCGTGCGCTTCTGGTGGGTGATCACGATCAGCTGCGAGGCCTCCTGCAGCTCCTGCATGATCCGGATCAGCCGCTGCAGGTTGGTGTCGTCGAGCGCCGCCTCGACCTCGTCCATCACGTAGAACGGGCTGGGCCGCGCCTTGAAGATCGACACGAGCAGCGCTACGGCGGTCAGCGAGCGCTCCCCACCGGAGAGCAGGGAGAGCCGCTTGACCTTCTTGCCCGGCGGACGGGCTTCGACATCCACACCCGTGGTGAGCATGTTGTCGGGATCGGT
Organism: Streptomyces sp. NPDC050508; assembly: GCF_040655155.1. Taxonomy (NCBI): domain Bacteria; kingdom Bacillati; phylum Actinomycetota; class Actinomycetes; order Kitasatosporales; family Streptomycetaceae; genus Streptomyces; species Streptomyces sp. NPDC050508. The sequence goes on from NZ_JBFAJJ010000006.1 coordinate 202,727, forward strand.
CAGGATCAGCCGCCCCTCGCCACCCGGGAACAGCCGGCTGAAGACGCCCTCGAACTGCAGGGCCGTGTCCCGGTACGCCTCGGTGAAGACCTGCTCGACGCGCTCGTCGACCTCCTTCACCACTTGAAGCAGGTCGGCGCGGGTCTTCTTCAGGTCCTCCAACTGCTCACTGAGGAACTTGTGCCGCTCCTCCAGCGCCGCGAACTCCTCCAGCGCGAGCGGGTTCACCTTGCCCAGCTGCTGGTACGCCCGTTCGGCCGACTTGAGCCGCTTCTCCTGCTCGGCGCGGTGGAACGTACGGGGCTGGTTGCGCGGGTCCTCCGGGTCGTCCGGCAGCACCTCGCCCTCGGCGGCGAGCGAGGGCGGGACGAGCTGATGCGGCCCGTACTCCTCGACGAGCCCCGCCGGCTCCACCCCCAGCTCCTCAAGCGCCTTGGTCTCCAACTGCTCGATCCGCATCCGCTTCTCGGCACCGAGCACCTCACCGCGGTGCACCGAGTCGGTCAGCTTGTCGAGCTCGCCCTTCAGGTCGCGCCCCTGATTCCGGGCGGCGGCCAACTCCTGCTCACGGCGCGCCTTGGCGGCATCGGCGGCGGTGCGCTCCTCGTCGGCGCGGGCGAGGGACACCTCGACGTGCGCGAGCAACTGCCGCGCCCCGAAGGCAACGGCCTCCGCCACACCGGCCTCATGCCGCAACCGCGCGAGCCGCTGCTCGGCCCGCGCCCGCGCCTCACGCTCCGCTCGGGCTCCCCGGTCCAGCGAATCGGCCCGCCCGGCAAGCCCCTTGACCCGCTCCTCATGCGTACGGACCTGAAGCCGCGCCTCCATCTCGGTCTGCCGCGCATTGGCCCCGTCGGCGGCGAGCCGGTCCCGCACGGAGGTATCAGGCTCCTCCTCGACCGGCATCTCCTCAGCCACAGCCAGCCGTTCGGCCAGCACTTCAGCCTCTTCTACGGCCTTGTCGAGCGCGTCCTGTGCCCGTGCGGCGGCAGCGGTCGACCGCTCGGCCTCACCAGCGGCGCCCCGCGCCTGCCCGGCGAGCCGTCCCAACTGCTGCGCTACGGCCGACTTCTCGCGCTCGGCTGCCCGGCGCCGCTCCCCCAACTCCTCGACCAGCGCGGCACATTCCTTGCGCCGCTCGGTTGCGGCCTGCTGTGCGTCGGCCAACTCCTCGCAGCGGACGGCCAGTTCTTCCAGCTCCGCGGCGGCTTCGTCTACGGAGGCCTGGACTTCGAGGAGGCTGGGGGCGCCTGCGGAGCCGCCGTGGGCGAAGTGGGCGCCGAGGAGGTCGCCTTCGGCGGTGACCGCGGTCAACTCTGGGTGTGTGTATACGAGTTGCTCGGCGGCTTCGAGGGTGTCGACTACGACGTAGTTCTGGAGGAGTCTGCGGACTGCGGGCATGAGGTCGGCGGGGGCGCGGACCAGATCTGCCGCGTAAGGTCGTTGGGCGTCTGCGGGTTCGTTGTGGCTGGTCGCGCCGTTCCCCGCGCCCCTTTGGGGCGCCTCAGTGGGCGGCGTTGAATGGTCAGGGCCTCCTGCCAGCAGCAGCGCCGCCCTGCCGCCATCCTGCTTGCGCAGCAAGCGGATCGCGTCCGCCGCCGAGGACGGTGTCGTCACCGCGATCGCGTCCGCCGCCGCGCCGAAGGCTGCCGCCAGGGCGACCTCGTGGCCCGGGGTCACCGTCAGCAGTTCCGCCGCCGGGCCCAGGATTCCGGTGAGGCGGTCGCGGGCGCCCAGCAGTATCCCGGTGCCGTCCTTCCGCCGTAGGCCCAACGCCAGCGCGTCGCGGCGGGCCTGGGTGGCGGCACGTTGGCGTTCTGCCGCTGTGGACGCCTCTCGGGCAGCTGCCTGGGCGGCTTCCGCCTCTGACAGCGCGGCCCGGGCCACCTCGTGCCGTTCGGAGAGCTCCGCGTCGCCTGCGTCCAGGCCGTCCACCTCGGCCTGGAGTGTCTCGTACTCCTCCTGCGCGGTGACCGCCCGTTCCTGGGCCTCGTCGCGGGCGGAGGCGAGGCGGTCGATCTCGGCCTGGGCGGAGGCGGCGCGTGAACGGGCCGCGTTGACCTGGCCGTTGAGCCGGGCGAGGCCCTCACGGCGGTCGGCGATGGAACGGGCGACGTCCTTCAACCGCCGTTCCTCGGCGGTGAGTTCACGCTCCAGCTCGGAGCGGTGGGCGACCGTGTCCTCCAGGGCGTGCTCGGCCGCCTCCAGGGCCGCTTCCAACTCGGCTTCCTGTTCGCGGATGCGGGCGGCCTCGCGCTCCATGTCCTCGGGGTCGCGCCCACGCCGTTCCTCGGGCGGCGCCGATGTCGCGCTCTTCACCCGGGCGTCGGCCAGCGAGATCGTGCCGCGTACCCGCTCGGCCAGCTGGGACAGCTCGTACCAGGTCTGCTGGGCGCGCTGGAGGCGCGGCGTGAGCTGCCGTACCTCGTCCTCCAGGAGGCCCTCGCGCTGGAGCGCCTTGCGCAGCTCCAGTTCGGCGGCTTCCTTGCGCCCCTTGAGCGCGGCCTCGTCGGCGATCTCGGTGTTCAGCGCCTGGCGCAGTCGTACGAGATCGTCGGCCAGCAGGCGGAGGCGGGCGTCGCGGAGGTCGGCCTGGATGACGGCAGCGCGGCGGGCGACCGCGGCCTGGCGGCCGAGGGGCTTGAGCTGGCGGCGGAGTTCGTCCGTCAGGTCCTGCACGCGCGCGAGGTTGGCCTGCATCGCGTCCAGTTTGCGGAGCGCCTTCTCCTTGCGCTTGCGGTGCTTGAGGACTCCGGCCGCCTCCTCGATGAAGGCGCGGCGGCCCATGGGGTCGGCGTGGAGTACGGAGTCGAGCTGGCCCTGGCCGACGATGACGTGCATCTCGCGGCCGATGCCGGAGTCGGAGAGGAGTTCCTGGATGTCGAGGAGGCGACACGTGTCGCCGTTGATCTGGTACTCGCTGCCGCCGTTGCGGAACATGATCCGCGTGATGGTGACCTCGGCGTACTCGATGGGCAGTGCCCCGTCGGAGTTGTCGATGGTCAGGGACACCTCGGCGCGGCCCAGCGGGGGGCGGCCGGTGGTGCCGGCGAAGATGACGTCCTCCATCTTGCCGCCGCGCAGCGACTTGGCGCCCTGTTCGCCCATGACCCAGCTGAGCGCGTCCACGACGTTGGACTTGCCCGAGCCGTTCGGGCCGACGACGCACGTGATCCCCGGCTCGAACCGGAGCGTGGTCGCCGAGGCGAACGACTTGAACCCCCGCAGGGTCAGGGCCTTGAGGTGCACGCCGCTGGACTCTACCTTCCGCCGGTTGCTCTCTCCATGAACGTCCGGTTCCCCGCGGTTTCGCCCTTGAACGTGCAGGGCACACCAAACGTTAAAGAGGGTGGAGGCATGCGGGGGAAAGAAAGAAGGGACGCCGAAGCGTCCCTTGCAAACTCTGACAACTTAGCGGTTGATACGGGCCGCCCAACCACTGCTTGTCATGATGCGGTGCAGTGATCAGGTGAGCGCGGGCTCCGCCTGGCGTGCGTCGAGCTCAAGAAGCGAATCGTGAGTTGCGGCAGCCGTCAGCGCGTCGTTCTCGTCCTGGATCCGAACGAGCTCTGATTCCAGGTCCTGGACGCGTTGCTGGAGCCGTCGCATCTCGGCGAGGAGTCGCGGGTCAGAGCCGCCGACGTAACCGAGAAGCGCCTTTGCCATGATGGATGGTCCTCCACACTGAGTGACCGACCGAAGCGGTGTGGGTCGTGAGGGAATCGCACCCGCGATGCTTGACATACTTGAGGGTTGCTCTGCTGTTCTTCCATGCCAAACAGCTAAGGTGCGCGGGGTTTTCAGCGTCTCACCAAAATGTTTGACGGTCAACACGATCACGCCCCGTATTGGCGGGCAACCCGGGGGCACGCGGCCCGGACGGGGCGGCGCTGCGACTCCTGCGGGGCCTCTCACACTACGGCGATCATCTTTAGGTGCGGAGCCTGCCAGAGCGAGCCGTTCTTGGCAACCACCAGGTCATTTCTGCTGTGGGCAGCTGCCGGTGGCATGTCCCTCCGCTTCCGCCAGGGCCGCTTTACACCCTTTCGCAGAATGTGCTCAGCGGATCGCGAAGCCGTCGTAGCCGCCGCGCGGTGTGTCCCAGATCTCGGTGACGCCATCCACGCGCCCGGGCGTGTCGTGCCCCTGGAGCCAGCCGAGGAGTCCTTCGCAGCCCTCACGCGACCCCTCCGCGACCACTTGCACGCGTCCGTCGCCCAAATTGAGAGCAAAACCACTCAGGCCCCCGATCTCCAGAGCCTTGGCACGGGTAAACCACCGAAAACCCACACCTTGCACACGCCCTCGCACCCAGGCGACCATCCGCACATCCTCGCTCATGGCTGCAACCTAACCGGCCAAAACCTCTCTGGGCACTTGCTCCCCTCGCGCCATGCGGTACCGTCCGCCCCAATGAATCTCATATGAAACTCACTCGATCGAGTGAGCTGGGTCACCGCACGGACGAGTTGACCGCAAGGACGAAAGGCAAGGACATGGGACGCCACCGACGCTCCGCCGCCGGCCGCGCCGCCACGAGCCGCGCCACGGGGGTCACAGAGACGCACGGCTCATACACGAGCGGCTACGACCCGCATGACTCGTACGACTGGAACGACCGATCTGACTGGAACGACCGCTCCGACTGGAACCCGGCCGACGGCTCGACGATCGGCATGGCGCCCTATCTGCACCCGGACGGTCCCGCAGAGTTCCACCCGAATCACCAGGCTCACGCGAACCACCAGGTCCGCGAGGTCCACACGAACCACGAAGTTCCGCCGAAGAGCGAAGCCCGTCTGAGGGCCGAGACCCGTCTGAAGGCCGACACCCGCTTGAAGAGCGAGGCCTACCTCTTCGCCACCGAGGAGGACTACGCCGTGGTCTTCCCCGAAGCGGCTGGTGCCTCCTCCCGGGGCGACGGCTCACGCCCGGGCCGTGGACGCCGTCGTAAGCGCAAGAGCGTGACGCCGGTCAAGACGGGCCTGATCGGTGTCTCCGCCGCGGTCGCCATCGGCACGGTGGCGGTCGCCACGGGCGCGATGCCCGGGCTGAACAACTACAAGCTCGGCGGTGGCGGCGGCTCGGACAAGGTGCAGGCCGCCGGCTCACCGTCCAACTCGGCGACCGAGCAGGGTGGCACCTCCGGCAGCGCGGAGTCCCGCGACGACGGCTCGTCCACGAGCCGTGACGCGAACCGTGCGGCCTCCCCGTCGGCGGCTCCGACCAAGTCCGCCACCGCGCCCGCCACGAAGGCCCCGGCAAAGAAGCCGGCGGCCACCCCGACCGAGAAGCCGACCACGACTCCCTCGGCGAAGCCCACCACTCCGACGCCCACGCAGTCCGCCGCCGCACCGGTGACGGTCTCCGCGGAGGCCGCCGCCGAGGCCGAGGTGCTCAAGCTCGTGAACGAGCAGCGGGCGCTCGTCGGCTGCAGCCCGGTGGCCGCCAACAGCTCGTTGACCGAACTGGCCGAGAACTTCAGCACGCAGATGGCCACCGAGGACTTCTTCGACCACACCGACCCCAGCGGGGCCACCCCGTGGGACCGGGCGGAGAAGCTCGGCATCACCAATCTCGGCGGCGAGAACATCGCCCGCGGCCAAGCCGACGCGGCCGCGGTCATGGACGCCTGGATGAACAGCGCCGGCCACAAGGCCAACATCCTGAACTGCGACTTCAAGACCCTGGGCGTGGGTGTGCACTTCGGCACCGGCGGCCCCTGGTGGACGCAGGACTTCGGGTACTAGTCCGAAGCCGTACGACACCGACAGAGGGAGCGCTAACCACTGGTTAGTGCTCCCTTTTGGTTAGCGCTGCGTTCGCGTACTGTTGAGAAATGGACACGACCCAGGAGCGTACGGAGGAGCAGAACTTCCCGTACAGCGTCTTCGCGAAGGCCTGCCCCTCCCGGGGCACCCTGGAGCACATCACGGGCCGCTGGGGCGGACTCACCGTGTGCGCGCTGCACGAGGGCTCGCTGCGCTTCAACGAGCTGCGGCGCCGCGTCGACGGCGTCAGCGAGAAGATGCTCTCGCAGACCCTGCACGCCCTGGAGCGCGACGGCCTGGTGCACCGCGAGGCCCAGCCGACCAACCCGCCCCGCGTGGACTACGAGTTGACCCCGCTCGGACGCGGAGTCGCCGAACGGCTGATGGGCCTCGTCGACTTCGTGGAGTCCCGCATGGACGACGTCCTCGCGGCCCGCACGCGCTACGACGAGACGCGCGGCGGCCTCTGACACTTCGGGCAGAAGTAGCTCGACCGGTTCATCCACGCCCGGCGGCTCATCGGCGTACCGCAGCGCCGGCACGGCAGGCCCTCGCGGCCGTAGGCGTCGAGCGAGCGGTCGAAGTAGCCCGACTCGCCGTTCACGTTGACGTACAGGCTGTCGAAGCTGGTGCCGCCCACGGCGAGGGCCGCGTTCATCACGTCCCGTGCGTGGCCCAGGAGTTCGGCGGTGCGCGGGCGGGTGAAGGTCGCGGTCGGGCGTTCGTAGTGGACGCGGGCCCGCCAAAGGGCCTCGTCCGCATAGATGTTGCCGACTCCACTGATCAACGACTGGTCGAGCAGGGCCCGTTTGATGGTCGTCCGCTTGCGGCGCAGGGCCTGGTGGAACAACTCGTCGTCGAACAAAGGGTCCAGGGGGTCACGGGCGATGTGCGCGATGACGTCCGGCAGCCCGTCCGGGGTGTTGTCGTGCAACGACAGCCCACCGAAGGTGCGTTGGTCGACGAAGCGGAGTTCCGTGTCGAGGGTGTCGGCGAACCGGACCCGGATGCGCAGGTGCTTCTCGTCGGGCAACTCGTGCGGCTGGACCAGGAGTTGACCACTCATCCCGAGGTGGGCGAGGACCGACTGGTGGGTGTCCTCCAGCGGCAGCCACAGGTACTTGCCGCGCCTGCTCGGGGTGCCGATGCGATGCCCCTTGAGGCGGTGCGCGAAGTCGTCGCCGCCGGCGACATGACGCCGTACCGCGCGCGGATGCAGCACCTCGGCCTCGGCGACGGTGCGCTGGGCGACCCACCGCTCCAGACCTCGCCGGACGACCTCGACCTCGGGCAACTCGGGCATGACATCCCCTGTGGCAACGGGTGAATGAGCCGAGCGCCCGTCCCACGCGGGGACGGGCGCTCGGGTCGCGCTGTTCGGTCAGGCGGACGCCGACGACGTGTCGGCGCTCTCCTCGGCAGGCTGCTCAGCGGCCTCGGCGGCGGTCTCGACGGCCTGTTGTTCGGCCGTCTCCTTCGCCTTCTCGGCGCGCTCGTCCGCGTCGGCCCGGATGGACCGCCAGGCGGACTCGGCGGCCTGCTGCTCCGCCTCCTTCTTGCTGCGGCCGGTGCCGGTGCCGTACGAGACGCCTCCGACGCGGGCGGCAGCAGTGAAGGTCTTCTCGTGATCGGGGCCGGTCTCCGTGACCAGGTACTCGGGGACACCGAGCCCCTCGGTCGCGGTGAGCTCCTGGAGACTGGTCTTCCAGTCCAGGCCGGCACCGAGGTTCGAGGACTTCTCGATGAGCGGGTCGAACAGGCGGTGCACCAGTTCGGAGGCCGCGTCGAGGCCCTGGTCGAGATAGACCGCGCCGATCACCGCTTCAAGGGTGTCGGCGAGGATGGACGCCTTGTCCCGGCCTCCCGTGCCCTCTTCACCACGGCCGAGCCGGATGAAGGAGCCGAGTTCCAGGCCGCGACCGACCTCCGCCAACGCACGAGAGTTGACCACCGCGGCCCGCAGCTTGGCCAGTTGGCCTTCGGGCAGGTCGGGGTGGGTCGTGTACAGCGTGTCCGTGACGACGAGGCCGAGCACGGAGTCCCCGAGGAACTCCAGCCGCTCGTTCGTCGGCAGACCGCCGTTCTCGTACGCGTACGAACGGTGGGTCAGCGCACGCACCAGAAGGGCGGACTCAAGGTGATACCCGAGCCGCCCTTCCAACAGCGTGTGAGACGAGGCCGTGTCCGCCTGTTTCTTGGCGACTGAGTCCGCCTTGACGTCAGACATGGAGCCTCTCACCAGCCGCTCAGACCTCGAGGACCTGGCGCTTGTTGTACGTGCCGCAAGACGGGCACGCGATGTGCTGCTGCTTGGGCTCGTGGCAGCGCTCGCACGCAACCAGAGGGGTGACCGCAGCCTTCCACTGCGACCGGCGGTGGCGCGTGTTGCTGCGCGACATCTTCCGCTTCGGAACAGCCACGGCTACTTCTCCTGCTTCTCGTTGGCGCGCGCCGGTCGGGGCGCTTCGCCACTGATCTCGTCCTTCTCGCCGTCTTCGAGTGAACCGGCGAGTCCCTGCAGTGCCGCCCAACGGATGTCGACGGCTTCGTGGTGGTGGTCCGGGTCGTCCGTGAGCCGCGCTCCGCACTCGGAGCACAGGCCCAGACAGTCGTCCTGGCACACCGGCTGCATCGGCAGTGCGAGCACCACCGCATCGCGCAGCACGGGTTCGAGGTCGAACAGGCCGTCCTCGATGAAGAGCCTGTCCTCGTCTTCCTCGGCGTCGTCGACCGGCTCCGCTTTGGGGCGGCCCCGGTCGTCGGCGTCAGGGTACGAGAACATCTCCTGGAATTCCGCTTCGAGCGGCAGCTCTAGCGGCTCCAGACACCTTACGCACTCCCCCTTGGCCAGTGCACGGGCGGTGCCTGTGACAAGCACCCCTTCCATGACCGACTCAAGGCGGAGGTCGAGCTTCAACGGGGCGCCTTCCGGCACTCCGATGACTCCCTGGATCCCGAGATCCTTGGGAGCGTCGATCGAACGGTTCAGGCGCTGCAGCGCACCAGGACGCCGACCCAGCTCGTGAGTGTCGAACACGAGAGGGTTGCGGTGGTCGAGGCGGGCGTTCAGAGCCATCCCTGTCTTTCGGTCTGCTGAGCTCAGGAGGACGCTGCCCTTCGGTGCTTCCGGGCAGCGTTGATCGCGGACGTACACGCGACCGAAGAACCAGGATACTGGACCTTTCGCTCACGGCCCAATCCGGTGGTTCCTTACAGGCCTCGACCCTGCTCGTACGCCCGCAGCTGCTCGGCGCTGATCATGCCGGTGTCGAAGAGGCTGGTCTCGTCGAGGGCGTAGCCCTGCTGAGCCTGTTGCGCCTGCTGGTCGAGCTGGGCCTGTTGCATCTGGTTCGGGTCGTACACGGGCTGCTGGCCGGTGTCGTAGCCCTGATAGGCGTAGGGGTCCGCCTGCTGGTACCCGTAGGGGTCCTGCTGCTGGGGCTGGACGTACCCCTGCTGCTGGTAGCCGTACGGATCCTGCTGCTGGGCGGTCTGCTGGTAGTCGTAGGCCGCCTGCGGGGCGTAGTCCTGCTGCTCGGGCTGGAGCGGGGTGTTCGAGACCGGGGTGTCCGTGACGGTCGCGAGGTCGGCGAGGTAGTCGGCGTCGCTGGTGTGCTGGACCTGGTTGCCGTCCTCATCGAGGGAGAGGGCGCCGAGATCGTCGCTGGCGAGCCGGCCGTGCAGCTTCTGGCGGCCCTTTCCTACGGCCTCCAGGGTCTTGGCGAGGACCGCCTCGAAGGCGCCGAGCTTGACGTCCACGTACGCGTCGGCGTCGCGGCGCAGGGTCTCCGGGTCGTGGCTGCGCTCGGGGGCGTCCTCGTCCTCGTAGCCCTGGTCGTCGATGCCCGGGCCGGTGCCGAGCAGCTTCTCGCGGCCCCGGCCGACCGAGCCGAGGGTCTTGGTGAGGACGACCTCGAAGTTCGCGAGCTTGGAGTCGACGTAGTCGTCGGCCTCCGCGCGGACCTCCTCGGCCTCCTGGCGGGCCTCGGCGAGGATGCGGTCCGCCTCGTTCTGCGAGCGGCGGGCGACCTCGGTGTCGGAGATCAGGGAGCCGCGTTCGGCGTGCGCGGTCTGGATGATCCGCTCGGCCTCCTGACGGGCCTGCTCGACCATCTCGTGCCGGCCACCGATCAGCTCCTGCGCCTCCGCCAGCGAGTCCGGCAGCGCCGAACGCACCTCTTCGAGCAGCGTGAGCAGCTCGGCGCGGTTGACCACGCACGAGGCCGACATGGGCATGGACCGGGCGCTGGAGACCGAGGCGACGATCTCGTCGAGCTTCTTCTGCACGTCCACCGTGTGCTCGCCACTCTCTACCGACGTGTTGGAGACGGACGGATCGACTGTACGACCACTCCCGTCCCGCCGGACACCGGGTGACGCACTGTCAGTCCCTCAGGCCTTGCCGATCCGGCCCTTGAGCGCGTCCAGGACCACCGGCGGCACCAGGTGGGAGATGTCGCCGCCCCACTGCGCGACCTCCTTGACCAGCGAGGAGGAGAGGAAACTGTAGGTGGGGCTGGTCGGGATGAACAACGTTTCGACGCCCGAGAGCCCGTTGTTCATCTGGGCCATCTGCAGTTCGTAGTCGAAGTCGCTGACCGCGCGCAGGCCCTTGACGATGGCGGGGATGTCGCGCTGTTTGCAGAAGTCGACGAGCAGGCCGTGGTAGGCCTCGACCTGGACGTTGCCGAACTCGGCGGTGACCTCGCCGATCAGGTCGATCCGTTCGTCGACGGTGAACAGGCCCTTCTTCGACTGGTTGATCATCACCACGACGTGCACGACGTCGTAGAGCCTGGAGGCACGGGCGATGATGTCGAGGTGTCCATTGGTGATGGGGTCGAACGACCCCGGACAAACGGCGCGGCGCAACTGAGTTCCCTCGCTCTCCGGTCCGGTCATCGTGCGTCTTCGCACGTAGAGGCGGCGCGACCGTACCAAAAGGTCCCCTCGCCGTAGCGACGGGCCCGGATCGCTTCGAAGCCGTCCGGCCACCCGAATTCGCCGCCTCTGGTGCTGCGCTCCACGGTGACGAGCGCGTCCGGCGCGAGCCAGCCCCCCGACCGGAGTGTGAGGAGAATCTCCCGAAGATCGTGATCTGGGACAACGTACGGCGGGTCGAGGAAGACGATGTCGTACGGGTCTGTCGGCGCCGGTGCCTGGACGACCTGTTCGGCTTTGCCCGCCCTGACCTCGGCGCCGGGGAGGCCGACGTTCTTGACGTTCTCCTTGATGACGCGGGCGGCCTTCGCGTCGGCCTCGACGAGGAGGGTGTGGCTCGCGCCGCGGGAGAGGGCTTCGAGGCCGATGGCGCCCGAGCCCGCGTAGAGGTCGAGGACTCGTTCGCCGTTCAGGGGGGCGCCGAGGAGGGACTGCCAGGTGGAGAAGAGGCCTTCGCGTGCGCGGTCGGAGGTGGGGCGGGTGCCGGTGCCTGGCGGGACGGCTAGTCGACGTCCGCCGGCTTCGCCGGCGATCACGCGGGTCATCTTGGATCCTTGGTGGTGGGCGGCTTCAGGTTTCATTGTGGCTGGTCGCGCAGTTCCCCGCGCCCCTGGGTGGGGCAGCCTCAGCCCTTTTCCAAGTACTGCTCCCTTTCCTCGTCCAAGAGGGCGTCCAAGGCCGTACGCAGGCCGGGAAGTCCCGTCAGCTCCGGATCGGTCGCCACCACCGCCGTCGCCTCCTCCCTCGCCTCCGCGATGATCTCCTCGTCCTCGATGACCGACAGCACCCGCAGGGAGGTGCGGGCGCCGGACTGGGCCTGGCCCAGCACGTCACCCTCCCTCCGCTGCTCCAGGTCAATGCGGGAGAGTTCGAAGCCATCGAGTGTGGACGCGACGGAGTTGAGGCGCTGACGGGCCGGGCTCGCCTCGGGCATCTCGGTGACCAGGAGGCAGAGGCCCGCCGCGGAGCCTCGGCCCACTCGGCCGCGCAGCTGGTGGAGTTGGGAGACGCCGAAGCGGTCGGCGTCCATGATGACCATGGCTGTGGCGTTGGGCACGTTGACGCCGACCTCGATGACCGTGGTGGCGACCAGGACGTCGGTGTCACCGGCGGCGAAGCGGCGCATCACCGCGTCCTTGTCGTCGGGGTGCATCCGGCCGTGCAGCACCTCGATCTTCAGCCCCTGGAGGGGGCCCTTGGCGAGCTGGGCGGCCACGTCGAGGACAGCGAGCGGGGGGCGCTTCTCGGCCTCGTCCTCGGGGGACTTCTTCTTGCCGGCCTTCTTGGGGTCGTCGTCCTCGTCGCCGATGCGTGGGCAGACGACGTACGCCTGGTGGCCGTTGCTCACCTCCTCGCGGACGCGCTCCCAGGCGCGGGCCAGGAAGTGTGGCTTGTCAGCGGCGGGGACGACATGGCTGGCGATGGGTGAGCGGCCGGCCGGGAGCTGGTCGAGGACGGAGGTCTCCAGGTCGCCGAAGACCGTCATGGCGACCGTGCGCGGGATGGGGGTGGCGGTCATGACGAGGAGGTGCGGGGGTTGTTTGCCCTTGCCGCGCAGGGCGTCGCGCTGTTCGACGCCGAAGCGGTGCTGTTCGTCGACCACGACCAGGCCCAGGTCGTGGAACTGGACCTTGTCCTCGATCAACGCGTGCGTGCCGATCACGATCCCGGCCTCGCCTGTGACGAGATCGAGAAGCGCCTGACGGCGGGCGGCCGTCCCCATCGAGCCGGTGAGCAGCGTGACCTTGGTGGCCCGCTCGGCTCCGCCCAGCATTCCGCCCTCGGCCAGCTCCCCCATCATCTCGGTGATGGACCGGTGGTGCTGCTGAGCGAGCACTTCGGTGGGCGCGAGCATCGCGGCCTGGCCGCCCGCGTCGACGACCGCGAGCATGGCGCGGAGGGCGACCATGGTTTTCCCCGATCCGACTTCCCCTTGCAGCAGCCTGTGCATCGGATGCTCAGTAGCCAAGTCGTCGAAGATCTCCTTGGAGACCTTCACCTGGCCGTCCGTGAGGGTGAAGGGGAGGCGGTCGTCGAAGGCGGTGAGCAGGCCGTCGGGGGACGGTTTGCGGGCTACCGCCGGGAGTTGGGCGTCGGCGTGGCGGCGGCGGGCGAGGGCCACCTGGAGGACGAAGGCCTCGTCCCACTTGAGGCGGTCGCGGGCGGCTGCGATGTCCGCCTTGGTGTGGGGGCGGTGGATCTTGAGGAGGGCCTCGGGGAGGGAGACCAGGCCGCGGCCCTCGCGGAGAGAGTCCGGGAGGGGGTCGACGGCCTCCTGGGCGCTGGGCAGTGCCGTCTGGAGGGCCTTGCCGATCTTCCAGGACTCCAGTTTGGCGGTGGCGGGGTAGATGGGGATCAGGGTGCCCGCCCAGGTCTCGACCGTTTCCTCGGCGTCGCCCTTCAGCAACTCGTATGCCGGATGCGCGAGTTGCAGGCGGCGGTTGAAGACGGAGACCTTGCCGGCGAACATCGCGCGCGTGCCCGGCAGCAGTTCCTTGTGGGGTTTGTGAACTCCCGAGCCGAAGAAGACGAGTTGGAGCCGGCCGCTGCCGTCCGTGATCGTGACTTCGAGGCGCTGGCCCTTGCCCCGGGGGGCCTTGCTGGACGCGAAGGTGTGCAGGCGGGCGTCGGCGACCTGGGCGACCACGGTGACGTGCTCGTCCATCGGCAGCTCGGCGAGGTGCGTGAGCTGGCCACGCTCCTCGTATCGGCGCGGGTAGTGGTGCAGGAGGTCGCCCACTGTGTGCAGGCCGAGATGCTCGGCCATCACCTTCGCGGTGGCGGGGCCGAGCACCTTTTTCAGGGGTTCTTCCAGTGCGGGCACGAGATCCATTGCACACCACGCCACTGACAATGCCGTATACGTCTTGTGAAACCCCTGGTCAGGTGGGTCGTTCGGGCTCTAGGATGGCGCGCTCCGGCCATCCCCCGCGGTCACCGCCTCACAGGGACCGCCCGACCCCGCGCCGTTCGCACCTCCCCCCACCTCGGCGCTGCGACGATGGACTCCCAGACCTCACAGTCATCCCAGGCATCCCAGTCACCTCACACGTTCCAGGTCGACCTGCGCGGTTTGGTGGACCTGCTCTCCCATCACCTCTACTCCAGCCCCAAGGTCTATCTCCGCGAGCTGCTGCAGAACGCCGTGGACGCGATCACCGCCCGCCGGGCCGAGCAGCCCGACTCCCCTGCCCTGGTGCGGCTCTACGCCGACGGGGGCACCCTGCGCGTCGAGGACTCCGGCGTCGGGCTCACCGAGGCGGACGTGCACAACCTCCTCGCGACCATCGGCCGTAGCTCCAAGCGGGCCGACGGGATCCAGGAGGTCCGCTCCGAGTTCCTGGGCCAGTTCGGCATCGGGCTGCTGGCCTGTTTCGTGGTCGCCGAGCGGATCCGGGTCGTCAGCCGTAGCGCCCGTACGCCCGACGCGCCGCCCGTGGAGTGGACGGCGACCGACGACGGGTCGTACACCGTGCGGACCCTGCCCGACACCGAGCATCCCGAACCGGGCACCACCGTGCACCTGGTGGCGCGTGCCGGGGCCGGTGAGTGGCTCACCAAGGAGCGGGTCCTCGCGCTGGCGCGGGACTTCGGGGCGCTGCTGCCGTACGACGTGCGGGTGGACGGCGAGGCGGTCACCGACCTGCCCGCCCCCTGGGACCGGTCGTACCCGAGTCCCAGCACCCGGAGAGTGGCGCTGGCCCGGCACTGTCACGAGCTGTTCGGGTTCACGCCGTTGGACTCGATCGAGCTGTCCGTGCCGCTCGCCGGGATCCGGGGGGTGGCCTATGTGCTGCCGTCGGCGGTGAGCCCGGCGCAGCGTGCCACGCATCGGGTGCATCTCAAGGGCATGTTGCTGACCGAGCGGGCCGAACAGCTGCTGCCCGACTGGGCGTTCTTCGTGCGCTGTGTGCTCGACACGGACAGTCTGCGGCCCACGGCCTCGCGCGAGTCGCTGTACGAGGACGAGACGCTGGCCGCCGTACGGGAGGCGCTCGGGGAAAGGATTCGCTCCTGGCTGACCGGGCTCGCGGCGGGTGATCCGGAGCGGCTGGCCGCGTTCCTGTCGGTGCACCACCTGGGGGTGAAGTCCCTGGCGCGGCACGACAAGGAGATGCTGCGCACGATGCTGCCGTGGCTCCCCTTCGAGACGACCGACGGACGGGTGTCCCTGGAGGAGTTCGCGCAGCGCCACCCGGTGGTGCACTTCACGCGGACCGTGGAGGAGTACCGGCAGGTCGCCCCGATCGCGTCCGCGCAGGGCATCGGAGTGATCAACGGCGGTTACACCTACGACGGCGAGCTGGTCGAGGCGCTGCCGTCGGTGCGCCCGGGGACGGTGGTCGCCGAGTTGGACTCGGACACCGTGACCGCGCACCTGGACTCGGTGGACCCGGCCGAGGAGCTGGCGTTGGCGGACTTCCTGGCCGCTGCGCGGGCCAAGTTGGACCCCCTGGGCTGCGATGTCGTCCTACGGGCCTTCCATCCGCTGTCGGTGCCCGCGCTGCACCTGGACGACCGGTCCGCCCGGCACGAGCAGGCCCGCGCGGAGGCCGAGGAGCAGGCCGACGACCTGTGGGCGGGCATCCTGGGCTCGCTGCGGGGCAGCGCGCCACGCGCGCGTCTCGTGCTCAACCACCTCAACCCGCTGATCCGGCGGATCAGTTCGCTGAGGGACCGGGACCTGATCGGGACGGCCACCGAGTCGCTCTACGGGCAGGCACTCCTGATGGCGCAGCGACCACTGCGTCCCGCCGACTCGGCACTGCTGAACCGGGCGTTCATCGGCCTCCTGGAATGGGCCACACACGGGGAGAACGACCACTGATGACAGGGATCACGAACTTCGACGCGCTGCGCCGGGCGATGGCGGAGAACTCCGAGGAGCCGGAGGGACCGGCCCGCAACGCGCGCGCGGAGCAACTGCTCGTCGAGGCCGAGAAGTTGGAGATCCCCCTCGCGGTGATCGAGGCGCTCGGACACCAGCTGAAGGTCTACAACTACAGCTCCGAGAAGGACAAGATGTTCGTCCCCTTCGCGCGACTGCTGCGCATGTGGGACGAACGGCCCGAGGACTTCGACGAGTACGAGGTCCACTCGCTGCACTGGGTCTTCAAGTGGATGTCGTCCGGCATGCTCGGGCAGCCGCACATCCCGCTCGCGTCGATCGAGAAGTGGCTCGGCGAGATGGAGCACCGTTACCGGCTGGCCGGGCACTCCGAACGGGCGGTGCGCAGCGCCGAGTTCAGCGTCGCCGCGCACGTCGGGGACCTGGCGCGGGCCGAGCGGGCGTACACGGCGTGGCTGGCCGCCGACCGGGACACCATGGCCGACTGCCACGCGTGCGAGCTGCACAGCCAGGGCGAGTGGCAGGTGAAGCGGGGCCAGGACGCGGAGGCGCTGGAGCGGTGGGGGCCGGTGCTGGAGGGCGAGTTCACCTGCGCCCACGAACCGCACACCGTCCTCGCGTCCTCCCTGGCCCCGCTGCTGCGCCTGGGGCGGGCCGACGAGGCGCGCGCCCATCACCTTCGGGGTTTCCGTCTCGTACGGCCCATGGAGAGCATGCGGGGCGCGTACGCGGACCATGTGGAGTTCTGCGCGCTGAGCGGCAACGAGGCGCGCGGTCTGGAGCTGCTCGCCGAGCGTCCGGCGTACTTCACGGACTCCGGGAATCCGGGCAGCGGGCTGGACTTCCTGTCCGTGGTGGCGCTGCTGATGGACCGGCTGACCGAGCTGGGGCTCGGCGAGCAGCAGGTGCCCGGGCCGGCCGGCCGTGAGTGGACGGCACGCGAACTCGCCGTCCACGCGCGCGCGGAGGTCCTCGCCCTGACCGCCCGCTTCGACGCGCGCAACGGCACGACGTACGTCGGCGACCGGGCACGCGCGCGTATGGATCAGCTCCCCCTGGTGGAGCGGCTGCCCTTGGGGGTGCGTTCGGCGGGCCGGCCGGTCGCGGCACCGGTGCCGAACACCACACCTGAACCCGCCCCGGAGAAGGACCTCTCCGAACTGCTCACGGAGGCGCGGCGGCTGTCGGACACGCTGCAACCGCACGCCGTGGAGGCCTGGTTGGCGGTCGCCCGCGCCGCCGAGGGCGTCGAGCTTGCCGCCCTGGACCGCGCCGAGATCGCCGACCACCAGGCGATGGACCGGGGCCCCGAGGGCATCGCCCTCTTCGAGCGCGCCGCCGAGCTGTACACCGAGGCGGGCGACCCCGGGGAGGCGCTGGCGGCACGCGCGCGTGGAGCGTACGTACGCGCGCTCACGGGCGAGGTCGACGAGGCGCTCGCGGCAGTCGCCGAGCCGTACGACGGGGTGCTCGCGCTGTACGCCGAGGACGCCACGGGCGTACGGCAGGCGGCGGCCGTGCTGATGAGCCGGGCTCGCATCCTGATGCGGGGTGTGCACGACGACCCGTCGGGCGACTCCCCCGACAGCGAGGTCCTGGCCGCCGCCGAGGCCGCCGTCCGCGAGGTGCTGGCCCTGGTCGACGGGCAGCCCCTCCCAAGTGGCGTGGCCGATGTGCGGCTGGCCGCGCGAGGTGCCGAGGGGCAGGCGATGCTGGCCGAGCTCGCGGTGCGGGGCGGGGACGTGGAGACGGCCGTACGGCTGTTCGCGAAGGCCTCGACGGCGTTCGTGGGCGCGGGGCTGCCGTGGTTCGCGGTGGAGTACGAGGCCCGGTCGGCCGGGCTCGCCCATCACCTCGGTGACATCGCGGAGGCGGAACGGGCGCTGCGGGCCGCCTTGGAGCACGGCGGGCCGTATCTGGAGGCCCCTGGGCGGGCCCAGCTGCATCTTCAGCTCGCCGAGGTGCTCGGCGGCCGGGGCCGGTCCGAGGAGGCGGCGGAACATGCCCTGGAGGCCGCGCACTGGTCCGACGAGGCGGGCGAGGGCCCGACGCTGGGCGCCTGGGCGCGGCACCAGCTCGGCGGCTTCCTGCTGCGCCAGGGCCGGTGGGCCGAGGCCGCGGAGGTGCTGGAGTCGGCGCTGCCCGACCTGACCGAGGAAACGCACGGCGACGGCGCGGTCGTACAGACGAAGTGGTGGCTCGGGGACTGTCTGAGCGAGCTGGGCGAGCACCGGGCGGCGGCCGAACGGCGGTTGCAGGCGGCCGAGATCGCCCGACACTGGCCCGAGCAGCACGACCACGCGACGCTGGCCCACCTCGCCGCCGAGTCCCTGGGCCACGCGGGACTGCACACCGAGGCGGACCAGGCGTACACGCGCGCGGGCGACCTGTGGCGTTCCCTCGGGAACGTGCACGGGCTCGTCCGCTCGCTGCGCGCCCGCGCGTGGCTGGCGCTGCGCTCGGACGGAGGCCTGGACGGCGCACGGGAGTTGATGGGAGGCGCGGTCGAGGAGTGCGAGGCGGCGCTGCTCGTGACGGACGACGAGGAGGCGCGGCAGCGGCTCACCGGTGAACTCGGCCACACGCACCGCCAGTTCGGCGAGCTGCTGGCCCGTTCCGTCGCCGAGGAGGCCGAGGACACCGCGATCCAGGCCGCGTTCGAGGACGCCCTGACGGAGACGGCCAAGGCGGTCACCGTCTTCGCCGCCCTCGGGGAGGGCGCCGTGCACACCCGCACCGGCGCCGAACTCGCCGCGGGCTGGCTGGAGGCCGACCTCAGCCGTCCCGCGGACGCGGCGGCACGCGCGCGTGGCGTGCTGAAGGCCTACGAGGGTGCCGACGACGGCGACGAGACGGTACGGGCCCGTCGCGCCGAGGCGGAGCAGCTCCTCCAGCTGATGGAGGAACAGACCGAGAAGTAGGGGTGGTTGGGGCCTACTCCACGCCGATGAGCAGCAGGGCGCCCTGCCGGCCGCCCCGGTACACCACCGTGTCGACCGCGAGATACGACTCGCGGACGTGGATCTCCAGGATGTCGGCGACGCTCACGGGGGCCTCGTCGCCGAGGACGAGCGTGACCAGTTCGCCGCCGGCCGCGAGCATGCGGTCGAGGACGGCCCGGGCGGTGGCCGTGACATCGGCGCCGATCACCGCCACGTCGCCGTCGACGAGGCCCAGGACGTCCCCGGCCTGGCAGATGCCGGCCATGGTCCAGGACTGGCGTTCCGCGACGGCGACCTCGGCGTAGCGGGTCGCGCCCGCTGCCGAGGTCATCGCGACGACGTCCTCGTCGAAGCGGCGCTCGGGTTCGTGCACGGCGAGCGCGGCGATGCCCTGGACCGCGGAGCGCGTCGGGATCAGCGCGACCCGGATGCCCTCGGCACGGGCCTGCTCGGCCGCTGCCGCTGCGGTGTGGCGCAGGTCCGCGTCATTCGGCAGCAGCACCACCTCACGCGCGTGTGCCCGCCGTACGGCCGCGACCAACTCCCCGCTGGCAGGCGGCTCCCCGGGGCGCGCGAGCACGGTGGTCGCGCCGGCCTCGCCGTAGAGCCCCGCCAGCCCCTCGCCGGGCACCACGGCGACGACGGCCCGCTGGGCACGCTCCCGGGGCGGTCGTTCGGCACCGGTGGTGTGGACGTCACCGAGCCCGAAGTGCGTGATCCGGATGCGGTACGGCCGTCCGGCCTCGACGCCCGCCTCCACGGCGGCGCCCGCGTCGTCCACGTGCACATGGACGTTCCACAGACCGTCGCCGCCGACCACGACGAGCGAGTCGCCGAGGGCGTCCAGCCGCCGGCGCAACCGCGTCACGGCGGTGTCGTCGGCCTCCAGGAGGTAGATCACCTCGAAGGCGGGGCCGCCCTCCTGGGGTGCCTCCGGGCCGTCCTCGCACAGGACGACGTCGGTGACATCGATGGCATCAGGAGCACCGGAAACCAAAACGGCCTCCACGCGTGCGTGCACCCCCGAAAACGCGAAGACCGGTGCCTCCCCGGTGAACGTCGCCACCAGCGCGGCCAGCACCGCCACCAGCCCCCGCCCGCCCGCGTCGACCACTCCCGCCCGCTCCAGGACGGCCAGCTGCCCCGGGGTCGCGGCCAGCGCCGCGCACGCTCCGTCGTAGGCGGCCCGCGCCACGGTCCCGCAGTCGCCCTCGGCCTCGTCGGCGGCGTCGGCCGCCGCGGAGGCGACCGAGAGGACCGTGCCCTCGACCGGGTGGGCGACGGCCTGCCGGGCGGAGTCGGCCGCGTGCCGCAGCGCGAGCCGCAGCCCCTCCCCGTCCGTGTGAGCCGTCTCACCGTCGGCGGCGAGCACCTGGGCCATGCCGCGCAGCAGCTGCGCGAGGATCGTCCCGGAGTTGCCGCGCGCCCCTATGAGCGCCCCGTGGGCCATCGCGCGGACGGCGTCGGCCAGCGGCGGCTTCTGCTCGGTCAGGGTGCCGTGTCCGGCGAACACCGCCTCGACCGCGGCGACGGCCGACTCCACGGTCAGGTAGAGGTTGGTGCCGGTGTCCCCGTCGGCCACCGGATACACGTTGATCGCGTCGATCTCCTCGCGCGCACGCCCCAGCGTCTGCAGCGCGAGACCGCACCAGGTACGCACCGCGAGAGCATCGAAGAATGTCTGCGGCACCTGCGGCACCTGCGCCTCCTTGAGCTGCTGGACTGGCACGCAGCGTAGACCCCGGAGCGGGTCGGGCCCGAGGAGGGCCGGAGCGGGCCCCCGACCAGGCATGGTAGTTTCGTTGTACTGGCGCGGTCGTTGTATGCTGCTCCGGTTGCCCGATCCCGATCGGGCCATCCCCCCTGGCAGCGCCACTCAGATCTTACGATCTCGATTCCGGCATGCCGGGATCATCCGTAAGTGCATCTGTGCATCTGAAGTCTTTGGAGTGACCCGTGGCTGCCAACTGCGACGTCTGCGGCAAGGGGCCGGGCTTCGGCAACAACATCTCGCACTCGCACCGCCGTACACCGCGTCGCTGGAACCCGAACATCCAGCGCGTTCGTACCGTGGTCGGCGGGACGCCGAAGCGCGTGAACGCTTGCACCTCGTGCATCAAGGCCGGCAAGGTCTCGCGCTGACGTACTGCTAGCGCGCGGCCACTGCTGGTTCGCTGCATCGAGCCGGTCCACCTCGTGTGGGCCGGCTTTTTGCCGTGCCCTCTCAGGAATCGCCGCGCTGCAAAGCCCACCCGTGATCCACCGGCCCGATCCCCCCGCCTAGCGCGAACCCCGCCGCGATGGCCCCGGTGACGTACTCCTTCGCCGCCGTCACCGCCTCCGGCACCGACTCCCCCTTGGCGAGCTGCGAGGCGATCGCCGAAGCGAGCGTGCAACCGGTCCCGTGGGTGTGCCGGTTGTCGTGCCGGGGTGCGCGCAGCCAGTATTCCTCCGAACCGTCGGTCAGCAGATCCACCGCGTCACCCGGCAGATGACCCCCCTTGATCAACACCCAACGCGGCCCGTACGACAGCACGGCCGCCGCGGCCTCCCGCAACTGCCCCTCCGTCTCGACCCGTACGCCGGTCAGCTGAGCCACCTCGTCGAGGTTCGGCGTCGCCACGGTCGCCACCGGCAGCAGCTTCGTCCGTACGGCGTCCAGTGCGGAGGCCGCCAGCAGCGAGTCCCCGTGCTTCGAGATGCCCACCGGGTCGACGACCGCCGGGGCGTCCGTGTCGCCGATCAACCCCGCGACCGTCTCTACGAGTTCGGCCGACGCGAGCATCCCGGTCTTCACGGCCTGTACGCCGATGTCGTCGACGACGCTGCGGTACTGGGCGCGCACCGCCTCCGCCGGAAGCTCCCAAGCGCCTTGCACACCGAGGGAGTTCTGCGCGGTGACCGCCGTGACGACGCTCATGCCGTGCACGCCGAGCGCGAGCATCGTCTTCAAGTCGGCCTGGATTCCGGCCCCTCCGCCGGAGTCGGAGCCGGCCACCGTCAGTACAAGAGGCTTCACGACTCGATGTCCCCGAAGTGGTCCCAGCCGCCCTTGCTGGTCCACGGCGCCCCGTCCACCGTCACCTGGGGCAGCGCCGACGGGTTGAGGACCTCGCCGATCACCTTCCAGCGGGCCGGCAGTTTCACGTCCGGTGCGAAGGTCGCCACGATCGCGTGGTCCTCTCCCCCGGTGAGCACCCACTGGATGGGGTCGACGCCGACGGCCTGCCCGATGTCGTGCATCTGGGTCGGGATGTCGACGGCGCCCGACCGGATGTCGATCCGGACCTTGCTGGCCTCCGCGATGTGCCCGAGGTCGGCGATCAGCCCGTCGCTGACGTCGCACATCGAGGTCGCGCCGAGCCCGGCCGCCGCCGGACCCGCGTGATACGGCGGCTCGGGGCGCCGGTGCGCCTCCACGAACGCGCGCGGCGAGCGGAAGCCCCGCGACAGCACCGCGTACCCGGCCGCGGACCAGCCCAGCCAGCCGGTCACCGCGACCACGTCACCGGGCTGCGCGCCGCCCCGGGTGACCGGCTCGCGGCCCCGCAGATCGCCGAGCGCGGTGATCGACACCATGATCGTGTCGCCTCGTACGACATCGCCGCCGACCACCGAGGCGCCCGCGACCTGGCACTCGTCGCGCAGGCCGTCCATCAGCTCCATGGGCCAGGTGACCGGGAGTTCGGCCGGCACGACGAGACCGAGGAGCAGTGCGGTCGGTACGGCGCCCATGGCGGCGATGTCCGCGAGGTTCTGCGCGGCGGCCTTGCGTCCGACGTCGTAGGCGGTGGACCAGTCACGGCGGAAGTGCCGCCCCTCCAGCAGGATGTCGGTGCTCGCCACGACCCTGCGGTCGGGCGCGGCGACGACCGCGGCGTCGTCGCCGGGGCCGACCCGGACCGCGGGGGTGGTGGTGAGCCGGGAAGTGAGCTCCCTGATGAGCCCGAACTCCCCCAACTCACCGACGGTGCCCTTCATCGTTCGTCCTCTTCTCGTGACGGCAGCGCCCGGTCGCGAGCCGTCGGTGTGCTCGGTACGGTCGAGGTGACCGTCAACTTCAGTCGTGCCCGCACCCCGGCACGGGGGTCCGGCGCTCCGCGGGTCTCCCCGCGGCGAGCGGCGACGCGATACCGTGGCGTTCCTTTTCCCCACATGATCCTCGTGGCCGCCCTGGAGGTTCCGTGGTACAGGCGTACATCCTGATCCAGACGGAGGTCGGCAAAGCGTCGACCGTCGCCGAGACGATCAGCAAGATTCCTGGAGTGATCCAGGCCGAGGACGTGACAGGACCGTACGACGTGATCGTGCGGGCCCAGGCCGACACGGTCGACGATCTCGGCCGCATGGTGGTCGCCAAGGTCCAGCAAGTGGACGGCATCACCCGCACCCTGACCTGCCCGGTGGTGCATCTGTAGCCCCCGTCTACCCTTGGCCGGTGAACTCTCTCCGTCACCGGCACCCTTCTGTCCTCGGGCTGCCCGTGCTCGCCCTGCTGATCACCGCTGCGGGCTGCTCCTCAGCAGACGACAGCGCGTCGGCGGCGGTTCCCTCACCGGGCGCGAAGGTCACCGGGCTGTGCCGGAATCTGAACAAGGTGCTGCCGTCCGAGGTCGACGGCCAGGGCCGCCGCGATCCCGAGCCCGCGTCCGCGCTGACCGCGGGCTGGGGGAACGCGGCGATCATACTGCGCTGCGGTGTCGTCAGACCCGCGAAGATGAACGACCCGGAGGCCGACGGCGTCGAGGTGAACGGCGTCGGCTGGCTCCTCCAGAAGGAGGACGACGGCTCCTTCCGCTTCACCACGACGCTGCGCAGGGCCTACGTCGAGGTGACCATCCCGAAGGACCGCACCGGAGACGGCATGGCGCCCCTGGTCGACCTGGCGAAGGCCGTCAAGAAGGCGATCCCCGCAGGGATCGCCGACTAGTTCAGCGCAGTCCGGTCGAGCGGCGCAGCGCCGCCTGCACCAGCAGGTCGACCAGCTCCACGTAGGAGACGCCGCTGGCCTGCCACATCTGCGGGTACATGGAGATCGGCGTGAAGCCGGGCATCGTGTTGATCTCGTTGATGACGAACTCGCCGTCTTCAGTAAGGAAGAAGTCCGCCCGCACGAGCCCCTCGCAGGAGGCCGCGTCGAAGGCGTCCACCGCGAGCCGCTGGACCTCGGCGGTCTCCTCCGGCGTCAGCGGGGCGGGCACGATACCGGGGGTCGAGTCGATGTACTTCGCCTCGAAGTCGTAGTACGCGTGCTCCTGGGGCGGCGGGATCTCGGCCGGCACGCTCGCGCGCGGCCCGTCCTCGAACTCCAGGACCCCGCACTCGATCTCGCGGCCACGCAGCGCGGCCTCCACGAGGATCTTCGGGTCGTGCCGCTGGGCCTCCGCGATCGCCTCGTCGAGGCCGGCCAGGTCGTCGACCTTGGTGATGCCGATCGACGAACCCGCGCGCGCGGGCTTCACGAACAGCGGCCAGCCCTGCTCTCCCGCGAAGTCGATGATCTTCTTGCGGGCGGCGGACTCGTCCCGCTCCCACTCGCGCGGCCGGATCACCACGTAGGGGCCCACCTTGAGGCCGAACGAGGTGAACACCCGCTTCATGTACTCCTTGTCCTGGCCGACGGCCGAGGCGAGCACACCCGCGCCCACGTACGGCACACCGGACAGCTCCAGGAGTCCCTGCAGGGTGCCGTCCTCGCCGTAGGGGCCGTGCAGGACGGGGAAGACGACGTCGACCTCGCCGAGGGCCTTGGGCACGGATCCCGGTTCGCTGACGACGACTTCACGGTTTCCGGGGTCGAGCGGGAGCAGCACGCCGCCCTCGCTCGACTCGGCGAGTTCCTCGACGTCGGGCGTACGGCGGTCGGTGATCGCCATCCGCTCCGGGGCGTCGGCGGTGAGGGCCCAGCGGCCTTCGCGGGTGATGCCGATCGGCAGGACGTCGTACTTGGTCCGGTCGATGGCCCCGAGGACGGCGCCGGCGGTGACCACGGAGATCCCGTGTTCGGAGCTGCGGCCGCCGAACACGACGGCCACACGCGGCTTGCGAGGCGGCTGCTCAGGGTTCTGGGAGAGGTTCTCGGTGCTCATATCGCGATGAGAGTACCCGGTGGTAGCGCTTTGAGTCAGCGTCCGTTGACGGCAGGCGGTTCGTGCAGCGCCCCGTAAGGGGCGCGGGGAACTGCGCGAGAAGCCACGACGGCGCAGCAGTGATCCGACGGCACAAGGCACCCCCCACCCAGCAGAGCGCTCATCGGCGTTCCGGCTTGGCGCTGCGCGACATGAGCTCCTTGACGGCGACCACCGGCGACTTCCCCTCGTGCACGATCTCGAACACCGTCTCGGTGATCGGCATATCGACATCGTGCCTGCGGGCCAAGTCCAGCACGGACTCACATGACTTGACCCCCTCCGCGGTCTGCTTCGTGACCGCGATGGTCTCCTGGAGGGTCATGCCCTTGCCGAGGTTCGTGCCGAAGGTGTGGTTGCGCGACAGCGGCGAGGAGCAGGTCGCCACCAGGTCGCCCAGGCCCGCGAGCCCGGAGAACGTGAGCGGATCCGCACCCATCGCGAGCCCGAGCCGGGTCGTCTCGACGAGACCGCGCGTGATGAGCGAGCCCTTGGCGTTGTCCCCGAGCCCCATGCCGTCGGCGATGCCGACGGCGAGCCCGATCACGTTCTTCACCGCGCCGCCGAGCTCGCAGCCCACGACGTCGGTGATGGTGTACGGCCTGAAGTACGGCGTGTGGCAAGCGGCTTGGAGCCGGCGGGCCACGGCCTCGTCGGTGCAGGCGACCACCGCGGCGGCCGGCATCCGGGAGGCGATCTCCCGTGCGAGGTTGGGCCCGGAGACCACGGCGATACGGTCCCGGCCGACCTTGGCGACGTCCTCGATGACCTCGCTCATCCGCATGACGGAGCCGAGCTCGACACCCTTCATGAGCGAGACGAGGACCGTGTCGGGCGCCAACAGGGGTGCCCAGTCGGCCAAGTTGGCGCGCAGCGTCTGCGAAGGGACCGACAGGACGGTGAAGTCGGCGTCGGCGGCGGCCTCGGCGGCGTCGGTGGTGGCCCGCAGGTTCTCCGGGAGTTCGACACCGGGGAAGTAATCGGGGTTCGTACGCGTGGAGTTGATGGCCTCCACGACTTCCGCACGACGTCCCCACAGCGTGACCTCGCACCCCGCGTCGGCGAGCACCATGCCGAAAGCCGTGCCCCACGAACCGGCGCTGAATACAGCCGCCTTGACCGGCTTGCTCACGTGCCCTGCCCCTCTTCCTGTTCGACCTTCGCCTCGACCTGCTCTGTCTCCCGGGCGGTCCTGCGCCGCTGCTCGATCCGCTCGCGGCGCGGGTCGTAGGGCGTCTCGGGCGCCTTCGCGCCACGGATGTCCTCCAACAGGCGGGTCACGTCGGCCATGATGACCTCGGTCGCCTCCTTCAGGAGATCCGGGGTCATGTCCTTGCCGTAGAAACGCGTGAGGTCCACCGGCGGGCCCGCGAGCACATGGTGGGTCTTGCGCGGAAAGACGTGGAGCTTCTTGGCGTACGGCGGCAGCAACTCGTTGGCGCCCCACTGCGCTACGGGAATCACCGGGCACTGCGTCTGCAGGGCCACGCGCGCGGCACCGGTCTTGCCGGTCATGGGCCACTGGTCGGGGTCCCGGGTGATGGTGCCCTCTGGATAGAAGGCGACGCATTCACCGCGCTCCACGGCGTCGATCGCGGCGCGGAAGGCGCTCAGCGCATCGGTGGTCTCGCGGTAGACGGGGATCTGTCCGGTACCGCGCATCGCGGCGCCGATGAATCCCTTCCGGAATAGCCCGCTCTTCGCCAGGAATCGCGGAACGCGCCCGGTGTTGTACTGAAAGTGAGCGTAGGCGAAGGGGTCCACGTGCGAATTGTGGTTCACCGCGGTGATAAATCCGCCCTCGGCCGGAATGTGCTCCATTCCGCGCCAGTCCCGGTTGATCAGAACCACCAGCGGTGGTTTGCAGAGGACCGCAGCGAAGCGGTACCAGAACCCGATTCTGCGGCGGGGCACGCGAACACCTTCCTCTAGGACCTGGGGTGCCGCACAAGTGTCGCCCCAGGCCGTCGGTCTGTCGAGAACACCGTACGCCCCGCCACCGACACCGCCAGGGGCGCCGGGTGACAATGGCCGCGACAAGAGAGGGACGGAACGCTCGTGCAGTGGACCTTGGTCATACCCCTGAAGTCTCTGGCGCGAGCCAAGAGCAGGCTCTCGGACACGGCCGGCGACGGGCTGCGCCCCGGCCTCGCCCTCGCCTTCGCCCAGGACACCGTGGCAGCCGTGCTGGCCTGCCCGGCGGTCCGCGATGTGGCGGTCGTCACGGACGACGCCCTGGCCGGGCGGGAGCTCGCCGCGCTGGGCGCCCGTATCGTCGCCGACGAACCGGGAGACGGCCTGAACGCCGCTCTGCGGCACGGGGCGACGGTCGTGCGGGTTTCCCGCCCCGAAAGCGCGGTGGCGGCGTTGAACGCCGATCTGCCGGCCCTGCGCCCCGCGGAATTGGCCCGGGTCCTGGAGGCGGCAGCTGAATTCCCGCGCGCTTTTCTCCCGGACGCGGCCGCAATCGGCACCACCTTGCTCACCGCACGAGAGGGCCGGGAATTGCGTCCCGCATTCGGCACGGATTCCCGCGCCCGCCATCGCGCCTCCGGGGCGAGGGAACTCACCCTGGACGCGGTGGATTCCGTACGACAGGACGTGGACACCGGTGAGGATCTGCGGGCCGCACTGGCCCTCGGGGTGGGGCCGCGCACGGCGGCAGCGGCGGCGGGGCTGCTGATTCCGGGACAGCCGTAGACAGTGGCCGGGCAGTAGGCTGCGCCCCATGCAGGCGACCGCTTACACCTACGACGCCGGGACACGCACCGGCAGTGTGCTGCTCGACGACGGGACCCCGGTGTCCTTCGGCGCCGCCGCGTTCGACGCGGGCGGGCTGCGGCTGCTCAGGCCGGGACAGCGGGTGCGGATCGAGACCGCGGGACCGAAGGACGCGCCGAGCATCACGCTCGTGACGCTGCAGACCTTCTGAACGCCCGTCCACGGGCGGTGAATACGCCGCGGGCCGGACTCCCAGAGGGAGTCCGGCCCGGCGCGTGAGTGCCCTGCGCCCCGTGACTAGCGGGTGGCGGTGGCCTTCTTGGCGGTGGTCTTGCGCGCCGTCGACTTCTTGGCGGGGGCCTTCTTGGCCGTCGCCTTCTTGGCCGGGGCCTTCTTCGCCGCGGCCTTCTTGGCGGTACCGGTGGCCTTCTTGGCCGCCGTCTTCTTCGCCGTCGCCGTGGTCTTCTTGGCGGTCGCCTTCTTGGCGACGGTCTTCTTGGCGGTGGCCGTCTTGGCCGCCGTCTTCTTCGCCACGGTCTTCTTCGCCACGGCCGTCGCCTTCTTGGCGGTGGTCTTCTTGGCCACGGCCTTCTTGACCGTCGCCGAAGCGGTGCCGCTCAGGCTGCCCTTGGGCGCCTTCTTGACGGCGACCTCGCCACCACGCGGGAGCTTCTTCGAGCCGCTCACCAGGTCCTTGAAACCCTGGCCCGCGCGGAAGCGCGGCACGGAGGTCTTCTTGACCCGAACCCGCTCGCCCGTCTGGGGGTTGCGGGCGTAACGGGCCGGACGGTCGACCTTCTCGAACGAACCGAAGCCGGTGACCGAGACCCGGTCCCCACTGACGACGGCACGGACGATGGCGTCCAGTACCGCGTCGACCGCCTCGGCGGCCTGCTGACGGCCACCGACCTTGTCGGCAATCGCTTCTACGAGCTGCGCCTTGTTCACGTCTTCCCCTTCGGAGACATTGCCAGAACGAAAGTGTTCAGGCTTTTCCGCACGTTAGGCAGATATATACCGCAAATCAAACACGAAACGGGCTAATCACCCGTGCGCCGCAACGAACTCGGCTGTCCTGGACTTGTTCAGCGTTCCTCTTCGGGGAATCGACCCGCGTCGAGGTCCGCAGTGAACCGGTCCAGTCGCCTTGTCGCGTCGGCGAGATCGTGCTTGGCCGCGGCCGTAATGACCAGCAGCTTCCGGGCCAGCGCCATCCGTACGCCCTCCGGGACTTGCAGTGCGCGCACCCTTGTGTGCGCTTCCTTGAGTTGGTCCGCGACTGCCGCATAGAGCTTGAGTTGGCCGTCGTGTTCCATGCACAGATTGTGCCATCTGGGGCGAGTTGTCGCCTGCGGGGGTCGCAACTGGTGCCTCAAACGGCCTGACGGAGCCCGGCGGCAGCCTTGGCTCAAAGCTGCGCCTACCCAGTCAACACCCTGTCTAACATGGGAAGTTGAGAGATGCGTTGGAGGCGCGCGGGGCCGTTCGAGTGCAGACATGGCTGTACCCCCAATCGTGGCGATCGGGGGTACAGACGGGGTGTCGCGTGGCCGGATCTCGACCTGTTGGGGAGTTCCGGGTCAGACCTGGACCGTCCGCGGCTTGTACGAGGGGCGCTTGGCCTCGTACGCGGAGATGTCGCCCTCGTTCTGAAGGGTGATGGAGATGTCGTCCAGTCCGTTCAGCAGCCGCCAACGGGCGTTCTCGTCGAGCTCGAAGGCCGCGGTGATGCCTTCGGCGCGCACCTCACGGGCCTCCAGGTCGACCGTGACCTCGGCCTGCGGGTCCTTCTCGGTGAGTTCCTGCAGCGCCTCCACGATCTTCTGCTCCAGAACCACCGTGAGCAGGCCGTTCTTCAGCGAGTTGCCGCGGAAGATGTCGGCGAACCGGGAGGAGACGACGGCCTTGAAGCCGTAGTTCTGCAGCGCCCACACGGCGTGCTCGCGGGAGGAGCCGGTGCCGAAGTCGGGGCCGGCGACCAGGACCGTCGCGCCCTTGCGCTCGGGGCGGTTGAGGATGAAGTTCTCGTCCTTGCGCCAGGCCTCGAAGAGCCCGTCCTCAAATCCGTCCCTGGTCACCTTCTTGAGCCAGTGGGCGGGGATGATCTGGTCGGTGTCCACGTTGCTGCGGCGCAGCGGGACGGCCCGGCCGGTGTGCGTGGTGAATGCTTCCATGACTCTCAGACTCCAGCGGGCACAGGGGCGTCGGACAGATCGGCGGGCGAGGCCAGGTGGCCCAGCACGGCGGTCGCGGCGGCGACCTGCGGCGAGACCAGGTGCGTACGGCCGCCCTTGCCCTGCCTGCCCTCGAAGTTGCGGTTGGAGGTGGACGCGGAGCGCTCACCGGGCGCCAACTGGTCCGGGTTCATGCCCAGACACATCGAGCAGCCCGCGTGCCGCCATTCGGCGCCGGCCTCCTTGAACACGACGTCCAGGCCCTCGGAAACGGCCTGCAGACCGACCCGCGCGGAGCCGGGGACGACCAGCATCCGTACGCCGTCGGCGACTTTGCGGCCCTCGACGATCGCGGCGGCCGCACGCAGGTCCTCGATACGGCCGTTGGTGCAGGAACCTACGAAGACGGTGTCCACCTTGATGTCACGCAGCGGCTGACCGGCCTCCAACCCCATGTATTCCAGGGCCTTTTCGGCGGCGAAGCGCTCCGAAGCGTCTTCGTACGAAGCCGGATCGGGGACGGTCGCCGAAAGCGGCGCGCCCTGACCGGGGTTGGTGCCCCAGGTGACGAACGGCGCCAGCGAGGGACCGTCGATGACGACCTCGGCGTCGAATTCCGCGTCCGCGTCGGTCTTCAGGGTCTTCCAGTACGCGACGGCGGCGTCCCAGTCCTCGCCCTCGGGGGCGTGGGCGCGGCCCTTGATGTACGCGAAGGTGGTCTCGTCGGGGGCGATCATGCCCGCGCGGGCGCCGGCCTCGATCGACATGTTGCAGATGGTCATGCGGGCTTCCATCGAGAGCTTCTCGATGGCCGAGCCGCGGTATTCGAGGATGTAGCCCTGGCCGCCGCCGGTGCCGATCTTCGCGATGATGGCGAGGATCAGGTCCTTGGCGGTGACGCCGTCGGGCAGTTCGCCGTCGACCGTGATGGCCATGGTCTTCGGGCGGGCCAGCGGCAGCGTCTGGGTGGCCAGCACGTGCTCCACCTGGGAGGTGCCGATGCCGAACGCCAGCGCGCCGAAGGCGCCGTGGGTGGAGGTGTGGGAGTCACCGCACACGACCGTCGTACCGGGCTGGGTCAGACCCAGCTGCGGTCCTACGACGTGCACGACGCCCTGCTCGACATCGCCCAGGGAGTGCAGGCGCACGCCGAAGTCGGCGCAGTTCTTGCGCAGCGTCTCCAGCTGGGCCCGGGAGACCGGGTCCGCGATGGGCTTGTCGATGTCGAGGGTCGGGGTGTTGTGATCCTCGGTGGCGATGGTGAGGTCGAGGCGCCGCACGGGACGCCCGGCCTGGCGGAGACCGTCGAAGGCCTGCGGGCTGGTCACCTCGTGCAGCAGGTGCAGATCGATGAAGAGGAGGTCGGGCTCGCCCTCGGCGCGCCTGACGACATGGTCGTCCCAGACCTTCTCCGCGAGTGTCCTACCCATCGCTTTCCCTCCGGCCGGCAACAGCGCCGACCCAACTAGAGATTCTTGGGAGACGGCGCTCGCACCCCTGGTTCACGGGCAGCCGCCGCCTGGCCCGTTTGGTACGCGGGCCGCTGTGCCTACAAGAGTTGCGCGTCTCACGAAAAAAGGAACTTGCGTTTCACAGAGTGAGACGCGAGTATCGTTTCATGGACAACAGTAGCGGCGTCGGCGTCCTGGACAAGGCAGCCCTTGTCCTTGGCGCTCTGGAGTCCGGTCCGGCCACCCTCGCGGGTCTGGTCGCGGCGACCGGGCTGGCACGACCCACGGCACACCGGCTGGCCGTGGCTTTGGAACACCACCGCATGGTGGCGCGCGACATGCAGGGCCGCTTCATTCTCGGCCCCCGTCTCGCCGAGCTGGCCGCGGCCGCCGGCGAGGACCGGCTGCTCGCCACGGCGGGCCCGGTGCTCACGCATCTGCGGGACATCACGGGCGAGAGCGCGCAGCTCTACCGCCGCCAGGGCGACATGCGCATCTGCGTGGCCGCGGCCGAGCGCCTGTCCGGCCTGCGGGACACGGTCCCGGTCGGTTCCACCCTCACCATGAAGGCCGGCTCCTCGGCCCAGATCCTGATGGCCTGGGAGGAGCCGGAGCGCCTGCACCGCGGCCTCCAGGGCGCCCGCTTCACGGCCACCGCCCTCTCGGGCGTACGGCGCCGGGGCTGGGCCCAGTCCATCGGTGAGCGCGAGCCGGGCGTCGCGTCCGTCTCCGCACCCGTGCGCGGCCCCTCGAACCGCGTGGTGGCCGCCGTGTCCGTCTCCGGCCCCATCGAGCGCCTGACGCGCCACCCGGGCCGTATGCACGCCCAGGCGGTCATCGACGCCGCCGCCCGCCTCTCCGAGGCCCTGCGCCGCACCGGCTGACTTTTCAGGGACGTCGACGAAGGGGCCTGCCTCAACGCCGCGGCAGGCCCCTTCGTTTCCCCCGATCCCCCCGGTTACCCGGTCTCGCCGGCCGCCTTCGCCGAACGGTGCGCGAACCGGTCCTTCGCGTAGCGGCCCCGCCGCTCCAACGGCACCTGGCCGTGCGCCCCCGCGAGTCCGAACGCCGGCATGTCGAAGTAGATCGACTCGTACGCCCCCTCGGGCACGACGTAGGCCTCGTGCCACAGCCCCACGTGCCCGCGCACCTTGCCCGCGCGCTCCTTGCTGTTCACGATCCCCCACACCTTGTGGTGGAACATGTCCGGCGAACTCGCGTACGCGTAGAGCTTCTCCTTGGACTCCCAGTACTGGACGACGTAGTACGTCCGTGGCGAGGCCGTCATCAGTACGTGCCCCAGCAGCCCCCGGGTGCTGTCCCGCGCAAGCTCCCCCAGCGTGCGGAACATCGCCAGCATCACCGGGAGCCACTGGTGCACTGCCCAGAAGTGGTTGATCCGCATGCCGATCAGCAACACGACCGCATCGCCGTCGACATCGGCGGTGGTGCGGCCCCGTACCGGTTTCGCGAACATGACGATCCCCCGGATCTCCGATCGGATAGCGGCACTATCCTTCTGAGCAATGCTTGGATAGTGACACTTCCCAAGGAGGGGCGCAAGCCCCCCGAAGAGAGGCGCGAGACATGCGGCTGGCCGAGTTGAGCAAGCGCAGCGGTGTGCCCGTCGCGACGATCAAGTACTACCTGCGCGAAGGTCTGTTGACGCCCGGCCGCCAGGTCAACACGACCACCGCCGAGTACGACGAGGAGCATCTGCGCCGGCTGCGGCTGGTGCGCGCGATGATCCAGGTCGGCCGGGTGCCGGTGGCGACGGTCCGCGAGGTGCTCGGGCATGTGGACGACGACTCGCTGGGCCGCACGATCCGCCTCGGCGCGGCGATGTGGGCGCTGCC
This sequence comes from Streptomyces sp. NPDC050508, assembly GCF_040655155.1. Classification (NCBI taxonomy): domain Bacteria; kingdom Bacillati; phylum Actinomycetota; class Actinomycetes; order Kitasatosporales; family Streptomycetaceae; genus Streptomyces; species Streptomyces sp. NPDC050508. Next base: position 235,560 of record NZ_JBFAJJ010000006.1, read on the forward strand.
GCAGGTGCCGGAGCCGGACGAGGACGACGAGTACGTCCGGGCCGCACACCAGGAGGTCGACAGGCTCCTGGACGAGCTCGGCTGGGAGAACGCCAAGCAGCTCTCGACCATCTCCCCCTCGTACCGCTCACTGGTGGTCTCGGTGGCCGCGTTCCGCCGGATCGGCTACGGCTGGGGGGCCGAACTGATGGCGCCGTACGCCGAGTTGATGCACCGGACGGCCGTCCTCGACCTGGACAACATGGAGGAGCACCCGTCGGAGGAGGAGCGGATCGAGTTCGCGATCCTGGGGGCGATCATCAACGAGCCGATCCTGCAGTCGCTGCACCGGCTGGCGCAGGAGGAGGAGACGGCGCGGCGGTACGGCTTCGAGTGAGCCGGGCACGAGGAAGGCCCCCCACCGAAGTGGAGGGCCTTCTCTGTATGTACCCCCGACCGGATTCGAACCGGCGCTACTGCCGTGAGAGGGCAGCGTGCTAGGCCGCTACACAACGGGGGCCTAGATCGTGCGTTTCCGCAGATCAGAGCTGGTCTACCAGGACTCGAACCTAGAATGACGGTACCAGAAACCGTAGTGTTGCCAATTACACCATAGACCAAGGTGATTCAAGGTAAAACGTACCCCCGACCGGATTCGAACCGGCGCTACTGCCGTGAGAGGGCAGCGTGCTAGGCCGCTACACAACGGGGGCCCTAGCGATCCTGCATGAGAGGTGGCGGGTGCGACCCGGACCACCTTCCTGGGAAGGATCTGTACCCCCGACCGGATTCGAACCGGCGCTACTGCCGTGAGAGGGCAGCGTGCTAGGCCGCTACACAACGGGGGCGTTGCAGAATTCAAAGCATCTGCGAGCTGGCCTACCAGGACTCGAACCTAGAATGACGGTACCAGAAACCGTAGTGTTGCCAATTACACCATAGGCCACTAAAACGCAAGCCCTTGCGGGGATCTTGTTCTAGTTGCCGCCTCCAGTTCCTGGCCCTTCGGCCCGTTCCCCGGCGGCGACAGGAACAACATTACCTGAAGGTGGACGGGGCTCCAAAACGGGTATCGGTGCCGAGGAGCGCGGGGAGTTCGGCGAGCGAGGCGATCCGGTGCCGTCCCACGAGGGCCTCACCAGGGGTGTGCCCGCCATGGCGGTCGATCCAGACGGAGAGCAGACCGGCGTCCGCCGCGCCCCGCCAGTCGATCTCCGGGTGATCTCCGACATACGCCACTTCGTGCGGCGGCAGTTCCAGCGCCTCGCAGGCCGCGAGGAAGGCCCCCGCCTCGGGCTTGGAGACGCCCAGTTCGGCCGCGCACAGGATGACCTCGAAGCGGTCGTGCACACCGAGGGCGCGCAGCTTGCGGTCCTGGACGATGAGGCTGGAGTTGGAGAGGACGGCGTGCCGGTGGGTGGCCGCGAGGGTGTCGAGGACGGGCAGGACGTCCGGGAAGAGGGCCCAGGCGGTCTCGTAGTGGACCTTGTAGCGCCGGAACCAGTCCTCGGCCTCGGCGTCGGTCAACTCCCGGTCCAGGAACAGCCGGACGCGGTCCAGTCGCTGTCCCTCGAACGTGACCTCCCCGGCCGAGAAGCGCGCCCAGTGGAACTCGGTGGCCACCCGCCAGCGCTCCAGGGCCTCCGCCACGCTCGCGTGCCCGTCGAGCAGTCCCTCGGCCAGCAGGTGCTCGCGCATGGCCGCGCGGTCCGCACCCGTGTAGTCGAACAAGGTGTCGTCGACGTCCCAGACAACGGCCCGAATGCTCATGATCCGACGGTAACCCGAGGCCCAGGGGCGCGTCTGCCCCTTGCCGGTGGTCAGACGGGCGCGACGAAGAAGTCCGTGACGAAGCAGGTGACTTCGCCGGCCGCCGTACGGCCGATCCAGGTGGGGTAGGCGCCGTCGCCCCAGCCGGAGGTGAAGGCGATCAGGTTGTGTCCGGTGTCGGGGGCGGTGATCAGGTGGGGGCCCGGGGCCCATTTGTTCCGGTCGAAGGCGTCCCACAGGGGGCCCTCGTCCGCCACGCACTCCGGGAAGGAGCCGTCGACCGACGCGTCGTAGAAGGCACCCGTGCCGGCGTCGACTCCGTAGCCGTAGAACTCGTCCTCGGTGAGTTCGGCGAGGTCCTGGCCGGGCTGGAGGGCGAGTTCCCAGGTGGTGGTGGGCTCGTCCTGTATGACCAGGCGGGCGGCTGCCACGCGCAAGTGGGGCTCGTCGGACGGGAGTTGGTCGGGTCGGGTGAGGGTCGCGACGGCCGCTTCGACTCGGTAGTGGCCGGGGCTCACGGCGACCGTGAACGGTTCGGACTCGCCCTGGCCGAGGCCGACGAAGGGGTCGCAGGCGACCACCTGGCCGGTGGGGAGCCAGAGTTGACCGCCGTCCACGAGGTGGATCACGCCGACCGTGCCGGTCTCGTCCTCCGTGAACGTGCTGCCGGGCGTGAACAGCCAGGTGTAGTCACGAGCGGTCATCGGCATGAAAGGCGCCTCTCCTGAACGATCTTCAATGATCCGGAACCCTAACGCCCCGCACTGACAACGCCGAAGGGACGACAGCCCGTTGCGGCTGCCGCCCCTTCACGCGTGCGTGCGTTACGCGGCCAGCTTGGCGAGGGCCGCGTCGATCCTGGCGAAGGTCTTCTCCTTGCCGAGGATCTCCAGGGACTCGAAGAGCGGCAGGCCGATCGTGCGGCCGGTGACGGCGACGCGGACCGGGGCCTGCGCCTTGCCGAGCTTGAGGCCGTGGGTCTCACCGGCGGCCAGGACGGCCTCCTTGAGGGACTCGGGCGAAGACCAGTCCGCCGACTCCAGCTTCTCGCGGGCCGTACGGAGCAGGGCGTCCGAGCCCTCCTTCATGGCCTTCGTCCAGGACGCCTCGTCCTCGACCGGCTCGGCCAGGAAGAGGAAGTCGACGTTGTCCGTGATCTCGGACAACACCTTCAGGCGGGTCTGCGCGTGCGGGGCGACCGCCTGCCACTTGGCCTCGTCGAAGTCCTCCGGCGCCCAGGGGGCGAAGGGGGCCCGCAGCCAGGGGGCGCAGCGCTCGGTGAAGTCCTTCACGTCGAGCAGGCGGATGTGGTCGGCGTTGATCGCCTCGCACTTCTTCAGGTCGAAGCGCGCCGGGTTGGGGTTCACGTCGGAGATCTCGAAGGCCGCGACCATCTCGTCCATCGAGAAGACGTCCCGGTCGGCCGCGAGCGACCAGCCCAGCAGGGAAAGGTAGTTGAGCAGTCCCTCGGGCAGGAAGCCGCGCTCCCGGTAGAGGTTGAGGGACGACTCGGGGTCGCGCTTGGAGAGCTTCTTGTTGCCCTCGCCCATCACGTACGGCAGGTGGCCGAAGGAGGGGATCTGCTTGGCGATGCCCAGGTCGATCAGCGCCTTGTAGAGGGCGATCTGGCGCGGGGTGGAGGAGAGCAGGTCCTCGCCGCGCAGGACGTGGGTGATCTCCATCAGGGCGTCGTCGACCGGGTTGACGAGCGTGTACAGCGGGGCGCCGTTGGCCCGGACGATGCCGTAGTCCGGGACGTTCTCCGGGGTGAACGTCAGCTCGCCGCGGACCAGGTCCGTGAAGGTGATCGTCTCGTCGGGCATCCGGAAGCGGACGATCGGCTTGCGGCCCTCGGCCTTGTACGCCTCGACCTGCTCGGCGGTGAGGTCGCGGCAGTGGCCGTCGTAGCCGGACGGCTTGCCGGCGGCGCGGGCGGCGTCGCGGCGGGCGTCCAGCTCCGCGGTGGAGCAGTAGCAGTCGTACGCGCGGCCGGCGTCCTGGAGCTGCTTCGCGATGTCCTTGTAGATGTCCATGCGCTGCGACTGGCGGTACGGCGCGTGCGGGCCGCCGACCTCGGGGCCCTCGTCCCAGTCGAAGCCCAGCCAGCGCAGCGAGTCGAGCAGCTGGTTGTACGACTCCTCGGAGTCGCGGGCCGCGTCGGTGTCCTCGATGCGGAAGACCAGGGTGCCCTGGTGGTGCTTGGCGAACGCCCAGTTGAACAGGGCGGTGCGGACCAGGCCCACGTGCGGGTTACCGGTCGGCGAGGGGCAGAAACGGACACGGACTGCTGGGGCGGATGCGCTAGCCACGCTTGACAACCTTGTTGGTGAGAGTGCCGATGCCTTCGATGGTGACGGCGACCTCGTCGCCGACGGTGAGCGGTCCGACGCCTGCCGGGGTGCCCGTGAGGATCACGTCGCCGGGGAGCAGCGTCATGGCCTCGGTGATGTTGACGATCAGATCCTCGATCGAGTGGATCATCTCGCTGGTGCGGCCGAGTTGGCGCTGCTGTCCGTTGACCGTGAGCTGGATGGTGAGGTCGCTCGGGTCGAGGTCCGTCTCCACCCAGGGGCCGAGCGGGCAGGAGGTGTCGAAGCCCTTGGCGCGGGCCCACTGCTTCTCGCGCTTCTGGACGTCCCGCGCGGTGATGTCGTTGGCGCAGGTGTAGCCGAGGATGACGTCCTTGACGCGCTCGCGCGGGACCTCGCGGCACATCCGGCCGATGACGACGGCCAGTTCGGCCTCGTGGTGGAGGTCCTCGGTGAAGGACGGGTACTGGATGTCGTCGCCGGAGCCGATCACCGAGGTGGACGGCTTGAAGAAGGCGAAGGGGACGTCCGGCACCTCGTTGCCCAGTTCCCGGGCGTGCTCGGCGTAGTTGCGGCCGTAGGCGACGACCTTGTTCGGGAGCACCGGCGGCAGCAGCCTGACCTTGCTCAGCGGGACCTTCGTGCCGGAGAGTTCGAAGTCCGCGAACGGGATGCCCTTGATGATGTCGAGGACGAGCTCGTCCGGCTTGTCGCCCTCGACCGCGCCGAAGGCGACGTTCCCGTCGATGGAGAATCTGGCGATGCGCACGGGATCCTGGCGCCCCTCACTGAGCTGGCTGGAGTCTGACGCTCCAGGCTAACGCGGTGCGGGGCCCCTGCTCGCGCGATTACTCCGCGGCGGCGGTGACCGGGATCTCCATGAGGATCGTGCGGCGCGGGTTGGCGGTCTGGGCCGGCAGGTCGAGCGAGTGTTCCTGCAGTTCCGGCGTCTGCAGCGCCTCGGCGTCCGTGAGGTGCGCCAGCGTCGTGCGTCGCGGGTTGGCAATGTTGCGGAACATCATCGTGGTCTTCACTGTTGTACTCGACCCTCGTCGTCCGTGGGTGGGCGGTTGGCAGTATGTGCCCTCATGCAAAGCGTCAGGCTAAACATCCAATTCCCGGCCGAACGCGTGAAGAGCCCTTGATCTGCATGTGAGTTTGCTCACCACCCTGTGGGCAAAGCGGCCAATACGGACCATCAACTCACCTCCACGAAACGGACATTGGCTCCCTGAAGCTGCCATTCCGCTCCTGATCATGGCGACTGGGGCACATCCCATGCCCTGTGGGGCCGTGGGGATTTGCCCCCTTTGGAGTGAATAGCTTTCTACGTCTCGTGACACTGTCCTCACGCGGTGTCACACAGGTCACAGCCTGGCCTACGGGCCTTGTTGGAGATCCGGCACTGTGCTGGAATTCCACGGACCGCCGCAGAATCAGCCCGGCGCGCAGAGGGCGCAACGCAGCGCCGAGGGCGGCGGAAGGGGGAGCAGCGCCGGTCACTCACGACCACACACTGGGGTGCGCGTTCAGGGCGCTCCCTAAGACGCCGACACCGTCCTTCCGTTCGCGCGGAGGGGCGCCTGGTCCAGAGGTTGCGACGCTAGTGCAGGGACGTTTCAAGAGGGATGGCAGTGCTTCGGCGGAGCCGGAGCCGCATGGCGGGGCTGGCCCCAAGACCGGCAGCTCCTCGCCCCAGCACGCCCAGAACCCGGGCCCGGCCCCGTCAGGCGACGGTGGAGGCCCCGGGCGCCCCGGTGTGTCCGCAGCCCCGACCCCCGCGCCCCCGGTGAAGCCGCCGGCGGGCCCGACCGGACCCGGCTCGCGCGTCGCCCTGCGCAACTGGCGCATCTCCACGCGCCTGGTGTCGCTGCTCGCGCTCCCCGTGGTCGCGGCCACCTCGCTGGGCGCCCTGCGCATCAGCGACTCCATGACCGACATCCAGCAGCTCGACAACATGAAGCTGCTGACGGACATGACCAAGCAGGCGACCGCACTCGCCACCGCACTCCAGGACGAGCGCGACCTGTCGGCCGGCCCGCTGGCCCACGGTGGCAAGGCCACCGACTACGAGGTCAAGGGCTACGAGGAGAAGACCGACCGCGCCCGCGACAACTTCATCAACGCCTCGGAAGAGGTGGACAGCGCCAGCAAGAGCGGCAACCTCCAGGGCGTCCGGGAGAGCCTCGTCGGCCTCGCCACCGAGCTGGACAACCTCGACAAGATCCGCAAGTCGGCGTACCAGTCGAAGAACAACTCGACGCAGACGGTCGACGCCTACCACCGTCTGATCACCCAGCTGCTCGACCTCTCGCAGGACATGGCGGAGGCCACCAGCAACCCGGAGATGATCCAGCGCACGCGCGCCCTGGCGGCCTTCTCCTCCGCCAAGGAGTTCTCGTCCGTACAGCGTGCCGTGATCGCGGCGGCCCTGCCCGCCAGCAACACGATCTCGGGCAGCCTCTCCGCCAACGACCGGCTGTACGCCGACTCCGCTCTGGAGAGCGAGAAGTCGGAACTGAGCATCTTCCGCAACATCTACGGCGACCAGGGCGCCGAAGAGCTCATCGCGCCCATCGAGGACAGCAACCCGATCATCGAGTCGGCGGACACCTACGCCCAGCGTGTCCTCGACAACCAGAACGGTCTGTCCTCCCTGGACAAGCGGTCGTACAAGGACTGGGTGGACGACAGCTCGACCAAGATCGAGCAGATGAAGAAGATCGAGCACTCGCTGCTCGAAGACATGGAGCAGAAGGCCCGCGAGCTGCGCTCCGCCTCCGAGCGTGAGGCGATCATCTCCGGTGCGCTGATCCTGCTCGTGCTCGGTGTCTCCCTCGTCGGCGCCTTCGTCATCGCCCGGTCCATGATCCGCTCGCTGCGCCGCCTCCAGGAGACCGCCAACAAGGTCGCCCAGGACCGGCTGCCCGAGCTGGTCAAGCAGCTGTCCGAGTCCGACCCGCAGGACGTCGACACGTCCGTGGAGTCGGTCGGTGTGCACTCCCGGGACGAGATCGGCCAGGTGGCCGCGGCCTTCGACGACGTGCACCGCGAGGCCGTCCGCCTCGCCGCCGAGCAGGCCCTCCTGCGGGGCAACGTCAACGCGATGTTCACCAACCTCTCGCGCCGCTCCCAGGGCCTCATCCAACGTCAGCTCTCGCTCATCTCCGAGCTGGAGTCCCGCGAGGCCGACCCGGACCAGCTCTCCTCGCTCTTCAAGCTCGACCACCTCGCGACCCGCATGCGCCGTAACGGTGAGAACCTCCTGGTCCTCGCCGGTGAAGAGCCCGGCCGTCGCTGGACCCGCCCGGTCCCGCTGGTCGACGTGCTCCGTGCCGCCGCCTCCGAGGTGGAGCAGTACGAGCGCATCGAGCTGGCCTCCGTGCCCACCACCGAAGTGGCCGGCCGGGTCGTCAACGACCTCGTGCACCTCCTCGCAGAGCTGCTGGAGAACGCCACCTCCTTCTCCTCCCCGCAGACCAAGGTCAAGGTCACCGGTCACGCGCTGCCCGACGGCCGTGTGCTGATCGAGATCCACGACACCGGCATCGGCCTCTCCCCCGAGGACCTCGCCGCGATCAACGAGCGGCTCGCCTCGCCGCCCACCGTGGACGTCTCCGTCTCCCGCCGCATGGGTCTGTTCGTGGTCGGCCGGCTGTCCCAGCGTCACGGCATCCGCATCCAGCTGCGTCCGTCCGACTCCGGTGGTACGACCGCGCTGGTCATGCTCCCCGTCGACGTCGCCCAGGGCGGCAAGAAGCCCGCTCCGGGCAAGCCCGGCCAGGCCGCCGTCGGCGCTGCCGCGGCAGCCGCCGCGGCCGGTGCCGGTGCGGCCCGCCGGGGCAACGGCCAGGGTGGCTCCGCGCTCGGCGCGGGTGCGCCCGCCGGTGGCAACGGTGGACTTCTCGGTGCCGGGGCCGCTCCGCGCGGCCAGGTCGGTTCCGGTCAGGGCCCGCGGGCCGCGCTGCCCGGTGCGGGCGGTGGACGTCCGGGTGGGCCCGGCGGTCCCGGTGGTCCGGGCGGTGCGCGTGGGCCTCAGGGTCCCTCGGCGCCGCAAGGCCGTCCGGCCGGTGCGGGTTCCGGTGCCGGTCTGTTCGGCCAGGCGCCCGGTGCCCCGCAGGGTCTGCAGGCCGCCGGTGCAGGTGCGCCGCAGGGCTTCAGTGACGGCCGCCAGGACGCGTTCGGCAGCCCGCAGCAGCAGAACGGCGCGGTTCCGCCGCAGCGTACGAACGACGAGCCCGAGCCGCCCCGCGGTGGTGGCCGTCGTCGCGGGCGTCAGCCGCAGCTCCCGCCGCGCGGTGGTGCGCGGGCCGAGCTGCCGGGTGGCAACAACCAGCGCCCCAGCTGGAGCGACGACAACGCGCAGCCTCCGCTGGGCCGCGGCAACCTCGACGCCCCGCGCGGCCACGACGAGCGCGACGCGGAGCAGACCTCCCGGATGCCGCGCATCGACGACCGTCAGGGCCCCGCGGCCACGACGGAGATGCCGGCGATCCCGCGTCACGACGCGCAGAGCACCGGGTCGTTCCCGCGCCCGGGTACCACCGGACCGCAGAACACGGGGTCGTTCCCCCGCCCGGGTACCGGCGCACCGCAGGACACGGGTTCGTTCCCGCGTCCCGGCGCCAACGGGTCCCAGAACACAGGGTCGTTCCCGCGTCCGGGTGCCAACGGCTCGCAGGACACCGGCTCGTTCCCCCGGCCGGACTTCGACGCCCCGCGTCCCGGCGCGAACTCCCCGCAGAACGGCGGCCAGTTCGTCCGCTCGGACGTCTTCGGCGCCCCGAACAGCCCGGCCAACAACCCGTCCAACCCGGCCAACACGGGACAGTTCGCCGTCCCGCAGGCGTACAACGGCAGCTCCACCGGCCAGTTCGCGACGCCGGGATTCGACAACGGGTCCACCGGTCAGCACAATCTGCCGGGACGTCAGAACCCCCAGAACACCGGGCAGTTCGAGCGTCCGCAGGTCAACGGGAACCGTAACGGCGCCGACTTCGGCACCGCGCGGCCGCCCGCCCCGCAGCGTCCCACCCGCCAGGAGCCCGAGGCGTTGCCGCCTGCCTCGGGTCCCGGTGACGGCAGGACGCCGCTGTACGACACGCTGGAGACCAACTGGTTCCACGGCCAGCAGGCGGAAGCGCAGAGCCAGAGCAACGGCTCCGCTCCCGCCGCCACGCAGCCGCAGGCACCGCAGGCTCCGGCGACACCCCCTCAGCGTCCTACGGGCGGTACCTGGCGCAGCTCGCCGAACGACGATCTCGTTCGGCAGGCAGAGCGCGTACGGCAACCGGCCGCGGGCGGCGTCACCACTTCCGGCCTGCCGCGCCGGGTGCCCAGGGCGAACCTCGTCCCGGGTACGGCTCAGCAGCAACAGCACCAAACGGGTCCGCAGGTCTCCCGTGCGCCTGATGACGTACGCGGCCGGCTGACCAATCTCCGTCGGGGCATCGCACAGGGTCGACAGGCCGGTACGGGTACCGGCCAGACCGGCAGCTTCCCCAGCCCCACTCACCAGCAGGAGCGTTAGTTGAGCCAGATGAGCCAGGCGGCACAGAACCTCAACTGGTTGATAACCAACTTCGTGGACAACACCCCGGGTGTGTCCCACACCGTCGTCGTATCCGCCGACGGACTCCTTCTGGCCATGTCGGAAGGTTTCCCGCGCGACCGCGCCGACCAACTCGCGGCCGTGGCATCCGGGCTGACCTCGCTGACGGCCGGCGCCTCCCGGATCTTCGAGGGCGGCGACGTGGCACAGACGGTCGTGGAGATGGAGCGAGGGTTCCTCTTCCTCATGTCCGTCTCGGACGGCTCGTCCCTGGCAGTGCTCGCGCACCCCGAGTGCGACATCGGCCTTGTCGGCTACGAGATGGCACTGCTCGTCGATCGTGCAGGGGCGGTCCTCACACCGGACCTGCGCGCCGAACTCCAGGGCAGTTTGCTTCACTGACCGGCACCGGCACCACCCGTCTCACCAAATCACCGTCCGGCCGCCACAATCCCCCCACCGGCCCTGTCAGACGGCTAGCCCGACCGACTTGCTGTCCCGCCCGGAGGATTCATGACCCCGCCCACCGCCTCTCACGACCCGTACGCCGAGCCGTACGGGGACGAGGGCGACCAGCCGCTGGTCCGTCCGTATGCGATGACCGGCGGCCGGACCCGGCCGCGCTACCAGCTCGCCATAGAGGCTCTGATCAGCACCACGGCCGACCCGGCAGCGCTGATGGGACTTCTCCCTGAGCACCAGCGCATCTGCCACCTCTGCCGCGAGGTCAAGTCGGTCGCGGAGGTGTCGGCACTCCTCGCCATGCCCCTCGGTGTGGCCCGGATCCTCGTCGCGGACCTCGCCGAGGCCGGACTGGTGGCCATCCACCAGCCGGGCGGCGACGAGAACAACGGCGGCGCTCCGGACGTGACGCTGCTCGAAAGGGTGCTCAGTGGACTTCGCAAGCTCTGACGGAGGGCGGGCGACCACCTCCGCGAAGATCGTGGTGGCGGGTGGCTTCGGCGTCGGCAAGACCACGTTCGTGGGTGCCGTCTCGGAGATCAACCCGCTGCGCACGGAGGCCGTCATGACGTCCGCGAGCGCGGGCATCGACGACCTCACCCACACCGGGGACAAGACCACCACCACGGTGGCCATGGACTTCGGCCGTATCACCCTGGACCAGGACCTGATCCTGTACCTCTTCGGTACGCCGGGTCAGGACCGCTTCTGGTTCATGTGGGACGACCTGGTGCGCGGCGCGATCGGCGCCGTCGTCCTGGTCGACACCCGTCGTCTCGCCGACTGCTTCCCCGCGGTCGACTACTTCGAGAACAGCGGGCTGCCCTTCGTCATCGCCCTCAACGGGTTCGACGGCCACCAGCCGTACAACCCGGAGGAGGTGCGCGAGGCGCTGCAGATCGGTCCGGACGCGCCGATCATCACGACGGACGCCCGGCACCGCTCGGATGCGAAGAGTGCGCTGATCACGCTGGTCGAGCACGCACTCATGGCACGTCTGCGGTAGCACTCAAGTCATCTATGACATACGGCAGTTGTCGTAGATGTACCGGAGCCGACTGTGGCCTTTGACACGGTCGGCCCCGGTGTTCATAACGTTTCGGTAGTGGAATCGGGTGGTACCGCAACGCGTCGCGGTCAACTGGTCTCGCTGCGCTCACATCAGCCCCGTCTTTTGACGGGGCTCGCTCTTTATGACCGTTTTATCTGGGGTTTACATCACTCGGAATCAGAGCTTTCCACTGTTTGGAAGTGCGGATGCTGACGTGCTGGAATGCCTGAACTGCCCAATAGTCAAAGACGTACTCAGTACTGCGGCACACCGTTGGTGCCGACCGCCGGAAGGTTGTTGGTCGAGTGAGGCGAAGCAAGAACGGTCCCGAGCCGTCGGCCCGGGGCAACTTCACCCCGCCGCCGCGCGGAGCGGCGCCCGCCCCTGTGCCAGGCTCGGAGCCCACGGGACCACCCGCCCCGAGCGGCGGCCGTTTCTCCCCCCGCAACTGGCGGGTGCCGACCAGGCTGAACGCGATCCTGCTCATACCCGTGGGCGTCGGCCTCATCATGGGCGGCTTCCAGGTCAAGAGCTCGATCGACACCTGGCAGGACGCACGGGACGCGGCGAACACCGCCCGCCTGATTCAGGCAGCCCTGGCCTACAGCAACGCGGTCACCGTCGAGCGCGACACCAGCGCCGCTCCGCTGTTGCTGGGCAAGGGTGAGAAGGACCCGACGGTCGTCGCGGTCCGCAAGGCCACCGACCAGGCCGCCGACGCCTTCGACGCAGCCGTCCAGACGATGCCGAAGCGGGCCAACCTGGAGCGCCGCCTGGAGCGCTTCCGCAAGGTGGAGCCGTCGCTGCAGACGATCCGCGCGACCGCCTACACCTCGAAGATGAAGGGCGTTCAGACCGAAGAGAGCTACGTCAACATCGAGCACCCGCTCCTTGAGTTCTCGAACGAGCTCGGCCTCGGCACCGGCAACATCACCAGCTACGGCCGGTCCGTCTACGCCATCGCACTCGCCAAGGGCGCGCTCTCCCTGGAGCGCTCCATCGGCATGCACCTGCTGGTCAAGCCCGGCCCCGGCCAGGGCAGCCTGGCCACCCAGCGCATCGCGATCACGTCGTACGCCTACCTGGAGGGCATCGCCATCCAGGAGTACCAGGCCGGTGGCACCGACGAGGACCTCGCGAAGCTGAACACGGCCACGGCGAAGATCAAGACCGACGGCGCGGCCATGGTCAAGCAGGCCGCCGCGCAGGCCAAGGCCGCGAACGAGACGTACGTACCGCCGCCGTCCAACCCGGTCGACATGGTCACGGCCATGTCGCAGCTGCAGACGACCGATGCCTCGGAGCGTGCGACGCTCGCCGAGAAGGGCATCACCGCGCAGAACTGGTGGGCGGTCACCACCCTCAAGTACAACGCGTACAACAAGCTGGAGACGAGCAAGGCCGACACCGCGGTGAGCGAGGCCTCGGTCATCTCCGACAACGCCAAGCGTGACGCCATCATCACCGGTGCCGCTGTCGTCGTCGCCCTCCTCCTCGCCTTCATCCTGGCCGGTGCGGTCGCCCGCCAGATGAGCCGCGCGATGCGCCAGCTGCGCAACGCCGCCTTCGGCATCGCCGAGCAGCGGCTGCCGATGCTGGTCGACCAGCTCTCGCGCACCGACCCGGGCCGCGTCGACACCCGCGTCCAGCCGATCCCCATCACCACCACGGACGAGATCGGCGAAGTCGCCCGGGCCTTCGACCAGGTCCACCGCGAGGCCGTCCGACTGGCCGCCGAGCAGGCCCTCCTCCGGGGCAACATCAACGCGATCTTCACCAACCTCTCGCGCCGCAACCAGTCGCTGATCGAGGGCCAACTGACCCTGATCACCGACCTGGAGAACAACGAGGCCGACCCGGACCAGCTGGAGAACCTCTTCCGCCTGGACCACCTCGCGACCCGTATGCGCCGCAACGGCGAGAACCTCCTGGTCCTCGCCGGCGAGGAGCCCGGCCGCCGCTGGGACCAGCCGGTCCCGCTGGTCGACGTGCTGCGCGCCGCCTCCTCCGAGGTGGAGCAGTACGAGCGCGTCGAGCTGTCCGGTGTCCCGGAGGCCGAGATCCACGGCCGTGCCGTGACCGACCTCGTGCACCTGCTCGCCGAGTTGCTGGAGAACGCCACCACGTTCTCCTCCCCGCAGACCAAGGTCCGCGTGACCGCGACCCGTCTCCCCGACGGCCGCGTGATGATCGAGATCCACGACAAGGGCATCGGCCTCACCGCCGAGGACTTCGCGGACATCAACCACAAGCTGGCCAACCCGCCGACCGTGGACGTCGCGATCTCCCAGCGCATGGGCCTGTTCGTGGTCGGCCGGCTGTCCGACCGGCACGGCATCCGCGTCCAGCTGCGCCCCTCGGGCGAGCAGGCCGGCACGACCTCGCTGGTCATGCTGCCCGACGCGATCACCCACGGTGGCGGTGGCGAACAGCAGCTCCAGCGCGACGAGTTCACCGTCTCGCAGATCATGCCGGAGCAGCCGCAGCAGCTCTTCCAGGGCGAGGACTTCAACCACGCCCCGATGCGCACGGCCGCCGAGCTCGGTTTCGACGACACCCGTTACTCCGAGGTGCCGGACGACATCCGCGAGCTGGACCCGGTCGGCCGCTCGCTGATGCGCGAGGAGCGCCGCGCGGCCCTGGAGTCCCAGAAGCCGGGCCAGGAGGCCCTTGAGGCGGGCGAGTACCCCGAGTTCGACGACCCGCAGCAGCAGCCGTACGGCAACGGGCAGCAGGGGTACCAGGAGCAGCCGTCGGCGTACAACGGCCAGCCGACGTACGAGGACCAGCAGCAGACGGCGTACGACGAGCCGCAGCAGCCCGCGTACGACGAGCAGTACTACGCACCGAACGGCACGGCGCCGCAGAACGACACCTTCGCCGACTCCTTCCCGGCGAACGGCGGTTACCCGGAGCCCGGGTATGCGGAGCCGGTGCAGGAGGAGCACGCGTCGGCGCACCCCGCGGCCCCGGAGACGTATCCGGCCTTCGAAGAGCCGTCCTACCAGGACGACTGGCCGCAACAGGACGGTTACCGCAACGGGTACCCGGACCAGTACGCTCCGGAGGCGGAGCCCGCGCAGGCCGCTGACGTGAGTGAGCGGGATCACGTAGGCTTCGAGCGTCCGGGACCGGCCCCTTCCGCCGTCCACGCGCTGACCGACGCCGGGTTGCCGCGCCGCGGTTCGTCCGCGAACGGCAGCAACGGCTCGCAGTCCGCGCACCAGGGGCCGTCGGCCTCCACGCCGGAGAGCAAGGTCGATATCTTCGGCACCGCGAGCAGCACCACGAACGGCAGCACCAACGGCACTACCGGCACCGTGGACTGGCGGTCGGCGAACGACGAGCGCTGGCAGCAGGCCTCGGCGCTGAAGAAGCCGAAGGCCGGCGGGGTCACCTCCTCCGGTCTGCCGCGGCGGGTACCCAAGGCCAACCTGGTCGAGGGCACCGCCGAGAGCACCCCCCAGGGCGGCCCCCAGGTCTCCCGCGCTCCCGAGGACATCCGGGGCAGGCTGAGCAACCTGCGCCGTGGGGTCCAGCGGGGACGCAGCGCGGGCAGTGAAACGAACGGTCAGGGCTTCGGCTCTGACAGCACCTACAACCAGGAGCGTTAGTGTGAGCCCGATGAGCCAGGCGGCGCAGAACCTGAACTGGTTGATCACCAACTTCGTGGACAACACCCCCGGTGTGTCCCACACGGTGGTGGTCTCCGCCGACGGACTCCTTCTGGCGATGTCCGAAGGCTTTCCGCGTGACCGTGCCGACCAGTTGGCGGCCGTCGCGTCGGGTCTGACCTCGCTGACCGCCGGTGCCTCGCGCATCTTCGAGGGCGGCAGCGTGAACCAGACGGTTGTGGAGATGGAGCGGGGATTCCTCTTCATCATGTCCGTATCCGACGGTTCCTCGCTCGCGGTACTCGCGCACCCCGAGGCGGACATCGGCCTCATTGGGTACGAGATGGCCCTTCTGGTGGACCGTGCCGGTACGGTCCTGACCCCTGACCTTCGAGCAGAGCTCCAGGGGAGCCTTCTCAACTAACAGACGGACGGTGCGTTTTGGCGTCCTGAGGCCATAAGGTTTCGGGACGCGGCTCCACATTGATGGGTGCCCGGCACAGTCGGAGGAGGAGAAAGTGGCAACACCCCCAGGCGGTTCGTCTTCGGGAAACTGGTCGTACGGCCCCGGCCAGGGGCAGGGCGACGGTTCCCAGAACCGGTACAACTTCCCCTCCTCGCCGTCCCCGCGCCGTGGCCAGCCGTACAACGCGCCCCAGGGCCCCGGTCCGTCGCCGTACGACCAGCCGCCGGCGCCGCGCATCCAGCCGGTGCAGCCGCACCGCCGCTCGCCCGAGCCCTCGCCCGCAGGGGCATCGAACAACCCCCTGGTGCGTCCGTACGCCATGACCGGCGGCCGGACTCGCCCCCGCTACCAGCTCGCCATCGAGGCGCTGGTGCACACCACCGCGCAGCCGCACCAGATGCAGGGCCAGTTGCCCGAGCATCAGCGGATCTGCAACCTCTGCCGGGAGATCAAGTCGGTGGCCGAGATCTCGGCCCTCCTGACGATTCCTCTCGGTGTGGCCAGGATCCTCGTCGCCGACTTGGCGGAGGCGGGCCTGGTCGCCATTCATCAGCCCGGCGGCGACGAGAACGCCGGCGGCCAGCCAGATGTGACACTGCTCGAAAGGGTGCTCAGTGGACTTCGCAAGCTCTAGCGGCGGTCCTTCCCGCTCCACCACCTCGGCGAAGATCGTGGTGGCGGGTGGCTTCGGCGTGGGCAAGACCACGTTCGTCGGGGCCGTCTCGGAGATCAACCCGCTGCGTACCGAGGCTGTGATGACGTCCGCGTCCGCGGGCATCGACGACCTCACCCACACCGGAGACAAGACGACCACCACGGTTGCCATGGACTTCGGACGCATCACCCTGGACCAGGACCTGATCCTGTACCTCTTCGGTACACCCGGCCAGGACCGCTTCTGGTTCATGTGGGACGACCTGGTGCGCGGCGCGATCGGCGCGATCGTGCTCGTGGACACCCGCCGTCTCGCCGACTGCTTCCCCGCGGTCGACTACTTCGAGAACTCGGGTCTCCCCTTCGTCATCGCCCTCAACGGCTTCGACGGCCAGCAGCCGTACAACCCGGACGAGGTCCGCGAGGCCCTGCAGATCGGCCCGGACACTCCGATCATCACGACGGACGCCCGGCACCGGGCGGATGCGAAGTCGGCGTTGATCACGTTGGTGGAGCACGCGTTGATGGCGCGGTTGCGGTAGGTGTAGTGGACGTGCGGCTACTGGGCTGCCTCTGACGGTTGTTGGCCGTCTGCGGGCAGTCCGTGGTCCTCGCGCAGTTCCCCGCGCCCCTTTGGGGCGCGAAGAAGGGCCCCTCTCTTTGGAGAGGGGCCCTTCTTCGTCTACGACGGCTCAGTGCCAGCTGTGCGGGGCCCGGAAGCCGCCCTCGCGCTCCAGGCGGCGCCAGCCGGCCTTGGGGAGGGGGCGGTGGGGCTCGGTCGTCGGGGCGGCCGCTGCGCGGGCCAGGAGGATGGCCGTGATGGCGGCGACTTCCTCGGGCTCGGCGTGGCCCTTCTCGACGCGAATGTCAGGGGTGCTCATAGGTTCAGTCTCCGTGGCTGAGGTTTCCGCACGGGTAGCGCGGGGGGTCCGCTGGGTTACTGCGGGGGGTTGCCGTGCTTGCGCGAGGGCAGGTCCGCGTGCTTGGTGTGCAGCATCGCGAGTGACTGGATGAGTACTTCGCGGGTCTCGGCCGGGTCGATGACGTCGTCGACGAGTCCGCGCTCCGCCGCGTAGTACGGGTGCATCAGCTCGGACTTGTACTCCTTGACCATGCGCGTCCGCATCGCCTCGGGGTCCTCGGCGTCGGCGATCTGCCGACGGAAGATGACGTTGGCGGCACCCTCGGCGCCCATCACGGCGATCTCGTTGGTGGGCCAGGCGTACGTGAGGTCGGCGCCGATGGACTGGCTGTCCATGACGATGTAGGCGCCTCCGTACGCCTTGCGCAGGATGAGCGAAATCCTCGGCACGGTGGCGTTGCAGTACGCGTAGAGCAGCTTCGCTCCGTGCCGGATGATTCCGCCGTGCTCCTGGTCGACGCCGGGGAGGAACCCCGGGACGTCCAGGAAGGTGACGATCGGAATGTTAAAAGCGTCACACATCTGGACAAAGCGCGCAGCTTTTTCACTCGCCTCGATGTCCAGGACGCCGGCCAGGGTCTGCGGCTGGTTGGCGACGATGCCGACGACCTGGCCGTCGAGGCGGGCCAGCGCGCAGATGATGTTGCGGGCCCAACGCTCGTGGATCTCAAGGTAGTCGCCGTCGTCGACGATCTCCTCGATGACCTTCGCCATGTCGTACGGCCGGTTGCCGTCCGCCGGGACCAGGTCCAGCAGGATGTCCGAGCGGCGGTCCGCCTCGTCGCTCGACTCCGCGCGGGGCGGGTTCTCGCGGTTGTTCTGCGGGAGCATCGACAGGAGGTAGCGCACCTCGGCGAGGCAGGTCTCCTCGTCGTCGTAGGCGAAGTGGCAGACGCCGCTCGTCTCCGCGTGGACGTCCGCGCCACCCAGTCCGTTCTGGGTGATCTCCTCGCCCGTCACCGCCTTGACGACGTCCGGGCCGGTGATGAACATCTGGGACGTCTCACGGACCATGAACACGAAGTCGGTGAGGGCGGGCGAGTACGCCGCGCCGCCCGCGCACGGGCCGAGCATCACGCTGATCTGCGGGATGACGCCGGACGCCTTGGTGTTGCGCTGGAAGATGCCGCCGTAGCCGGCGAGGGCCGAGACACCCTCCTGGATGCGGGCGCCCGCGCCGTCGTTCAACGACACCAGCGGTGCGCCGGCCGCGATGGCCATGTCCATGATCTTGTGGATCTTCGTGGCGTGGGCCTCGCCCAGCGCGCCGCCGAAGATCCGGAAGTCGTGCGCGTAGACGAAGACCGTGCGGCCCTCGACCGTGCCCCAGCCGGTGATGACACCGTCGGTGTACGGCTTCTTGGCCTCCAGGCCGAAGCCGACGGCGCGGTGCCGGCGCAGCTGCTCGACCTCGCGGAAGGACCCGGGGTCGAGGAGCAGGTCGATGCGCTCCCGGCCGGTCAGCTTCCCCTTGGCGTGCTGCGCCTCGGTCGCCTTCTCGCTCGGGCCGGCCAGTGCCCGCGCACGGATCTCGTGCAGCTCGGCCACTCGCCCGCGCGCGTCAGTCGGCTCACCCGGCGCCTCATCCAAAACGGTCATGTACTGACCCTACGAAGGACACCAAGGAAAGGGCGCCGTCGACTCTGCACAGTCTCCGGCCCGTTTTCCTGGTACCCCTGAACAGAACCTCACCGGCATGCAGCCGTTCCGACTGCTCAGGGGGCGTACTCGTTGTAGGGGTTACACAAAGGCGACAGCCGAGAGCCACCTCACATTCATGTGGGCGGATGCCACCCCCGGAGTGATTCCCGGACTGATTCCCGGAGGGGTTCTCGCGTTGCCGACACCGCCGGAGGAGCGTACTCGTAGTAGTTGGCGCAACACGCTTCCAATGATGTTGAAAATTGAATGGAATAGGTCTACGGTCCTTCTTGTTCGCATCGTTGAACGTTCAACAGATTCGACCCCGCACACTCCCCGTCCCCCTTAGGAGCACGTCATGGGCATCTTCGGCCGCAAGAGCGACGACACCGACACCACCTCGGCGCCCGCCGCCGTCAACCCCGACCTGGCCGCGCTGACCGGCGAGTACAGCATCGACCCGTCGCACACCACGCTCGGTTTCGTCGCCCGTCACGCCATGGTCACCAACGTCAAGGGCCACTTCCTCGACTTCACCGGCACGCTGCACCTGGACGGCAGTGACCCGGCCAAGTCCACCGCGTCCCTCGACGTCAAGATGGACAGCATCACCACGGGCTCCGACGACCGCGACGGTCACCTCAAGAGCGCGGACTTCTTCAAGACGGAGGAGTTCCCCACGATGACCTTCCGCTCCACCTCGGCCGAGGCCCTCGGCGGCGACGACTACCGCATCACCGGTGACCTGGAGATCCTCGGCACCACCAAGCCGCTCACCATCGACCTTGAGTTCAACGGTGCGGCGAAGGACCCGTTCGGCAACGAGCGCGTCGGCTTCGAGGGCAAGGCCGAGATCCTGCGCTCCGACTGGGGCCTCAGCTGGAACGCGGCCCTGGAGACCGGTGGCGTCCTCGTCTCCGACAAGATCAAGCTGAACTTCGACATCTCGGCGATCAAGAGCGCCTGAGCTTGAGCCAGACCGCCAGGTCCTCGATCTCGGCCTCCACGGCATCGGCGACGCTCCTGGTGAACTCCACGTCCTGATGGACGGCGTTCACCAGGAGCACGCCGGCCTTGCGGTCGGCAGTGGCGTCGAGCTTTCCGACGAGCTGGTCGCCGTAGAGGATCGGCAGGGCGAAGTAACCCCAGCGGCGTTTCTCGGCCGGCTTGTACATCTCCAACTGGTAGTCGTAGCCGAAGAGTTCTGTGGTGCGCTTCCGGTCGTGGGTGAGCCGGTCGAACGGGGAGAGCAGCACCGCGCGGCCGGTGAACGGCCGGTTCAGGTACGTCGGGTCGACGCGCCACTCCCCCTTCACCCCCTCGACGACGGCCGGTTCGCCGGCCTCGCCGACGACGGCGGGTTCGACCGGGAGTGCGGTGCCGGTGGCCCGGGCGATACCGAGGGCGCGCAGCCGCCGTTCGTTCCGGAGCCGGCGCGCCTCGTCGAGCGGGACGGCGGGTTCGTCCGGATAGACGCGTGACGCCAGGTCCCAGAGTCTTTCGCGTCCGGCCCGGCCCGCGATCGCGACTTCCCCCCTCAGCACCATCAGCTCCAGGAGCTGGCTGACGTTACGGTTGTGCGTCCAGCCTGACGACTTCCACGGCACCGCGCACGTGTCGGGCAACTCCCTTGAGGTGAGCGGCCCTTGACCGCCGAGCCGTTCCAGGATGTCGCGCCTGCACGCGTCGTTGGCGGCCACCCACTCGCGGTAGTGCTTCGACTCCTTCTCCCATACGGCCATGTCGGCGCGGTAGAGCGCCAGGTCCTCGCTCGGGCGGATCATCGCGCGGAGTTCGAGGAGGGTGCGGTTCGCGAGCGCGGCGGTGAGGTCCTCCCGCGCGTACGACGAGCCGAGGCGACTCCAGGCGACCAGGTCGGCGTTGGGGGCGACGGCTGCGGTGGGGTCGATCTGGAGGAGGGTCAACTGGCTTACGACAGCGTGGAGTTCGGTGGGGCGGGGGGCGTCGAGGAGTTGGGCCTGGACGGCGATGCGGCGGGCTTCGGGGCGGGTGAGTTCATGCATGGCGTGGGTGTGCTCCCGGGGTGTGTCCGAAGGTTCGGCCTGAGTACCTTCATCTCCCTCTACGCCCAGCAGCGTATGGGAGGCGGCGGTCCGGGTCAGACCTTCTGGCGCGTCCACGCCCGGCGCGCCCGGTTGCCGGCATCGGCGCGGACCGTGCGCGCGTCCCGGCCGACGTGCGCGTTCATCGCCGACCTCAGCCGGTAATGGAACGTGAAACCCGGAGCCGGTCCCGCCTTCGCGGACCGCTCCCGCACATCGGCCCTCCCGCACAGCTCGTCCCACACCCGCTGCGGGCACTCCCCGCGCCGCCAGAGGAAGTCGCAGTACGGAATGTGCGCGATCTCCAGGTTCAGCCAGCCGTCCTTCGTCAGTACGCCCTCCCACTCGGACAGGCGGAGCTTCAGATAGCCGTGCCGCCGGGTGGACTTGTCGACGCTGGTGACACCGAGCACGCGGACGAAGTCCGGGGTGCGTTCCAGCACGACCACCGGACGCTCCTTGTAGGTGTTGTCGTCGTGGGTGAGTTCGGCCGTCCACACGGCGCCGACGGCCGGTGGCCAGGGGGTCACTCCGGGAGGCGCGGGACTGGCCGGCGGCCCGGTCCTCAGCCAGCGCACCAGGCGGACGGGCACAGCGACAACGCAGCCGGCGGACAGTCCCGCCAGCGACCACCACAGGACGGCGAGCAGCAGCGTCCCTGCGGTGGCCTCGTCCGGGTCGGGGGTGAGGGTGCCGCCGGTGTGGTGGATCCAGTACCCGGTCACGACGGCCAGGAGCACCTTCCACAGTGCCGTCCGCAGCAGGACCAGCGGGAAGTAGCCGTGGTCCACGATCCGCATCAGCCCCAGTACGGCGGCGGTCGTCGCGTAGATCACGGTCATCCCGGCCATGGGCTGCCTGTCGACCCTCGCGTCCAGCGGTGCCATGACGCCCGCCACGACGCAGCAGAGGACCAGCGTGCGTACGGCGATCAGCATGCGGCTCCCTTTGAGCCGCGCGGGCGCCGTCATCCGGACCATCAGCCGGGCCACCAGAACGCACAGCACGAGCAACACCACACAGATCCAGGTGTCCCTGGTGCCGGTGAAGCCGACCCGGAACACCGGGAACATCAGCAACCACATCACCCAGGAGCCGAGGCCCACCGCCAACGGCGCCCCTGGCGTGGGTTCGGGCAACAGCCGCTTCGTCCTCAGCCGCGGATACTGCATCCCGCCCATCAACGGTGTGCTCAGACACACCAGAAGTACGGCCCCCGCCAGGATCGCCTGCACGTTTCCGCCCCCGCCTCTCGTCGCTGGCAGCAGCCTGGCCCAGCAGGCGGCGTGCCCCGCGTCGTTTCACTCTTCCGGGCCCGTGCACCTTCCGGTCTGGTAAAAGCACTACATTTCCCGCGCGAACTCGCACCACACGACCTTTCCCGGCGCCCGTTCCCCCACCCCCCACTTGTCCGCGAGCACGGCGACCAGCATCAGCCCGCGCCCGTCCTCCGCGTGCAGTGACCTGTACGGCGTCCGCACCTTGCGGAGTTCGCCGGTGCCGCTGTCGTGGACCTCGACTCGGAGTACTCCGTCGAGGTGGATACACAGGCGGAGGGCGAAACCCCGGCCCGGTGGTACGCCGTGCAGGATCGCGTTCGTCGTCAACTCGCTTACGCAGAGCAGGACATCGTCGGTCCGGTCGGTGATCTCCCAGTCCGCGAGGGTGTTCCGGGTGAACGCGCGGGCCAGCGCGACTGATCTGCGGTCGCGGCGGTAGAACGCCTCGCGGGTGTGGCCTTGTTGGAGTTGTTCGTTCATGAGGCCACTGTCACAGGGAGTCACTATCGTGGGTCAGTGAGTGAGGTCGTATTTGTTTTGTCTACGACCTCACTACGACGACTTCGGGTGTGCGCGGGGGAAAGGGACACGCATGCAATCGGCGAAGAGGCCTAAGAAGGTCGGCACTTGGGAAGCGGTGGGTGGGCTGGTCGCCCACTTCCGGAAGAAGGCGGGGTTCACGCAGGAGCGGTTCGCCGAGATCGCGAACCTGCACGTCGACACCATTCGGTCGATTGAGCAGGGGCGGCTGGCGCTCCAGGATTACCGGGCGGTGGAGTTCGATGAACTGCTCGGTACGGGTGGGGCGTTGTTCGCGCTGGTGGACAAGTTGCCGGTGCAGGCGCGGATGCCCGCGTTCGCGCAAGGACTCGTCGACAATGAGCAGGAGGCCATCGCCATCCTGTCGTACGAGACGCAGGTCGTGCCTGGTCTGCTCCAGACGGAGGCTTACGCCCGCTGCGTCTTTGAGTCCCGGCATCCGGCGGTCGAGGACGAGACGGCCGATCAGTGGGTGGCCAACCGTCTGACGCGGCAGGAGATCTGGACGCGCGAGCGGCCCCCGGTGGGGCACTTCATCCTGGAGGAGTCGATTCTGCGGCGGAACGTCGGCGGCCCGGAAGTGATGCGAGACCAGATCCGCAAGCTGATCGAGGCCAACGAACCGGCCCACATGGGCGTGCAGATCATGCCGATGGACCGGATGCCCCATGCCTCCCTCGGCGGTCCCCTGGTGCTGCTGGAGACTCCGCACCACGAGCGCCTGGCCTACCTGGAAATTCAGCGCGCCAGCTTCCTCATCGATGACCCGGAAGAGGTGAGTAACTACCACCTGAAATATGGAATGCTGCGGTCACAGGCGCTCTCTCCCTCCGAGAGCATGCGTCTCCTGGAGCGAATGCTAGGAGAGTAATGAACACCGCAGCACGGCAGTGGTTCAAGTCCAGCTACAGCAGCAGCGAAGGCGGCGACTGCCTTGAAGTCGCTTACGCCTGGCGCAAGTCCAGCTACAGCAGCAGCGAGGGCGGCAACTGCATCGAAGTCGCCGCCCACCCCGCCGCCATTCACGTTCGTGACTCCAAGGTGCCCGCCGGTCCCATCCTCACCGTCTCGCCCGGGACTTGGACAGAGTTCCTCGGTCGGGTCACGCGTCCCGGAGTCTGAACCACACTCCCCCAACCCCCAACAACCCCACCGCGTACGCCGCCAGCACCCCCAGCCCCGGCCACGGAGCGATCGCCAACCTGTCCAGGTTCGTCGTCGCCTGGATGGACAGGCCCGCCGGCATCGGGGCCCAGCGTTGCAAGCGGTGTTGCCAAGTGGGGGAGTTGAAGAGGTGGGACAGGACCGGGACGACGTAGAGGAGGCCCAGGCCCAGGGTGATCGCGCCGCCCGTGTCGCGGAGCAGGGTCGCCAGGGACAGGCCCAGTAGCGTCACCAGGACGAGGATGAGGACCGAGCCCGCTGCCGCTCGTAGCGTCGCGCCGTCCGTGGGGGTCGGGAGGATCAGGCGGGCCAGGGCCAGGGTGGGCAGCACCGCCAGCGCCCCCGCCACCGCCGTCAGCAGTGACAGGGCCGCCGCCTTTGACGCCAGTACCCGCCAGCGGCCCGGCATCGCCGTGAGCGTCGTACGGATCGTGCCCGTGGCGTACTCCGCGCCCATCGACAGCGCGCCCAGGACCAGGCATATCGCCTGGCTCAACTGGACCCCGGTGAGGGCCAGTTTGACCGTGTCCTCGTGGCAGGCGGTCGGTGTCGGGCACACCCGGGTCGTGAGGGACGAGACCGCCGCCGCGCCCATCGCCACCGTCAGGGCGACCGTTGCCGCCAGGAGCCACCAAGTGCTGGGCAGCGTACGGAGTTTGGTCCATTCGGCGTGCAGTGACCTCACGCGTCCCGCCTCCGGACCGTCCAGGCCGCCAGCAGCAGGGCCGCCGCCGTGTAGGCCACCAGGACCGTCAGGCCGTGGTACGGGGTGAGG
Organism: Streptomyces sp. NPDC050508; assembly: GCF_040655155.1. NCBI lineage: Bacteria > Bacillati > Actinomycetota > Actinomycetes > Kitasatosporales > Streptomycetaceae > Streptomyces > Streptomyces sp. NPDC050508. The sequence continues at coordinate 259,801 of NZ_JBFAJJ010000006.1, forward strand.
GGGTAACAGCCCGCCTCCGGGAGGCAGTTGTGCTGGACCTGGGGGTAGTAGGTGAAGCCCTGTTGGATCGCGAAGGCCGCCGCCGGGGTTGCCCGCAGGAACCATTGCGCGACGGGTAGCGGGAGGGCGAAGGACAGGATCTGCGGGAGGATCACCAGGACCACGACCGTCGCGATCGTGCCCGCGCTGCTGCGCAGCACCACTCCCACGGCCAGGGCCAGTACCGCCACCAGGGAGAGGAGTACCGCGCTGCCCACGACCGCCCTGAGGGCCGGGTTCTCCAGCAGGGAGAGGTCGGGGAACTCGGGGGGCCTGAAGCCGTTGGAGCGGAGTGTCTTCTGGGCCAGGGTGAAGCCGATTGCCGTTGCCAGCAGGCCTGTTGTGAAGGTGATCGCCCCGATCACCGTCGCCTTCGCCGCGAGCACCTTCAGGCGCGACGGCGTCGCCGTGAACGTCGTACGGATCAGGCCCCGTTTGTATTCGCTCGTCACGAAGAGCGTACCCAGGGCGGCCATGAACAGGAGGCCCATGAAGACTCCCTGGAAGCTCATCTGGACCATGTCGGGGCTGGTTTCGTCGGGGGCGATGTCTCCCTGGCCGGTGAGGGTGTAGGTGCCGGTCGGGGACACCGTCGTCGTACCCGGTTGGCCGTTCGGGCCGTTGGGGTCGGGGGCGCCGACGTCCGTGCCCGCCCAGCCGCCGTCGGTCGACTTGCCCTGGAGGGTGAGGTGGTCGAAGGTGCCGGTCGCCTGGCCGCTGCCGGCGATCGAGCTCGTGCCGCCGAAGGACCGGTGGACGACCTCGCGGGCGGGCGCCGCCACGAACAGCCCCACCTGAACCGTCCGGCCCAGCCCCCCGACCCGCACCTCCCCCAGCTGGGTCCAATTCTGACCGTCTACCGACGCATAGCCGGTTAGTTTTTCCCCCAGCCTTTTCAGGCGGAGCCACTGCGGGGCCTTGGTCAGGTCGCTGCTCGGGCCCGCCTTGTCGTGGGTGAAGTTCCACTGCATGCGGACGCCGTGGCCGGGGGTCGCCATCACCGCCGCGTACGGCGAGCCCGGCTTCAGGCTCGACTTGACGACGATCCCGGCCTTCGTCCAGGGCCCAAGACCCCTGCCGGAGCGATCCGTCAGGCCGGTGACCCGAGTCGTGACCGTGCCGTCGCCGGTCAGTGCGCGGTGGGTGAAGCGGAAGGAGTCGTTGACCACCTCGCCACCCGGTCCGACGACGACCGGCGGGCCGCCGCTGACGCTGGAGCCGCTCGCGCCCAACTGGCAGATCACCACGGTCACCACGGCCGCCACCGCCAGCACCAGCAGCCAGGCCCTGACCGTCCAGAACTTCGTCCACTCCGCGCGCAGCAGCCGCCCGAAGCCGGCGTGCGCCGGATGGAGGGCCGAGCGGTACGGAGGGACCGTCCTCGTGGGTGTCGTCGTCATCGCGCCGTCACCTCGTCCTCGTCCTCGTCCGTGGCGGCGGAGCTGAACTCGACCGCGTCCCGGGTGAGTTCCATGTAGGCCTCCTCCAACGTCGCCCGATGTGCGCCCACTTCGGCGAAGGGGACCCTGGACGCGGAGAGCAGTTCGACGATCCGTTCGGCGGGCAGGCCGGTGACGGTGAGCGTGTCGCGGTCGGTGACGGCCACCGTGCCGCCCTCCCTGGCCAGGAGTTCCATGGCTTCCGTACGGCTGCTCGTGCGCAGGCGTACCCGGTCGCCGGAGGCCGCCGCGAGGAGGTCGGCCACGGCCGTGTCGGCGATCAGGCGGCCCCGGCCGATGACCACCAAGTGGTCGGCGGTGTCTTCGAGTTCGCTCATCAGGTGGCTGGAGACCAGGATCGCCCGGCCCTCCGTGGCGAGTTGACGGAGCAGGGTGCGGATCCACTGGATGCCCTCGGGGTCCAGGCCGTTGACCGGTTCGTCGAGGAGGAGGATCGGAGGGTCACCGAGCAACGCGGCGGCTATGCCCAGGCGTTGGCGCATACCGAGGGAGTAGCCGCCCGCCCTTCTGCGGGACGCCTGCTCCATGCCGACCTGTTCGAGGACCTCGTCGACGCGGTGCATCGGCAGGCCGTGCGAGTGGGCCAGCCAGCGGAGGTGGTCGCGGCCCCGGCGGCTGGGGTGCAGGGCGGCGGCGTCCAGGAGCGCGCCGACCTCCAACAGCGGGGTGTGCAGGGCGTGGTAGGGGCGTCCGCCGATCAGTGCCTGGCCGCCGTCGGGGGCGTCCAGGCCGAGAAGGGAGCGCATGGTGGTGGACTTGCCCGCGCCGTTGGGACCGACGAAGCCGGTCACCGTGCCGGGTTCGACCGTGAAGGAGAGGCCGTCGACCGCGAGGGTCCGGCCGAACCGCTTCCGTAGGTCACGGACTTCGATGGTTGCGTCGCTCATGGTGAGGGAGGCTAGGGGCGGCGAGCACCGCACGTCGTCACGCAGGGGAGGTCCCTCCCGCGGGGGACGCCGGGCAGGACCGGGGTCGGCACAATGGCCGGGTGGGTGTGGAGGGTTCGGCATCACCGGGGAGCGCCGTCGGGGTGAGCGCCGTCGCGGCGGAGGGGCATGAGTCGGTGACGGCCCCGCGCCGGGACCGGCTGGTCGCCGTCGGCCGTGCGGGCCTCGCCGCCGTCTCGCGCCGCGCGGCGCTCGCCGTGCCCGTCGCCCTGGCCGTCCTCGCCGTCGCCGAAGTCCTCGTCCGCAGCAGCGACTTGGCCGGTGGCCTCGCCGTACTGCCGCTGCTCGCCCTCGCCTCCACCCTCCCCCTCCCCTTCGTCCTCGGGACCGGGCGGCTCGCCCGGACCTGCGCGGCCCTCGCGCTGAGTGCCGCCTGCGTGCTCTCCCTCGTGCCCTTCGGAGTGCTCACCGCCGGTGGTGTCGTGGCCCAACTGGCGTGCGTGTACGTGCTGGGGCGGGCCGGAGCCACCCGGCTCGGCGGGCTGCTCGTCCTGCCGTACGTCGTGATCGCGCTCGGCAGCCACGAGGAGCTGACCCGGATCGTCGCCGTCCTCGTGGCGACCCTCGCCTCGGCCGCGGCGGCCACCGGGATCACCCACCATGTGCGCAGCACGGCACAGGCGCACAGCGCGACGGAGCAGGCCTTCGCGGACACGCTCCTCGAACACGCCGCCCGGGGTGAACGGGCCCGTATCGCACGGGAGTTGCACGATGTCGTCGCGCACCACATCTCGATGATCGCCGTGCAGGCGGAGACGGCCCGGCTCACCACCCCGGGGCTGCCGTCCGAGGGCGCCACCCGCCTCCTCGCCATCGGCGACACCGCGCGCACCGCCCTCACCGAGATGCGGCGACTGCTGGGCGTACTGCGGGAGGACGCGGACACCGGGGTCCAACGGCGGCCCCAACCCAGCCTCCGCCAGCTCATGGAACTCGTCGACGAGTCACGGGACGCGGCGGGTTCCCGTACCCGGCTCATCGTCAGCGGCCCCGTCGCGTCGCTCGACCCCGGCATCGAGGTCACCGCGTACCGGATCATCCAGGAGGCCCTCACCAACGCCCGCCGGCACGCGCCGGGCGCCGCCGTGGACGTGGAACTCCGGTACGGGGACGAGGACTTGGCGGTACGCGTGCGCGACAACGGACCCGGGCCGGAGGGCGACAGCCTCTCCGGCCACGGACTGCTCGGCATGCGTGAGCGGGCCGCGACCGTCGGGGGCACGTTGCTCACCGGGCCCGCTCCCGGCGGCGGTTTCCTGGTGGAGGCGCGACTGCCGGTCAAGCCGGAGGAGGCGACGGCGGCATGACCATCCGTATCGTCGTCGCCGACGACCACGAGATCGTCCGGTTCGGATACGCCGGACTCCTCGCCACCCAGGCCGACTTCGCGGTCGTCGGCACGGCCCGCGACGGCTCCGAGGCGGTGCAGGTCTGCCGGGAGCACCGACCCGACGTGGTGCTGATGGACGTACGGATGCCGGTCATGGACGGCATCGAGGCCACCGCGCGGCTCCAGGGACCTCACGCGCCCCGCGTGCTCGTCCTGACCACCTTCGACCTCGACGAACACGTCTACGACGCGCTCGCCGCCGGTGCCAGCGGCTTCCTCCTCAAGGACGTGACCGCCGAGCGGCTCTTCGAGGCGGTACGGGTCGTCGCCGCCGGTGAGGCGCTGCTCGCGCCCGGCATCACGCGACGCCTGATCGCCGAGTTCGCGCGCCTCCGCCCGAAGGCCCCCACCCAGGGCACGCTGGACGTACTCACCCCGCGCGAAACCGACGTGCTGCGGCTGCTCGCGGAGGGCCTGTCCAACCCCGAACTCGCCGAGCGGCTGCACGTCGGCGAGGAGACCGTGAAGACACACGTCAGCCGCATCCTGTCCAAGCTGGGGCTGCGTGACCGTACGCAGGCCGTGGTGATGGCCTACGAGACGGGGCTCGTCGTGCCGAGGGCAGGCTGACGGCGGCGGGCGCGCGGTACCGGCAGCAGCCACCACGCCGACGCCACCGACAGCACCGCGCCGACCGCGATCCCTTCGAGCCGGGTGGGCAGCAGGCTCAGGGCGTCCTGGCCGAAGTAGCCGAGGAGGAGGGAGAGCGCGCAGGTCATTCCGGCTGCCCAGTAGGCGTAGTTGAGGGGTCGCAGCCACAACGCCACCGCCAGGACGGCGAACATCAGCGCCACGGCTGTGTCGCCGGTGACACCGACCAGCGCCACGCCCGCGGCCAGCAGGGTGCCGACCGTGGCTCCGGATAGGCGTTCAATTCCCTTGCGCAGTACGTCGGTTCGGCCGCGGTTGCCGCTCGCGGCGACGTACGCGGTGAGGACGACCCACGGCCAGTGGTCGTCGAAGAGCAGCCTCCCCGCGATGAACGCGGCGGCGATCCCGGCCGCCATCTGGAGGGCCATGCGGGTGCTGGGGCGGGGGTGGAGGCGGGAGCGGCGCGGCGGTTGTTCGGGGGCGGGTTCCGCGCGCCAGGCCGGGGGCCCGAACCGGTCCCCCAGCCCCTGCACCAGCCAGACCCCGGCGCACGCGAGCGCCCCGACCAACGCCGACCAGCCCCAAGTGACCAGCCCGCTCTGCGCCTCGGGCGGGAGTGCGGGGCCCGGTACGACAAGGAGGGCCACTAGCGGGAGGGCCAGCAGGGTGCCGGCCTTCGTGGCGGCGGGGCCGTAGCGGCGGATCCAGATGGCGAACGCCATGCCTGCCGTGTAGACGGCGGCGCCGAGGGCGTAGTGGGAGGCGAGCAGTCGGCCGACGAAGATCGAGGCACCGGCCGTGACGGGCAGCAGTACGAGCGCGGTGAGTCGGCGGCGGGTGTCGGCGGTGCGCTGGGAACGGGCCAGGGTGAAGGTCAGGGCGACCGCGAGGACCAGCACGTCGGTGTGGAGTCCTTCGGCGCCCTCCAGCCAGAGGGCGGCGCCCCAGCAGAGCAGCACGGCCGACATCGTCAGGGCCACTTCGTACGCGTTGCGTATTAGTTTGGCGGTCACATCACGAGAATAGCCGGGTCGATGGACTCTCGATAGTAAGTATCCGCGTACAATGTCTGACATGGATCATCTCTCCGAGGCCGCCCGGATCCGTCGTGGTGTCGTACGGCTGAACCGGCGGCTACGGCAGGAGCGCGGTAACGAGGCCGGGCTCACTCCGAACCAGCTGATCGTCCTCGGTCATCTGCACCGGCATCGCTCCGCGACGCCCGGCGAGATCGCGGCGGCCGAGCGGCAGCGACCGCAGTCCCTCACGCGGGTCTTCGCCGAACTGGAGGCGGAGGGGCTGATCGCGCGCGAGCCGGGCACCGTGGACCGGCGTCAGTCCGTACTCACGCTGACGGCGGAGGGGCGAAGGGCGCTGGATCAGGACATGGTCGAGCGGGATGTGTGGCTGGCGGACGCGTTGGCGTCGCTGAGCACGACGGAGAGAGGGGTGCTGGAGCTGGCGGCGGCGTTGATGGAACGGCTCGCAGGTAGTTGATTGGCTGCGGGCCGGTGGGGGCTGGTCGCGCAGTTCCCCGCGCCCCTTAGGGAGTTGCCCTGACCGGAGTTGCGATGGGTCCGTGAGGTCTGTGAGCGCTTCAGAAGCCTCCGCCGAAGTCTCCTCCGCCACCGCCGTCGCCGCCCCCGAAGTCCCCTCCCCCGCCGTCGCCGAAGCCTCCGCCGAAGTCACCGGGGTCGAAGTTCGCGCCGGAGACGTCGCCGCCGTCGTAGCCGGCGCTGCCGAAGTCGCCGTAACCGGTGCCGTAGTCGGAGGCGTAGGACGGGGCGGACATCATGCTGCCGAGGACCGTGCCGACGAGGAGGCCGGGGAGGAGGCCGCCGCCGAAGTAGCCGCCTGCCCAGGGGCCGTAGGCCGGGCCCGCGTCCCAGTAGGGGCGGCGGCCGTAGTCGGTGTCGACCTCGCGGATCATCGGGTCGTGGCCGTCGGCGAGGCGGGTCTGGTCGGCCGCGCAGACCGGGACCTCGCGGGGTGCGCCGCCGGACGGTGTCCAGGTGGCGTCGGCGACCGACGGGCCGTGGCGCGGGTCGAAGAAGCAGGGGGCCCGGCGTTCGGGCAGCGGGCGGCCCTCGCGGCGGGCGGCGAGCTGGGCGAGGGAGAAGCGGCCGTCCTCCAGGGCCTGGGTGACCGACCGGACGTCCTCGGGTTTCGTGGCCGCCGCCATGTACGTCTTCGCCTGTTCGTATGCGTCGAGGGCGCGTTCGTAGTCGGCTCGCATCGCGTCGTCGGCGCGCGGTTCGGCCGGGTGGAAGTCGAGGCGGTCCAGTTCCTCGCCGAATGCCGTGATGTCCTCGTCGACGACCACCCGCAGCTTGTCGAGTGCCGCGCGCTGCTCCTCCTCGCGGCGGCGACGGCCGCGCTTCACCAGCGTGTACGCGCCCGCGCCACCGGCCACCAGGACCCCGCCAGCGACGATCAACGCCGTACCGGAGACTCCGCCGCCACCGTCCGAGGAGCCGCCCCACGACGACGGCGCCGAGCCGCCCATGCTGGCGAGCGCTCGGTCGGTGAAGTCGTCGAGCTGGGTCTTCGCGTCCTCGCCCTGCACGCTGCTGACCAGGTTCTTCACGGCACTGTTCGACAGGACCGAGGAGTCGGCGCGGGCGTCGAAACGGTCGCCGAGGCGGATCGCGTAGAGACCGGTGATGCCGGTGGCGGTGCGGAGGTTCGTGAAGAGGTTCGCCGTCGGGTAGTCGGCGGGGAGGACCACGACGAACACCGGCTTGTCGGCCTTCTTGATCCGCTGCGCGAGCGCGTCGGCGTCGGCGGACGACAGCCCGGAGGCCGCCGGGTCGACGTAGACCGGGCCCCCGCGCAGGGCCCGGCCGATCGTCGAGACGCCGGTGTCCGCGGCGGCGGGGGACGCCATGGTCAGCGCGGTGAGCAGCAGGGCCACAAGCAGCCCCGGGAGGCTTCGGCTCCAAGCGACAGCCTTCATAATCCGACGCTAGCCGAAGCGCCCTGAAGGGGCGCGGGGAAGTATCGATATGCGGCTCCGCCGCGTGGGCGCGATCAGCCACGACGTCGCCGCAGCCGACCGACAGCCCTCGCGCCCCTACAGCGGCTGGCTCACGCCGCCCTGTACGCCTCCTCCAGCTTCTTCACAGCCGCCGCGTACTTCCCGGTCAGCAGCAGATGGTCCGCGTCGGCGAACGGCTTCGACACCGCCGCCGTGATGTTCTGGCCCACCTTCTGCTGGACGATCAGCCGCGCCTCCGTGACGAGCGCCTTGCCCGTCTCCGCCGAGCGTGCCTTCCCCGCGGCGGCCTCCAGCGCCTTCAACGTGGACGCGCCACCCGTCGGCGTCTTCGTCACGGTCGTCAGACCCCAGCCGTACGGGAACTGCGGATCGTACGACGTGTCGCCGACGTTGATCGGCAGCTGGGCCTCCGACTTCGGCCAGGTGACCGGGAGTTGACCGGTGAAGGACCGCTTGCCGTAGAGGACGTCGGCCACGCCGTCGCCCTCCGTGCCGGGCAGCCAGGAGGCCACCAGGGCGTCGATCTTGGGGAGCCGGTCGCCGATCAGCTGCGGGCGCCCGGAGACGATCAGCACCGCGCACTTCATCGCCGCGCACACCTTGTCCACGGCTGCCTGGTCGGCGGGGGTCAACGTCAGGTCGTTGCCGTTGCCGACATCGCCGATGCCCTCGGCGTACGGGGTCTCGCCGACGACGACCACGCCAACGTCGTAACCGGTGGTGGATGCGGACGCGTCCTTGGAGTACGTGACGTCACCGCCGGCGTTCTTCATGCCCTGGAGGATCGTCGTGCCGGTGGTGTTGGTGCCGGACGAGCCCTGCCAGGTGATGGTCCAGCCGCCGGTCTGGTTGCCGAGGTCGTCGGCGTTGGAACCGGCGACGTAGACCTTCTGCGACTTCTTCAGCGGGAGCACGCCGCCCGCGTTCTTCAGCAGCACCTGCGACTCGGCCGCCGCCTGCCGCGCCACGGCCCGGTGCGAAGTCGAGCCGATCTGCGCCGCGTTGCTCGTGTCGGCGTACGGCTTCTCGAAGAGGCCGAGCTTGAACTTCTGGGTGAGGATGCGGGATACGGCGTCGTCGATCCGCTTCTCGGTGACGTGGCCCGCCTTCACCTCGGCGATGAGCGTCGAGCTGAAGTCCTTGTAGCTGTACGGGACCATCATCATGTCGACGCCCGCGTTGACCGCCGTGTCGACGTGCGCGGCGTAGTCGCCGGGGAGTTGGTCGATGGCGTTCCAGTCGCTGATGACGAAGCCGTCGAAGCCCATCCGGTTCTTGAGGACGCCGTTGATCATGTCGGCGCGGGCGTGCATCTTCACCGGGCCCAGGCCGTCGCCGACGATGTCGAGCGAGGAGTAGGACGGCATGACCGTGCCGATGCCCCGGTCCACCGCTGTTTGGTAGGGGGCCAGGTGGATGGCTTCCAGCTGCTGGCGGGTGACCGTGGTGACGCCCTGGTCGATGGTGTACGTGCCCGTCGTGGAGGAGCCGTAGGCCGTACCGCCGTCGCCGACGAAGTGCTTGGCGGTGGCGAGGACCTTGTCGTCGTCCTTCAACTGCTTGCCGTTCGCGGCTCCTTGGAGGCCCTGGATCATCGTCTCCATGGACTGCACGAGTGCCGGGTCCTCACCGAAGGACTCGTAGGAGCGGCCCCAGCGTTCGTCACGGGTGACGCAGAGGCAGGGCGCGAAGTCCCACGGGACGCCGGTCGAGCGGACCTCGCTGGCCGTCACCGCGCCTGTCTTCTGGGCGAGTTGGGGATCGCGGGTCGCGCCGATGCCGATGTTGTGCGGCATGATCGTGGCACCGGCCAGGTTGTTGTGGCCGTGGACCGCGTCGACCCCGTAGATCAGCGGGATCTGGAACCGGGTTGCCTGCGCCCGGAGTTGGAACGAGTCGATCATCTTCGCCCAGGCCGCTGCCGTGTTGGGCGTCGGGGTCGAGCCGCCGCCGGAGAGCAGTGAGCCGAGGTCGTAGGTGGCGATGTCCCCGCCGGTCCCCACGCCGCCGCGCTCGGCCTGGGTCATCTGCCCGGCCTTCTCCTCCAGCGACATGCGCTTGACCAGGTCGGCGACGCGCTTCTTGATCGGCAACTTGCTGTCCAGGTACGGCAGTCCGTGCGCGTCGATGACGACCTGCGGGGTCTCGGTCGGGGCCTTGGCGCCGGTGACCGTGAGCTTCAGCGGGATCGTCTCGGCGTTCTCGGCCGACCTGTCCTTGAGCGTGCCGACCTTGACGGTCTGGGTGGCGCCGGACACGGTGCCCGCCGGGAAGGTGAGCGTGCCGGAGACCGGGGTGTAGTCCTTGCCGGAGGTGGCGGTGCCGCCGTCGGACGCGTAGGCGACGGTCACCGGGTCGTCGAGCGGGACGGCGCCGGTGGTGGCGACGGTGACCTTGACCGTGGCCGTACCGCCCTCCTTGACCGGGTAGACGGCCGAGTCGGTGGTGACGGAGGCGCGCAGGGACTGGTCGGCCTTGCCGTACAACTCGACGTCGTCCATGGCGAATTGGCTCTTCACGCCGACGGGGAGCGTGACCGCGTAGCCCCACATCTGGGTGAGTCCGAGGACGTGGTCGATGCCGCCGACGGGCTGGTAGTCCGTGCGGTAGACGAAGTTCGTGAACGGGATCTCGATCTGCTTCCAGCCGGTGAAGTCGTCCGTGAAGGACGTCGTCCACAGCTCGGAGGCCTCGCCGTTCGTGCCACCGTCCTTGATCTCGAAGTTGGTCGCCTTGCCGGTGTTCTGGCCGTCCCACCAGAACCGGATGCCTTTGTGCGCCGACCAGTCGTGGCCGGGCGCGGTCGCGGCGTAGTCGTGGGTGAAGCCGCCGTAGCCGCTGATGTCGTAGGTGCCGGAGAGTACGTGTTCGCCCTCGGGGGCGTCCGGTCTCGCGGTCAGGGCGAGTTGGGGCGGGTCGTCGGTGTCACCGCCCCAGGTGAAGATGCCCTCGGCGGGCTGGCTCGCGAAGGGCACCTCGCCCTCGAAGCGGTCGACGGGGGTGGGTGCGGGGTCGTCGGCAGCGGACGCCTGGGTCACGGCGGCCGGTGTCAGCAGCGCGGCGCACAGTGCGGTGGAAACGAGCAGGGCGGTTCTTGGCATGGACCTTCCCTCGGCTCTGAGGCTCTGGTTCACTCTGGGTTCGCACAGTTCACTCATGACTTAGATCACGCCGTGAGTTAACTAACGGCCCGCAGACCCGTCAAGACATCTCGTCAGGAAGGGCTAACGCATCCATGTCCAGGAGAACCCCCCGCACGGCCCGGCTGCTGCTCGCCGGACTGCTCTCCGTGGCCGGCTTCACCGCGGCCGTACCCCCCGCCCACGCGGCCGGTGAACAGGTCACGGCCTGGCTCACCACCACCGACGACGCCGCCGGACGCCATGTCACGCGCGGCCTCCAGGCCCAGACTCCGTTCGCCTTCTCGTCCGGGACGGGCGGCAGCGGCGAGAACATCACCGTCGACGAGAACACCCGCTACCAGACGTTCACCGGGGGTGGCGCGTCCTTCACGGACACGGCGGCCTGGCTGATGAACAGCAGCGGCGCGCTGTCGGCGGCGACCCGGAACGCGACCATGACCAAGCTGTTCTCGCCCACGGACGGGATCGGCCTGTCGTTCCTGCGCAACCCGATGGGCGCGTCGGACCTGGCCCGGTACGGCTACTCGTACGACGACGTGGCGGCCGGCCAGACCGACCCGAACCTGACCTCGTTCTCCATCGCGCACGACCTCGCGGACGTCGTGCCGCTCACCAAGCAGGCGCTCTCACTGAACCCGTCTCTGACTGTCATGGCCTCGCCATGGACGGCACCGGCGTGGATGAAGGACAGCGGTTCGCTCAACGGGGGCTGGCTGAAGTCCGAGGACTACGCGGCCTACGCCAACTACTTCGTCAAGTACCTCCAGGCGTACAAGAACCAGGGCGTCAACGTCTCGTACGTCACCCCGCAGAACGAGCCCACCTGCTGCTCCGGCTATCCGTCGATGAGCTGGAACGCCTCCGGGCTGCAGTACTTCCTGGCCAACGACCTGCTGCCGCAGCTCCAGTCGGCCGGACTGACCACCAAGGTTCTCGCGCACGACTGGAACTGGGACGTCTACGACTCCTACGCGTCCGCGCTCGTGAACGACGCCACGATCCGCAACCACCCCAACTTCGGCGGGATCGCCTGGCACGGCTACGGCGGTGACGTCGCCGAGCAGACCACCATCCACAACCAGTACCCGACGCTGGACGCCTTCGACACCGAGCACTCGGGCGGCACCTGGGTCACGAACCAGCAGCACGACGACATGAACAACATCATCGACTACACCCGCAACTGGGGTAAGTCGGTGACCAAGTGGTCCCTCGCCGTGGACCAGAACATGGGCCCGCACAACGGCGGTTGCGGCACCTGCACGGGCCTGATCACCGTGCACAACGGCGACAGCGCGAGCGGGACCGTCGACTACACCGTCGAGTACTACACGATGGGCCAGCTGACGAAGTTCGTCCGCCCCGGCGCCCAGCGGATCGCTTCCACCGCGTCCACGAACGTGCCGAACGTGGCGTGGCGCAACCCGGACGGTTCGAAGGCGCTGATCGCGTACAACGACGCGTCCACGGCGAAGACGGTGACCATCAACTGGGGTGGCCAGCACGCGACTTACTCCCTGCCCGGCAAGACGTCCGCGACGTTCACCTGGACGGGGACGCAGTCCGGCAGCGGCAGCCAGACCGGCGCCTTCGTGGGCCTCGCGAGCAAGTGCCTCGACGTGGCCGGGGGTTCGACCACCAACGGCACGGCCGTCCAGCTCTACGACTGCAACGGCTCGACGGCCCAGCAGTGGACCGTGGGAACCGACGGAACGGTGCGTTCGCTGGGCAAGTGCCTTGACGTGACGTCGGCTTCGACGGCGGACGGGGCGAAGGTGCAGTTGTACGACTGCAACGGAACCGCCGCGCAACAGTGGTCGTACAACTCGTCGACCGGTGATTTGGTGAACACGGCGGCGAACAAGTGCCTGGATGTCACGGGCAACACGTCTACGAACGGGACTCGGGCGCAGATCTGGACGTGTACCGGGGCTGCCAATCAGAAGTGGCATCTGCAGTAGGTTTTCGCCCCCGCCGCCCCTACCCGTCCCATCCTTCTGGGGCTCTGCCCCAGACCCCGCTCCTCAAACGCCGGAGGGGCTGAAGATCAGCTCCTCCGGCGTTCGGGGCTCTTACTCCGCCGGCTCTACGCCTGCCCTCAGCAAGCCGTATGTGTACGCGTCCTCCAGTGCCTGCCACGACGCGGCGATGACGTTCTCGGCGACGCCCACCGTCGACCACTCCCCCGTGCCGTCGGACGTGGAGATCAGGACGCGGGTCGTGGAGGACGTGCCGTGGACGCCTTCCAGGATGCGGACCTTGTAGTCGACCAGGTCGAGCTTGGCGAGCTGGGGGTAGATCTTCTCCAGGGCTACGCGGAGGGCGCGGTCCAGGGCGTTGACCGGGCCGTTGCCCTCCGCCGTGGCGACGATGCGCTCGCCCTTGGCGTACAGCTTGACCGTGGCCTCGTTGGCGTGGGTGCCGTCGGGGCGGTCCTCGACGATCGCGCGCCAGGACTCGACCTCGAAGTAGGAGCGGGCCTTGCCCTCCGCCTCGGCGCGGAGGAGGAGTTCGAAGGACGCGTCGGCCGCTTCGTAGGTGTAGCCCTTGAGTTCGCGTTCCTTGACCCGGTTCACGACCCGGCCGACCAGTTCGCGGTCGCCGCTGATGTCTACGCCGAGTTCCTTGCCCTTGAGCTCGATCGACGCGCGGCCCGCCATGTCGGAGACCAGCATCCGCATGGTGTTGCCGACCTGCTCGGGGTCGATGTGCTGGTACAGGTCCGGGTCGACCTTGATCGCGGAGGCGTGCAGGCCCGCCTTGTGGGCGAAGGCGGACACTCCTACGTACGGCTGGTGCGTGGAGGGGGTCAGGTTCACCACCTCGGCGATCGCGTGCGAGATGCGGGTCATCTCGCGGAGCTTGCCGTCGGGGAGGACCTTCTTGCCGTACTTGAGCTCCAGGGCCGCTACTACGGGGAAGAGGTTGGCGTTGCCTACTCGCTCGCCGTAGCCGTTGGCCGTGCACTGGACGTGGGTGGCGCCCGCGTCGACGGCGGCGAGGGTGTTGGCGACCGCGCAGCCCGTGTCGTCCTGGGTGTGGATGCCGAGCCGGGCGCCGGTGTCGGCGAGGACCGTGGAGACGACCGCCTGGACCTGCGCCGGGAGCATCCCGCCGTTGGTGTCGCAGAGGATCACGACGGAGGCTCCGGCCTCGGCGGCGGACCGTACGACCGCCTTCGCGTACTCGGGATTCGCGCGGTAGCCGTCGAAGAAGTGTTCGCAGTCGACGAAGACGCGGCGGCCCTGGGCGGTGAGGTGGGAGACGGTGTCCCGGACCATTTCCAGGTTCTCGTCGAGGGTGGTGCGCAGGGCCAGTTCGACATGGCGGTCGTGGGACTTCGCGACCAGGGTGATGACGTCGGCGCCGGAGTCCAGGAGTGCCTTGACCTGCGGGTCCTCGGCCGCTTTCGCGCCGGCGCGGCGGGTGGCGCCGAACGCGACCAGCTGGGCGTGCTTGAAGTCGATCTCCTGCTTGGCGCGGGCGAAGAACTCGGTGTCCCGCGGGTTGGCACCCGGCCAGCCGCCCTCGATGAAGCCAACGCCGAAGTCGTCCAGGTGCCGTGCGATGGCCAGCTTGTCCGCGACGGTGAGGTTGATGCCCTCCCGCTGCGCGCCGTCACGCAGGGTCGTGTCGAAGACGTGGAACGAATCGTCGAGTTCGCTGGTTTCCGTCATGGTCTCTGGCTCCTGAGAATCTGGATCTCGGTCTGTACCGGAATGACCGGCTCCACCGTTCCCCAATGATCCCTCGCGCTGCGCTCCCGGCTGAAGGTGGGCCAGAAAAGCGAAAAACCCCTCGCGGGTGCGAGAGGTCTGCGCGCGGGTCGAGGACGACGATGGCCGCCCGTACGTGGTCGTACGTGGCGGTCACTGCGGACCGGCGCGCCTGCTGCCAATAATCGTGGCGAACGAGAGCACGGTGGCAGTCTGGCACAGACCACCGCCGCGCTCACCGTCCGTCTCATGATGCGAACAGTCGGTTGATCAACTCAGCCGGCGTACGAACACGTCGGAGACCCCGTTCGTGTCGCCCGGGACGAGGTTCGTGGCCGTGGACGAGAACGCGGCCGTACGGCCGTCCGCGTCGAGGGCGACGGTGCCCGAGGCGCCGTCGGCACCGCCGGTCAGCTGGTGGATCGCCCCGGTGCGGAGGTCCTTGACGAAGATGTCGGCGACGCCGTTCGTGTCGCCGGGGACGAGGTTCGTGGCGGCCGAACTGAACGCCGCGTAGCGGCCGTTGGCGCTCAGGCTCACGCCCTGGCTCGGGCGGTCGGCCTGGGTGCCGTCGGCCGCGGTGCTCAGCCGGACGGTCGTCCGCGCCTTCCGGTCGAACAGGAAGACGTCGGTCGTCTTGTTGGTGTCGCCGGGGACGAGGTTGTCGACGTTGGAGGAGAAGGCGACCAGGCGGGCGCTCGCGCTCATGGACGGTCCGAACGAGCCGTTCTTGTAGACGAAGCGGGTGGGGATGCTGACCTGCTCGGTGGTGCCCTTGGCCCGGTCGCGCACATACACGTTCGTGCCGTGGGTCCAGTCGTGCGCCGGGTCCAGCTGGGCCGCCGTCACGAACGCCACGTAGCGGCCGTCGGTGCCGAACGTGGCCTGGAAGGAGTCGCTGTCGCCCTCGGTGCCGTCGGTGTTGAACTGGACCAGTTCGTTCCGGCCGGTCCTGCGGTCGTGGACGATCACGTCGTCCCGGCCGTTGGTGTCACCGGGCGCGGCGTCCTCGGCCGCGGTGCTGTAGGCGACGTAGCGGCCGTTCCCGCTGATGCTGGGCTCGTAGTTCAGCTGGTAGCGGGGCGGGATCGCCGCGTGGCCGGTGCTGATGCGCTCGGTGCGGTGGGTCTTCAGGTCGCGCAGGTAGATGTCGGTGTCGTCGTTGCGGTCCCCCTTCACGAGTGCGGCCTTCGTGGCGAAGACGACGTACCGGCCGTCGGCGCTGAGCGCGGGATCGCTCGCCGGGCCTTCGGCGATGCGCTGGGTACGCCCGGTGCGAAGGTCGCGGACGAAGATGTCGGCGACGCCGTTCCGGTCGCCGGGGATGAGGTTGGCCGCGGCCGAACTGAACGCCACATAGCGGCCGTTGGCGCTGATCGCGGGCGCGACGGAGGCACCGTCGGCCTGCGTGTGGTGTGTGCCGGTGCTGACCCGCTCGATGCGGGGTGCGTGCGGTGCGGCGGTCGCGGTCACCGTGGTGCAGGCGAGCACGACGCCGGCGGAGAGGCCGACGGTGATGCGTGTGGACATGAACATGGTTCCCCCCGAAACCTTGTCTTCCCCCGGGCCCTTGCGGCGAGGGCTCCCTCCGAGGCAAACGCACCACCGACCACATGGTCAATCGGCCTTATTGCGTACAACCGGGGCGGAAGGTCACGCGTCCGCGAGGAGCCCCTCGTCGATGAACTCCCTTACGTGGCCGAGAACTTGCGCCCGGTCCGTCCCCCGCAGGCCGATCGCCACATGGAGGGAGAAGCCGTCGAGGAGGGTACGGAGACGGGTGGCGAAACGGTCCGGGTCGACGGCCCGGAACTCACCCCGTGACACGCCCTCCGCGATCAGCGCGACCAGGTCGCGGTGCCAGACACCCTCGATGGCGGCCTGCCGGTCGCGGGCCGCCTCGTCGGCGTTCTGCGAGCGGTTCCAGACCTCCAGCCACAGCGTCCAGTGCGGGTCGCGGTGACCGTCCGGGACATACAGGTCGACGTACGCGTCGACCCGCTCGCGGACCGTGGCCCCCGTGCGGGTGAGCAGGCGTCCGCGCTCGGCGCCCAGCCTGCCCTCGCTCCACTCCAGGGTCTGGAGCAGCAGTTCGTCCTTGGAGTGGAAGTAGTAGAGGAGGTGGCCGCTGCTCATGCCGACCTCGCGGCCGAGCGCCGCCATGGTGAGCTGCTCCAGACCGTGTTCGGCGATCATGCGCATCGCGGCGGCGAGCACGTCCTCGCGCGGCGGCGCGTTCTTCCGCGCACCGGCCATTCCTGGCTCCTCCGGTCCTAGATCTTCGGCTGCTGTTGGGTGATGCAGTGGATGCCGCCACCGCCCGCGAAGATCGTACGGGCGTCCACCAGGGTCACCGTCCGCTCGGGGAAGAGGCGGCGGAAGATCCCGGCGGCGATCTCGTCCTGCGGGTCGTCGAAGGCGCAGAGCACGACCCCACCGTTGCAGAGGTAGTGGTTGATGTAGGAGTAGTCGGCCCAGTGGCCGTCGGCCTCCAGCACGGTCGGGGCGGGGACCTCGACGACCTCCAGGCGGCGGCCCTTCGCGTCGGTCTCGGCGCTGAGGAGCGCGAGGTACTCCTGGGAGCGGGCGTGGTCCGGGTGGGCCGGGTCGCGCTGGCTGTGGACCAGTACGGTGCCGGGCCGGGCGAAGGCCGCGACGATGTCGACGTGGCCCTGGGTGCCGTAGACGCCGTAGTCGCCGGTGAGGCCGTGCGGGAGCCAGATGGCCTTGGTGGTGCCGAGCTTGGCGTGGATCTCCGCCTCGACCTGCTCGCGCGTCCAGCCGGGGTTGCGGCCGGCGCCGAGCTGGACCGTTTCGGTGAGCAGGACCGTGCCCTCGCCGTCGACGTGGATCGCGCCGCCCTCGTTGACGAGTTTCGAGGTGTACGTCTTCACGCCGGCGAGGTCCGCGACGTGCGAGCCGATCTTCGCGTCGTGCTCCCAGCGGGCCCAGTCCTGGCCGCCCCAGCCGTTGAACGTCCAGTCCACGGCGGCCAGTTCACGACCATCGGTGACGAAGGTGGGGCCGATGTCCCGCATCCACGCGTCGTCCAGCTCACGCTCGAACAGGTCCACGTCCGGGCCGAGCAGTTCGCGCGCCGACGCGCCCTGACCCGGCCCGTGCACCATCGTCACCGGTTCGAAGCGGCGTACGGCGTGGGCCACGGACGCCCAGGCGACGCGGGCCTCCGCCAGCTCCTCGGCGTTGGTGAAGGTCGGGTTGGGTCCGGGCCAGGCCATCCAGGTGCGTTCGTGCGGGGCCCACTCGGGAGGCATTCGGAAGCTCATCAGAAGTCCTAGGTCGTCTGCGTACTAGAGGAAGTAGAGGCGGTTGAGGGAGACGGACTCGGCCGGCTCGGAGCGCAGCGGTTCGCCGTCGAGGGTGACCAGGCCGGTGCGCTGATCGACATCGACCGCTCCGGTACGGGAGTTGAGGCGCAGGTCGGCGGGACCGATGCCCCGGGTGCCGCGAACTGCCACGCGTCTACGGCGAGTTGGCATCGAGTCGTTGCCCTGGTCGAGGGCGGCCTGCGCGACGAACGCCACGGAGATGTCGGCGGGTGTGGTGCCGTGGGCGCCGAACTGCGGTCCCAGGACAAGGGGTTCGCAGGTGTCGGTCGCCGCGTTGGGGTCGCCGACCACGCCGTACGCCGGGAACCCGGACTTCAGGACGAGCTGCGGTTTCGCGCCGAAGTACTCCGGCCGCCACAGCACGATGTCGGCCAGCTTGCCCACCTCGATGGAGCCCACCTCGTGCGAAAGGCCGTGCGCGATGGCGGGGTTGATGGTCAGCTTGGCGATGTAGCGCAGGACGCGTTCGTTGTCGTGGCCGACGTCCGGGGCGCCGAGTTCGGCCTTCATCTTCCCGGCCATGGCGAACGTACGGCGCACGGTCTCGCCCGCTCTGCCCATGCCCTGCGCGTCGGACGAGGTGATGCCGATCGCGCCCAGGTCGTGCAGCACGTCCTCGGCGCCCATCGTCCCGGCGCGGATGCGGTCGCGGGCCATCGCGGCGTCGCCGGGCAGGTCGGTCTTCAGGTCGTGGACGGAGACGATCATGCCGTAGTGCTCGGCGACCGCGTCCCGGCCGAAGGGGAGGGTGGGGTTGGTGGAGGAGCCGATGACGTTGGCAACTCCGGCCATTTTCAAGACGTTCGGCACGTGTCCGCCGCCGCAGCCCTCAATGTGGAAGGCGTGGATCGTCCGCCCCTCCAACACCCGCAGGGTGTCCTCGACGGACAGGCACTCGTTCAACCCGTCGCTGTGCAGGGCGACTTGGACGTCGTACTCCTCGGCGACCCGCAACGCGGTGTCCAGCGCGCGGGTGTGGGCGCCCATGTCCTCGTGCACCTTGAAGCCGGACGCGCCACCCTCGGCGAGGGCCTCCACCAGCGGGGCCGCGTCGGACGACGAACCCCGGCCCAGGAAGCCGATGTTGACCGGCCAGGCGTCGAAGGCGTTGAACGCGTGCCGCAGCGCCCAGGGCGAGTTGACGCCGACGCCCCACACCGGGCCGAACTCCTGCCCGATGATCGTGGTCACGCCGGAGGCGAGGGAGGCCTCCATGATGCGCGGCGAGAGGAGATGTACGTGCGTGTCGACGGCCCCGGCGGTGGCGATGAGCCCTTCCCCGGACACGATCGAGGTGCCCGTCCCCACGACGACGTCGACCCCGTCGAGGGTGTCGGGGTTCCCGGCCCGCCCGATGGAGCAGATCCGCCCCTCCCGAATCCCGATGGACACCTTCCGGATGCCCTGCGCCGCGTCGATCACGACGACGTTGCTGATCACGACATCGCAGGTGTCACGCACGGCGGCGGCCTTGAGGTGCAGTCCGTCGCGGGCGGTCTTGCCGAACCCGGCGAGGAACTCGTCGCCGTAGCGCTGGGAGTCGGACTCGACGCGGATGGTCAGCCCCGAGTCGCCGAGGCGGACCCGGTCGCCGGCACGGGGGCCGTGGGTGGCGGCGTACTCGTACGGGTTCACAGCTCAACTCCCAGGTAACCGCAGGCAGTTGCCCGCCGCAGGGCCTCCTCGCGGGCGCCCGGCGCGTCCAGCGGTCCGTCGACGAGGCCCGCGAAACCGATCGCGATCCGCTCGCCGCCGATCGGCAGCAGGCCGACGTCGGCGGTCTCGCCCGGGCCGAAGCGGACGGACGATCCGGCGGGTACGGCGAGGCGCATGCCGTAGGCCTCGGCGCGGGGGAAGTCGAGGCGCGGGTTGGCCTCGAAGAAGTGGAAGTGGGAGGTCACGGAGACGGGGACGGTCGCGGTGTTGGTGACCGTGACCCGGACGACGGCCTCGGGCTCGGCGTGCACGGGCCCCGGCAGCAGCGCGCCCGGAGCCCCGTCCCCCAGGCCGCCGCCGATCGGATCCGAGACCACCGCGAGCCGCGAACCGTCGTCGAAAACGGCCTCGACATGCACCTCGGTGACGACATCGGCGACACCCGGCAGGACGTCGTCCGGCCCCAGGACCGACCGGGCACGCTCGATCGCGAGGGCGAGTCGAGCGCCGTCACGGGCCGCCTCGCACACCGTGTCCGCAATGAGCGCGGTGGCCTCCGGCACGTTGAGTCTCAGGCCGCGCGCCTTGCGGGCGCGGGCCAGTTCGGCGGCCGAGAAGAGCAGCAGCCGGTCGCGTTCCGTCGGGGTCAGCCTCATCCCACATCCCTTCTTTAGAGCATCACTCTAAACCGTAAAACCCATCTCTGGAATGGTTGACGCGCGACCACCTCTCGGTTCACATTGAACGTCACTCTAAGAAAGAGATGGCCCACCATGCCGATCGAACAACACGGAGTCGACACCATCCCCGACGCGGAACGCACCAGCGGTCCGCGCGACCTCGTGTCGATCCTGCTCGGTTCCAACCTCTGTCTCGGCGTGATCATCTTCGGCTGGCTGCCGCCGTCCTTCGGCCTCGGCTGGTGGGCCTCCGTCTCCTCGATCGTCGCGGGCACGGTGGTCGGGACGCTGTTCACGGCCCCGCTGGCACTGGTCTCCCTGCGCACCGCCACGAACCTGTCGACGTCGTCCGGCGCCCAGTTCGGGGTGCGGGGCCGCTTGGTCGGCTCGGTCGTGGGCCTGCTCCTCGCCCTCGGCTACACCGCGCTGACCGTGTGGATCGGCGGCGATGTGATGGTGGGCGTGCTGCACCGGCTGTTCGGGCTGCCGGCGGGCGGGGCGTCGTACGCCGTCGTGTACGCGCTGCTCGCCGGGGCGACCGTCGCGGGCGCGGTCTACGGCTACCGGGTGCTGCTCGCGATGTCCCGCGTGCTCTCCGTCGGCATGACGGCGCTGCTGATCCTGGGCGTGGTCGCGTACGCCCCGCACTTCTCGACGGGCGCGCTGCCGGGGACGGGCGGCTATCTGCTGGGCGGGTTCTGGCCGACGTGGTGTCTGGCGACGGTGGCGGCGGGACTGTCCGGCCCGATCGCCTTCATCACCCTGCTGGGCGACTACACGCGCTACATCTCCCCGGCCCGCCACACCTCCCGCACGGTCCTGCACGCGACCTGGCTCGGCCTGATCGCGGGTCTCCTGGTCCCCCAGCTCTTCGGCACGTTCACGGCGTACGGGGCGCGGGCGGCCCTCGACTACGCGGGCCCGCTGGTGTCGGCATCCCCCACCTGGTACCTCGTCCCACTCCTCCTCGCCGCCTCCGCGGGCTCGGTCGGCAACGCCGGGCTGATGCTCTACTCCATGGGCCTCGACCTGGACGCGATCCTGCCCCGCGCGTCCCGGGCGCGGGCCACGTGCGCGGTCGCGGTCGTCGCCACGGTGTGCGTGTTCGTCGGCCACTACGCCTGGAACGCGCAGTCGGCGATGACGTCCTTCGTACTGTTGCTGACGGCGATCGGCACACCGTGGGCGGTCATCACGCTGATCGGCTTCGTGCGGTGCGGGGGAATGTACGACGCGGACGCCCTCCAGGTCTTCAACCGCCGCTCCCGGGGCGGAATTTACTGGTACCGGGCGGGCTGGAATGTCCCGGCGGTGATCTCCTGGGCGGTGGGGGCGGGGGTCGGGCTGCTCGCCGTGTCCCTGCCGTCTTACGAGGGACCATTGCTGTCGCTGACCCGGGGGGTGGACTGCAGTTTCGTGCTGTCGGGCGTGGTGGGCGGGCTGCTGTACCTGCTGCTCACGCCGTGGGCAACCACAGGCCCGGGCATCTCGCCCCTGCCCGCAGCGCGACGGGGCGCTACGGCAGGCCCACGGCCTTGAGGATGGAGAGCGCGAGCGCGAGTGTGGCTCCCACCGCGACGGCCGCCGACCGGACCACTCCCGGCCAGGGTTTCTCCTCCTTCAGCGCGAGCAGCGCGGCGCAGGCGCCGACCAGCAAACTGACCAACAACACCACACAACCCCAGGCCAAGAGGAGCTGAGCGTTTGCGCGCATGACAAGTTGACCTCTCCGTACGGGTGAGCAGACCATCGGCGGACAGACACGCCCTACCGTTGGGAAAAAGCGAAGGCGGCTCTCGCCTCAGCCGGCCTCAAGGCCCGGCAGGAACCGGCTCGCGCCGAAAGCGGGCTTCAGGTCGCTGAACCAGGTCGCGCCCTCGTCGTACGCGGCGAAGAACGGCCGGTCCACGAGGGCGGGGTCGCGGGCCTGGATCAGGTGGAGGACGAAGACCTTCTCGCCCGCCACCTCCGCGATGCCGTCGACGCAGACCTTGCCCGGCATCGCCGACATGACCGGGCCGCGGACCGTGCGGGCGAGGCCGGAGACGCGGGCGTAGGCGTCGCGAAAGATCTGGTGGCCGCGGGCCAGGGGGACGCCGAAGTAGCCCTGGGGGCCGGTGTCGCGCTCCACGAACTGGTAGTACGGCACCGCGCCGAGCGTGGTCGTCTCGTCCCACAGCTCGGCCCAGGCCTCGGCGCTGTCGTTGATGCCGGCCACCAGCGGGCCCTGACAGCGGATCACGGCGCCCGTGCCCCGTACCCGGCGCATCGCCTCCCGTACGACGGGCGGGCGCAGCTCCTGCGGGTGGGTGAAGTGGGCCATCAACGCCAGGTGTCGGCCGCTCGCCACCACCTTTTCGAAGAGGCGCAGCAGGTCGTCGGCGTCCCGGTCGGTCGTGAAGCGGTACGGCCAGAAGGCCAGGGACTTGGTGCCGATGCGGATCGAGCGGATCGTGTCGATCTCCAGGAGGGGGGCGACGTAGCGGGTCAAGACCTCAGTGCTCATGACCAGGGGGTCGCCGCCGGTGATCAGCGCGCTGGTGACCTCGGGATGGGCCTTGAGGTAGGAGGTGGTCGTGCCGATGTCGTCGGTGGCGATGCGGAGTTCGGACTCGCCGACGAACTGGGGCCAGCGGAAGCAGTACGTGCAGTAGGCGTGGCAGGTCTGGCCCTGGCGCGGGAAGATCAGCACCGTTTCGGGGTACTTGTGCTGGAGGCCCGCGAGGCGCTCCCCCTCGTGCGTGGGCACGTTGGCGTCCAACTGGCCCGAGGGATGCGGGTTCAGCTTCATCCGGATCTCGTGGGCCGCGCGCAGGACTTCGGCCTTGGGCGCCTCCTGGGAGAGGAGGTCCGCCATCTGCTTGAGATCGGGCTCGGGCAACATCCCGGCCTGCGGGAACGTCAGCCGGAAGATCGGGTCGTCGGGTACCGCCGCCCAGTCGATCAACTCGTCCACGACATACGTGTTCGTACGGAACGGCAGGACCGAGGAGACGGCCCGCAGGGCGAGCCGTTCGGTGGCCGACAGGGACACGCGCTTCAGCAGGCCGTCCAGGTCACGGGGTGTGAAGGCGCGAAATCGGGTGCTCGTGGAGGGAGCGAGGTGGAGCGCTGAACTCATTGGTGCAGGGCCTCTATTCCGTGACCGGGACCGCTATTCCGTGACCAGGACCGCCGGCCGCAACTCGACGAATGCGGTCGCCGACGCATCGTACTTCTCCGCGAAGTTCTGCCTGAGCAGCTCATGCAGCTCGCTCTCGTCGTCGACGACGATCAGCTCATGGGCGCCCGGCACGTTCAATGCCTCGCTGAACGCGGTGAGTTGGTCGAGGCGGTGGCGTGCCATGTACGAGACGACGTCGGGCCCGGCGATGTACAGACAGTCGTCGACGTAGACGAAGCGACAGGTGAACTCGCGGCGGCCGTCGGTCGCGTCGACGAGGGTCACCGGGAAATGGGTGAACCGTTCCATCGGCTTGCTCTGCTGCCACAGTTCGTCGAAGCGCTGCTCGACGAAGGCGCCGAGCGGGGAGCGGACGGCGACTTCGAGTTGGACGCCCTCACCGGAGAGACGGCCGACGGTGAGGAAGGAGACCAGCGAGCGTTCGTCCCAGCGGTAGAGGGTCACGCCGGGGGAGGTCGAGCAGAGCCGGACTTCGAGGAACTGCCGTGAGGTGTCGTCGAGTCGGCGGGCGAAGTGCCCGAGCGTGCGCAGGTTGCGCAGGATGTCACGGCGGATGTCGGCGCTCTGCTCGCCCAGTTCACGGCCGCGGAGGATCACGGCGAGGGAGTCGGGGTCCAGGAGCAGGATCTGGACCCGGGCGCCGTGCGCGGTCGCGGACCTGATGCCGCGGAAGAGGCGTTCGGAGTACTGGGGGCCGAACAGGTTGGAGAAGGTGTCCAGCACCTTCACGTTCGAGGTCGAGCCGTAGACCTGGGCGCTGAACCACTCGTAGTCGAGCCGGGTGTGCTCGCGGACCCTGCCCTCCTGGGCGCGGGAGATCAGCGGGCCGATCACGAAGACGGTGATGACGACGCCGACGATGTCGGTGCCCAGGTTGAGGGCGAGGTTCTCGCCGTAGTTGTCCATGTGCTTGGCGAACCACAGCAACAGGCCCGCGCCGGCGGCGAGCAGGAGGAGCACGGTGAGGCTCTGCGGGCGGCGCGGGGTGCGCAGGGCGCGGAGCAGCCAGCGCGGCCTCGCCAGCGGCGACCGTCCGTTCACCCGTACTCCCTCCCCCGTGGATTCAGGAGATACCCGTACGGGGGAGGAGCTACGCGTCGAACAGGGTTCCGGCCGTCGGGCTCAGCCCAGCTTGTGCATCCAGCCGTGCTGGTCGGCGGTGTCGCCGCGCTGGATGTCGAGGAGGGCTTCGCGCAGGCGGAGGGTGACCTCGCCGGGCCGGCCGCCCGACTGCGTCCACTCGGCGCCGGTGCGCTTGACCGTGCCGACCGGGGTGATGACCGCGGCCGTACCGCAGGCGAAGACCTCCGTCAGGGTGCCGTTCGCGGAGTCGCGCTGCCACTGGTCGACGGAGACGCGGCCCTCCTCGGGCTCGTAACCGAGGTCGCGGGCGAGGGTGAGGAGGGAGTCGCGGGTGATGCCCTCCAGGATCGAGCCCGTCAGGGTCGGGGTGACGATCCGGTTGCCGTAGACGAAGTACAGGTTCATGCCGCCGAGTTCCTCGACCCACTTGCGCTCGACCGCGTCGAGGTAGCAGACCTGGGCGCAGCCCTGCTCGGCGGCCTCGGCCTGGGCGAGGAGGGAGGCGGCGTAGTTGCCGCCGGTCTTGGCGTCGCCCACGCCGCCGGGGACGGCGCGGACGTGGTCCTCGGAGACCCAGATGGAGACGGGCTCCACGCCACCGGGGAAGTAGGCGCCGGCCGGGGAGGCGATGACGAGGAAGAGGTACTCGTTGGCGGGCCGCACGCCCAGGCCGACCTCGGTCGCGATCATGAACGGGCGCAGGTACAGGGACTCCTCGCCGCCGTGCGGCGGGATCCAGTCGCGGTCCTGCTGGACCAGCAGGTCACAGGCCTCGATGAACGTCTCGACCGGCAGCTCGGGCATGCCGATCCGGCGGGCGGAGGTCTGGAAGCGGCGGGCGTTCCTCTCGGGGCGGAAGGTGGCCACGGAGCCGTCGGCCTGCCGGTAGGCCTTGAGTCCCTCGAAGATCTCCTGCCCGTAGTGCAGGGTCATGTTCGCGGGGTCGAGGGAGAGCGGGCCGTACGGCACGAGCTGGCCGTCGTGCCAGCCGCGGCCCTCGGTCCACTTGATCGTCACCATGTGATCGGTGAAGTAGCGGCCGAACCCGGGGTTCGTCAGAATCGCGTCGCGCTCGGCGGCGGAAAGTGGCGAGGCCGAGGGCTTGAGCTCGATCGTGGGCGTCGTCATGTTGGTTGTCCTTCACCGGTTGTGTGTGACGGGCCGCGCTCACGCCCTCGACTGCCAGTGGCCAGTGTTAGGACGTCCGAGCATTCCCTCATTCCGCGGCTCCGCGTTCGATTATCGCGCGTGGTGGACCGATGGGGGCACCACCCACGCGTTTAGCAGTGGGGGAGAAACGGCGTGAATGCGACCCAGGGATGATGGTGGCACCCGGCGGGGACGTAAGAAAAGCCGCCGGGTGCGGTTGCGACCCGGCGGCTTCGAAATACTGCGAGAGTTTTTCGAGTGAAGCGGCGGGTCAGCCGGCTACTCGTACGGCGAGCGCGTCGCCGATCTCGGTGGTGCTGCGGGCGGGCTTGCCGGTGCGCTCCGCGAGGTCGGCGGAGACGGCGTCCTCGATGCGGACGGCCTCGGACTCGTAGCCGAGGTGGCGCAGCAGGAGGGCGACGGACAGGACCGTGGCGGTGGGGTCGGCCTTGCCCTGGCCCGCGATGTCGGGCGCGGAGCCGTGCACGGGCTCGAACATCGAGGGGAACTCGCCGGACGGGTTGATGTTCCCGCTCGCGGCGACGCCGATGCCGCCGGAGACGGCCGCGGCGAGGTCGGTGATGATGTCGCCGAAGAGGTTGTCGGTGACGATCACGTCGAAGCGGGCGGGGTCGGTGACGAGGTAGATCGTCGCCGCGTCCACGTGGATGTAGTCGGTGGTGACCTCGGGGAACTCGGCGGCGACCTTGTTGAAGACGTTCGTCCACAGGTGGCCCGCGAAGGTCAGCACGTTGTTCTTGTGGACCAGCGTGAGCTTCTTGCGGGGGCGGGCCTGGGCGCGGGCGAAGGCGTCACGGACGACGCGCTCGACACCGAAGGCCGTGTTGACGGAGACCTCGGTGGCGACCTCGTGCTCGGTGCCCTTGCGGATGGTGCCGCCGTTGCCGGTGTACGGGCCCTCGGTGCCCTCGCGGACCACGACGAAGTCGATCTCCGGCTCACCGGCGAGCGGGGTCGCCACTCCCGGGAGCAGCTTGCTCGGCCGCAGGTTCACGTGGTGGTCGAAGGCGAAGCGGAGCTTCAGCAGGAAGCCGCGCTCCAGCACACCGGACGGGACCGACGGGTCACCGATCGCGCCCAGCAGGATCGCGTCGTGCGGCTTCAGCGCGGCCAGGTCGTCCTCGGTGAGGGTCTCACCGGTGGCGTGGTAGCGCCGGGCGCCGAAGTCGAACTCCTTGGTCTCCAGCTTCACGTCCTGCGGAAGGACGGCGGAGAGGACTTTGAGACCTTCGGCCACGACTTCCTGACCGATGCCGTCACCGGGGATCACTGCGAGATCGATGCTGCGAGACATGCCGGACACCGTACTCCGCGTCCCATGGGATGACACGGGGTGTCCGCGATACGGACAGCGCGGAGTGGCGGGCGTGAGCCGTTCGACGTACGTTCACCCTTACGCATAGCCCCCGTTGACGTTCACTGGGAACTTCATCGACATGACTGCGCTTATCGGGGGGACACCCCCCGAACCCCCCGTACCCGACTGCGGCATCCCGGAGCGCCTCGCGACCCGGATGAGCATGGCCGAGCAGTACGAGTACCTGCGCACCAAGCTGTCCCGGCGCCGCGCGCTGGTGTCGGCGGGTGCGGTGGCGGGCGGGCTGCTGACGGGGTGTGCCGGCAAGAGCACCGCCGACGGCAAGGCGGCGCTCCCCTCCCCCGCCACGTCGAAGGTGCCCGGCGCCGTCGTCACCCCCTTCGGCCGCCATCTCGCCTTCGGCGCCGATCCGAAGACGGCGATGCGGATCTCCTGGCAGGTGCCGTTCGCGGTCAGGAAGCCGTACGTCCGCGTCGGCACGAAGCCGGACGACCTGAGCCGCCGGATCACCGCCGAGGTCCGTGACCTGCACACCCCGGGCGTGACCGGCGTCCGCCCGGCCGTCGAGCAGTACTACGTCCACGCGGCCCTGGACGGCCTGAGCCCCGGCACGACGTACTACTACGGCGTCGGCCACGAGGGCTTCGACCCGGCGACGCCGGCCCACCGCTCGACGATCGGCTCGTTCCGTACGGCGCCGGGGAACCCGGAGAGGTTCGCGTTCACGGCCTTCGGCGACCAGGGCGTGAGCAACGCGGCCGTCGCCAACGACCATGTCCTGCTGGGCCAGAACCCCGCCTTCCACCTGCACGCCGGTGACATCTGCTACGCGGACACCAACGGCCTGGGCAGGACGACGGACGGCTACGACCCGACGTACTGGAACCTGTTCCTCAAGCAGAACGAGCCGGTCTCCCGCACCGTCCCGTGGATGGTGACGACCGGCAACCACGACATGGAGGCCTGGTACTCCCCCGACGGCTACGGCGGCCAGCTCGCCCGCTGGTCCCTCCCGGAGAACGGCTTCGACCCGACGCACGCGCCGGGCGTGTACTCCTTCGTCTACGGCAACGTCGGCGTCGTGGCGCTCGACGCGAACGACGTGTCGTACGAGATCACCGCCAACCTCGGCTACACGGACGGGAAGCAGACGAAATGGCTGGACGGCAGGCTGCGTGAGCTGAGGGCGACCAAGGGGGTGGACTTCGTCGTGGTCTTCTTCCACCACTGCGCCTACTCGACCTCCGCGCACGCCTCGGACGGTGGGGTGCGGGCCGAGTGGCTGCCGCTGTTCGCGAAGCACCAGGTGGACCTCGTGATCAACGGGCACAACCACGTGTACGAGCGGACCGACGCGATCAAGAACGGCGCGGTCGGCAGGGCGGTACCGATCGGCGCGTCGACCGATCCGACGCGGGACGGGATCGTGTACGTCACGGCGGGCGGCGGCGGGCGGGATCTGTACGGCTTCCCGGCGGGCGTCAAGGAGAGCTACGAGGGGCATGTCACCCGGCACGGGCAGGTCGACACCGTCCAGTGGGCGAAGGGCCAGCACACCGAGGCGGAGACGGTGGAGTGGTCGCGGGTGCGCTACCGGGGCTTCTCCCTCCTCTCGGTCGAGGCGGAGAGCGGTAGCACGCCCAGGCTCAAGGTGTCGGCGCTGGACCAGAACGGCACGCGCATCGACCACTTCGAGGTGCGGCGCGGTCGGTGAGACCGCGCCGCACCCCGTGCGGGCGCGGCTCCCGGTAAGTGGTGACTGCTGGCAGTCAGGTGGCTCAGTGGCCGGTCTCGCCGCCGTTGTCCCGGCGGTCGAGGGCGCGCTGGAGGGCTGCGGCGGCGTTCTTGCGCTCGGACTCGCTCGTGCGGGACACGTGGCGAACTCGGCGGTGGGCGGTCGTCTCGGCCATGGAGAATCGACTCCTTCGATACATCCTGGAGTGCGGAAGGTGTGTGCGAGACGCCGGAGGGGGCGGGGAGCGACGGACCGCAGGGGTTGCCTGCACGGTGTCCGGCTCACGACCGCCATTCGCTTGGTCGAGCGAGACGTTCGGCTTCTACAAAGCTAGGACAGGACCGCGCATCTGTCTCCACAATTACTCGGACTTCCTACTATCTGAGACGGTGAAACGAGTCACGTGGCGCTGACCTGCGGTTTCGCAATATGAGCCGTCTGATCTGTCCGAGCTGTCAGAGCACATCCCCGTCGCGCCAGTCGAAGAGCAGTTCCTGCCCGTGGTCCAGCGGTCCCGCGAGCGCGGGGCGGACGTACGTGCTGTCCTCCTCCTCGGGCAGGTGGACGATGCCGTCCGGGCCGAGCGCGGAGATCTTGCCGCCCCACAGCCGCCAGCCGCGCGCGGTGTAGAGGCGGGCGCCGTCGTCGCTGGCGCCGAGCAGCCCGACGTCGTAGGCGTGATCGACGATCCGTTCCAGCTCGGCCATGACCCGCCCGCCGTAGCCCTTGCGCCGGGCGTCGGGCCGTACGCCGACCCCTTCCACGTACCCGACCCGCAGCCAGCGCCCGCGATACCGCACCCGGCGCATGACGACCGAGCCGTGCGCGACGAGCCCGGTGTCGTCGGCGAGCAGGGCGTGGAGGCCGCCGAGGCCGTGCTCCCAGTCCTGGTCGGTGAGGTCGCCGCCGAAGGCGGCGTCCAGGAGTTCGCGGGCGGCGCGGAGTTCGGCCGGGGTGAGGTCGGCCGTGTGGGCGGTGCGCATACGGATGGTCACGGAGTGAGTATCAGGGAAGAGGGCTCACAGCGCTGCCGTCATCACCGCATCGCGAAATCCGTACGGATCCTCGACCCACGGAAGATGCCCGGCCGCCGCCAGGGTCACCCGGCGCACGCGGGGCAGCGCCCGCACGAGCGAGTCGACGGCCGACCGGGGCCGGATGTCCCGTTCCCCGTCCACGACGACCACGGGCAGGTCCAGCGCCTGACAGGCGGCGTACAGGGCGGGGGTGCCCGAGGTCTGCCTCGCCTCGGCGTTCAGGGCTTTGTTGCAGGGGGAGTTGATGGGAAACCAGGGGGCCCTGTACTCGGCGTGCTGGATCGCCCGTTCCAGATCACCGTCAGCCAACTCCCACCAGGGGATGGGAGGTTCGGGGTACCACCAGCCCCAGACGCCCGACGAAGTCCCTCCTGAAGGGGCTGGACTTGTCGAACACCGGCACGCTCCGCAAAAGCCAACGCACAGGTCAAGGCCAGCTGCAATGCCCCAGGGACACTCGGCTCAACCAGCCACGCCAACTTGAAGTGCCGTCGTACGGCGCCGAGATCGGCTACGAACCGGTCGACGGTCCACGACCCCGCACACGGCTCGAAGTGCCCGCACTGATTCCAACGAGCCACCACGGCACGGTCGTTGAGCATCCCGGCCACGTCCTCGAACATGCCCCACTGCCCGGGCCCACCCTCTGCGCAACCCCAGAGGCTCAACCTGTCCAGCTGTCTGGAGAAACACAAGGGGCCGGACAACCGCCCGGCCCCTCACGTCACCTGACTGTGCGTCAGCCCATGTGCGGGTACGTGTAGTCCGTCGGCGCGACCAGGGTCTCCTTGATGGCGCGGGTCAGGGTCCAGCGCATCAGGTTCTGCGGGGCGCCGGCCTTGTCGTTGGTGCCGGAGGAGCGACCGCCGCCGAAGGGCTGCTGGCCGACGACCGCGCCGGTCGACTTGTCGTTGATGTAGAAGTTGCCGGCCGCGTAGCGGAGCCGCTCCATCGTGTACGCCGCCGCCGCACGGTCGTTGGAGATGACCGAGCCGGTGAGGGCGTAGTCCGAGACCGACTCCATCTGGGTCAGCATCTCGTCGTAGTTCTCGTCCTCGTAGACGTGCACGGCGAGGAACGGGCCGAAGTACTCAGTGGTGAATACCTCGTTGGCCGGGTCGCTGCACTCGACGACGGTCGGGCGGACGAAGTAGCCGACCGAGTCGTCGTAGGAGCCGCCCGCGACGATCGTGCAGGTCGGGTCCGCCTTCGCGCGGTCGATGGCCGCCTTGTTCTTGGCGAAGGAGCGCTCGTCGATGACCGCGCCGACGAAGTTCGACAGGTCGGTGACGTCACCCATGGTCAGGTAGTCGACCTCGGCCGCGAAGTCCTCCTTGAAACCGGAGTTCCAGATCGACGCCGGGATGTACGCCCGGGAGGTCGCGGAGCACTTCTGGCCCTGGTACTCGAAGGAGCCCCGGGTCAACGCCGTCTTGAGCACCGCACGGTCCGCGCTCGGGTGGGCGACGACGAAGTCCTTGCCGCCGGTCTCGCCGACCAGACGCGGGTACGAGCGGTACTTCTCGATGTTGTTGCCGACCGTCTTCCACAGGTACTGGAAGGTCTTGGTCGACCCGGTGAAGTGGATGGCAGCCAGGTCGCGGTGCTCAAGGGCGACCTTCGACACCTCGATGCCGTCACCGGTGACGAGGTTGATGACACCCTTCGGGAGACCCGCCTCCTCCAGCAACTGCATCAGCAGCACGGCGGAATGGGTCTGCGTCGGCGACGGCTTCCAGACCACGACGTTGCCCATGAGAGCCGGAGCCGTCGGCAAGTTACCTGCGATCGCAGTGAAGTTGAACGGCGTGATCGCGTAGACGAAGCCTTCGAGCGGGCGGTGGTCGAGCCGGTTCCAGACGCCCGGGGAGTTGGCCGGGGGCTGCTCGGCGAGCAGGTCGCGGGCGTACTTGACGTTGAAGCGCCAGAAGTCGACGAGCTCGCAGGGACAGTCGATCTCGGCCTGCTGGGCGGTCTTCGACTGGCCGAGCATGGTGGAGGCGGCGAGGGTCTCGCGCCAAGGGCCGGAGAGCAGCTCGGCGGCGCGCAGGATGATCGCGGCACGGTCGTCGAAGGCCATCGCACGCCAGGCGGGCGCGGCGGCGAGGGCCGCGTCGATCGCGTCCTGGGCATCGCCCTGGGTGGCGTTGGCGTAAGTGCCCAGCCGCGCCTTGTGGTTGTGCGGCTGTACGACGTCGACGCGCTCGCCGCCGCCCATCCGCCGCTCGCCGCCGATGGTCATCGGCAGGTCGATCGGGTTCTCGGCCAGCTCCTTGAGCTTGACCTCAAGACGGGCACGCTCGGGAGAGCCGGGCGCGTAGCCGTGCACCGGCTCGTTGACGGGGGTGGGGACCTGGGTCACGGCGTCCATGACATACCTCTTCCGAGTGAATCCACGGCTTCAGCCTGGGGCCGCTGAAGCGGTTGCGTATGGTGAGCGGCGGTCAGGGCTTGACCGTCGCGAGTTCGCTCCGGCGAGTTCGCGAGAAGCCCCTTCGGGGGCGGAGTCACGAGATCCGTAACTCCTTTCCACGGGTCTGGGTCCGGCTCAGCCGGCCGCAAGGCGTCGCCTGTCGGCCCCCGAAGATTTCTCGGGGGCCGACAGGCGACGCTCGCCCAGTGCATCAGCCTCTGCTGACCATCGAGCGCATGAAAAACCGCAGGTTGGCCGGCTTCTCCGCCAAGCGGCGCATGAAGTAGCCGTACCAGTCCGTGCCGTAGGCCGTGTAGACGCGCATCCGGTGGCCTTCGGCGGCGAGCCGCAGGTGCTCGTCGCTCCTGATGCCGTACAGCATCTGGAACTCGTACTCGTCGAGCTTGCGGCCTGCCCGCCGGGCGAGTTCCTGGCCGATGGAGATGAGGCGCGGGTCGTGGGAGCCGATCATCGGGTACCCCTCGCCCTCCATCAGGATGCGCAGGATCCGGACGTACGCCTTGTCGATCTCGTGCTTCTGCTGGTACGCGACCTCGGCGGGCTCCTTGTAGGCGCCCTTCACGAGCCGGACGCGGCTGCCGGCCTCGGCGAGGCGGCGGGCGTCGGCCTCGGTGCGGAAGAGGTAGGCCTGGATGACGCAGCCGGTCTGTGGGAAGTCCTGCCGCAGCTCCTCGTGGATCGCGAACATCGAGTCGAGGGTGGTGTGGTCCTCGGCGTCGAGCGTGACGGTCGTCCCGATGGCGGCGGCGGCCTCGACGACGGGCCGGACGTTCGCGAGGGCCAGCTCATGCCCGCCGTCCAGCGCCTGCCCGAACATGGACAGCTTGATCGACATCTCGGCCCGGGTGCCCAGCTCCAACTCCTTGAGGCGGTCGACGAGTTGGAGATACGCGTCGCGGGCGGCGGCGGCCTGCTCGGGGGTGGTGATGTCCTCGCCGACGACGTCCATCGTCAGCTCCAGACCCTTGGCGGTGAGGTCCTGGATGATCGGCACGATCTCGTCCACGGTCTCGCCGGGGATGAAGCGGTCGACGACCTGCTTGGTCACCGGCGCCGCCGAGATCAGCCGACGCATCTGATCGCTGCGCGAGGCGGCGAGAATCACGGGACCCAGCACGGGGTACCTCCAAGCAGTCGGACATACGGGGAACCACCGTGAAACCTAGGGTTGTCTCCGATCGTCGACCATCGACAGCTGTCACGCATCCGTGCCGCAGATCTCAGACAGATGTATGAAGGCGGCCGAGAATCGGCGCGGGAATGCGCGAGAATGCCCGAGTGACATCCGATTCCAGAGGCGAATACCAGGAGCTGGTGGACGAGATCTCGGAACTTCTCGGCGCCCCGGCGACCCTGGAGAACCGCGACTTCGAGCTGATCGCCTTCGGGGCCTACGACGGTGAGGGCGACCTGGACCCGTCGGCCCTGGACCCGGTCCGCACGCGCTCGATCCTGACCCGGCGCTCCACGGCGGCGATCCGCACCTGGTTCGAGGGCTTCGGCATCACCCGGGCGACAGGGCCGGTCCGGATTCCGCCGACCCCGGAGGCCGGGGTCTATCGCGGCCGTATCTGCCTGCCCGTACGCCATCGGGGTGTCGTCCTCGGCTACGTCTGGCTCCTGGACGACGATCCCGGGCCCACCGCCCCGCAGCTGGACGCGGCCATGGAGGTGACGGCCCGTATCGGCGCGCTGCTCGCGGACGAGGCGCAGGCGGGAGCCGACCTCACGCGCGAATTGCGGGCGGTCCTCACCGCCGAGCGCGGCTGGCAGCGGGACATGGCGGTGGCGGCGCTGCGTACGGCCCTGGGCCCGCGTGGCGAGGGCCCGCACACGGTGGTCTGCGTGGCCCCCTGGCCGTCGACCGCCAATCCGGACGAGGCCCCGTCCGCCCGTACGGTGCCGCACGCGACGGCGCTGTGCACGGTGCCGTGGGGGGCGGAGGGGCAGCAGTGCCTGGCGGTGCTGGTACGGCTGCGGTCGACGGACGCGGGGAGTTCGGCGGAGGCAGCGGCGGCCCGCCTGCTGAAGGACGGCCCGCCCGGCGCCCACCGCGCAGCGGGCATCGGCCGACCCTGCGCCGGTCTCGCCGACCTCGGCACCACCTGGCAGGAGGCCACGGCGGCGGCCCGGGCGGCTCTCGCGGAACCCCGTTTCGCCCCGGTGGCCGACTGGTCCCGTATCGGCCCGTACCGCCTCCTGACCGCCCTCCCCCCGGAGACCGCCCACGACCCGGCGGTCGCTCCTCTCCTCTCCCCCGCCCACCACGAACTGGCCCGCACCGCCGAGGTGTACCTCGACCGTGCGGGCCAAGCGGGGCGTACGGCAGCCGAGTTGGGGATTCATCGGCAGACGCTGTACTACCGGCTGTCGCGGGTGGAGCAGTTGACGGGCCTGGACCTGGACGACGGCGAGGACCGGCTGCTGCTCCACATGGCGCTGAAGTCGGCTCGCCTGTAAGGGAGTTCGGGGTCCGCTGCCCGATGGGTCAGCAGGTTCGCCCGACGTAGTGGGCGCCCTGGATGCGGTGGGCGGAGCCCAGCCAGGTCGTGCCGGGCCGGACGCACGCCTCGTGGTCGCGTGCCCGGGCGACCCGGACCTTGATGACGACATGCGAGCCGTCGGTGGTGCAGTGGCGGTAGTAGGCGTCGGTACTGGTCTTGTAGAAGCCGCACGGGCCGGCGGACGCGGGGCCGGCGGCGGCCACCGCACTGAGAGAGGTGAGCACGAGCGCTGCGGCACCGAGGGCGCTGGTCACGACACGACGAACTCGCAAAGGAAACTCCTTGGTCGGCGATCGGGCGGGTAGTCGAATACCGGCCCTACGATCGCCGCGCCGATCGGTGCGGTCGGTCGAACTCCGCACCGCGTCACCCGGTGAATCGATTTGTCGCTACACCGATCGGGTGGCATCTGCCCCCGGGTAGGTTGGGCGCAGAAGTGTGACACTTTCCGGCGAAGTGTCACACTTCCACGAAGAGGGGCTTCACGGGCGGGTGTCGGCAGGACTCTAGTGTCGGTGTCATGACGACCGGCCCGACCCCCGCACTCCTCACCCGCCCCCTCCTCCTCCGCTTCATCAGCATGGTCGGTGCCAGTCTCAGCTTCTTCCTGCTGCTCTCGGTCGTACCGGCGTATGCGGCCGAGCGGGGCGGCGGGGGCGCGGCGGGTCTGGCGACCGGTTCGCTGATGCTCGCGACGGTTCTCGGGGAGTTGGTGACGCCGCGGCTCGTCGGCCGCTTCGGCTATCGACTGACCCTGATCGCAGGGCTGTTCCTGCTCGGCGCCCCGGCGCTGGTGCTGACCGTGTCCGGGCACGTCGCCTGGATCGTCGCGGTCTGCTTCGTGCGCGGGCTCGGTTTCGCGCTGACGATCGTCGCGGGCGGCGCCCTCACCGCGTCGCTGATCCCGGACGAACGCCGGGGCGAGGGGCTCGCGTTGGTGGGTGTGGTGTCCGGTGTTCCGTCGCTGGTCGCGCTACCGCTGGGGCTGTGGCTCGCCGGGCGCGCGGGCTACGGCCCGGTGGCCGTGGCCGGTGGCCTCGCCGCGCTGGCCGCGATCGTCTTCGTCCTCGGACTGCCGGATCGAGCGGACCAGGCGGACCGCTCCGAGCGACCGCTGGGCGTCGTACGGGGACTGCGAACAGGCGCTCTGCTCCGGCCGGTTGTGGTCTTCGCAGCCACCGCGACCGCCGCCGGCATCCTCGTCACCTTCCTGCCGCTGGCCGTCCCGTCCGCGTCCGCCGGAGTCGTCGCGGCGGCCCTGTTCGTACAGACCGCGACCTCGACCCTGACCCGCTGGCTCGCAGGCCGCCACGGCGACCGCCACGGCAGCGCCCGCCTCGTCCTCCCCGGCCTGCTTCTGTCGGCGGCGGGCGTCCTGGTCATCGCCCCAACTACCAACCCAATAGCGGTCATCACGGGCACCGCCCTGTTCGGCGCGGGCTTCGGCATCACCCAGAACGCCACGCTGACCCTGATGTACACCCGCGTCTCCGCCAACTCCTACGGCACGGTCAGCGCCCTGTGGAACCTGGCCTACGACGGCGGAATGGGCGTCGGCGCGGCAGGCTTCGGCATCACGGCCGGCCTGACCGGCTACCCCTGGGCCTTCGCGCTGACCGCGCTGCTCATGCTGGTCGCGGTGGCACCGGCGCTGCGGGACCGGCGGATCACCGCGCCTTCCGCGCACCCTCCAGCACCTGCCGCAGACCCTCGGTGAGTTGCTCGGCGTCCGGCGCGGTCTTCGGGTCGAAGGTCCACTGCATGATGAGCCCGGACATCACGATCATGTAGAACGCGCCGAGGGTGTCGGCCGTCTCGTCCGACACCTCCTCCTCCGGCACTCCCATGAGCAGCGAGACCAGCCCTCGGCCGCCCTCGCGCTGCGCGAGCGACAACTGATCGCGGGCCTCCGGGAGTTGGTCGCCCATCGCCATGATCTCCCCGCTGAGCCGCCACATCGAGCCCGGCTCACGGAGCGAGGCGACGACGTTCGACCACACCTCCCTGAACCGCTCCAGCGAGCCCGGCGCCCCTTCGAGCCGCTCCCCCCACTCGAAGGACATGCCGTCCACCAGCGAGACGTACGCCTGCGCGAGCAGCGCGTCCTTCGAGCCGTAGTGATAGCCGATGGACGCGAGGTTCGTCCCCGACTCCTTGACGATGTCGCGCGCCGTCGTGCGCGCGAACCCCTTCTCCAGCAGGCAGCGCTTCGCGCCTTCGAGCAGATCCTCACGGTGTCCCATGCGCACCAGCCTACCGCCGATCCATACACCCGTCCTAGACGCACGAATTAGACGAGCGATTTATACGTGCGTCATAGACAAGCGTTTAAGACGCGCGTACATTCCCTCTCATGACGAACTCGACGAGCTCGACGAACCCCCCGAGCACCCCCAACTCCCGCGCCGGGCGCCGCGAATGGACCGCCCTCGGCGTCCTGATGCTGCCGCTGCTCCTGGTCTCGATGGACGTCTCCGTCCTCTACTTCGCCATCCCGGCGATCAGCGCGGACCTGGAGCCCAGCGGCACCCAGCAGCTGTGGATCTTCGACATCTACGCCTTCGTCCTGGCCGGCCTGCTGATGACGATGGGCTCGGTCGGCGACCGCATCGGCCGCCGTCGGCTCCTCCTGATCGGCGCCGCGGCCTTCGGCACCGCGTCCCTGATCGCCGCCTACGCGAACAGCGCCGAGACCCTCATCGCCGCCCGCGCGGTCCTCGGCATCGGCGGCGCGACCCTGATGCCCTCGACGATGGCGCTGCTGCGCACGATGTTCACCGACCCCGGCCAGCGCGCGAAGGCGATCGGTCTGTGGTCCGGCGTGATGACCGCGGGCGTCGCCCTCGGCTCGGTGCTGAGCGGTGTCCTCGTCCAGTACTTCTGGTGGGGTTCGGTCTTCCTGATCAACCTCCCCGCGATGGCGCTGCTCCTGCTCATCGGCCCGTTCCTGCTCCCCGAGTCGAAGAACCCCGCCCCCGGCCGCTTCGACTGGCCGAGCGTCCCGCTGTCCCTGGCCGGCGTCCTGCCCGTGATCTACGGCCTCAAGGAGATCCCCTCCGAGGGCTGGCACGTCCAGTACGTCGTCTCGATCACGGTAGGCCTGCTCTTCGCGGCCCTGTTCGTCCACCGCCAGCGCACCGCCGCCTCCCCGATGATCGACCCGACCCTGTTCCGCGCCCGCGGCTTCGCCCCCTCCGTCGTCCTGAACCTGGTCTCCGCCTTCGGCATGATGGGCTCGGCCTTCTTCACCACGCAGTACCTGCAGTCGGTGCTCGGCAAGAGTTCGATGGAGGCGGCCCTGTGGGCACTGCTCCCCTCGGTGCCGATCGGCATGGCGGCCCCGCTCGCAACAACCCTCGTTCAAAAGGGAGTTGACCGCGCCCATGTCGTCGCGGCCGGCTTCGCCCTCGCCTCCGCCGGCTACGGCATGCTGGCCCTGGTCGGCACCGACTCCCTCTGGCTCGCCCTCGCCGCCGCCGGTGTCCTCGCCTCCGGGATCGTCATGGTGATGTCCCAGATCATGGACCTCGCGCTGGGCAGCGCCCCGGTGGAGAAGGCGGGCGTAGCGTCCTCCCTCATGGAAACGGGCGCGGAGTTCGGCGGCGCCCTCGGCATGGCCCTGCTGGGCTCCATCGGTACCGCGATCTACCGCCACGGCATCCCCGCCTCGGCCCCCGCCCCGGCCCACGAGACCCTCGGCGGCGCCCTTGCCGTCGCCCGCCAACTGCCGGGGCACGCGGGAGATGCCCTGACAGCGACCGCGCGACAGGCCTTCACCGACGGCATGCACGGCGCGGCGATCGCGGGTGCGGTGTTGCTGCTGGGGGCGGCGTTCGCGGCGGCGCGGACATTGCGGGGGGTGCGGGTGCCGGTGCAGGAGAGCAGGGAGAAGGCCTCTGCGTGAGCCCCAACTACACAGAAACGCCGGGCGGGTTGAGGATCATCTCCTCAACCCGCCCGGCGTTCTTGCGAAACGTCGAACGGGAACGTCAGACCAGGTTCACCGAACGAGCCGACGTCGCCCCGATCTCCTCGGCCACCTCCGCCAGCACACCCGCAGCCACCGTGTCATCGACGGTCAGCACGGCCAGCGCCTCGCCGCCCGCCACCGACCGCGACACCTGCATACCCGCGATGTTGATCCCGGCCTCACCGAAGACACGACCGACCGTGCCGACAACCCCGGGCCGGTCCTCGTACCGCAGCACCACCATGTGGTCGGCGAGCGCGAGGTCGACGTCGTAGTCGCCGACCGCGACGATCTTCTGCAGGTTCTTGGGACCGGCCAGCGTGCCGGAGACCGCGACCTCCTCGCCGTTGCTCAGCGTGCCGCGCACGGTGACGACGTTACGGTGGTCGGCGGACTCGGAGCTGGTCGTCAGCCGTACCTCGACCCCCCGCTCCTGCGCGAACAGCGGAGCGTTGACGTACGACACGGTCTCGTCGACGACGTCCTCGAACACACCCTTGAGCGCGGACAGTTCGAGCACCTTGACGTCGTGCTGGGTGATCTCGCCGTAGACCTCGACGTCGAGCCGCGCCGCGACCTCGCCCGCGAGGGCGGTGAAGATGCGGCCGAGCTTCTCGGCGAGGGGCAGGCCCGGCTTGACGTCCTCGGCGATGACGCCGCCCTGGACGTTCACCGCGTCGGGGACGAGTTCACCGGCGAGGGCGAGGCGCACCGACTTGGCGACCGAGACACCGGCCTTCTCCTGCGCCTCGTCCGTGGAGGCGCCGAGGTGCGGGGTGGAGACGACCTGGTCGAACTCGAACAGCGGGGAGTCCGTGCAGGGCTCCTTCGCGTACACGTCGAGTCCGGCGCCGGCGACGCGGCCCTCCTTGAGCGCGGAGTACAGCGCGGCCTCGTCGACGATCCCGCCGCGCGCGGCGTTGACGATGCGCACGGTCGGCTTGACCTTGCGCAGCGCCTCGTCGCCGATCAGACCGACCGTCTCCGGGGTCTTGGGCAGGTGCACGGTGATGAAGTCGGAGACTTCGAGCAGCTCGTCCAGCGACAGGACCTTGACGCCCATCTGCGCGGCCCGTGCGGGCTGGACGTAGGGGTCGTAGGCGACGACCTTCATGCCGAACGCGGACATGCGCTGTGCCACGAGGGCACCGATACGTCCCAGACCCACGACACCCAGGGTCTTCTCGGCCAGCTCGACGCCCGTGTACTTGCTGCGCTTCCACTCGCCGTTCTTCAGCGCGGCGTTGGCCTGCGGGATGTGGCGTGCGGTCGCCAGCAGCAGACCGCAGGCCAGCTCGGCGGCGGTGACGATGTTCGAGGTGGGGGCGTTGACGACCATCACGCCGGCCTTGGTGGCGGCGGAGACGTCGACGTTGTCCAGGCCGACGCCGGCTCGTGCGACGACCTTCAACTTCCGTGCGGCGGCGACCGCCTCGGCGTCGACCTTGGTGGCCGAGCGGATCAGGATCGCGTCCACGTCGGCGATCGCGGGGAGCAGCTCGCCCCGGTCGGCGCCGTTGCAGTGCCGGATCTCGAAGTCCGGGCCGAGGGCGTCCACCGTCGCGGGCGACAGCTCTTCAGCGATGAGTACGACAGGTTTCGAGCTCACGTGAGTCCTCACAAGTCCATTGCGTGCGGACGGCCGTCCCGACGGCCGCAGGCGGTGGAGGTACGGGCCGCGTGGAGACGCACGACGCTGTGGGCCTGACGCGTATTAGTACGGCAGTGTAGTGGCGCTCCGACAGTCGTCTTACGCCTCTGCGGAAGGATCACCCGTCCGAGGCTGGACGGGTTGGACAAAGGGGCCGGAGTGCTCACTCCGGCCCCTTGGCCTCAGGACTTACGCCTCTTCGTCGACCCAGCTCATCAGCTTGCGGAGCTGCTTGCCGGTGGTCTCCAGCAGGGACTCGGCGTCCTTCTGCTTGTACTCGTTGTACTTCTTCAGGCCACCGTGATACTCGGCCATCCACTCACGCGCGAAGGTGCCGTCCTGGATCTCGGCGAGGACCTGCTTCATCGTGGCCTTGGTCTCGTCCGTGATGATCCGCGGGCCGGTGACGTAGTCGCCCCACTCGGCGGTCTCGGAGATCGACCAGCGCATCTTCTCCAGGCCGCCCTCGTACATGAGGTCGACGATGAGCTTCAGCTCGTGGAGGCACTCGAAGTACGCGATCTCGGGCTGGTAACCGGCCTCGGTCAGCGTCTCGAAACCGGCCTTGACCAGCGCGGCCGTACCACCGCAGAGAACGGCCTGCTCACCGAACAGGTCGGTCTCGGTCTCCTCGGTGAAGGTCGTCTTGATGACGCCGGCGCGGGTGCCGCCGATGCCCTTCGCGTACGACAGCGCGAGCGCGAAGCCGTTGCCGGTCGCGTCCTGCTCGACGGCCGCGATACACGGAACGCCGCGGCCCTCCTCGTACTGGCGGCGGACGAGGTGGCCCGGGCCCTTGGGGGCGACCATGCAGACGTCGACGCCGGCCGGCGGCTTGATGAAGTCGAAGCGGATGTTCAGGCCGTGGCCGAAGAACAGCGCGTCGCCGTCCTTGAGGTTGTCCTTGATGGACTCCTCGTAGACCTGGGCCTGGATCGGGTCCGGCACGAGGATCATGATGACGTCGGCCTCGGCGGCGGCCTCGGACGGGGTCACCACGCGCAGGCCCTGCTCCTCGGCCTTCGCCTTGGACTTGGAGCCCTCGTGCAGACCGACGCGCACGTCGACGCCGGAGTCACGGAGCGACAGCGCGTGGGCGTGGCCCTGGCTGCCGTAGCCGATGACCGCGACCTTGCGGCCCTGGATGATGGACAGGTCGGCGTCGGCGTCGTAGAACAGCTCGGCCACTTTGGGTTCTCTCCTTGGTGTGCAGGTGTTGCGTCCCACCGTATGACGGCGGGCGGAAACGAAGTTCGGGGGTCTCGGAATGCGGGCGGCCGGGGCCGCCCGCACACGGGTCTACGCGGAGCGGTCGAGCGCGCGCAGCGAGCGGTCGGTGATGGAGCGGGCGCCGCGGCCGATGGCGATCGTGCCGGACTGCACCAGCTCCTTGATGCCGTACGGCTCCAGCATCTTGAGCATGGCGGTCAGCTTGTCGCTGGAGCCGGTGGCCTCGATGGTGACGGCCTCCGGGGAGACGTCGACCGTCTTGGCGCGGAAGAGCTGGACGATCTCGACGATCTGGGAGCGCGTCTCGTTGTCGGCGCGCACCTTCACCAGAACGAGTTCGCGCTGAACCGCGGAACCCGCCTCCAGCTCGACGATCTTCAGCACGTTGACGAGCTTGTTGAGCTGCTTGGTGACCTGTTCGAGCGGGAGTGCCTCGATCACGTTCACCACGATCGTGATGCGGGAGATGTCGGGGTGTTCGGTGACACCGACGGCGAGGGAGTCGATGTTGAAGCCGCGCCGGGAGAACAGGGCGGTGATCCGGGCGAGGACACCTGGCTTGTTCTCGACCAGGACCGAGAGCGTGTGCTTGGACATTTCTCTTTCGTCTCTCTCGCTCAGTCGTCTTCGTTGTCGCCGAAGTCGGGGCGGACGTCCCGGGCGAACATGACCTCGTCGTTGGAGGTGCCGGCCGCGACCATCGGCCACACCATGGCGTCCTCGTGGACGATGAAGTCGATCACGACGGGGCGGTCGTTGATCGAGTTCGCCTCCTCGATGCACTTGTCGAGGTCGTCGGGGGACTCGCAGCGGATCGCGTAACAGCCCATCGCCTCCGACAACTTGACGAAGTCGGGGATGCGGGTGCCTGCGCTCGGCTGCTTGCCGTCCGCCTCCGGGCCGCTGTGCAGCACGGTGTTGGAGTAGCGCTGGTTGTAGAACAGGGTCTGCCACTGGCGGACCATGCCGAGGGCGCCGTTGTTGATGATGGCGACCTTGATCGGGATGTTGTTCAGGGCGCAGGTGGTCAGTTCCTGGTTGGTCATCTGGAAGCAGCCGTCGCCGTCGATCGCCCAGACCGTCCGGTCCGGCACTCCGGCCTTGGCGCCCATCGCGGCCGGGACCGCGTAGCCCATCGTCCCCGCGCCACCGGAGTTGAGCCAGGTCGCCGGCTTCTCGTACTGGATGTAGTGCGCGGCCCACATCTGGTGCTGGCCGACGCCCGCCGCGAAGATCGTTCCCTCCGGGGCGAGTTGACCGACGCGCTCGATGACCTGCTGCGGGGAGAGCGAGCCGTTGTCGGGCTGCTCGTAGCCGAGCGGGTACGTCTCGCGCCAGCGGTTGAGGTCCTTCCACCAGGCGCTGTAGTCGCCGGTGTGGCCCTCGCTGTGCTCCTTCTGGACGGCCTGGACGAGGTCGGCGATGACCTCGCGGGCGTCCCCGACGATCGGCACGTCGGCCGCGCGGTTCTTGCCGATCTCCGCGGGGTCGATGTCGGCGTGGACGATCTTGGCGTGCGGGGCGAAGCTGTCCAGCTTGCCGGTGACGCGGTCGTCGAAGCGGGCTC
The DNA here is from genome assembly GCF_040655155.1 of Streptomyces sp. NPDC050508. Lineage (NCBI taxonomy): Bacteria > Bacillati > Actinomycetota > Actinomycetes > Kitasatosporales > Streptomycetaceae > Streptomyces > Streptomyces sp. NPDC050508. The sequence goes on from NZ_JBFAJJ010000006.1 coordinate 302,654, forward strand.
CGAGGGCGACGATCAGGTCGGCCTTCTGCAGCGCGGTGACGGCGGTGACCGCACCGTGCATGCCCGGCATTCCCACGTGCAGCTCGTGACTGTCGGGGAATGCGCCGAGCGCCATCAGGGTGGTGGTGACGGGCGCTCCGGTGAGTTCTGCGAGGACCTTCAGTTCGGCGGTGGCGTGTGCCTTGAGGACACCGCCGCCGACGTAGAGGACGGGCCGCTTCGCGGCGGTGATCAGCTTGGCGGCCTCGCGGATCTGCTTGGCGTGCGGCTTGGTCACCGGGCGGTAGCCGGGCAGATCCATGACCGGCGGCCAGGAGAAGGTGGTCTTCGCCTGGAGGGCGTCCTTCGCGATGTCGACCAGCACCGGGCCCGGGCGGCCGGTGGAGGCGATGTGGAAGGCCTGCGCGATGACGCGCGGGATGTCCTCGGCCTGGGTGACCAGGAAGTTGTGCTTGGTGACCGGCATCGTGATGCCGACGATGTCCGCCTCCTGGAAGGCGTCCGTGCCGATCGCCTTCGACGCGACCTGCCCGGTGATCGCCACGAGCGCCACCGAGTCCATGTGCGCGTCGGCGATCGGGGTCACCAGGTTGGTGGCGCCGGGCCCTGAGGTCGCCATGCAGACGCCGACCTTGCCGGTGGCCTGCGCGTAGCCGGTGGCCGCGTGGCCCGCGCCCTGCTCGTGGCGGACCAGCACGTGACGCACCCGCGTCGAGTCCATCAGCGGGTCGTAGGCCGGAAGGATCGCACCGCCGGGGATGCCGAATACCGTGTCGGCCCCGACTTCCTCAAGAGAGCGGATGAGGGACTGCGCGCCCGTGACGTGCTCGGGGGCGGACTGCTGTCCTCCGGATCGGGGCCGCGGCTGCGGATGGGCCCCGGTGGCCTGCTCGGTCATCGTCATTCTCTTCTCGATGCTGAGGGTTTTTGCGAGGTTTGTGCGGGGTTCTGCTGCTGCACCACTGGATCTTGTGCAACAAAAAACCCCTCGTGCCGTGAGGCAAGCGAGGGGAGCGCGCCGGGTGCGGTCGCTGGGAGTTCCGGGTCCGTCCGGACGTCACCAGCTTCAGCCGACGCGCTTTCCAAGTACGAGAATTCGGGTGCGCATGGCATTGACCCTCCCCCCGGCACGCATCCACTGTCAAGTGGGTGGGACGGGAGTCTCATTATGTGAGCGGAGGGCTGTTCCGCCCCCGAAAACCACCGGCACGTTACTGGTGTACACCCCTGAGCCGCCGCCCGCGAACGCGGGCTCGGCCGGGCCGTGCGGCACCGGATAGTGACCGCGCGACAGGGCCCTGCGCAGCCGGTATTCGTCCAGCGGCCCGGAGAAGGCCATGCCCTGCCCGTGCGTACAGCCCATCGCGCGCAGGGCGACCACCTGTTCGGGCAGATCCACCCCGTCGGCGACGGACTGCAGCCCGAGATCGCAGGCGATCCGGAGCAGCCCGCTGGTGATCTTGTGCAGCCGCGCGGACTCGACGACGCCCTCGACCAGACTGCGGTCCAGTTTCAGTACGTCGACGGGCAGCCGCCGTAGCGTCGTGATGGCCGCGTAGCCACTCCCGAATCCGTCGAGGGCGATCCGGACGCCGAGCCGCCGCAGCGCGGTCAGGCGCCGCTCCAACTCGTCCAGGGAGATCCTCGGGTCGGTGTCGGACAGTTCGATCACCAGCGAACCGGACGGCAGCCCGTGCCGGGTCAGCAGGGCCTCGATCGAGCCGAGCGGCATCGACCGGTCCAGGAGCCGACGGGCGCTCATCCGGACGGCCACGGACACGGCGAGCCCGGTCGCGGTGCGCTCGGCGGCCTGTTCCACGGCCTCCTCCAGCATCCAGCGCCCCAGCTCGGCGGTCTTGTCGTTGTCCTCGGCCACCCGCAGGAACTCGGCCGGCGTGAACAGCACCCCCTGCGACGAACGCCAGCGCGCCTGTGTGGAGACCGAGGTGATCCGGCCGTCCGTCAGCGACACCACGGGCTGGTGCAGCAGCGCGAACTCACCGTCGTGCAGTGCGGCCCGCAGCCGCGTGGCCAGCTCCGCCTTCCGTACGACGTCCTGCTGCATCTGTGGGGCGTACAGCTCGACCCGGCCCTTGCCCGCCCCCTTGGCGCGGTACATCGCGAGGTCTGCGTTGCGCAGCAACTCCCCCGCGCCCAGGCCTGGTTCGGCGAAGGCGACGCCGATGGAGGCGGCGACCCGGACATCGTTGCCGTCGATGAGGTAGGGCTGGGACAGGGTGATTCTCAGGCGGTCGGCGAGTTCCATGATGTGCCGCTCGCGGGCGGCGCGGTCCCGGGTGCCGTCGCCGACGATCAGGGCCGCGAACTCGTCGCCGCCCAGCCGGGACGCGGTGTCGCCGTGCCGGACCGAGTCCTGGAGTCTGCGGGCGGCCTGGACGAGCAGTTCGTCTCCGGCCTGGTGCCCGATGGTGTCGTTGACGGCCTTGAAGCCGTCGAGGTCGATGAAGAGGACGGCCGTGCCGCGGTCGGTGGAACGGCGGCCGGACAGGGCCTGCTGGACGCGCTTGGTGAACAGGGCGCGGTTGGGCAGGTCGGTGAGCGGGTCGTGCTCGGCGTTGTGCTGCAACTGTGCCTGCAGGCGCACGCGTTCGGTCACGTCCCGGCTGTTGAAGATCAGGCCGCCGTGGTGGCGGTTGACCGTCGACTCGACGTTCAGCCAACCGCCGTCGCCGGAGCGGAAGCGGCACTCGATACGGGTGGTGGACTCGTCGTAGGGGCCGGCGGTGAGGAAGCGGCGCACCTCGTGCACCACGCAGCCCAGGTCCTCGGGGTGGATGAGCGAGGCCAGTTCGGTCCCGACCAGTTCCTCCGCGGCCTTGCCGTAGACACCGGCGGCGGCCGGGGAGACGTAGCGGAGGATGCCGTTCGGGGCGGCGATCATGATGACGTCGCTGGAGCCCTGCACCAGGGAGCGGAAGTGGTTCTCCTTCTGGGCCAGCTCCTGGGTGAGGGTGATGTTGTCGAGCAGCATGATGCCCTGGCGCACCACGAGGGCGAGGACCACGCAGCCCGCGGTGATGAGCACCACGCGGTCGGGGCTGCGGCCGTTCAGGACGTTGTAGAGAATCCCCAACGTGCAGACGGCGGCGGCGAGATACGGGGTGAGCGCGGCCAGCGAACCGGCGATGGGCCGGGTGGCCGGGTACCGGCCGTGGTCGCCGCCCTGCACGGGAGGCTGCGGGATTCCGACCCGCGGTCCAGGCCGGTGTTCATGCACCACGCGCGTGTGCCCCTCGGCCTCGGGCTGGGTGTGCCGGGGCGTGGCCCACGGGGCGTACGCGAGGAGCAGCGAGCCGGCGAACCAGCCCGCGTCGAGCAACTGGCCCGAGTGGTAGTTGTTGTGGAGCAGCGGTGAGGTGAACAGGGCGTCGCACATCACGGTCAGGGCCAGCGCGCCGATCGCGGTGTTCACGGCGGTGCGGTTGACCGAGGAGCGCCGGAAGTGCAGCGCGAGCACCATGCTGACCAGCGCGATGTCGAGCAGCGGGTACGCCAGCGACAGCGCCGTGTGGGCCACGCTCGGCCCGTCGAACTTGGCCGCCTGCGCGAGCGCGAGGCTCCAGGACAGCGTGAGCAGCGAGCCTCCGATCAGCCAGGCGTCCAGCGCAAGACAGACCCAACCGGCCTTGGTGACAGGCCGTTTGGCGAGGACCAGGAGCCCGACGATGGCGGGCGGCGCGAAGCACAGGAAGAACAGATCGGCGAAACTGGGGCTGGGTACGGTCCGTTCGAGCACGACCTCGTACCACCCCCAGACTCCGTTGCCCAGCGCAGCCATCGCCGAGGAGAGCGAGAAGAGCAACCAGGCTGGTCGAAAGCGGATACGGCGGTTTCGCGCGTAGAGGAAACACGAGACGGCGGCGGTACCCGCTGCCGCGCTGAGCCCGAAGTCACCCATGATCAGGGCGACTTGGTGCGACCCCCAGTCGAGCGCGGAACCGACGGCGTATCCCGCGCACACCAGGGCCAGGACGAGTTGCTGGACCAGGCTCCACCCGCCGCCGGAACCCGGCGGTCGAGGCAGCCGCGCTCCCGGCGAAGTCCGGTCCCGGAGCGCCCCGTTGAGAGTGGTCGTGGCAGACGGTGGCGAACTCACCGGGCCCTCCCGGTCCGCGTCGCCCCCGGGTCCCCCGGGCCCCGGTGCGCTGGATGAGCGTGCCTGCGGCGGCTGTTGGGCCTGCGGTGGTGATGACTGTGGTTGCTGTGATGTCCGCCGCGACCGCCATGACTTCCGTGACCGCAGTGGTTGCCGTGGTGGCCGCGTCTGCGCGCGGCGGTGCGCCAGGGTCGCCGTCGGCGGCCCCGCCGCGTCGGATCGCTCGTCCATAGGCCGTGCATCGCCCGTCGCCCCCCTCACAGTCTGAAATGTCCATCCCCGGCGCCGAACGGTGCGCGGCGCAGCCCCTGCCGGGACGATACACCAGTCTCGTCACTCAGGGACATAGTTCCTCTACGCTCCGTGACGACCAGCGGAGATGTGCGCACACACCGCTTCCGGAAGGTTGCGGAGGGTACCGGAATCGGATTACACGCCTGTTGCGACTAGTTCCCCGTCTCGCCCGTCGTAAGGATCACGTTGCGCAACGGCCGCCGGTTCACGAACAGTTCCAGCTGGCCGACGATCAACCGCTTCACGCGCGGCAGGAACGCCGAGGTGGGCCCGCCGACATGCGGACTGATCAGCACGCCCGGCGCCTGCCACAACGGGTGCCCCTGGGGCAGCGGTTCGGGGTCGGTGACGTCCAACGCCGCGGTGATCCGGCCGCTTTCCAGCTCCGCGAGCAGCGCCTTGGTGTCCACGACGGGCCCGCGGGCCACGTTGACCAGCAGTGCCCCGTCCTTCATCCGGGCCAGGAACTCGGCGTCGACCAGGTGACGGGTGGTCTCGTCGAGCGGCGTGGACAGGATGACGACGTCCGCTTCCGGGAGCAGGGCGGGCAGTTCGGTGAGCGGATGCACCGGCCCGCGCGCGGTGGTACGCGCGGAGCGCGCCACCCGCGCCACCCGCGCGAGCTCGAAGGGAGTGAGCCGGTCCTCGATGGCGGACCCGATGGCCCCGTAGCCGACGATGAGGACGGACTTGTCGGCGAGGGCGGGCCGGAACCCACCGCGCCACTCCCCCTTGTCCTGCGCCCGCACGAAGTCGGGGACGCCACGCAGCGAGGCGAGGATCAGCGTCAGGGTGAGCTCGCCGGTGCTCGCCTCGTGCACTCCGCGCGCGTTGCACAACTGCACACCGGGGCGCAGGTACTTGAGCCCCGGCTGCACATGGTCGATGCCGGCCGACAGCGTCTGTACGACCTGCACGGAGCCCATCTCGGGCAGCGGCCGCAGGCCGATCTCGCTGCTCTTCATGTAGGGCACGACGTAGAAGGCACACTCGGCCGGGTCTGCGGGAAAGTCCTCACCCCCGTCCCAGAACAGGTAGTTGGGCCCCTCGGGGAGCCCTTCGATCTCCTCCGGCGGGATGGGCAGCCACACGTCAACAGTCATGGTCAGGAGGCTAGGGCCTGTGCGGCGGGTCAGGCCGGAGAAAATCAACGGCACCTCGTCGGCGCAGGTGAGCGGGGGCTGGTGCGTGCAGCTGCAAGGCGGAGGAGGGCGACAACGCGGAGCGTTGGCAACCGACGACAACGCGGCAGATGTGCGTGCCAGCCCCCGCGTCTCCGGCAGGACCCGCCGCACAGGCCCTAGGTCAGGGCCGTGTGCGCGTAGAGGTTAGGTTTGTGGGCCAGGAGAGGGAGGGTCGCAAGCAGGTGGAGCGCAGGACGATCGGCGCGGGGGCGCTCGCCGTGGGGGCCGTCGGACTCGGCTGCATGCCGATGAACTGGGCCTACAGCGGGTCGCGGCAAAGGGGCGACGAGTCGGTCAGGGCGGTGCACCGGGCGCTCGATCTGGGTGTGACGCTCCTGGACACCGCCGACATGTACGGCCCGTTCACCAACGAGCTTCTGTTGGGGCGGGTGTTGAAGGAGCGGCGCGAGGACGCGTTCGTGTCGACCAAGGTCGGCCTGCTGGTGGGCGAACAGCACATCGTGGCCAACGGCCGCCCCGGCTACGTCAGACGAGCGTGCGACGCGTCACTGCGCCGCCTGCAGACGGACGTGATCGACCTCTACCAACTGCACCGCGCCGACCCCGAGGTTCCCGTCGAGGAGACGTGGGGTGCGATGGCGGACCTCGTACAGGCCGGAAAAGTAAGGGCGTTGGGGATGTGCGCGGTCGGTGCCCGTGCCGCGCGCCGACCCGGAGCACGCCTCCATGACGGAACGATCCGCCAACTACAGCGCGTGCAACAGGTGTTCCCCGTGAGCGCGGTGCAGGCCGAGCTGTCGGTGTGGTCGACGGAGGCGCTGGACGCGCTGCTGCCGTGGTGCGCGGCACGCGGGGTCGGCTTCCTCGCGGCGATGCCCCTCGGCAACGGCTTCCTGACCGGGACCCTCACCCCGGGTGAGGGCTTCGAACCGGACGACGTGCGCGCCCGTCACCCCCGCTTCACCGCCGAGATGACCGCCGCGAACCAGCCGATCGTGGCCGGCCTGCGGCGCGTGGCCCGCCGCCACGGTCCGGAGGTGACCCCGGCACAGGTGGCCCTGGCGTGGGCACTGGCGCAGGGACCGCACGTGGTGCCGGTACCGGGCGCCAAGCAGGAGCGCTGGGTGACGGAGAACGCGGGGGCGGCGGGACTGTGTCTGACGGCGGAGGATCTCGCCGAGGTGGCGGAACTGCCGGCGGCGCGGGGATCGTGGGACTGATCGCCGACCCGGCTGCACGGGGGTCGTGGGGCTGACAGCCGACCCGGCCGCACGGCCTGACGGCTCGATCGTGCGTCGGTGCGCGGTGATCGGGAACCCGTGCGGCGCGAGCGGTGTATGAAAAGTAGAACCAGCCGCGAGGACCGTCCGAGTGAGCCCTCCACCGGAGGCCGCCACAGAGAATCCGCCCGTCGAAAGGACCTGATCGTGCAACGTCGAGCTGTGTCGGCCGCACTGGCCGTGACCGCACTCCTGCTGACGGCCGGCTGCTCCTCCGACGGCGGAGGCTCGCCCGGCGACGGCACCAGCACTTCGTCCGGCGGCGCCGGTACGGCGACGGGGTCGTCGCCCTCCGCGCAGGCCGCCGAGCAGCCCCCGCCCGCCAAGGGCACGGTGAAGGTACTGCGCACGGTCACCGAGGGACTGAAGACACCGTGGGGCCTCGCGCCCTTGCCCGACGGGAACCTGCTGGTCTCGTCCCGCGACGACGGCACGATCACGCGGATCAACGAGAAGACGGGGCAGAAGACCGAGCTGGGCAAGGTGTCCGGGGTGTCCCCGGCCGGCGAGGGCGGCCTCCTCGGCATCGCGCTCTCCCCGGACTACGCCTCGGACCACATGATCTACGCCTACTTCACCTCGGCCTCGGACAACCGCATCGTCCGCGTCCTGTACGACGAGAAGAAGCCGGCCGGTGAGCAGCTGGGCGCGCCCGACACGATCTTCAAGGGCATCCCGAAGGGCTACATCCACAACGGCGGCCGGATCGCCTTCGGCCCGGACGGGATGCTGTACGCGGGCACGGGCGAGAGCGGACAGCGGGGCCTGGCGCAGGACAAGAAGTCCCTGGGCGGCAAGATCCTGCGGCTGACCCCGGAGGGCGACCCGGCCCCGGGCAACCCGTTCCCGAACTCGCCGGTGTACACCTACGGCCACCGCAATGTGCAGGGCCTCGCCTGGGACTCCAAACAGCGGCTGTTCGCCTCGGAGTTCGGCCAGGACACCTGGGACGAGCTGAACGCGATCAAGCCTGGCGACAACTACGGCTGGCCGGTCGCCGAGGGCAAGTCGAGCAACCCCGAGTACCACAACCCGATCACCGAGTGGCACACGGACGACGCCTCCCCCAGCGGCATCGCCTATGCCGAGGGCTCCATATGGATGGCGGGGCTGAAGGGGCAGCGCCTGTGGCGCATCCCGCTGGACGGCACCAAGGCGTCGGCCGCCCCGCAGGCCTTGCTCACCGGCGAGTACGGCCGGCTGCGCACGGTGGTGTCGGCCGGCGGCGACAAGCTGTGGCTCGTCACCAGCAACACGGACGGCCGGGGCACGCCTAAGTCGGGGGACGATCGGATTCTGGAGCTTCAGGTGACGTAGCGGACACGTCGGCGGAAGGGTCGGGCAGGCGTACGACGACCTTGCCCGACTCCAGGTCTATCGGACCGCGTCCGGGGTCTCCGTCGGCGACGTCGACCCTGGTCATCTCCAGGCGGTTGGCCTCGTCCTGGGTGTGCTTGCGGCCCGGCGAGAACAACTCCTCGAACATGTTGAACACGGCGCCTCCCCTGTGCCGGTCCCCTACAGCGTACGACTCATCTCGCCGAGCGCACGGTGAGCGGGTCGGGCGGGAACAGCTCCAGCCGGTGGGCGAGGGCCGCGGCCTCTCCCCGGCCCGATACGCCGAGCTTGCCGAGGATGTTCGAGACGTGGACGCTCGCGGTCTTCGGGGAGATGAAGAGTTTCTCGGCGATCTGCCGGTTGGTGCGGCCGGCGGAGACCAGGCGCAGGACGTCGCGCTCCCGGCTGGTGAGGCCGAGCGCCTCGACGGGGTCGGCGGGGACAGCTCTCCGCGCCGGGACCCTGGTGAGCGTCAGCCGGGCCCGCTGGGCGAGCAGGGCGACGGAGTCGGCGAGCGGGCGGGCGCCGAGGTGCTCGGCGACGGCGGCGGCCAGCCGGAGCAGTTCGGTGGCGCGGTCGCGCTCGTCGTCACCGCCGTCGGAGTCGGACAGGAGGGCTTCGGCGAGGCGGTGGCGGACGCGGGCGAGGTCGTAGGGGCGATCCAGGCATTCGAAGGCCTCGACCGCCTCGGACCAGTCGTCGGGGGTGCCGCGTCCGTCGGCGTGCAGCAGTTCGGCGCGGAGCCAGCGTTCGTGGGCCCGCCAGACGGGGACGTTCGTGGCCACCGGCTTGGCGGCCTCCCGGATGCGGTCGAGGATCTTGGGCCGGTCGGTGTCGGCGACGGGCAGGCCGATGGACTGGGTCTCCGCGACGGCCGCGGCGAGCAGCAGGGGCCAGACGTCGAACTGTGTGCCGGGCCGGAAGCCGGAGTCCAGGGCCTGTTCGAGGGTGGCCCGGGCGTCCAGGAGGCGGCCTTCGGCGGCGGCGATCTGGATCTCGATCCGCTCCAGGGGCTGGTGGTGCTGGGGTGCGACATCGAGGGTGCCGAAGTGGTCGCGGGCCGCTGCCAGTTGGCGGCGGGCCTCGGCCACATCGCCCCGGGCGAAGGCGAGTTCGGCGCGGAGTGTGGCGTTGAACCCGCGTGGTTTGGTCCGCCGGCTCACGAGCTCCGCCTTGGTCACGGCCTCGGTGGCCTCGTCCCAACGCCCCAGGGTGAAGAGGGATTCGGCGAGGTTTCCCCAGATCCAGGCCTCTTTGTCGAACTGGCCGAACTTCTTGGCGTAGACGAGCCCCGTCTCCAGGATCGGCACGGCCTCGCGGGAGCGGCCGACCGATTCGAGGGAGGACGGAAGGTTGACATAGCTGCGCCCGGCGACGGTGGTGATGCCCTCGTCGACCGTCCGTTCGTTCACCTCGGCCAGCTCGGCGAGGCCCGCTTCGACGTCGCCAGAGGCGACCATGAGGCCGGCCAGAGTGAGGCGCGCGTCCATCTCGATCTCGCGGGCGCCCACCATGCGCGCGTACTCGACCGCACGCTCGGCGGCCACGTAGGCGTCCGGACCGGGCACATGGACCATGGACCAGCCGGCGACCTGGGCCAGTACCTCGGCGTGCACTTCGGAGGGCGGCAGTCCGCGGACCAGTTCCTGGGCGGCGGCCAGTTCGGGCCAGCCGTCGCCGCGGGCCTGGTGCCGGACCAGGACGGAGCGCTGCACCCAGAACCAGGCGGCCCGCAGCGGGTCCCCCTCGTCCTCCAGGAGGTGCAGTGCCCGCTTGGTGATCTTCAGCGCGCGCTCGCGCTCCCCGCTCAGCCGGCCGGCGACGGCGGCCTCCGCCATCAGGTCGAGGTAGCGCAGGGGTGTGGTCTCCGGGTCGCAGCCGCAGGGTGGATAGACCTCGGTGTAGTCGACGGGGCGCAGGGCTGCGCGTACGGCGTCGGGGGCGGTGTCCCACAGCTCCATCGCCCGCTCCAGGAGCCGCAGTTGCTCGGAGTGGGCGTGTCGGCCGCGGGCCGCGACAGAGGCGTCCAGGACGGCGGGGAGGGCCTTGGCCGGGTCGTGGGCGTGGTACCAGTAGCTCGCCAGGCGCATGACGCGCTGGTCGGCGGGGACGAGCGTCGGGTCGGCCTCCAGCGCTTCGGCGTAGCGGCGGTTGAGGCGGGAGCGCTCGCCGGGCAGCAGGTCGTCGCCGACCGCCTCGCGGACCAGGGAGTGGCGGAAGCGGTAGCCGTCGCCGCCGGGGGCGGCCTGGAGGATGTTGGCGCCGACGGTGGCCCGGAGCGCCTCGATGAGGTCGTCCTCGGCGAGCCGGGCGACGGCGGCGAGCAGCCGGTACTCGACGGTGGAGCCGCCCTCGGCCACGATCCGGGCGACCCGCTGGGCGCTCTCGGGCAGTGACTCGACACGGACGAGGAGCAGGTCGCGCAGCGAGTCGGTGAGGCTGCTGCGGCAGCCGTCGTGGGCGGCGACGGCGAGTTCCTCGACGAAGAAGGCGTTGCCGTCGGAGCGTTCGAAGATCTCGTCGACCTGGGCGGGGTCCGGTTCGGCGGCGCGGATGCCGGCGATCTGGCGGCCCACTTCCTGCCGGTTGAAGCGGCCGAGTTCGATGCGGCGGACCGTGCGGAGCCGGTCGAGTTCGGCGAGCAGGGGGCGCAGCGGGTGGCGGCGGTGGATGTCGTCGGCGCGGTAGGTGGCGAGGACGAGGAGGCGGCCGGTGCGCAGGGTACGGAAGAGGTAGGCGAGGAGGTGGCGGGTGGAGGCGTCGGCCCAGTGCAGGTCCTCCAGGGCGACGACGACGGTGCGGTCGGCGGCGACGCGCTCAAGGAGGCGTGCGGTGAGTTCGAAGAGGCGGGCCATGCCCTCCTCGTCGTGGCCGCGGGCCCGCCCGCCGGTGGCCGCCTCCGCCAACTCGGGGAGCAGCCGGGCGAGTTCCTCCTCCTGTCCGGCGGCTGCCGCGGACAGCTCGGCGGGCAGTTCGCGGCGCAGGGCGCGCAGGGCCGTGGAGAACGGGGCGAAGGGCAGTCCGTCCGCGCCGATCTCGACACAGCCGCCGAGGGCGACGACGGCGCCGCGGCGGCAGGCGGCGGTGGCGAACTCCTCGACGAGCCTGGTCTTGCCGACGCCGGCCTCGCCGCCCAGCAGCAACGCCTGCGGCTCGCCCGCGGCAGCGCGGGCGAGCGCCTCGTTCAGCGTGTCCAGTTCGCCGGTCCGGCCGACGAAGACCGGACTGACGGACCTGGTCTCCACGTTTCCGAGCATGTCACGCGGGTCTGACAACGCGGCACCGGTTTTCGGGCGGGCGACCGCGGGGAGGAGCGCCTCGCCGACCTGCCGGGCAGGTGCCGTACGACCGCCCTCCCGTGCCCGGCCGCTCACCACGCGCGGGCGAACAGGTGCCGGCGGGAGCGGCTGCTGTGCACCTCCCCCTCGGCGGCCTGGCGGGCCTGCTCGCGGCGGGCGGCGCGGCGGCTGCGGACGGTCTCGCGGGCCAGGCGCTCGTTGGCGGCCTGACGGCGGAGTTCGGCGGAGCGGATCTGGTGGATCTCGTACTCGTACATCTCAAGTCCCTTGGTGGAGTTCGGTTTCGGGCTTCGCTTTCTGCGATGCCTCAACCTTCGTCTCCAAGGGGGGTCCGCCACATCGGGAGAGTTCCGCATCTTGCGGGGCCCGGCGGGCCTTAGACATGCGTAAGGGGTCTTAGGGCCTCCGTAAGGTACTTACGGAGGCCCTAAGACCCCTGGGAACGTGCGGTGAGACTGCCTGTCGTCAGGTGGCCGACGGCAGGCTGAGCAGCAGGTCGGTGTACTTGAGGACGGCCAGCAGCAGTCCTACGACGCCGAGTGCGACGCCCGCCCAGGCGACCGACTTGATCCAGGTGGCCTGCGGCTTGCCCGGGGTGCCGAACGCGGGCCGGATGAGGGCCGCGACACCGACGAGCGCGGCGACCAGCGCGAAGATGCCGGCCCACAGCGCGGTGGTGTGCCAGGCGTCGCCGTAGACCTCCTTGATCTGGGTGGACACGCTCGCGGTGGAGGCGGTGTGGAGCTGGCCCACGAGGGTCTCGCGGGCGGCGGCGACGGAGCCGATCCAGCCGCCGGAGAGCGAGATGAAGCCGAGTGCGGCCGAGACCACTGCGGCGGCGCCCTGGCCGACGCCGGAGGGACCCTCCTCCTGGTCGTGCTGGAGCTTCGCGAGCTCGGCCGCGTACTCCTCCTCGGTGAGGTCGTCGTCGTGCTCGACCTCGTCCGCAGCCTCGTTCTCGCCTTCCGTCGCGGTCACTTCCTCGTCGGTCTTGGTGACATCGGTCTTGGTGACGTCGACGGTCTCCGCGTCGCTCTTCACCTCGGTGGCCTCGTTCGCGGCCTCGTCAACAGTCTTGGTACCCATGGTGCGCACGGTAGGGGTGGTTTCTGAGAAGTTCCTTAAAGATCGCTGTGTTGCGCACGCGCGCGTGCCTCGCGCCACTCGGGGGCGAGTACGGACCACACCTCTATGTCGTGCCGTACGCCCCCGTGGGGGTGGGATTCGCGGAGGACCGCGTCCCTGGTCATGCCCATGCGGCGGGCAACATTCAGGCTCTTCTCATTGCCCGCGGCGGCATGCCATTCGACGCGGTGGATGCCGCGCTGTTCGATCGCGAAGTCGATGAGAATCCGTATCGCGCGGGTGATCAGCCCGCGACCGGCAGCGGCGGGTTCCAGCCAGCAGCCGACCTCGCAGTTGCCCTGGTCGGCGTGGAAGTTCAGGAAGAGGACCCCGCCCACGAGCTTCCCGTCCAGCCAGATGCCGTGCAGGGACGCGCTGTCGGCGGCGCGCAGGTCGGCGTAGCGCTGGAGCATCTCGCGCGTGGACTCGACGTCGGTCGCCTTCGAGCCGAAGGTGATGAACTGGCCGATGAACTCCCGGCCGCGGTCCAGATGCGCGAGGAACTCCTCGGCGTGCCACGGCTCCAGGGGACGCAGTTCGGCTCCGTCGTCACCCAGGGATATCGCGTACATCCTGCTCCTGCTCCTTCGCCAGGACGTCCGCCACCTCGGCGTCCGTCGCGGCGGCCAGCCTCTCATGGGCGGCGCGGCACTCGGGGGGCTCGATGCTGATGCGGGGCAGGACGCGGTCGAGGCCCCGGGGCAGCCACCAGTTGGCGCCGCCGAGGAGGTGCATGAGGGCGGGCACCAGGAGGGTGCGCAGGACGAAGGCGTCCAGGGCGACGGCGGACGCGAGGGCGATGCCGAACATGGCGATCACGCGGTCGCCGCTGAGCACGAAGGCGAGGAAGACCGAGATCATGATGACGGCGGCCGAGTTGATCACCCGGCTGGTCTCGGCGAGGCCGACACGGACGGCGCGGCGGTTGTCGCCGGTTTCCAGCCATTCCTCGTACATCCGGCTGACCAGGAAGACCTGGTAGTCCATGGAGAGCCCGAAGAGGACCGACACCATGATCACGGGGAGGAAGGGTTCGATCGGTCCGGCGCGTCCGAGGCCGAGGAACTCGCTCCCCCAGCCCCACTGGAAGATCGCGACGACGACTCCGAAGGCGGCGGCCACGGCGGCGACGTTCATCGCGGCGGCCTTGAGGGGGATGCCGATCGACCGGAAGGCGAGCAGGAGCAGCACACAGCCGAGCGAGATGACGACCCCGACGAACAGCGGGAGTTTGCCGACGATGACGGCGGCGAAGTCGTCGTAGCCGGCCGTCACGCCACCCACGTGGATGTCGAGCGAGGTGCCCGTCTCGGCCCGCGGCAGTACCTCGGTGCGCAGCCGGTCGACGAGTGCGCTGGTCTTCTGTGACTGCGGTGCCGAGTCAGGGACGACCGAGAAGTACCCGGTGGAGCCGCTGCTGTCGTAGGTCACCGGGGTCACGGAGGCGACGCCCTCGGTGGTGCGCAGGGTGGCGTCGAGGTTGTCGAGGGTGAGCTTGTCCTCGGCGCCGTCGATCTTGGTGACGAGGGTCAGCGGGCCGTTGACGCCGGGGCCGAATCCTTCGGCGAGGAGGTCGTAGGCCTGGCGGGTGGTCGACGACTTGGGGTCGTTGCCCTGGTCGGAGGTGCCCAGGTGGAGCGCGAAGGTGGGCAGCGCGAGGACGGCCATGACGATCAGGGCGAGGGTGCCGAGCAGTTTGGGCCGGCGCTCGACGAACGCGGACCAGCGGGCGGCGAGGCCGGTGGGCAGCTCCGGCTGGGGCCCGTGGTCGGCCAGTCGGCGCCGTTCGCGGCGGCTCAGGGCGCGGGGGCCGATGAAGGCCAGCAGGGCCGGGAGAAGCGTCACGGAGGCCGCCACGGTGAGCACCACGGTCAACGAGGCGGCGATAGCGACCCCGTTGAGGAAGCCGAGCCGCAGGATCAGCATCCCGAGGAGGGCGATGCACACCGTGGCGCCCGCGAAGACGACCGCGCGCCCGGTGGTGACGACCGCGTTGGTGACCGCTTCGGTGACGGACAGCCCGCGCTTGAGCCCGCGGCGGTGTCTGGTCACGATGAACAGCGCGTAGTCGATGCCGACGCCGAGCCCGATCAGCATGCCGAGCATGGGCGCGAAGTCGGCGACGGTCATGGCGTGCCCGAGCAGCACGATCGCCGCGTACGCGGTGCCGACGCTCAACAGGGCGGTACCGATGGGCAGCAGCGAGGCCGCGAGCGACCCGAAGGCGAGGAACAGCACGAGCGCGGCCACGGCGACCCCGACGATCTCGGCGGTGTGCCCGCTCGACGACTCGGTGGCCCCGATGGCGCTGCCGCCCAACTCCACCTGGAGCCCGTCGGTCTCGGCAGCCTTGGCCGCGCTCACGACCGCCTGCGCCTCGGACTTGCCGATGTCCTCGGCCTGGTGCGCGAAGGTGACGGTGGCGTACGCGGTCCGTCCGTCGGCGCTGATCCGACCCGTGCCCTGGCCGTCGTAGGGGCTGACCACGGAGGCCACTCCGGGCAGGTTCGCGATCTTGTCCAGGGCCCCGGTCATGGTCTGTTCGACGTCGGCGGCACGGACGGAGCCGGGCGAGGTGTGCCAGACAACGGTGTCACTGTCGCCGCCGAGACCCGGGAAGCCCTCCTTGAGCAGCTGGGTGGCGCGGCCCGACTCGGTGCCGGGGGCCTCGTAGTCGTTCGAGTACGCCGAGCCGGTGACGGAGGCGGCCGCGGTGACCCCGCCGAACGCGAGGAGCCACAACAGGACGGCGACGAGGCGGTGCCGCACACACCAGCGGGCAAGGGCTGCCACGAACGTGCTCCCGGGGATGGTGAATTGTGGATCTTTGACCGGGAAAATTCGTTCAAGGGATGAACAGCCCGCAAAGAACGCATGAGCAATACGGGGCCCACTCTTGCAGCCGAAAATGATCGTTTATCGCGTTCATGCACTTATTCACAGGAGTGCGAGCCAGATCACAGGACAGTAACGGCAACTCTGTCACGCCACCCGGCTCAGTCGAACTGGTCCCCCAGCGCCATCACCATCGCGCCGACGACCAGCAGCCACAGCGCCCGCCTGGTACGCCCTCTGGACCCGAGCACCGACGCGAGCGCACACACCGCGGCGCCCACGGCGTAGGCGGCCGGAACCACCGCCGGCGCCGACCCGCTGGCCCGGAGCGCCGCCGCGGCCACACCGGCGAGGGCCAGCACGGCACCGGTCAGCGCGGCCGTCCAACGGGCCCGCCGCGCGTCCAGCACCGCATCCCCGAAGTCCGGTATCTCGGAATCTCCGCGTCCGTCCATGGCGGGGGAGCGTAGCGCGTCCGCCTGAGAAACCTGGTGCGCGGCCAACCGACGTCCTCCACAATCTCGTTGCTTCCTCACAGCAACCTACGCAGAACCGGAGGACCGCGTTCACCGATGCCCGACACCGACTTGCCCAACCGTCTGACCCACCCCGACTACCCGCGCAGCAACGGCTACGACGCCCGCTGGACGATCGAGAACCAGATGGGCCCGCACGCCCTGTGGCTGCTGGAGTGGCTGGCCCCGGCGCTCGGCCTGGACACCCTGCGACCGGGCGCCCGCGTCCTGGACCTGGGCTGCGGGCGCGCCATGACCTCCGTCTTCCTCGCCAAGGAGTACGACCTCCAGGTCACCGCCGCCGACCTGTGGGTGAAGCCCGAAGAGAACGCCGTACGGATCGCCGAGGCGGGCGTCGCGGACCGGGTGCTCCCCCTGCATGTGGAGGCGCACGATCTCCCCTTCGGGGACGGCACGTTCGACGCGATCGTGTCGATCGACGCCTACCAGTATTTCGGCACCGCCGACCTCTATCTGCCCACTCTGACAAGGCTGTTGAAGCCGGGCGGACGGATCGGCGCCGTGATGCCCGCATTGCGGGAGGAGCTGCCGGGCGACGAACCGCCGGAGCATCTGAAGCAGTACTGGGAATGGGACCCGGGCTTCTGGGCCTTCCACTCCCCCGCCTGGTGGCGCAGGCACTGGACACGCAGCAGGGCCGTGGAGGTCGAGACGGCCGACTGGCTGCCCGACGGATGGCGCGACTGGCTGTTGTGGAGCGAGGTGTGCGCCCAGGAGAGCCCGAGCGAGTTCATGGCGGACATGGCACGCAAGTCGGTGGAGCTGGTACACGCCGACGTGGACCATCTGATCGGCTTCACACGCGTCGTGGGGCGCCGCCTCTGACGTGACCCGCCTGGGGGGATGCATCGGTTGCGATGCATCCCCCAGGGAGTTCACTCGCGTCAGCCTTCGCTGACGCCCAGCTGCTCCAGGATCAGTTCCTTGACGCGGGCCGCGTCGGCCTGGCCTCGGGTGGCCTTCATGACCGCGCCGACCAGGGCGCCGGCCGCCGCCACCTTGCCGCCGCGGATCTTGTCGGCGATGCCCGGGTTGCCGGCAATGGCCTCCTGGACGGCGGTGGTGAGGGCGCCGTCGTCGGAGACGACCTTCAGGCCGCGCTTCTCGACGACCTCGTCCGGGGTGCCCTCGCCGGCGAGGACGCCTTCGATGACCTGGCGGGCCAGCTTGTCGTTCAGGTCGCCTGCGGTCACCAGCACGGTGACGCGGGCGACCTGCTCCGGCGTGATGGGCAGCTCGTCGAGCGCCTTGCCGGACTCGTTGGCGCTGCGGGCGAGTTCACCCATCCACCACTTGCGCGCGGAGGCCGAGTCCGCACCGGCGTCGATCGTGGCGACGATCGAGTCGATGGCACCGGCGTTGAGGATCGACTGCATGTCGAACGCGCCGATCCCCCACTCCTCGCTCAGCCGGTTGCGGCGGGCCAGCGGCTGCTCCGGAAGCCCGGCGCGGATCTCCTCGACCCACGCGCGCGAGGGGGCCACCGGCACCAGGTCCGGCTCGGGGAAGTACCGGTAGTCCTCCGCCTCCTCCTTCACGCGGCCCGAGGTCGTGGACCCGGTGTCCTCGTGGAAGTGGCGGGTCTCCTGGATGATCGTGCCGCCGGAGTTCAGCACCGCGGCGTGGCGCTGGATCTCGTAACGGGCGGCACGCTCCACGGAACGCAGCGAGTTGACGTTCTTCGTCTCGCTCCGGGTGCCGAACTTCTCGCGGCCGTGCGGGCGCAGCGACAGGTTCACGTCGCAGCGCATCTGCCCCTGCTCCATGCGGGCTTCCGACACACCGAGCGCCCGGATCAGCTCGCGCAGCTCGGCGACGTACGCCTTGGCGACCTCGGGAGCACGCTCACCGGCGCCCTCGATCGGCTTGGTGACGATCTCGATGAGCGGGATGCCGGCGCGGTTGTAGTCGAGCAGCGAGTGCGAGGCGCCGTGGATACGGCCCGTCGCGCCGCCGACGTGCAGCGACTTGCCGGTGTCCTCCTCCATGTGGGCGCGCTCGATCTGCACCCGGAAGGTCTCGCCGTCCTCCAACTGGACGTCCAGATAGCCGTTGAAGGCGATCGGCTCGTCGTACTGGGAGGTCTGGAAGTTCTTCGGCATGTCCGGATAGAAGTAGTTCTTCCGGGCGAAGCGGCACCACTCGGCGATCTCGCAGTTCAGCGCGAGACCGATCTTGATCGCGGACTCGACGCCGATCGCGTTGACGACCGGGAGCGCGCCGGGCATGCCGAGGCAGGTCGGGCAGGTCTGCGAGTTCGGTTCGGCGCCCAGTTCGGTCGAACAGCCGCAGAACATCTTGGTCTTGGTGCCGAGTTCGACATGGACCTCAAGGCCCATGACGGGGTCGTACGACGCCAGCGCGTCCTCGTACGACTCCAGGTCGGTCGTGGTGGTCACGGTGAACTTTCCCTCTCAGCCCAGCAGGACGTCGTCGTCGCCCAGCCGCTTCAGCTCGCGGTACAGGATGGCGAAGCCGGTGACGATCGCGACGGCGGACACCGTGGCGTCGATCAGACGGAGCGTGTCGTGCTCGGAGCGCGCCTTCTTGATCTGCTTGGCGACACCCAGCGCGCCGAACGCGGTGGTGGCCATCGACACATACGTGCCGGACTTGGACTTCTTGAAGCCCTTGGCCTTCGACAGTGCATTGCTCACAGCGACGGAGCCTCCTCAAGCAGCGGGTGGCCCCACTTTTCCACGAAGGCGGCCTCGACGGCGGCGCCGACCTTGTAAAGCCGGTCGTCCTTCAGCGCCGGGGCGATGATCTGCAGCCCGACCGGGAGGCCGTCCTCCGGCGCGAGGCCGCAGGGCAGCGACATGGCCGAGTTGCCCGCCAGGTTGGTCGGGATGGTGCACAGGTCCGCGAGGTACATCGCCATCGGGTCGTCGGCACGCTCGCCGATCGGGAAGGCGGTGGTCGGCGTCGTCGGCGACACGATCACGTCGACGCTCTCGAACGACTTCTCGAAGTCGCGGGTGATGAGCGTACGGACCTTCTGGGCACTGCCGTAGTACGCGTCGTAGTAGCCGGAACTCAGCGCGTACGTCCCGAGCATGATGCGGCGCTTCACCTCGGGGCCGAAGCCCGCCTCACGGGTGAGGGAGGTGACCTCTTCGGCCGAGTGGGTGCCGTCGTCGCCGACACGGAGGCCGTAGCGCAGGCCGTCGAAGCGGGCGAGGTTGGAGGAGCACTCGGAGGGCGCGATCAGGTAGTACGCCGACAGGGCGAGGTCGAAGGACGGGCAGTCCAGCTCGACGATCTCGGCGCCCAGTTCCTTCAGTACGGCGACGGCCTCGTCGAAGCGCTGGATGACGCCGGCCTGGTAGCCCTCGCCGCGGAATTGCTTGACGACGCCGACGCGCATGCCCTGCACGCTGCCGTTCCGTGCGGCCTCGACGACCGGCGGGACCGGGGCGTCGATGGACGTGGAGTCCAGCGGGTCGTGCCCGGCGATGACCTCGTGCAGGAGGGCCGCGTCCAGGACCGTACGGGCGCAGGGCCCGCCCTGGTCGAGGGAGGACGAGAAGGCGACCATGCCGTAGCGGGAGACCGCGCCGTACGTCGGCTTCACGCCGACCGTGCCGGTGACGGCGGCCGGCTGACGGATCGAGCCGCCGGTGTCGGTGCCGATCGCGAGCGGCGCCTGGAAGGAGGCGAGCGCGGCGGAGGAACCGCCGCCGGAGCCGCCGGGGATCTTGGTCAGATCCCACGGGTTGCCGGTCGGCCCATACGCGCTGTTCTCGGTGCTCGACCCCATGGCGAACTCGTCCATGTTGGTCTTGCCGAGGATGACCACGTCGGCGGCCTTCAGCCGCTTGGTGACCGTCGCGTCGTACGGCGGGATCCAGCCTTCGAGGATCTTGGAGCCGACCGTGGTCGGGATGCCCTCGGTGGTGAAGATGTCCTTGAGCGCGAGCGGGACGCCGGCCAGCGGGCCGAGCTGCTCGCCCCTGGCCCGCTTCTCGTCGACGGCACGGGCCTGCGCGAGGGCGCCCTCGCGGTCGACGTGCAGGAAGGCGTGTACCTTCGCGTCGACCTCCTCGATCCGGGCGAGGTGGGCCTCGGTGACCTCGACGGCCGTGAGGACGCCGGACGCGATGTTCGCGGCGGTCTCGGCGGCGGTGAGCCGGATGATGCTGCTGTGGTCCGTCATGGTGATTAGTCCTCCCCCAGGATCTGCGGCACCTTGAAACGCTGCTGCTCCTGGGCCGGGGCGCCGGAGAGCGCCTGCTCGGGGGTGAGCGAGGGACGGACCTCGTCCGCGCGCATGACGTTCGTCAGCGGCAGCGGGTGGGAGGTCGGCGGTACGTCTTGGTCGGCGACCTCGCTGACGCGGGCGACCGCGCCGATGATGTCGTCCAGCTGTCCCGCGAAGTGTTCGAGCTCTTCGGGCTTCAGCTCCAGACGCGCCAGCCGGGCGAGGTGGGCGACCTCCTCGCGCGTGATGCCAGGCATGCAGCGTTCCTCTGGGGTGAGTGTGTGTGGTTTGGCGCCAATCCTATGGGGCGGGGGCCCTCAGCCGTTAAACGGTTTCTCCGGAGCCCCGGTCCTCAGCCTCTCGCATCCCACACCGCGCTCTTCATGAAGTGGTTGTCGTACAGCTCCTGCACCTCCAGGAGGCTCTCCGGACCGACCTCTCCGAGGGCGATGCGCTGCAGGTGACGGAAGTACTCGAAGCGCTCGACGCCGGGCGTGATGACGATGAGGAGGTCGGCGTCGGCGCCGGGTGCGGCGGCGAAGGCGTGGGGCAGGCCCGGCGGGACGACGACGAGGTCACCGGGTCCGGCGGTGACGACCTGGTCGCCGGAGAGGATCTCGGCGGCGCCGTCCAGCAGGAAGAACATCTCGGCGGAGTTGGTGTGCCAGTGCGGTTTGGCGCCGTCCGCTCCCCCGGTGAGGGTGACGCGCTGGGTGGACAGCGCACCGCCGGTCGCACTGCTGTCGGCCAGCAACTTCACCGTGGTGGGAGCGCGCCCGACCACCTCGGCCTCGGCATCGCGGACGATCACGGACTCATCGAACTTCGGTACGAGCAACGACATTTCGGGACCCCGTTCGGATTTCTGGCTTCTGGCTTCTGACTTCAGACGAGGAACAGCAGCACGGCACTGATCAGTACAACGATCGCCGTGGCGAAGTGGATCCCGAAGGCCATGGCCTTCGTCCCGCCGTTGCGCAGCACTATCAGGGTGTCGCCGAACGGCACGAGTGCCACGCAGAGCATGAACCAGGCCTCGGGGCGCGCCCCGGCGAAGACCAGCAGCGCAAGGCCCACCAGACCCAGCGTGCCGTCCCTGAGGCCCTTGATCGCGAGGTAGGCGCCGGCGTCGCCGGCGGGATCGGCCGGAACTCCGTAACCGGCGGCGGCGGCGCCGGGCTGGAACAGGAACCGGTAGCCGAGAAACAGGCAGAACAGGTCCAGCACGATCGCCAGGGTGTACGCGGTGATGGTCATGCCACTTCTCCTCGTCTCGTTTTTCTAGCATTGCTAGCGACAAGAGCGAAGCTAGCAGAGCGTCGACAGGAAGGCTAGCGATGCTAGAATTCCGGGCATGACGATTCAGACGCGCCGGGAGCGCGAACGGGCGGAGCGGGAGCGGCTGATCGTCTCGGCCGCGCGGGAACTGGCCGAGACGGAGGGCTGGGACGCGGTGACGACACGGCGGCTGGCGGCCGTGATCGAGTACAGCCAGCCCGTGCTCTACAGCCACTTCAAGGACAAGGGCGCCATCATGGCGGCGGTCGCGGTGCAGGGCTGCGAGGAGATCGCGGCCGAGATGCGCACGGCACGCACGGCGGCGAAGGGCGCCCGCGCGGCGCTGACCGCGGTGGGCGAGACGTACACGTCGTTCGCGCGTCGCCGCCCCGCGCTCTACGACGTCATGTTCACGCACACGGTCGACCTGCCGTTCGCCACCCCGGAGGCACCGGCGGCCTTGCAGGCGGCGTTCGGCGAACTGTTCAAGGCAGTCCAGCCGATCGCGGCCAAGGGCGACGACGTAGGCCTACTCACCGAGACCTATTGGGCAGGCCTGCACGGCCTGGTAACCCTGATGCGCAGCGGCCGCCTACCGGAGGAGGACCACGACCAACGTCTGGCGCTACTGATCGCCCACTTCACAACAGGCGTGAGTTGAGCCACCTAAGGGGCGCGGGGCCGTGTCGATTTGCGGCTCCGCCGCGTGGGCGCGCCCAGCCACAACGGACCCGCACCCGAAAGTCAGCCGATCCGCCCCGGATCATCCGCCGCAGCCGCCGGCAACGCGGCGCGAGGCCGCTGCCACCCGCGAGAGCCCCGCGCCCGCAACCACGCCGTCATATCGTCCGCAGGCATCGCCGCAGCGACCAGCCACCCCTGCACCGCGTCACACCCCAGATCCCGCAACCGCTCCCACGTCTCGTCGTCCTCAACCCCCTCCGCCACGACGAGCAGCCCAAGGGAATGCGCCAGATCAACGGTGCAGCGCACAATCTCCGCGTCCTCGTTGTCCACCGCGAGCCGCGCCACGAACGACCGGTCGATCTTCAACTCGCTGACCGGCAGCCGCCGTAGATGCACCAGGGACGAGTACCCCGTACCGAAGTCGTCGAGAGACATCTTCACGCCGTGGCCGGTCAGCCCGTTGAGGGTGTCGGCGGCGCGCTGGGGGTCCTCCAGGAGGACGTGTTCCGTGATCTCCAGTTGGAGGGAGCCCGCCGGGACGCCGTGCCGGGCGAGGCGTGCGGCGACCGAGCCCGCGAAGCCGGGGGTGTGGACGTCGCGCGGGGAGACGTTCACCGCGACCGGCACGAACAGGCCCTGGGCCCGCCATCTGGCGACCTGGGCGAGCGCCGTGTCGAGCACGTACTCCGTCAGGTGGGGCATCAGCCCGGACGACTCGGCGATCGCTATGAACTCGTCCGGCGGCACCTTCCCGCGCTCGGGATGCACCCACCGCACCAGCGCCTCCAGGCCCGCGACCTGACCGTCGAATTGGACCTTGGGCTGGTAGTGCAGCTGCACCTCGTGCGCGTCGAGCGCCCGGCGCAGATCCCCCAACAGGCCCAGCCGGTCGGGGGTGTTGGAGTCCCGCTTGGACTCGTAGACCTCTACGCCCGTGCGGTCCCGCTTCGCCTGGTACATCGCGACGTCGGCCCGGCGCAGCAGTCCCTCGGCGTCGAGGGCGTGGTCGGGGAAGACGGCGACGCCCGCGCTGGCCTCCAGGACGAGGGTGAGCCCGTCGAGGTCGAGCGGGGAGCTGAGCGCCGAGACGAGGTTGCGGGCGACCCGGGTCGCGGACGTGGTGGAGTCGGCGACGGGCAGCAGAACGGCGAACTCGTCACCGCCGAGCCGCGCGGCCTCCGCCCCGCGCGGCAACGCCACCCGCAGCCGGTCGGCTATCTGCAACAGCAGCCGGTCACCGGCGAGATGGCCCAGGGTGTCGTTGACCGATCGAAACCGGTCGAGGTCGATCAGCATGAGGGCGGCCTTGGCACCGATGCGCTCGGCGTCGTCCAGGGCGGTCCAGATGCGCTCCAGGAGCCACTGCCGGTTGGGCAGCCCGGTGAGGGGGTCGCGCAGTTGCTCCTCGGCCCTGGCCCGGGCCATCCACAGAGTGGAGTCGAGGGCGATCAGCGGGATCGAGAACAGGGGCAGCAGGACCGGCTGCGCTACGGCGACCACACAGATCAGCGGGGCTATGCCGAGCAGGGCGACCGCCATGAGGCCCTGTCTGAGCAGGGCGGTGCGGGCGACGGTGGGCAGTCCGCCGTGGCGCGGGGCGTGCAGGTACCAGAGCAGGGTGCGGGTCACCGCGAGGTAGGCGACGGCGACCAGGACCACTTCGGGGGCGGTGTAGACGGTCCAGGTGTCGGGGTTCCAGGGCTTCTCGACGGACGGCACCCGGCCGAAGGCGCCCAGCACGAGTGCTCCGGCGGCTATGCCGAGGATGTCCACCGCGCCGTGCAGCACGCCTTGGCGCCAGCGGTTGCGCCGGGCTATGCCGACCAGGACGACGACGGTGAGGCTGACCATGCCGGCGGCGACCCAGCCGTAGAGCAGCAGGACGCCGAGGGTGAGGGCGGCGCCGGAGCCGGTGCCGCCCCACCAGCGGGCGCGGCCGAGGGCGACGAGGTGGCCGACGATGATGCCGGTGAGGACGGCGAGCGACCAGCCGACCGTGCCGGACGGGAAGAGTGCGTGGTCGCCGGTGAACGCCCGGAAGAATCCGGCGCCGAGGACGAACCCGGCCGCGGCCACGACCGCCGTGGGCAGCGCGGGCCAGGTCAGATGGCGTTCGGGTTCGGCGCCCGGCATGCCCGGGGCGTGCTGGGCGGAGAGCGGTGCGGAGTGACGCGCGTCCGGTGTGGAGTACTGTCCGGTGGCGCGCGGCTGTGTCGCGCCCGGACGCTCCACGGGGCGCGCACCCCAACGACTCCCCCGCCAGGCGCCGGTGAGCCGGCGCAGGAGTGAGTCCGGGGGGGCGCTCTCGGTCGGTTCCATTCCCGTCCCTCTCACAGCCGGCGGTGCCCACGCCACGCGGTCCGATGCCCGACTTCCATCAACGGCACCGCGTTTGGAAAACCCTTCCCCTTGCTCACCAAGAGCAGGGGGTTGCCCCAACCGCAGCTGGGCACGGCAGGTGCACACCTCAACAGTAGGCCGCAGAAGGCTTCCACGGGCACCGGTCGTAGACGGTTGCCCGAATGCGACCCGGCCACCCGTATGCATCTGGTATGCGCCGATCGGGTGGCCTTCAACCGCTGCTCCTCGCTACTCCTCGACCGGAAGCGCGACTTCGGCGGCCGCCTCGGGCCCCTGTTCCAACAGGACCGTGAAGCCGTCCTCGTTCAGAACAGGCACCTTGACCTGCATCGCCTTGTCGTACTTCGAACCAGGATTGTCACCTACGACAACGAAAGAGGTCTTCTTCGAAACAGAACCGGTCACTTTCGCTCCCCGGCTCTGCAGGGCGTCCTTCGCCCCGTCCCGCGTGAAGTGTTCGAGTGTGCCGGTGACGACCACGGTCAGCCCTTCGAGCGGACGCGGGCCCTCGTCCTCGCCGGACCCCTCGTCCTCCATGCGAACACCGGCGGCCCGCCACTTGCGGAGGATCTCCTGGTGCCAGTCCTCGGCGAACCACTCCTTGAGCGAGGCGGCGATGATGGCGCCGACGCCGGCGGTGTCCGCCAACTCCTTCTCGGTGGCCTGCTCGATACGCTCGATCGAGCGGAACTCGCGGGCCAGCGCCTCGGCCGCGACCGGGCCGACATGACGGATCGACAGGCCGGTGAGGATGCGGGCGAGCGGGCGGTCCTTGGCCGCCGCGATGGTCTCCAGCATCGCGAGCGCGTTCTTCTTGGGCTCGCCCTGCTGGTTGGCGAAGACCGTCGCGATCTTCTCCTCGCCGGTCTTCGGGTCGCGCTTGGGCAGCCCGCTGTCCTGGTCGAGGACGTACGCCTTGATGGGCAGCAACTGCTCGATGGTGAGCCCGAACAGGTCGCCCTCGTCCTTCAGCGGCGGGTCCGCCGGCTCCAGCGGCTTGGTGAGGGCGGCGGCCGACACATAGCCGAAGTGGTCGATGTCGAGCGCCTTGCGGCCCGCGAGGTAGAAGAGGCGCTCCCTCAACTGGGCAGGGCACGTACGGGCGTTCGGGCAGCGGAGGTCGATGTCGCCCTCCTTCATCGGCCGCAGCGGCGTACCGCACTCGGGGCACTCGGCCGGCATCACGAACTCCCGCTCGCTGCCGTCGCGCAGGTCGGCGACCGGGCCGAGGATCTCCGGGATGACGTCACCGGCCTTGCGCAGCACCACCGTGTCGCCGATGAGGACGCCCTTGGCCTTGACGACCTCCTGGTTGTGCAGCGTCGCGAACTCGACCTCCGAACCGGCCACCGTGACCGGCTCGACCTGGGCGTACGGCGTGACCCGGCCCGTACGGCCCACACCCACACGGATGTTGACCAGCTTGGTGTTGACCTCCTCGGGCGCGTACTTCCACGCGATCGCCCAGCGCGGGGCGCGGGAGGTGGAGCCGAGCCGCCCCTGGAGGGGGATCTCGTCGAGCTTGACGACGACGCCGTCGATCTCGTGCGCCACGGAGTGACGGTTCTCGCCGTAGTACCTGATGAACTCCCGTACGCCGTCGAGGTCGTCGACGACCTTGTTGTGCGGGGAGGTGGGCAGGCCCCAGGTCTTCAGGAGGTCGTAGGCCTCGGAGAGGCGGGTGAGGGGGTCGAAGCCCTCCAGGGCGCCGATGCCGTGCACGACCATGTGCAGCGGGCGGGTGGCGGTGACGCGCGGGTCCTTCTGGCGGAGTGAACCCGCCGCCGCGTTACGGGGGTTGGCGAAGGGCTTGTCGCCGGCCTCGACCAGCCGGGCGTTCAGCTCCTCGAACTTCTCCATCGGGAAGTAGACCTCGCCGCGGATCTCCACGAGGTCGGGCACGCGCTCGCCGGTCAGCCGGTCCGGGATCTCCGCGATCGTACGGACGTTGGGCGTGATGTCCTCGCCCGTACGGCCGTCACCGCGGGTCGCCGCGCGCGTGAGGCGGCCCTGCTCATACGTCAGGTTGACGGCGAGGCCGTCGACCTTCAGCTCGCACAGGAAGTGGTAGTCGGAGGTGCCGACGTCCTTGTGGACGCGCTCGGCCCAGGCCGCCAACTCCAGGTCGTCGAAGGCGTTGTCCAGGGAGAGCATCCGCGAGCGGTGGACGACGGAGGTGAACTCCGTCTCGTACGCCCCCGCGACCTTCTGCGTCGGAGAGTCGGGCGTGCGCAGCTCGGGGTGCTCCTCCTCCAACGCCTCCAGGGCGCGCAGGAGTTTGTCGAAGTCCGCGTCGCTGACGACCGGAGCGTCGTTCACGTAGTACCGGAAGCGGTGCTCCTCGATCTGCTCAGCGAGCTGCGCGTGCTTCTCCCGTGCCTCTGCGGGCACCGTCGTCTCCGCCTGCCTGTCGCCGGCCACCGTGTTGTCCTTCCGTCACTCAGGGTTGTC
The DNA here is from genome assembly GCF_040655155.1 of Streptomyces sp. NPDC050508. NCBI lineage: Bacteria > Bacillati > Actinomycetota > Actinomycetes > Kitasatosporales > Streptomycetaceae > Streptomyces > Streptomyces sp. NPDC050508. Next base: position 329,601 of record NZ_JBFAJJ010000006.1, read on the forward strand.
CGCGAGGGATCTCGCCGCCCGGACGCAGTGGGCGAGAGCATGGCGCGCGTACTCGGGAGAAGCCCCCGCGAGTCCGCACGACGGGGTGATCGTGACCGCCTCCGCGAGCAGTCCCGGTCGCAGCCCCAGCCTGCGCCACAGCGTCCTGACACCCATGACGCTACCGGCAGGGTCTGACAATGCCGTGTCCGTGCCCGGCACGACACCGGCGAAGAGCCGCGTGCCCGCCTCGACCGCCTCGCCGATCACGTCGTCGTCACGCTCGGTGAGGAGCGAGAAGTCGAAGGACACCGCTGCCGCACCCGCCCGGCGCAGCAGGGCGAACGGCACGTCCGGTGCGCAGGAGTGGACGACGACCGGGCCGTTCTGGTGCACCCCGACGACCTCGCGGAGCGTGTCCTCGACGAGTTGGCGGTCGACGGCGCGGTGGGTGCGGTAGCCGCTGGCGGATCTGACATGTCCGCGCAGGACGGCCATGAGGGACGGTTCGTCGAGTTGCACCACGATCTGGGCGCCGGGGACGCGGCGTTGTACGTCGGCGAGGTGGTTGCGCAGCCCCTCGGCGAGCGAGCCCGCGAGGTCCCGGCCGGCCCCGAGGTCGGAGAGCACGGATTCGCCGTTCCTCAACTCCAGGCCGGCAGCGAGGGTCCAGGGCCCCACGGCCTGCACCTTGAGCGGGCCCTCGTACCCCTGCGTGAACTCCTCGAAGGCGTCGAGGTCCTCCCCCAGCCACGCCCACGCCCGCTTCGTGTCCCGACCCGGCCGGTCCCCGATCCGCCAACCGCTGGGCTCCACGCGCGCGTACACCTCGACGAGCAGCCCGGCGGTCCGGCCGATCATGTCCGCGCCGGGTCCCCGGGCAGGCAGCTCGGGCAGGAACGGGAAGTCCTCGAAGGCGCCGGTCGCGGTCTTCGCGGCCTCGCGGGCGTCAACACCGGGGAGTGAACCGACACCGGTGGCGGGACCGAAGCTGAACTGGCTGTTGTTGCTCACCCCGGAAGACTACGGAACCCTCCGGGGGTGTGGCGGCGACCCTGGGGGCTCCGCCCCCAGACCCCGGCCTTTGCCCACCCACCACCCGTTTACTGTCGGTCAAAAGGCGAACCTTTCAAGCAACCGAGTCGGGTGGTGGGTGGGCAAAGGCCCGGGGGTCCAGGGGGCGGAGCCCCTTGGCGGGGTCTGGGGCGGAGCCCCGGGAGGCAACCTCAGCGGCCCGGTCGCACCGTCAGGTCGTTGACCTCCGCGTCCCCCGGCAGGTCGATCGCCATGAGGATCGTCGTCGCGACCGACTCGGGGTCGATCCACTGGGAGGGGTCGTACTGCTTGCCCTCCTGTTGGTGGACCTTGGCCTGCATGGGGCTGGCGGTGCGGCCGGGGTAGACCGAGGTGACGCGGACGCCGTTGGGGTGTTCCTCGTGACGCAGGGAGTCCGCCAGGGCCTTCAGGCCGTGCTTGGAGGCGGCGTACGCGGACCAGTCGGCGCTCGCCCGCAGGCCCGCGCCGGAGTTCACGAAGAGGACGTGGCCGCCGGACACCCGGAGTTGGGGCAGGAAGTGGCGGGTCAGTTCGGCAGGGGCGATCAGGTTCACGTTGAGCTGGTGACGCCACGTCTTGGGGGTGAGGTCGCCCACCGGGCCGAGGTCGACCACTCCGGCGATGTGCAGGAGCGTGTCCACCCGGTCGGGCAGGATCTGGTGCGAGAACGCCCAGCTGAGCCGCTCGGGGTCCGCGAGGTCGCCGACCAGGGTGCTCGCCCCGGGGTACTCCCCCGCCAGTTCCTTCGCGCGGCCCGCGTCGCGCGCGTGGAGCACGAGTTCGTCCCCGCGCGCGTGCAGCCGGCGGGCGACGGCCGCGCCGATGCCGGAACCGGCCCCGGTGATCACATGTGTAGCCATGCCCGCCATGCTCGCATCACCGCATGCCGAGCGATTCTTCCAGGTAGGCCAGCGCCCCCACCGGCTCGTCCGCGAAGAACACCAGGTCGGTGAGCGGGACGGGCAGGAACCCCTCGTCCTCCATGCGCCGGAACTGCGTCTTCAGGCCGTCGTAGAAGCCCGCCGTGTTGAGCAGCACCACCGGCTTGTCGGTGTGGCCGTGCTTCTTCAGCTCCAGGATCTCCGTCGCCTCGTCCAGCGTCCCGGTGCCGCCCACCATGACGACCACGGCGTCGGCCTTCTCCAGGAGCAGCTTCTTGCGTTCGGCGAGGTCGCCCGCGATCACCATCTCGTCGGCGTCCGCCCGCGCGGAGGCCGCAAGGAAGGTCACCGAGACGCCCACCAGCCGTCCACCGGCGGCCTGTACGCCGTCGGCGACCACCTTCATCAGCCCGGACTCTGAACCGCCCCACACGAGGGTGTGCCCGCCCTTGCCGAGCAGTTCCGCGAACTCCCGCGCGGGGCGCGTGTAGCGCTCGTCCAGGTCGGCGGCGGAGAGAAAGACACAGATCTTCATGTCGTCACCGTACGGGGGAAGAACCTGGGGTCCGCGAGTGCTTTTCCGGTATGGCTGAAGGACACACGATCACGATCGAGCAGGGCGACCGGCCAGTCCGCGTCGTCCACGGCGACCAGGTGCTGGCGGAGACCGACCGACCCCTCGTCCTCAGGGAGACCGGCTGTCCCGTGCGGTACTACCTCCCCCCGGAGGACGTACGACTGGACCTGTTGACCCCCTCCGAGACCCACACCCACTGCCCCTTCAAGGGCGACGCGTCGTACTGGTCGCTCCCGGACGCGGCCGACCTGGTGTGGGCGTACCCCGAGCCCAAGCCCGACGTCGCGCAGATCAAGGACCACCTGTGCTTCTACGAAGTAGAAGTGTTGTGACCGATTAGTCGTCCGTCCTGCGGCAGTCTCCATGGCATGGACAAGAAGACTGTTTCGCGCGATGGCACTGCCATCGCGTACGAGCGCATCGGTGCGGGTCCGCCCGTCGTCCTGGTGGGTGGCGCGATGACGACGGGCGACGGGCTGCTGCCGCTCGCGGCACAGCTCGCGCACCGGTTCCAGGCCGTTCCGTACGACCGCCGGGGTCGTGGCGCCAGTGGCGACACGGCCCCGTTCGCCGTCGCCCGTGAGGTGGAGGACCTCGCGGCCCTGATCGACGCCGTGGGCGGCAGCGCGGCCCTGTACGGCCACTCCTCGGGCGCCGCGCTGGTCCTGCACGCGGCGGCGAGCGGCCTGCCGGTCACCGAAGTCGCCCTGTACGAGCCGCCGTTCGCCCTGGACGCGAGCGGCGCCAAGGAGCGCGCGGAGTACACCGAGCGGCTGACGGAACTGCTCGCCGAGGGACGCCGCGGTGACGCCGTCGAGCTGTTCATGGCGCTCACCGGCGCGCCCCCGGAGATGATCGAGGGCGCCCGCCGCTCCCCCATGTGGTCCGGCATGGAGGCCATCGCCCCCACCCTCGCCTACGACGACGCGGCCATGGGGGATGGGTTGGTGCCGGCGGAGCGGCTGGCGTCGCTGTCCGTGCCGGTGCTCACCATCGCGGGCGGCGCGAGTGCCGAGTGGATGCGGGAGGCCGCGCGGGCCGTGGCGGACGCGGCGCCGGACGGGACGTATCGCAGTCTGGACGGTCAGACCCACATGGTGGACCCGACCGTCCTCGCCCCGTTGCTGGTGGAGTTCTTCACGCGGTGACCCCGGAGGGTCACGCCATCGCCGTCGCCGCGCGCGTGGTCGTCGCGATCGTCGCCGACCCCACCACGCGCGTGTCGTCGTAGAGCACGATCGCCTGGCCGGGGGCCACGCCCCGTACCGGCTCGGTGAACGCGACCTCCAGGGTGTCGTCGACGAGTTCGGCGGTCACCTCGGTCTCGCCGCCGTGGGCGCGGAGTTGGGCGGTGTAGGTGCCGGGGCCGGTGGGCGCCGTGCCGCACCAGCGGGGCTTGACGGCGGTGAGGCCGCTGACGTCCAGGGAGGCGGCCGGGCCGACCGTCACCGTGTTGTCGACCGGGGAGATGTCCAGGACGTAGCGCGGCTTGCCGTCGGCGGCCGGGGTGCCGATGCGCAGGCCCTTGCGCTGGCCGATGGTGAAGCCGTACGCGCCCTCGTGCGAGCCGACGACGGAGCCGGACTCGTCGACGATGTCGCCCTCGGCCTTGCCGAGGCGGTCGGCGAGGAAGCCCTGGGTGTCGCCGTCGGCGATGAAGCAGATGTCGTGCGAGTCGGGCTTCTTGGCGACCGCGAGGTTGCGGCGCTCGGCCTCGGCGCGGATCTCGTCCTTCGTCGTCACGGTGTCGCCGAGCGGGAACAGGGCGTGCGCGAGCTGCCGCTCGTCCAGGACGCCGAGGACGTACGACTGGTCCTTGGCCATGTCGGAGGCGCGGTGCAGTTCGCGGCTGCCGTCCTCGTTCACGATCACCTGGGCGTAGTGGCCGGTGCAGACGGCGTCGAAGCCGAGCGCGAGGGCCTTGTCGAGGAGCGCGGCGAACTTGATCTTCTCGTTGCAGCGCAGGCAGGGGTTCGGGGTGCGGCCGGCCTCGTACTCGGCGACGAAGTCCTCGACGACGTCCTCGCGGAAACGGTCGGCGAGGTCCCAGACGTAGAAGGGGATGCCGATGACGTCGGCGGCGCGGCGGGCGTCCCGGGAGTCCTCGATCGTGCAACAGCCACGCGCGCCCGTGCGGAACGATTGCGGGTTCGCGGAGAGCGCGAGGTGGACGCCGGTCACGTCGTGGCCGGCTTCGGCGGCGCGGGCGGCGGCGACGGCGGAGTCGACCCCGCCGGACATGGCGGCGAGTACGCGAAGGGGACGGGGGCGCTGCGAGGTCTCAGTCATAACCCTTCCAGGGTAAGGGGCATCGGGAACCGGGACCCGCGGGTATCCGTTGACGATCACATGGGGGATGCAGAAGAAGAGGTCGGGCAGACGAAGGGGCGGCGGCCCGGGCGGCGCGCGCTGCTCATCGGTGGTGCCGTGGCCGCCGTGGGGACGGCCGCGCTGGCGCGGGACGAGCTGTCGCGGCTGTGGTGGCGGCTGCCGGGGGTGGAGAGGCCGCGGACGCCGGGTGCGGTCGACTTCCGGGGTGCGGCGTGGGTGGCGGCGTCCTCGGCGAACTACCGGCGGGCGGACCGGCCCGACGACTACGCGATAGACCGGGTGGTCATCCATGTCACCCAGGGCAGCTACGGCAGTGCGGTGAAGGCCTTCGAGGACCCCGCGCACCAGGCCGCCGCGCACTACATCGTCCGCAAGGACGGGCACATCACGCAGATGATCCGCGAGCTGGACGTGGCCTTCCACGCGGGCAACCGGGAGTACAACGAACGCAGTGTCGGCATCGAGCACGAGGGCTTCGTGGAGCGGGCGTCGTCGTTCACGGACGCGATGTACGCGGCCTCGGCGCGGCTGACGGCGGAGATATGCGGGCGGTACGGAATTCCTGTGGACCGGAAGCATGTCATCGGGCACGTGGAGGTGCCGGGGACCGATCACACGGACCCGGGGCGGTACTGGGACTGGGACCGGTACATGGCACTCGTAAGGCGGGCACATCGGACGCAAGTGTGATGCTGGTCACATGCCGGTTTGGCTATGAGTCGTTTCAGTCACGGCGGGTGTCCGATGCGTCCCCCGCTCCGGATGTGACCTGGGGTACGCCAACTCGGCTTTCGGCCAAGGGGAGTTGGGGAGCTGTCGCGCACGCTTACCTTTCATAGATTGCTGTGCTGACTACTAACAACCCCCCAGTCTTTACACAGCCCTTAGGTCAAATCTCTGGCCCCATGACACACACCAGCGAGCCCGCGTCCGGAGAGAACAGAGACGCGAAGGGCAACCACCGCAAATCCATGGCCGAGAAGCGCGAGCACGGCAAGGACATCGCGGTCCGGGGCAAGGGAATGCACCGGCGCAAGTTCCTCGGCGGTATGGCCGGGGCCGGTATCGCGGCGGTCGTGGGGGCCGGGACGACGTTCTCCCTGCTGAGTGGCGCGGCGAAGAACAAGGCGTCCGCGGCGGACAGCACCCTGGTCATCCCGGACCTCCTGGAGGGCACGACCACCGACAGCACCACGACGTTCACCCTGGAGGCCAAGACCGGCACCGCCGAGGTGCTGAGCGGGGTCACCAGCGACACCATGGGCTACAACCAGTCGTTCCTCGGCCCCACCATGAAGTGGACCAACGGCGACACCGTCCTGCTGAACATCACCAACAGCCTGGGCGCGGACACCACCGTCCACTTCCACGGCGCCCACGTCCCGGCCAAGATGGACGGCGGCCCGCAGGTCGCCTTCTCCGACGGCACGACCTGGTCGCCCACGTTCACGGTCAAGGACCCGGCCACCACGCTCTGGTACCACCCGCACGCGCTGGGCACCACCGCCAAGCAGGCCGTGCACGGCCTGGCCGGGATGATCATCGTCGAGGACTCCACGGACGCGACCGCCGCCCTCCCCAGCGACTACGGCGTCGACGACGTCCCGCTGATCTTCCAGTGCCTCGCCGTCGACAGCGCCGGTGACATCAAGTACGACCTGACGGGCTACCTCAGCAGCGGTCTCAGCTACCCGCTGCTGCTCAACGGCACGAACGTCGACTCCACCACGCTCGGCTTCACGGCCACCAAGACCCGCACCCGGTTCCGGGCGCTGAACGCCTCGCCGTCGGACATCATCACCATCCAGCGCAGCGACGGCGGCACCCTCACCCAGATCTCCACCGACCAGGGTTATCTGACCGAGGCGACCGACGTCACGACCATCCGGCTGGTGGCCGGCGCCCGCGCCGAGTTCACGATGGACCTGTCGGCGGACGCCACGCTCCAGGCCGTCGTCACCACCGGCTGGGTCCGCGGCGGCAGCGGCACCTACGACGTCCTCGCGATCACCGCGAGCGGCACGGACACCCCGGACGACCTGCCGTCCACCCTCAACACCATCGACCGGTACGACACCAGCGACTTCACCGCCCGCACCATCACACTCGGCCAGAGCGGCACGACCATGCTGATCAACGGCTCGGCCGGCACGAGCATGTCGTCCATGGCGATGATCAGCACCACGGTGGGGGCCAAGGAAGTCTGGACGATCAAGAACAGCACCCAGCTGGAACACTCGTTCCATCTGCACGACGTGCCGTACCAGCTCATATCGATCAACGGCGAGACACCGACAGGGGTCGAACTCGGCTGGTACGACACCTACGAAGTGGTCGGTGGCGGCTCGATCGAGATCGCCATGGAGTTCACGGACTTCTCCGACGACACCTACATGTACATGCTCCACTGCCATCTCCTCCAACACGAGGACGAGGGCATGATGGCCGCCCTCATGGTGACGGACAGTTAGACGGCGCACGATGTCCCGGTGCCCGGCGTCGGCCTCCCCCGTGGATGCCGGACACCTCGAACCGGGGAGAGCCTGCGGGCTCTCCCCGGTTCTCCGTATGTCCGGGTCAGGTCAGCCCGGCGGCACGGGCCCGCTCCACCGCCGGCCCGATCGCCTTCGCGACCGCCTCCACGTCAGCCTCCGTGGAGGTGTGGCCGAGGGAGAAGCGCAGAGTGCCGCGGGCCAGGTCCGGATCGGTGCCGGTGGCGAGCAGGACGTGGCTGGGCTGGGCGACGCCCGCCGTGCAGGCCGAGCCGGTGGAGCACTCGATGCCCTGGGCGTCCAGGAGGAGGAGCAGGGAGTCGCCCTCACAACCCGGGAACGTGAAGTGGGCGTTGGCCGGGAGGCGGTCCACCGGGTCACCGCCGAGGATCGCGTCCGGAACCGCCGTACGGACGGCCGAGACGAGGTCGTCGCGCAGGGCGCCGATCTCGCGGGCGAACGACTCGCGCTGTTCGGCGGCCAGTCGGCCGGCGACCGCGAAGGAGGCGACGGCGGGGACGTCGAGGGTGCCGGAGCGGACATGGCGTTCCTGGCCGCCGCCGTGCAGGACGGGTACGGGGGTGTACTCGCGGCCCAGCAGCAGGGCGCCGATGCCGTACGGGCCGCCGATCTTGTGGCCGGAGACGGTCGCCGCGGCGAGGCCGGAGGCGGCGAAGTCGACGGGGACCTGACCGAAGGCCTGGACGGCGTCGGCATGCAGCGGGATGCCGAACTCGGCCGCCACATCGGCGAGTTCACGGACCGGCATGACCGTGCCGATCTCGTTGTTGGCCCACATCACGGTGGCGAGGGCCACGTCATCGGGGTTGCGGGCGATGGCCTCGCGCAGCACCTCGGGGTGGACACGGCCGTAGGAGTCGACCGGGAGGTACTCGACGGTGGCGCCCTCGTGTTCGCCCAGCCAGTGCACGGCGTCCAGGACGGCGTGGTGCTCGACGGGGCTGGCCAGGACGCGGGTGCGGGCCGGGTCGGCGTCGCGGCGGGACCAGTACAGGCCCTTCACCGCGAGGTTGTCGGCCTCGGTGCCGCCGGAGGTGAACACGACCTCGCTGGGGCGGGCGCCGAGCGCTTCGGCGAGGCCCTCCCGGGCCTCTTCGACCGTACGGCGGGCCCGTCGGCCGGAAGCGTGGAGGGAGGAGGCGTTGCCCGTGATGCTCAGGTGGGCCGTCATCGCCTCGACTGCCTCGGGGAGCATCGGGGTGGTCGCGGCGTGGTCGAGGTATGCCATGGTGACGCCGATTCTACGGGCCCCGGTGGGCGCCCCGGAGGGGCGGGCGGTCTGCCGCCGGACGGGGCGGTGGTGGCGCGGCTCGTCCCGGGCCGCTCGTCACCACATCCGTGTCGGTCGCATCCGGTGGCTCCCGGAAGGATCTCCGGTCGCTCCTAGAAGCTCCAGGAGAGTGTGCTGTCGATCTGCATGAAGGCGACGAGGACCAGCAGATCGGCGATGCCGAGTCCCAGGCCGAGGAAGGCACGGCCGCGGCGGGTGGTGCCGCGCCACAGTGCCGCGCCGGCCAGGGCGATGGCGATCGGGCCGAGGAACACGTTGAGCACGAGCAGGCCGACGAGGCCGAGGATGAAGGACGCGACGGCCATGCCGTCGGCGTCACGACGCCCGGTGGCCACGGCCTTGTTGGTGGTGGTGCTGGTTGCCGGTGCGGTGAGTTGCATGGTGGGTCAGCTCCCGATGATCGGGTGGACGAATGGGCGGACGGACGGGCGGACGGCGGTCAGTTGGCGGTCGTGCTGCCACGGCGGCCGTGCCGCTCGCGGAGCGCGAAGATGCCCAGCCATACGGCGATGACGGTGGCGGCGACGGCGGTGAAGGCGAGTGACGCGTGGGCCACGGTGCCCATCACGACGCCGAACAGCAGGAGCGCTACGACGAGGAACAGCATGGGATGGATCCCCCTCCGAGATGACTCTCGTTAAGTTTCGGTGAACGATTGTAGTAACACTTGTTCACTGACTTTGAGTCTAGCGTCTCCGGCGGCTTTTCAATTCCGGAGAACAGTTGTTAACTGGATGACATGAGTCACACTCTCGGCATCCGGCAGGTACAGAAGCAGAAGACCCGACAGGCGTTGCTGGACGCCGCGTTGGGGCTGCTGGAGGAGCAGAGCCTGAGCAGTCTGGGTCTGCGCGAGGTCACCCGTGCCGTGGGCGTGGCTCCGACCGCCTTCTACCGGCACTTCCGCTCGACGGCCGACCTCGGTACGGCGCTCGTCGAGGAGGCGCTGGGCAGTCTGCATCCGATGATCCGGCAGACGGTGGCCCCGGCGGACAGTGGCCAACGCATCGTGCGCGCGGTCGAGTTGATCGCCCACCACGTGGACACGCACCCGGCCCACGTCCGCTTCATCGCCCGCGAGCGGCACGGCGGGGTCCAGCCGGTACGGGAGGCCATCCGGGAGCAACTCGCCCGGTTCGCCGAGGAGGTGAAGGCCGAGCTGGCCAAGGACCCGGAGTCGAGCGGCTGGGACGACTCCGACCTGCTGATGCTGGCCCACCTCTATGTCGACCAGATGCTCATCACCGCCTCACTCTTCCTGGAGGCGCTGGAGGCCTCGGCCGAGGAGCGCGAGCGCGTGGCCCAACTCGCCGAACAGCAGATGCGGTTGATCAGCGTCGGCCGCAGGCACTGGCTCGGCTGAGCACCGAACCGGCAGCAGACATACGACGGGGGCGGCGCACCCGGTGTACGAGTGCGCCGCCCCCTGTCGTGCGGGAGTCGCGGTCAGCCCTGCTGCGGGGCCCCGCTCATCTGGCCGCCGCCCGGGCCGCCGCCGCACCCGCCGCCAGGGCCGCCGCCCTGGCCGCCTCCGCCGCCCGGACCACCGGTCGGCATGCCGGACGGGTTGCCGGTCGGCTGACCCGTCGGCTTGCCCGAGGCCGCGGCGCCCGTGGGCGCGCCGGACGGCGCACCGCTGGGCCGTACCGTGGAATTGCCGGTCGGCATGCCGGAGGCCGCGGAACAGGACTGTGTGGAACCGGAGTTGCCGCTGCCGGAGGACGACGAGTCGCTCGACCCGCAGGCCGCCAGGGCCAGGGGCGAGAGCGCCAGCAGGGCCACTGCGGGGATGAGACGCGCACGCTTCATGAGAAACAACTCCAAAAACGATGAGGATGTCTTGTGACGGGAACTCAATCAACGCCGCTTAGGGCTTCCTTGTCGGCGCCCTGTCCTCACCCTGTGCGCCAGGTAAAGGGCAGCCCAAGAGACCACCGTGACCAGGGACTTCACGATGACGCCTCCCCTACTCGCTGGTACAGCTCCGTGACAGAAGCAGCCGCCGCGGCCAGCTCCGCGCGCACTTCGGGCGGCGATACGACCTCCAACGCGTCGGCGAACTGGAGCAGTTGACGCGCCTCGCGGACGACGCCGTAGGACAGCCGGGCCGTCACCCAGTCGTTCTCGCCGTCGTCCTCGGGGAGTTCGGCCAGCGAGGAGGCGTTGAGGCGCACGAACATGTCGAGGTGGGAGCGGCGGACGCGGACGGTGACGTCGAGTCCGCCGGGGCGTTCCTCGACCTGGCGGCGCAACTCCTCCCAGGCATGGGCGAGTTCGACACCCGGGCGGCGCTTCACCGGGTCGGGCAGGAGGGTGGCCGAGTGCACGCGGTCGGCGCGGAAGAGGCGGGGTCGCGCACGACGGTCGGCGACCAGGTACCAGACGCCGGCCTTGGAGACGAGGCCGTACGGGTCGACGGTGTAGGTGCTCGGTTCCCTGGCGCCGCTGTGCCGGTAGCGCAGTCGCAGGCGCCGGTCGGCGAAGACCGCGTCCTGCAACACGTCGAGGTCCACGGCGGGTTGGGGTCCGCCCTTCCAGCGGGTGGCGTCGACGAGGATGCGTCGGGAGGTCACCTCGGCGGCCGGGCGGTACGGCGCGGGCAGCGCGGCCATCACCTTGCGCAGCGCGGAGCCGAGCGCCGCGTCGAGGCCGAGTGCGGCGTGGGCGCCCTGCGCGGCCAGGATGAACAGGGCGCGCGACTCGTCGGCGGTCAGTCCCGTGACGTCCGTACGGAACCCGGCGAGCAGCTCGATCCCGCCGTGCCGCCCGCGCTCGGCGTACACCGGCACCCCGGAGGCGGACAGCGCCTCGACGTCCCGGTAGATGGTCCGCACCGACACCTCCAGCCGGTCGGCGAGTTCGTGCGCGGGGACGCGGCCCCGGGTCTGCAGGAGCAGCAGGATCGAGAGGAGTCTGTCGGCCTTCACACCCCCAGAGTCCACGGCCCGAAAACCTCGCGCAAATGTTGACGGAAACTGTCAGGTTATGGGTCCAGCATCGGAGCCATGAACACCAACGCGAACGACCCCCGCCCCCTGTACACCCGCGCCGCCGAGCAGGCCGCCGAGCTGATCAGGACGGTGGGACCGGAGCAGCTGTCCCTCCCCACCCCGTGCGCGGAGTTCGACGTACGGACCCTGCTGAGCCATCTCGCCGGCGGCGCCCACCGCATCGCGACCGTCGGCGAGGGCGGCGACGGCATGGCCGTACGCCCCTTCGTGGACGGCATCGACGACGACGGCTGGCCGGCCGCGTACGACAAGGCCCGCGTCCGGGTCGGGGACGCCTGGGCCGACGACACCCGCCTGGACGCGCTGGTCCGGGTGCCGTGGGGCGAGGCACCGGGCCGTATCGCACTCTCCGGCTATGTGATGGAGGGCGTCACCCACACCTGGGACCTCTCCGAGGCACTGGGCCACCCCATCCAACTCGACCCGGAGCTGGCCGAGTTCGCGCTGGCGATCGCCCGCCGGGTCCTCCCGGACGAACAGCGGGACGCCGACACCCCCTTCGACACGGCCCAGCCGGCACCCGAAGGAGCGGACGCCTACCGGCAGTTGGCAGCCTGGCTGGGCCGCAGGCCGCTCGACTGAGTCCGGCGCGGGCCGCGTGGCCAGCCGGTGGATCGAATGCGGCGTCACGAAGCTCACGACCCACACCTGGGACCCCAAAAGGCCGACACCTGCCAGCAGTTGGGACCGGGCTCGGACAAAAGCAGGCCAGCCGCCCGGTGGCGGCCACGGATCGAATACGGCGCCACGGAGCCCGCGGTCCGCACCTGTGCCCCGCCGATCGAGCCCGGCGCAGGCCGAGCGGTCGGCCGGGGCGCACCGCCGACCACGCGGCGGACACCCGGACCGCATGCCCGTCACGAAGAGCCCGGCCACACCCAAGACCCCGAAGCACCCTCACCAGGACGCAGCCGACACCCGATGAAGCCGCCCCTACCGGCAGTCGGCGGACCGGACCGAAACCCGCCGGCCGAGCCCGGCGCAGCCCGACCAGTCGGCCGGGGCGTACCACCTACCACGCGGCGGACACCCGGACCGCATACACGCCACGAAAAGCGCTGCCGCACTCAGGACCTCGGTGATCTCCCTCATCAGGACGCAGCCGACACCCGAAGAAGCCGCCCCCTACCAGCAGTTGGCGGCCCAGCTGGGGCGAATGTCAGGCAGCCACCTTGCTCACCATCGCCCGCCCAAGGGCGGCAGCGGCCGCCGGCCGAAACGGACCCCGAACCCCCCGAGTTCGCGCCCACTGCCCCGAAGTAGCCCTCCCCAGCCGGGCGTTGGCAGACCGGCCGGAGCGAAACTCCCTCAGCTCAGTCTCGCCCGCGCCAGCTGCCGTGACTGTGCCACCAGTCGGTCCCTGCTGTCCCAGACCTCCGCGTCCTCCTCCAGGAAGCCGCCGGCCAGGTTGCGGGTGGTGATGGAGATGCGGAGGGGGCCCGGGGCCGGGCGGGAGCGGACGTGGACCGTGAGTTCCACCGTGGGCACCCAGCCCTTGAGGCCGATCTCGAAGGCCGTCGGGGGGAGTGCGTCCACCGCGAGGAGGAGGGAGAGCGGGTCGGCGTCGCGGCCGTCCGCAAGGCCGAACCAGGAGCGCATCTCGCCCTTGCCGGAGGGGGCGCCCAGGGCCCAGCCGAGGGTGGACGGGTCGAGCTTGAGCATCAGGCGGTCGGCGATGGCCGAGCTGCCGGAGACCGGGGCGGGTCCGTCCTGCGGGCCGAAGCACTGGTCCATCGGCGGAAACACCGGCGGGCGGGCCGTCGTGCGGACGTCGTCCGGGAGGGCGTCCAGGTCGCCGTAGGAGGCGAGGACTCGGATGCGCTCGACCTCCGTGCCCTCTTCGTCGTACTGGAAGAGGGACGCCTGGCCGGTGGAGAGGGTGCGGCCGGTGCGGACGGTGTCCGTGCGGATGACCGCCGGGCCCGGTTGGGACGCCGTGAGGTAGTGCGCGGAGATCGTGAACGGGTCGTTGTGGGGTAGAGCGTCCGCCAAGGCGCGGCCCAGGACGGCTAGGAGGTAGCCGCCGTTGACTGCGCTGATGATCGTCCAGCCGGCTGAGAGGTCGATGTCGTAGACGCCCGGGGCGCGACGGGTGACCGCCGTGTCGCGGTCGAACTCGCTGTCGCCGATCGTGGCCCGCACGGGCGCCGGCGCGGATGCTGCTTCTGGCATGAATGAACCGTACAACAAGACATTACTAAGCGGTAGCTTTGGTGTTGCGGGTATATGAAAACACCGGCAATCCATCGGCCACCCGGGTGAGGAACCGGCAATTTCTTGGTAAGTGTCCGAACTCGTCCGTGACCCCGGGCCCTCGATCCCCCTCTTTGGGGACATGAGCCTCACCGGGACTCCGTTCCTCTACACCGCCGTCGTGCTGACGATCGTCGCCCTCATACTGCCGCTCGTGCTGTGGTCGCGGCTGCGCGGCCCCAAGGCCGTACGCGTGGCGGCGCGGGCCCTGATGCTGCTGTTCGCCCAGGCCACGGCCGTCACCCTGGTCTTCGTGATGGTCAACAACCAGAACAACCTGTACGACAACTGGGCCGACCTCCTAGGCACCGGCAACCACGTCCAGCAGGCCGCCGACCTCGGCAAGGACGGCACCGGCGGTATCGCGCTGAAACGGTTGCCCAAGGTCAGGCAGGCGTTCGCCCCGGCCAGGGGTCCCGGCATGAGCTCCGCGGGCCAGGTTGAGGTCACCCAGCTCAAGGGCCGGGTGTCGGGCGTGAACGCCGAGGTCTACGTGTGGACCCCGCCGCAGTACAAGGAGGCGGCCTACCGCCACAAGAAGTTCCCGGTCGTGGAACTGCTGCCGGGCTGGCCCGGCTCGGCGAAGGCCTGGTTCGGGTCGATGCACGTGACCCAGCAGTTGGAGCCGCTGATGAAGAGCGGACGGATCGCGCCGTTCATCCTGGTCGCGCCGCGCTACAACCTGCTGGCCGGGGTGGACACCGGGTGCGCCAACATCCCCGGCACGGTCAACGCCGACACTTGGCTCAGCATCGACGTACCGAAGATGGTCACGGACAACTTCCGCGCCCAGCCCGCGCCGAAGGGCTGGGGGGTCGCCGGTTACTCGGCCGGCGCGCACTGCGCGGTCAAGCTCGCCGTCGCCCACCCCGACCGCTACCAGGCCGCGGTGAGCATGTCCGGCTACAACGACCCGATCGGCGAGCGCAACTCGCTGGCCGCGCAGAACGTGGCCCTGCGCGAGGCGAACAACCCCTACCTGCTGCTCAAGAAGGCGGCGACGCCACCGCCGATCGCGATGTACCTCTCCGGCGAGTCCGGCGACGGCTACCAGGCGGGCGTGGCCCTCGAACAGATCGCGAAGGCACCGACGAGCGTGCACGTGGTGTTCCTGCCGCGCAGCGACGGCGGGCACACCATGGCCCTCTGGCGACCGCAGGTGAAGACGGTGTTCCGCTGGCTGACCCTGGAGCTGGGCCAGAACCACCCCAAAATCACGAAGTCGGGGTCTGATCCTCTCGGACATTCGACCGCCGGTTCCACGCGCGAGGCGCTCGCCAGTGGAACCTCATCGCGAGCAGGCGCAACACGAAAGCGGTGACGACCGCGAGCCCGCTGGTGAACGGGCCCACCAGGTCGTAGCGGATGCACAGGGCGATCATGGTGGCGCCGACGATCGCGGGGACCGCGTACAGGTCGCGGTCCCAGCGCAGCAGGGACGGGGTCTCGTTGGCCAGCACGTCCCGCAGCACACCGCCGCCGACGGCGGACCCGAGGCCGAGGGCCACCGAGGAGGTCAGGCCGAGCCCGTAGTCGTACGCCTTCACCGTGCCGGTGACGCAGAACAGGCCGAGGCCGGCCGCGTCGAAGACGTTGACCCCGAACTGGATCCGCTCCACCTGCGGGTGGAGGAAGAAGACGAGCAGGGCGGCGAGGAACGGAGTGAGGAAGTACCCCAGGTCCGTGAAGGCGGCCGGGGGCACCGCCCCGATGACGAGGTCCCGGAAGACCCCTCCGCCCAGCGCGGTGACCTCGGCGAGCACGGCGATGCCGAACACGTCGAAGTTCTTGCGGACGGCCAGCAGCGCGCCGGAGATGGCGAACACGAAGATGCCGACGAGGTCGAGCGTGTGCTGGACGGAGGGACTGAACAGTTGCTGAAGCACCCCACATTGTTACCCGTGGGTCGTTACAGGGTGGGCTTGCCCGTCGTGTACAGCCAGGTCTGGAACAGGTCGTCGAGCTGCTGGCCGCTGATCTTCTCGGCGAGCTTGATGAACTCGGCGGTGCTCGCGTTGCCGTAGCGGTGCAGCTTCGTCCAGGTCGGCAGCAGCTTGAAGAACGCGGTGTCGCCGATGCGTTCACGCAGCATCTGGAGGGTCATCGCGCCGCGCTGGTAGACGGCGGAGGAGAACATGGTGTCGCGCTGCGGGTCGGCAACCGTGATCTGCCAGAAGGCGGCGTCGGCCGGACGGGAGTTGTACCCGGCCAGGAACGAGTCGTGCGCCGAGCGGGTGCCCTGGTGCTCGGCCCACAGCCACTGCGCGTAGGTCGCGAAGCCCTCGTTGAGCCAGATGTCCTTCCAGTGCGCGACCGACACGGAGTCGCCGAACCACTGGTGGGACAGCTCGTGCACGATCGTCGACTCGCTGCGCACGGCCGAGTAGGCGGGCTTGCTCTGCACCTCCAGCGAGAACCCGGCCTCCGGCATGTCGTCGACGATCGCGCCGGTCTCCTCGAAGGGATACGGCCCGAAGACCTGCGACCAGTAGTCGGTGGCGGCGGCCGTCACGGCGTACACGTCGACGCTGTTGCTGTTGGCGAGGACGGGGTCGATGGCGACGTAGATCGGGGTTCCGCCGGGGGTCGTGCCCGTCTTGACGTCGAACTTCCCGATGGTGGCGGTCGCGAGGTAGGTCGCCATGGGCTTCGACTCGCGCCAGTGGGTGTACGTCGAGTCGCCCTTGTCGTACGTCGAGACGAGCCGGCCGTTGGAGACGCCGGTCAGGCCCTTGGGGGCCTTGATGCGGATGTCGTAGGTGGCCTTGTCGGAGGGGTGGTCGCTGGACGGGAACCAGGTGGAGGCGGCGTTGGGTTCGCAGGCGACGAAGACTCCGTCGGTGGTCTTCATCCAGCCGTAGTCGGAGCCGAACACGATGGGGCCGTTGAGGGGTTCGGGCACTCCGCCGTAGGTGACGGTGACCGTGAAGTCCTTGCCCTTGCGGAGGGAGTCCTTCGGGGTGATGCGCAGTTCGTCACCGGTGCGGGTGAACTGGGCCTGTCTTCCGTTCACTTGGACCTCGGTGACCTCCAGCTTCTGGAGGTCCAGGTCGAAGGAGGAGAGGTTCTGGGTGGCGCGGGCGGTGAGGGTCGTACGGCCGTCGAGGCGGTCGGTGTCGGGGTTGTAGGCGACGTCCAGGGTGTAGTGCCGGGCGTCGAAGCCGCCGTTGCCGAGCTGGGGGAAGTAGCTGTCGCCGATTCCGTCGGCGCCGGGGGTGGGGGCGGAGGAGGCGGCTATGACAAGAAAAGAGGCCGCCGCTGTCGCGAGGGCCCCTAAACGTGCCGAACGGGAGAGTGCCATGAGTCGTCCCTTCGGGGTGCGTTTCCGATCAGTCGGACACGCTCGACTCTGCACTCCCCCGTATCGACATGGACATGACTTTACCAACTTGTCATGCCCTACTGGTCGGTTGACTCCTGATCGCCCGGTTCCGCTTCCGGTTCCGCGGAGTCGTCCGCTGCCACGGAGCCGGTGGGCTCGCCGGCCTCGGCGGCCTCTTCGGAGAGCGTGGCCGCCACCGCCGCCGACGTCTCCGCCGACTCCAGCAGCGCCGTCTCGCCGAGCAGCTTCTCGGCTTCCTTCGCGACCGACAGCAGGACCGTGTCCTGCGGAGCCTGGTCCGCGAAGTTCTCCGGGTGGTGGCAGGCGACCTGCTGGCCGGGCTGCAGCTCCAGGAGCGGCGGCTCGGTCGTCGTGCAGATCTGCGTCGCCTTCCAGCACCGGGTGTGGAACCGGCAACCGGTCGGCGGCGAGATCGGCGAGGGCACATCCCCCTGGAGCAGGATGCGGTCGCTCTTCGCGTTCTTCCGCCGCGGGTCCGGGATCGGCACCGCCGACATCAGCGCCTTGGTGTACGGGTGCATCGGCGCCTTGTACAGGGCCTCGCGGTCGGCGAGTTCGACGATCTTGCCGAGGTACATCACCGCGATACGGTCCGAGACGTGCCGGACGACCGAGAGGTCGTGCGCGATGATCACGTACGTCAGGCCGAGTTCCTTCTGGAGGTCGTCCAGCAGGTTCACCACCTGCGCCTGGATCGACACGTCGAGCGCCGACACCGGCTCGTCCGCCACGACCAGCTTCGGGTTGAGCGCGAGCGCGCGGGCGATGCCGATGCGCTGACGCTGACCGCCGGAGAACTCGTGCGGATAGCGGTTGTAGTGCTCGGGGTTGAGCCCGACCACCTCCAGCAGCCGCTGCACTTCCTTCTTGACCCCGCCCTCGGGATCGACGCCCTGGAGCTTGAAGGGAGCGCCGACGATCGTGCCGATGGTGTGGCGCGGGTTCAGCGACGAGTACGGGTCCTGGAAGATCATCTGCATGTCGCGGCGCAGCGGACGCATGCCGCTCACCCCGAGGTGCGTGATGTCCTTGCCCTGGAACTCGACCTTTCCGCCGGTCGGCTCCAGGAGCCGGGTGATCAGCCGGCCCATCGTCGACTTGCCGCAGCCCGACTCGCCCACGACACCCAGCGTCTCGCCGGACCTGACCTCGAAGTCGAGGCCGTCGACCGCGTGCACGGCGCCGACCTGCCGTTGCAGCAGGCCCTTCTTGATCGGGAAGTGCTTCTGCAGTCCGGTGACCTTCAGCAGGACCTCGCCGGGGGCGGGGTCCTTGGTGAGGGTCGCGCCCTGCTTCTGGGGCTCGTCGGACTGCGCGGGAGTCGTCACCGCTTTCTCGTCGTCACTCACAGCTTCGGCGCAATCTCTTCGGTCCAGATACGCTCCCGCTGTTCCTTGCCCAGGTGGCAGGCGGCCCAGTGCCGGTTGCCGACCTCGGCCAGCTCGGGGCGGACGGTGCGGGTGACGTTGTCCTTCGGGAGGTCCGCGTACGGGCAGCGCGGGTTGAAGGCGCAGCCGGACGGGATGTTGATCAGCGAGGGCGGGGAGCCCTTGACCGGGATCAGCCGCTCCTGCTGCTCACGGTCGAGCCGCGGCATCGAGCCGAGCAGGCCCCAGGTGTAGGGGTGCCGGGGCTCGTAGAACACGTCCTCGGCCGGGCCGCGCTCCACACAACGGCCGCCGTACATCACCAGGATGTCGTCGGCCAGTTCGGCCACGACGCCCAGGTCGTGGGTGATGACGATGACCGCGGAGCCGAACTCCTTCTGCAGGTCTCGGATGAGGTCGAGGATCTGCGCCTGGACGGTCACGTCCAGGGCGGTCGTCGGCTCGTCCGCGATCAGCAGTTCGGGGTTGTTGACCAGCGACATCGCGATCATCGCGCGCTGACGCATACCGCCGGAGAACTCGTGCGGGTAGCTGTCCACACGCTTGTCCGGCTGCGGGATGCCCACCCGGTCGAGCATCTCGACCGCGCGACGCTTGGCGGTCTTCTTGTCGACGTCGTGGTGGATCCGGTACGCCTCCACGATCTGCGCGCCGATCGTGTAGTACGGGTGCAGCGCCGACAGCGGGTCCTGGAAGATCATCGACATCTGACGGCCGCGCAGCTTGCGCACGTGGTCCGGGTCGGCGGACAGCAGCTCGGTGCCGTCCAGCCAGATCTCGCCGGAGATCTGCGCCTTGCGCTTGCCGTACTGGCCGGCGGTGTGCAGGCCCATGATGCCGAGCGAGGTCACCGACTTGCCGGAGCCGGACTCGCCCACGATGCCGAGGGTCTTGCCCTTCTCCAGCGAGAAGCTGAGCCCGTCGACGGACTTGACCAGGCCGTCGTCGGTCGGGAAGTGCACCTTGAGGTCGCGGACTTCGAGGAAGGCCGTGGGCGCGGGAGAGGCGTCCGTGGGTTCGCCCACGGCGGCCCCGCTCTTGCTGAGTTCCGTCATGAGAGCCTCACTCGGGGGTCGATCACGGCGTACAGGATGTCCACCACGAGGTTGGCGAGAAGCACCGCGAGAGAAGTGATCAGGGTGACACCCAGGATGATGGGCAGGTCCTGGTTCTTGATGGCGGTGAGTACCGCCTGACCGAGGCCCGGCAGGCTGAACGTCGTCTCGGTCAGGATGGCGCCGCCGATGAGAGCACCGAGGTCCATGCCGAGCATGGTCAGGATCGGCGTCATCGTGGAGCGCATGGCGTGCTTGCCGATGACGACCTGTTCCTTGAGGCCCTTCGCGCGTGCCGTCCGGATGTAGTCCTCACCGAGGATCTCCAGCATGGTGGCGCGGGTGATGCGGGCGTACATAGCGGCGTAGAGGAAGGCGAGGGTGATCCAGGGCAGGATCATGCCGCCGAGCCAGCCGGAGAAGCTCTGGTCCAGGGGCACGTACTGGCCGTTGATCCATTTCAGCCCGTAACTGAAGACCGCCAGCGAGAGCAGGCCCGTGAAGTAGATGGGGAGGGACACACCACCGAGTGCGACCACCATGGCGGTCCGGTCCCAGATGGTGCCCCGCTTGAGCGCGGAGAGCACACCCGCCGCGACACCGAAGACCAGCCACAGCACGGCGGCACCGAGCGCGAGACCCAGGGTCACCGGGAAGCGGTCGGTCAGCACCGGCCATACGGACTGCTCGCTACGGAAGGAGTAGCCGAAGCACGGCGCGGCGCAGTGGGTGACGTCACCGCCGGCCGAGTAGGTGCGGCCGACGAAGATGCCCTTGAAGAAGTGCCAGACCTGCACGAAGATCGGGTCGCTCAGACCCAGCTTCTCCCGCACCGCCTCGACGGCATGAGGGTCGGCCTGCTTGCCCACGAAACTCGTGGCGATGTCCACGCCCGCCCACTTGGGGACGAGGAAGAAGATGCTGAAGACCACCAGGATGATGACGACCAGCATCACTACGGCGGCGAACAGCCGCCTGATGAGGTAAGCGAGCACAGCTAACGGCCCGCCGCGGGACCGTGGGCCTCCGGAGGTCTTCCGGTGGCCCACGGTCCCGCCGCGCCGGCCTTCACCTGCCTTTCGTGCCGTACGGCGGGTGTGCCGGGATTACTTCGTGGACTTCAGACCGATGTTGACGAAGTCGTAGTAGCCGCTGTACGCGTTCGTCGTGTAGACGTTGGCGATACGCGAGGAGCGCCAGTTCAGGAGTCGCTCGAAGGTGAAGGGCAGGTAGTACGCGCCCTCGCTGACCTTGTGGTTGATCTCCGTGGCGAGCTGCGTCTTCTTCGCCTCGTCCAGCGTGGTGTTGTACTGGTCGAACAGCCCGTCGATCGTCTTGTCCTTGATCAGAGCGAAGTTGTTGTTACCGCTCTGCAGGATGTAGTTGCTGCTCCACAGCGGGATGCCGTAACCCTGGACGGTCGGGAAGTCCGGACCCCAGCCCATGATGATGATGCCGAGCTTCTTCTTCGCGACGTTCGAGGGAGAGCCGATGATGCCCGAGCTCTGCGAACCGTCGTACTGGTAGATGTCGGCCTGGATTCCGACCTTCTTCAGCGCCTCCTGCAGCGACGTGGCCGTGGCCACCTCCTGCTGCTTGTTGTTGCGGACGGCGATGGTGGTCTTGAAGCCGTTCGGCTGACCGCAGGCCGTCAGCGCCTTCTTGGCCAGGTCGTCGTTGCCGTTCTTGTTGGCACCGGCGATCCCGTACGGGTCGTACTTCTGGCCCTCGCTACCGGCGATCGACGGCGGGAGCATGTTGGTACCGATGTCACCACCGGCGATCGGGCCACCGCGCGCGGTCTGCAGCGACACGTGGTCGGCCGCGTAGATGACGGCCTTGCGGCACTCGATGTTGTCGAACGGCTTGACGTTCTGCGGGAAGACCGCGTAACGGATGAAGCCGGAGACCGGGTTGTCCAGGTTGGCCTTGTGCTGCTTCAGGGCGATGGTGCGGCCCTGCGGACCCAGACCCGTCTGGCCGGCGTCGATGTCGTAGTCGCCGTTGATCAGGCGCTGGTCCATGTCGGACTGGTTCGAGGAGATCGTCAGCGAGATCGTGTCCGGGTACGCCTTGCGCACCGGGTCCGACGACGCCTTCCAGTTGGTGTTGCGGACCAGCACCAGCTTCTTGCCGGGGCTGTACGACTGGAACTTGTACGGACCGGAGGAGAAGGGGTGCAGCGTGTACTTCGCCTTGGTGTCCTTGTCCTGGCGGACCGGGGACGCCGTGACCATGGCGAGGACCTGCTTGAAGTCGGAGTTCGCCTTCGGCAGGTGGAAGACGATCGTCTTGGCGTCGGGCGTGGAGATCGCCTTCAGGCCGAGCTTGTCCTTCGAGGTGTCCTTGTACGGACCCTTGTAGGTGCCCTTGGGGTCGAGCATCTGCTGGAGGTAGATCGGACCGCCGGACAGCACGTCCTGCGCCCAGACGCGCTCGATGCCGTACTTGATGTCCTGGGAGGTGATGGCCTTGCCGTCCTCCCAGGTGCTCCCGTCCCGCAGGTGGAAGGTGTAGGTCTTGCCGTCGGCCGAGACCTGCCCCATGTCAGTGGAGAGGTCGGGCGTGAGCTCGGTGCCCGCGGCACCCGGCTCGGTCTTGTAGGTGAGCAGCTGACGGCTGTAGTACCGCGAGAAGTCCCACATGAAGCCGTAGTAACCGCGCGTGGTGTCCCAGAAGTCGGCGTCCTGGGCGGAGACGAACTTCAGCTCGCCGCCCTTCTTGACCAGCGAGGCCTGGGCGACCTTGTTGTTCGCCGCGTCGAAGCCTGCGGCGCCGGTCTTCGAACCGCCGTCGTCGCTGTTGCCGCCGCCGCACGCTGCCAAGGCCAGCATGCCGGCGACCGCGGCAGCAGCGGCAAACGCCTGCTTACGCCGCCCTGAGGTGCGTTGGGTAGTCACGATCTCGGATCCTCCGGATTTGATGAGAGACCCCGTGTAGATGGCACGGGAGGCTTGGGGTAAGGCGGTTCAGCGGGAACCCTTCGGGTCCAGCGCGTCCCGCACGCCGTCGCCGAGGAGGTTGAAGGCCAGAACGGTGATGAAGATCGCCACGCCGGGGACGACCATGTACATGGGGTCCGAGTCGTAGTAGTCGATCGCGGTGGAGAGCATCTGCCCCCAGGAGGACGTGGGCGGCTTGACGCCCACACCCAGGAAGCTGAGTGCCGCCTCGGTGAGGATGTTGGTGGGGATCATCATCGTCGTGTACACGATGATCGGCGCGACCAGGTTGGGCAGCAGTTCCTTGAACAGGATGTAGAAGCGCCCGGCGCCCAGCGAGCGAGCGGCCTCGACGTACTCGCGCTCACGCATCGAGAGGGTCTGTCCGCGCACCACGCGCCCGATGTACGGCCAGCCGAAGAAGCCGATGACCAGGATCATCACGAACACACGCACGTTGGACCCGCTCAGGCCCAGCATCTCGTTCGGCATCACCGAGACCAGCGCGATGATGAAGAGCAGCTGCGGGAAGGCCAGGAGGCCGTCCATGACACGGCTGATCGTCGAGTCGACCCAGCCGCCGAAGAAGCCGGCCAGGATGCCGAGAACCGTGCCGAGCACGACGGCGACGATCGCGGACAGGAAGCCGACGAGGAGCGAGATCCTGGAGCCGTAGAGGATCCGCGCGAAGATGTCGCGGCCGTTGACGGGCTCGACGCCCAGCAGGTGGTCGCCGCTGATGCCGCCCAGCGACCCCTTGGGGGTGCCGAACAGCGGGTCGATCAGGCTCTCGTGGAAGGTGTCCGGATCCTGCCCGATCAGGTTGGCGATCACCGGGGCGAGAACTGCGACCAGAATGAGGACGAGCACGACAATGCCGCCCGCGAGGGCGAGTCTGTCGCGCTTGAGGCGCTCCCAGGCGATCCGGCCCAGGGAACGTCCCTGCACGGCCTTGTCGCCAGCGGTCGCAGCCGCCGCTTCTTCGGCCGCGCTCGGGGCCGCTTCCGCGGTCGGCTCGTGCAATGGTGCCGTCATCTGGCAGGGACCCCTCTCAACCGGCGGTAGCCGGCCCACACTTGCCGCTGTGGCGGCATGATCAGTCCGTCGTACATCGGGGCGAACGGCCCCTGGTGCGGGAGTCTTCAACGCTTTGGTGATCTGCTGCCAGACTTGGCGGTGAATGGATGCGTAAACGTGATGCGGGCTGGAGGGTTCCGTTATACGGACAACGGGTAACGCCTCCCGGACGCCGGGCAGTTGGGACAGAACACCGGTTCGGCGCCAATTAGGGCACCTGACCGCGATCTACGCGCGAAGAAATGTGTCGTCGACGTAAAATCTGCGGAGAAGCAGGGAAGAGGACTCGCCAGGTCAGTATCCACCACGGACGGGTAGGTAGCCGTACCCACCCGCCTGTGGCGGGCGCCGCGTGGGCCTCACGGTCGTAGAACGGGCGGGCGTTCGCCCGCAGCCAGAGCGCGACCGGGTCGTACTCGTCGGGCATCGCCACGGTCGACACCGGCAGCCCGTCCGGGACCACGCCGATGGACTGCTGCATCATCGCGCGCACCGAGTCCACGGCGGGCGGACTGGTGTCGTAGACATCCAGACCGATCGCCAGATACGGCGCCCCGAGCGCGGGCCGCGCTTCAGGCCGGTGGCGAACCGGCGCAGGTCGAGCCAGGAGATGCCGACGCTGCCACCCGAGACGTGCGAGCCCGTCGGGCAGGACACCCCCATTGCCGTCTTCGTGGCCCCCAGCACCGATGGAACCACGAGATGATCGACACCAGGGACATCGACCTCCACCTCGGACCGGATGTCGGCAAGGGCGAACACCCCGGCAGGGAAGAAGACCTTCGACCGTAGACCGCCCAGCAGCGAACCAAAGCTCCGCGAAGTCTCGGCCGAGCTGCAAGCCAGGCACGGCACCCTCCTCGCCCCTGCCCTCGTCGACCAAGTGGCATCGATCGGGGCACTGTCGCCGGCAATCGCACGTGACCTGGGCTGCCATGTCGCCCACCTGCCCGGATCAACGATGCGGCGTAGCCTCTCCAACCGGCCGCGCGGCGCCTGTTCACACAGGTCCACCCGCACCTGGAACGAGTCATCGGTCCGCGCATGCAGCACCCGGCCGTCCTCAGAATGCTGGACCAGTTCGGCTCACCGGCACCGATCCGCAAGGCCGGACGCCGACCACCGGTCACTCTGATCCACCCGAAGGCACCCCGCCTGGCCGAGCGTCTGATCGACGACGTCTTCACCGCACTGGACGAGCAGACCGTCCCACCCGCAGCTCCGGGTCCTCGACCGCGGCGAACAACCCTCCAGACGGGGAAACAAACAGGTCAAGCGGGCCTTCTACCTCTCCGCGTTCGTCGCACTGTCCGACCTGGCCTCCCGCACCTACTACGCGGAAGATCGCCCAGGGCAAGCACCACGTCCACGCTCTCCTCCGCCTCACCCGACGCCGAGCCGACATGCTCTTCGCGATGCTCCGCGACGGCACCTCCTACCACCCACCCCAACCACCCCTTGACCAAAGTCATAGGGGCACCCCACCAAGGGCCGACCGCGCGACCGACCCGGCAGTGCACGCCCCAGCAGCACGCGAGGCCAGGCGGCGTGATGCACGTCACACCACGAACCGCGATGTCCAGTTCACGACAAGAAGCCGCCTTCCTCCCGACCCACAGGACGGACATCAGAGACATTCCCCGAGCCATGCCATATCGAGGGAAAGCGGAATTTGAGCGTCGCTTGAGGGTGGCCGCCGGGAAGAGTTCGAATCCGCTTGCCACCTTTTATTTTCGCCCGATAGCTTCTTCTCCATCGGCGGAGAGCAATCTGCTCGCCGCTCAGGAATTGCCGGGCGACAGACAACATGACACGCCGTCCGACAAGCCGAGAAACGGGGAAACACGAATGTCACTTCGCGTGAAGAGAACCACCCATTCGGCAATTGCTCTGGCTGCCATCATGATGGGCGCGGTCGCCATGGCCCCTGCCGCCAGCGCGGCGGCATCCGGCTCGAACAGTCCGATGTCCTGCCCGGGCGGAGAAATCACGTACACGGTCAAGAAGGCGGGCAAGCCGTACTACTCGGCGATCGGCGACCGCGTTGGCGCGTACAACAGCAGTTCGTCCAAGGCCACGCTGAACTACACCCTGGCCTTCAGCACAGTACGCCAGACCTCCCACACCTTCTCGGTAGGCGTGAGTCTTGACTGGGAGATCAAAAAGATCATGAAGATCAAGGTCGACGGCAGCTACGCGTACAACGTGACCAAGTCGACCAAGAAAGACAACAGCGTCTCCTTCGCCCTGCCGGTAGCCGGCCATTACTACGGATACGTCCAGCCGAAGGTCCAGTACACACCCTTCACCACCACCAAGTGGGTGGAGAAGGCGAACTGCAGCGTGGTGAAGGTGAAGTCGAACACCGTGCACGCCATCACCGCATACCCGATTTTCGCCTCGTGCCAGAGCAAGAACGAATCCTGCACTCCGACTCCGAAGTAAGAGACTCGTGATGGTCTAAGCGCGCGTCAGAAACACCGATTGGGCCCGCTCTGTTTCAAAGAGCGGGCCCAATCGTTTTCACGGTCGCGACAGACGCGTCCGCCGACGAATCAGTACCGCGGAGGCGGATAGCCATATCCACCCGGCGTCGACACCTGAGCGGGCGCCGCGTGGGCCTCACGGTCGTAGAACGGGCGGGCGTTCGCCCGCAGCCAGAGCGCGACCGGGTCGTACTCGTCGGACATCGCCACGGTCGACACCGGCAGCCCGTCCGGGACCACGCCGATGGACTGCTGCATCATCGCGCGCACCGAGTCCACGGCGGGCGGACTGGTGTCGTAGACATCCAGACCGATCGCCAGATACGGCGCTCCGAGCGCGGGCTGCACCCAGGCGCGGCGGAGGGTGCGGACCGCCGGGGTGCGGTGGGCGTTCTGCGTGAGCAGGGCGTAGAACTGCGAGACGTCGATCGCCGGCTCCGACAGCCTGAGCGGTCCCGCGGGCTGGCGCTCCAGGCCGGTGGCGATCCGGCGCAGGTCGAGCCAGGGGATGCCGAGGCCGCCGCCGGGGGCGTGCGGGTTGAGCCAGAGTCCGAAGTGGTCGGGGTAGAGGGTGCGGGCCACGTCCAGGCCGTCGACCACCTCGTACGAGCGGTTCCAGCCGCTGGCCGACAGCTCCTGGGCGGAGGTGACGCAGGGGGCGTAGCCGTACCTGTCGACCTGCATGTTTCCGTACTGGGCGTCCGGGGAGCCGGACTGGCCGTGCCACAGGAGCATCCAGATCTGACCGGAGTGGGGGGTCGCGAGCGCGCGCAGGAGCGCCTCGTAGGCGTCGTAGCGCCCGGGCGTCACCTGGCGCAGCATGTGCTCGACCTGGCCGGTCGCGGTGCGGCTGCCGCTGGCGCTCAACGTGTACCGCCCCCTTCTGGTTGGTTGCCCTGCGTTGGAGACCAGCTTAAGCGCCCAATGGGTGGGGGCCGGGTCTCCGTTGGCGAGTGCAGGACGCGTGTGGCTGGGTGCGCCCACGCGGCGGAGCCGCAAATCGACACAGCCCCGCGCCCCTGGGGGGTGGCCCCTAGGCCGACTTCCTAGTGACCCTGTGTATAGAAAGGACGTACCGTCTGCCTC
The DNA here is from genome assembly GCF_040655155.1 of Streptomyces sp. NPDC050508. NCBI lineage: Bacteria > Bacillati > Actinomycetota > Actinomycetes > Kitasatosporales > Streptomycetaceae > Streptomyces > Streptomyces sp. NPDC050508. The sequence goes on from NZ_JBFAJJ010000006.1 coordinate 356,870, forward strand.
ATCCAGTCCGCTACCGGGTCTTGCGTTACGTCCAAGAGGACCAGGTTGACCTGCCATTGCACCGTCACCTGTCCCAGCGCTCGGGCCAGGGCGTCCATCGGGGCCGCTCTCAGGTCGCCGTCCCAGTTGGTCAGTTCGACGCCCACGAACATCACCGGGTCGGCCGTCTCGATCGCGGCCAGGCAGCGGCGGGCCGTGCCGACCACGCCGATGGCGGCGAACTCCGCGGAGGCCGCGGCGAGGAAGTCGACCGGGTCGTCCTGCCAGTCGGGCTCGAAGAGGCGGACGCGGCCACCGCTCGTGGGACCGTCGAGGGCGGTACGGCCGATGCGGCAGAGCTCGGCCACGGCAGGCGGCGGGAGGGGTACGCCGACCACGCCGTCCGGGTTCACCGCGATGCCCACCTGCGGGGGCAGCCCGCGGGCGAACTCGACCGCGGGCGCGATCGTGAACGACAGATGCGTGCCGACGACCTGGCGGAACTGCTCCTCGGAGCTGAAGACCGGGACGTACGCCTGCCCGTCGATCTCCAGCGTGGGCAGGTCCAGTGGGCCACTCATCGGGCCGCCGCCGCTGGGCAGCGGGATCCAGATGAAGCTGCGGCCGAGCACCTCGATGATCCGGCCGCCGGCCGAGGGCAGGCCCAGGGAGACCGAGAGCACCTCCTCCAGCTCGTTGCCGGGCCATCCGCCGTGCGGATGGGGGTGGGGGTACGCCTGTCCGGGGAAGTCCGCCGGGAAGTCCATCTACCTACCGCCTGCTGGTCAAACCGCCTGCTGTAACCCTGCTGTGGCTGAAAAGGCTAGCGGCTCAGTCCGCGAAGTCGATCCGGCGCAGCACGTCCGCCGCGTCCCGGTCCAACAGGACCGCCGAGCCGACGCCCCGCGGCAGGTCGCCGCGCTCCACGGCGCGCAGCAGCCGGGCGGCTGCCCGGCGGTGGCGCAGGAACGCGTACCGCGAGACTCCGCGTCCGCGCTCGCGCTGGCCGTCGAGCGCGGTGTCCGGGCTGACGTCGAGGAACACCAGGTGCAGGGTGCCGCCGCGACGGCGGGCCGCGCGGGCCAGCCAGCCGCGCACCCAGGACTGGGTGCCGCAGTCGTGCACGACGGCGCCGGACGCGGAGCGCAGGGTGCGGTGCAGTCCGGCGTAGTGCGCGAGCCGGACCAGGGGGCGGTAGATCGCGTACGGGAGAATGCCGGACATCCGGGCGTCCCAGTGGTCGCGGGTGTCCTGGCTGTCGACGCGGATGCCGTTGCCCGCCACCGCTCGGCGCATCAGCGTGGACTTGCCGCTGCCGGGCAGGCCGGTGACCACGACCAGGTCGCGGGGGCCGAAGCGCAGACCGTGCGGACTGTGCCCGGCGCGCTCGCGCAGGTCGCGGACGACCGGTGCCGGCCGGACCGGACACGCCTCCCGGGCCGGGGCCGCGGGCTGCCTGGGCAGCGCGACGGCCGAGGTCGTGGCGTACACCGTGGTCCTTGTCACCGTGATCGTCCTCCCTGCGGGGTCAGGAAAGGTTCTCCCCACTGAACGTAAAGAGAAGGTAATGCACGGTGTCTCGCAGTTCAGTTCGGTTCCGGCCACAGGCCTGTTACAAAGGCTGTGCGATGATGTGCCCGCCAACTGCATACCGGCCGCTTGAATCCGCGCGGGAGAGTCCCCAGTCGTACGTCTTCTGGGGCGCCGAAGGAGCAAGTCCCTCCCTTGAATCTCTCAGGCCCAGTTACCGCGCGGGCGAGGCACATCTGAAAAGCGGACCGCCCGCCCGGCGGTCCCACCCAAGGTGCAACCCGTGACCCGTGCGGTCATGGCGAACCTCTCAGGTCCCGATGACAGATGGGGAGGAACGACCTCGCCGTCATGCCTTGGGAGACCGACCGATGAGCAGTAACGCCCCCCGTCGTACCGCGCTCGACGCGCTGCACCGCTCGCTCGGTGCGACGATGACCGACTTCGCCGGCTGGGACATGCCACTGCGCTACGGCTCCGAGCGCGACGAGCACCTCGCCGTCCGCACCAAGGCCGGCCTCTTCGACCTCTCCCACATGGGCGAGATCACGGTCACCGGGCCGCAGGCCGCCCAACTCCTCAACTACGCCCTCGTCGGCAATATCGCCTCCGTGGGCGTCGGCCGCGCCCGCTACACGATGATCTGCCGGGCCGACGGCGGCATCCTCGACGACCTGATCGTCTACCGGCTCGCGGAAACCGAGTACATGGTGGTGGCCAACGCGTCCAACGCCCAGGTTGTCCTGGACTCGTTGGTGGAGCGTGCCGCCGGCTTCGACGCCGTCGTCCGCGACGACCGTGACGCGTACGCCCTGCTCGCCGTCCAGGGTCCCGAGTCCCCCGGCATCCTCAAGTCGCTCTCCCCCAGAGTCTCGACTTCGCTCGATCCGGGAGGTGCCCCCATCGCCGACCTCGACGGCCTGAAGTACTACGCCGGTCTACCCGGCACAGTCGCGGGCGTCCCCGCGCTGATCGCCCGCACCGGCTACACCGGCGAGGACGGCTTCGAACTGTTCGTCTCCCCCGCCGACGCGGAGAAGCTGTGGCTGGCGCTGACCGAGGCCGGGGCGTCGGTCGGGCTGATCCCGTGCGGGCTGTCCTGCCGCGACACCCTGCGTCTGGAGGCGGGCATGCCGCTGTACGGCCACGAACTGTCGACCTCCCTCACCCCGTTCGACGCCGGGCTCGGCCGGGTCGTGAAGTTCGAGAAGGAGGGCGACTTCGTCGGGCGTACGGCCCTGGAGGCAGCCGCCGAGCGCGCCGCCTCGCAGCCGCCGCGCGTCCTCGTCGGGCTCGTCGCCGAGGGCCGCCGGGTCCCGCGCGCCGGGTACTCCGTGGTCGCCGACGGCAAGGTGATCGGCGAGGTCACCTCCGGCGCCCCCTCCCCCACGCTGGGCAAGCCGATCGCCATGGCCTACGTCGACGCCGCGCACTCGGCGCCGGGTACGGCCGGTGTCGGCGTGGACATCCGGGGCAGTCACGAGCCGTACGAGGTCGTGGCGCTGCCGTTCTACAAGCGCCAGAAGTGAAGGCGTCGTAGCGTCGTAGAGCCTCGTCGGTGACGTCGGGCGCATCGGCCCCGTTCGCCGACGCCTTCCGCAGTCCCCCTCTTTCACCCCATTCATCAGCACTCCCCCGCGTACAGGAGAATTCAGGCCATGAGCAACCCCCAGCAGCTGCGCTACAGCAAGGAGCACGAGTGGCTGTCGGTCGCCGAGGACGGCGTCTCGACGGTCGGCATCACCGAGTTCGCGGCCAACGCGCTCGGCGATGTCGTCTACGCCCAGCTCCCCGAGGTCGGCTCCACGGTGATCGCGGGCGAGTCCTGCGGTGAGCTGGAGTCGACGAAGTCGGTGTCCGACCTGTACTCGCCCGTCGGCGGCGAGGTCACCGAGATCAACGAGGACGTGGTGAACGACCCGTCGCTGGTGAACTCGGCCCCCTTCGAGGGGGGTTGGCTGTTCAAGGTGCGCGCCTCGGAGGAGCCGGGCGACCTGCTCTCCGCCGACGAGTACACCGCGTTTTCCGCCGGCTGAGGAGTCGTACACCTGATGTCTGTTCTGAACACGCCCCTGCACGAGCTCGACCCGGACATCGCCGCGGCCGTCGACGCCGAGCTGCGCCGGCAGCAGTCCACGCTGGAGATGATCGCCTCGGAGAACTTCGCTCCGGTCGCGGTCATGGAGGCGCAGGGCTCGGTCCTCACCAACAAGTACGCCGAGGGCTACCCGGGCCGTCGTTACTACGGCGGCTGCGAGCACGTCGACGTGGCCGAGCAGATCGCGATCGACCGGGTCAAGGAGCTGTTCGGCGCCGAGTACGCCAACGTGCAGCCGCACTCGGGCGCCTCCGCGAACCAGGCCGCCCTGTTCGCGCTGGCCCAGCCCGGCGACACCATCCTCGGCCTGGACCTGGCGCACGGCGGCCACCTGACCCACGGGATGCGGCTGAACTTCTCCGGCAAGCAGTTCGACGTGGTCGCCTACCACGTCGATCCGCAGACCGGCCTGGTCGACATGGCCGAGGTCGAGAAGCTGGCCAAGGAGCACCGCCCGAAGGTGATCATCGCGGGCTGGTCGGCGTACCCGCGCCAGCTGGACTTCGCGGAGTTCCGCCGGATCGCGGACGAGGTCGAGGCCTATCTGTGGGTCGACATGGCGCACTTCGCGGGCCTGGTGGCCGCGGGTCTGCACCCGAACCCGGTGCCGTACGCCGATGTCGTCACGTCCACCACCCACAAGACGCTGGGCGGCCCGCGCGGCGGGATCATCCTGGCGAAGCAGTCCTTCGCGAAGAAGCTCAACTCCTCCGTCTTCCCCGGCTTCCAGGGCGGTCCGCTGGAGCATGTGATCGCCGCGAAGGCGGTCTCCTTCAAGGTCGCGGCGAGCGAGGACTTCAAGGAGCGGCAGCGGCGTACCGTGGAGGGTGCGCGGCTGCTGGCCGAGCGCCTCGTCCAGGACGACGTGAAGGCCGTGGGCGTCGACGTCCTGTCGGGTGGTACGGACGTGCACCTGGTCCTGGTCGACCTGCGGAACTCCGAGTTGGACGGGCAGCAGGCCGAGGACCGGCTCCACGAGGTCGGCATCACGGTCAACCGGAACGCCGTCCCGAACGACCCGCGGCCCCCGATGGTGACGTCCGGCCTGCGCATCGGCACGCCGGCGCTGGCGACCCGCGGCTTCACGGCCGAGGACTTCGCCGAGGTCGCGGACGTCATCGCCGAGACGCTGAAGGCGCCCTCTCCCTTCGGGGAGGCCGACGTGGAGGGCCTGAAGGCCCGCGTGACCGCGCTGGCGGAGAAGTACCCGCTGTATCCCGGGCTGTAGCAGCCCACCGGGGGCGCCGCGCACACTGGAAGGTGTGCGCGGACCCCCACCCCTTGCATCACCTTGTTTGTCCTGCGCGTTCTGAGGAGTCACCGTGGCCATCTCGGTCTTCGACCTGTTCTCGATCGGCATCGGCCCGTCCAGCTCCCACACGGTCGGCCCGATGCGGGCGGCCCGCATGTTCGCGCGCCGGCTGCGCAACGAGGAGTTGCTGGACTCCGTCGCCTCGGTCCGCACCGAGCTGTACGGCTCGCTCGGCGCAACCGGCCACGGGCACGGCACCCCCAAGGCGGTGCTGCTCGGCCTGGAGGGCGAGTCGCCGCGCACGGTGGATGTGGAGGGGGCCGATGAACGGGTCGAGCGGATCAGGGAGTTGGGCCGCATCCGGCTGCTGGGGGAACACGAGATCCCGTTCTCCTTCGACAACGACCTGAAACTGCACCGCCGAAAAGCCCTCCCGTACCACGCGAACGGCATGACGCTGTGGGCGTTCGACGCGGCGGGCGAGGAGCTGCTGTCCAAGACGTACTACTCGGTGGGCGGCGGTTTCGTCGTCGACGAGGAGGCGGTGGGCGCCGACCGCATCAAGCTGGACGACACGGTCCTCAAGTACCCGTTCCGCACGGGCGACGAGCTGCTGCGCCTCACGCAGGAGACCGGTCTGTCGATCTCCGCGCTGATGCTGGAGAACGAGCGGGCCTGGCGTACGGAGGACGAGATCCGGGCCGGGCTGCTGGAGATCTGGCGCGTGATGCAGGCGTGCGTGTCGCGGGGCATGTCGAGGGAGGGCATCCTGCCCGGCGGCCTCCGGGTCCGTCGCAGGGCGGCCATGTCGGCACGCCAACTCCGGGCGGAGGGCGACCCGTTGGCGCACGCGATGGAGTGGATCACGCTCTACGCGATGGCGGTGAACGAGGAGAACGCGGCGGGCGGGCGCGTGGTCACCGCCCCCACGAACGGCGCCGCCGGCATCATCCCGGCCGTCCTGCACTACTACATCAACTTCGTGCCGGGCGCGGACGAGGAGGGCGTGGTCCGCTTCATGCTCTCGGCCGGCGCGATCGGCATGCTCTTCAAGGAGAACGCCTCCATCTCCGGCGCCGAGGTCGGCTGCCAGGGCGAGGTCGGGTCGGCGTGCTCGATGGCGGCGGGTGCCCTGGCCGAGGTCCTGGGCGGCAGCCCCGAACAGGTCGAGAACGCGGCCGAGATCGGCATGGAACACAACCTCGGCCTCACGTGTGACCCCGTCGGCGGCCTGGTCCAGATCCCCTGCATCGAACGCAACGGCATGGCGGCGGTGAAGGCGGTGACCGCGGCGCGGATGGCGATGCGGGGGGACGGGTCGCACAAGGTGTCCCTCGACAAGGTCATCAAGACGATGAAGGAGACGGGGGCGGACATGAGCGTGAAGTACAAGGAGACGGCCCGGGGTGGGCTTGCGGTGAACATCATCGAGTGCTGAGGAGTGGGGCCTGAGCAGCGCGTTCGTGTCTTTCAGCGCTGTCAGGGCCTTCTCTGCTTACGCGGCGGAAAGTCCCTGGGATGTCCTACGAGACCACGAGGATGTATCAAATCGATCCCCTAAGGCCATCACAGGGGTACCATTCGATACATGAGTGCTGCGGAGACCTCACGCCTGGAGCAACGACTGACCGGCCTCGCCCCCACGTTCACGACGGCACAGGCACGTCAGGTCCTGCTCTCCCCCCGTGATCTGGCGTCCTTGGTCGCAGCGGGAGAGATAGACGAACTCTCCCGGGGGGTCTATCGGCGGGCAGACGCACCGGAGACCGCGCACGCAGATCTGCTTGCTGTGTGCGCACGGGCTCCGCGTGCCGTCGTATGCGGTGAGTCCGCCCTGGCACTGCATGAACTCATCGACGACATCCCTACAGCGGTACACATCGCCGTGCCGCGCGGTACCCGCCGTCCCACGATTTCCTACCCGCCTACCGTAGTGGCGCAGTACGTCCCGACGACCTTCGCCCTCGGCGTCGAACGATTCGAAGCAGCCCCGGGAGAAACCGTCCCCGTGTACAACGCCGCCCGCAGCGTCGTCGACGCGATGCGCCACCGCAGCCGCATCGGCGAGACCCTCGCCCTGTCCGCGCTCGGCCGCTATCTGCGCCGGGGCGGACGCCGTAACGTCGGCGAACTCCAGGACATCGCACGCGAGTTGGGTGCTCTCTCCGTCATCCGCCCTGCCGTTGAGGCGGTGCTCGCCTGATGGCCAACCCTGCGCGTGACACCACCGCCGGCCGCGTCTACAACGACCTACGCAACCTGGCCCGACGCACCAGCCGGTCAACAGACGAGATCATGGTCGAGTACGTCCTCGAACGCTTCCTCTACCGCCTGGCTGCGTCACCCCTCGGCCGCGAACACTTCGTACTCAAGGGCGGCCTGCTCCTCGCCCAGTTCGGCGCCCGCCGGATGACCCGCGACATCGACATCCTCGGCCGCTCATTCCCGGGCACCGAAACCGAGATCGTCCACAGGATCGGGGCCATCGCCGCTACCGAGATCGACGACGGAGTCGTATTCGATCCCGCGACACTCAAGACCGTGCCCATCCGCGAGGAGGACGAGTACCACGGTCTGCGTCTGTCCATGGCCGCGTCCGTCGCCCGAGCCCGACTCAAGCTCCAACTGGATGCCAGCTTCGGCGACCCCCGTCACCCCTGGATCTCAGACCATCAACTACCCGCAGCAAGTCAGCACGGAAAGCTTCCAGCTCTTCGGCTACCCGCTCGCTACCGTCATCGCAGAGAAGCTCTCCACCGCCGTCTCACTCGGCGATCTCAACAACCGCGACCTCAGCGAACGTCGCCAGACCTCGTACATCGCCTGGCGCCGTCGGCAGGGTCCTGCGGCAACTGACTTCCCCGAACGCTTCGTTGACGTCGTCCGGCAGGTCACCGCCTTCGCCGACGTCCTCCTCAACGACGACACCGCGAACCGCACACGGAGTGCGGCAACCCTCACATGGCCGTGAAACAGGCCTGGCCGACCGGCCAAGCCTTCGAATTCGACCCCGATGCGGACGGATTACCAGGCCACGAGTGATCCTGTTACGTGATGGCCGCCTACACTCCGGGATGTTTTGCTCGATCAGGCCACATGGACCGTGCTCAACAAGCACAGCGAATCAGTCTCTGCTGACACCGTCTGCTCGTTTAGCGGCGAGCCCGCCTGATGAGGGACTCTCCCTCATCAGCGCGATTCGCCCAGGCCGCGGCTTCCCTGATTTCCCCGTCGGTCATCCGGTCCGCCAACTGGTGCGCCTCGTGCATACCGTCTCCATCCCCGATGGTCAGCATTTTCAGGTAGCAGCCGAGGGCAAGAACCAGGTCGACTTCACCGCCGACACCATCGCGGCACATAGGGGCAAGCTCCTTGATGGCGACGTAAGAGCCCTGCTCAACCGACAGTTCCAGGTAGCGCCGCGCCGCGACGTAATCCCTCTCAGCCAGTTTGAGTTCTCCGAGCTGGTTGGAGGCAGAATCCACACCGGCCGCGGACGCCTCTTCGAGAAGTGGGATCGCCTTTTCCATTGATTTCGGCAGCACATACCCCCTGAGATACATTCCGGCCAGGTTGTATTTCGCCACCGGATCACCGCCCGCAGCCGCCGCCCGGAAAAGCTCAAGGCCCTTCTGCTCATCCTTGACGACTCCCACGCCATTGAAGAAGAGGAACCCGAGACCACGCTTCGCGGCGGGATTCCCGGCCTTCGCGGCCTGCCCGAAATACCAGTGCGCGGCCTCATGGTTCTTCATGTACTCAAGCGCGATACCACCCACCAACTCCTGGAATTCCGCATCGCCCGAGTCTGCGACCTCCTGCGCGGCGGGGAAGAGGTCGCGCATACGCAGAGCCGCTTCCTTATTCCCCGTCCGCATTCCCTGGACCGCTTCGCGGGCCTGCTCCAAGAGCTTATTCCTGTCAGCGCGAGCCACTACTGCTCCAAGACAAAATAATGAAGGGTGTGTCCGCGCATCATAGCACGGGCACACCCTTCATTTAGCCCTTACTCAGTTCGGTTTCAGTATATATAGACCGCTGGGATCGACGATGTACTGCGTTTGCCCTGTACTGCGAGCAACGTCCGTCATCCCTTGGAAGCAGAAATCACACATCGGTTTCGTTACCACAATGGGACTTCCCGGGCTCAGCGCCGCCGCCTGCTTCTCTGCGTGCATGAGATAGTAGGCGCCGTCACCACCTGCATTATCCATGAAGAACGGATGACGCATCTGCACGTCGAAGATGCTGGCAACTTCCCCGATATCTGGGCGGGCGAATCCCTCGGGAACTGAAGCGCCGTAACCGCTGAGTGTGAACTTGCCGTCTGCGTAGGCTGCGGTCTTCCCCTCAGGAAAATCGGGAAAGTCCAGTTCTCCGGGCAGCTTCTTGGGGAGATTGTCCAGTCCGTCGAGGCCCTCCAGCAGAATCTTGCCGCCCTTGAACCCCTTGCCGAAGATCGGCACGGCACCGGCCAGCGCGAACCCGCAGCCGAGTTTGGTCGGGTTCTGGATGCAGGTGGCCCCACCGATCAACCCTGTCGGGTCCATCAGCGAGATGACGGCACCGGCTCGGATCTGTCCGGGGGTCAGGAAACCCGGGCAGGCCGTGCCGCCGATCGTAGATCCACACTGACCGGTGTTGACGGTCGGAGTGAAAAGCGCCGCCTGGAGTTTCATCTCACAATAGGCGTCGCAGTAGATCGCGTTGGGGTCGTAGTAGTCGTAGTGCGAGGTTTCCCAGGGGTATTTCTCTTCCCACGTCTCCCCTGAGAGGAAGTCGGGAGCTGCATGGGAATCCTTGAACCGCATCTCCCCGTCGCACGAGTCTCCTTCGCAGGAGATCTGGCTCGCCAGACCGGATGGGTCCGAGGTGGTCACCGGGTTGTTTTCCGAATAGCTGTAGCCGTTGAGTGACTGGTGCTGTTCGAGGGCGAGGAGAGGGTCGACGCTGATGAACTGGCCTGTGGACGGATCGTATTCGCGTGCCCCGACATGCGTGAGGCCGGTTCCGTTGTCCGTCGACATGCCGAGGAACGTCTTGTCGTCCGGCCAGACGCCGGTCGTCGCTCCCCTGCCGGTGCCGAAGGGGGTGCTGTAGCGCTTGGTCAGCGCCTGGGCCGAGTCGGCGGTCACGGCGATCGAGCTGGTGCCGTGCTGGTCGGCAGCGAGGAAGCTGAGTTTCTCCGTGCCGCCCTGGTTGGTACGCAGGGCAACAGTGCAGCCGCCCGCGGTGTAATACCGGTTGGCCCACTTCTGGCCCGACTTGAGATGGACCTCGGTGGCTCCGAGGTAGAGAACCGTCTCGCCGGCGCTCGCGGTGTCACGCCGTATCAGGAGTGAACCGTCGGCGTCGTAGAGGTAGTTGGTGGCCGTCGTGCCCTCGGTGAGCTTGGCGAGCTTGCCCTCACCGTTCCAGTCCAGGCTCTGGTTGGTGCTGGACCCTGCCTTCTCGACCCGCTTCTCAGTGTTGCCTGTGTCGTCGTAGGTGTACTGCGCGGCCACGCCCGTGCACGTACTGCCAGTCGTTGTGGCGGTCAGCTCGTGCTGCCGGGTCGCGTCGTAGCAGTAGGTGGTGGTGACGGGAGAGGTGGTGTTCTGCTTCTCGGTCTTGCGCTGGCCGGCCGCGGTGTACGAGTACGACGTCCAGTAAGGGGCCGGTCCGGCGAGGTTGGCCGTGGTACGGCCGGAGGTCGCGCAGTCGGCGGACTTCGGCGTCCACGCCTCCGTCAGACGCCGCTGGGCATCGTAGGCGAAGCACTGGTTGTCCGTGCCGGTGCCGATGTCGGCGCCGTCGGTTATGGACGTAACGTTGCCGACCTGGTCATAGCCGTAGGTGAGGTTCTGGACGGGCCCGCGGGTCTGGTCGTCCACCGCGGCGTTGAGCAGTCGGCCGGTGCCTTTCTCGAATGTGTTGGTGACGAAGACCCGCTTGGTACCGGTCGCCGTGCCGAGCTGGAGCTGGCCGACCTGACTCAGCGCGGTGTAGTCGGTCGCGAGCAGGTAACCGGTCTTGCCCGACAGTTCGTTGTTCAGGCCGGTGCTGTTGTAGCGGTATTCCAGGGTCTCAGCGGCGAGGCCACCGGCGGCGGGCTGCTTGCTGGTGCCGACCGTGCCGTCGAGGCGGTACGTCGTCTCGGTGGTGCTGGTCGCCGCAACGGCTCCGGAGCTCACCAGTGGGTCGTCCGACGGCAGGGTGACACTTGTGGCGGTGGGCCGGTACAGGTTGTCGTAAGTGGTGGTCTGCCGGGTGTAGGCCTTGCCGCTCACACCGCCCTCGTAGCGAATGGAAGCGGTTGCCTGCCCCTTGGCCACGCTGTCGAACGTCCAGGCTGCGAGCTTGTTGGCATCAGTACGACTGGTCTGCCACAGGCCCGTCTTGCGGCCGAGTTCGTCGTATCCGAACAGCAGGGCCCGGTCCTCGTCATCGGTCGTGGTGTCGACCTGGTCGAGCTCGGTGTAGGTGCTGACCGTGGTGCCCTTGTCGGGGTCGACTGCCTTCACCTGACGGCCGAACAGGTCGTATGCGTACGACCACTTGGTGTCGTCCGGTCCGGTGATCGTCTCCTGCTTGCCGTCGGGCGTGTAGGTGTAGTGAACCCTTGTGTAGGACGTGCCGGTGGTGGCGCCGTAGGCCGTGTCATTGGGCGCTGTACCCGCATATGTGCGGGTCTCGGCGGTTCGCCCCTGCACATCCGTGATGGTGCGGGTGGCGTTGCCCCCCTGGACGGCCGTGGTCGCCGTCGAATCACCTGTGTAGGTCGTGGTCGTCGACCACTTCTTCGCACCGTCCACCAACAGAGTGGAGGTGGTGGCACGCTCGGCGCCGTCGAACTCCGTCTCGGTCTGGCTCCCGCCTCCGTACGGAGTCTGCGTGTACGTGCTGTTGGGGGCAGTGGTGTTGTCGTAGACGTCGGCGTAGGTCTCGTAGACCAGGCCACGGCTGTCGTAGCGGGTGTCGGTCAGGATCCTGCCGCCCTGGGGCGACGGGCTCTGCGTCTGGAGGGATCTCAGCTGTGAGTCGAACAGGGAGTAGGTCGTGCTGTAGCTGGTCCCGTCGGCCTTGAGTGTGGCCACCGAGGACCAGGGAGCCTTGTTGCGTTCCAGTCCATAGGCGTACTTGACGTTCGGGGTGTCGTTGGCCGACTTGGACCGATTGGGCAGCCAGGTCGCCGTGATCCGGCCGAGCGCGTCGTACGTGTTCTCGGTGCGCTTGACATTCACGTCGAGGACGTAGCTCTCCGTGCCGCGCGCCGGGTCGTAGACCGTCGTCGTCTGGTGCGCCTGGCCATTGGAGGTCAGCTTCGGCTTGGTGATGACCTTCGTGGTCATCGGACCCGCGGCCGCAGGGAAGTAGGCGGTCGTTGTGACCCGGCCCTTGGCGTCGGTGACCGTCAGCGGCCGGCCGAGCTTCGCCGCCGCAGTGTCGAAGGTGGTCGTGGTCATGGTCTGCCAGCCGGTGGCCGGCAGGGGATGACGCTCGGCCGTGCCGGCGACGGCCGGGTAGGCCTTGGCGCGGCCCGTCCAGGTCGCCAGCCCCATGGTCGGAACCTGGTCCGGAGCCCAGCCGGTGGCCGATGGGTTGTCGAACACCGTCGCCGTGTCGGAGAGGACATCGCCGCGGGCGGCGGAATTGACCGGAAGAGAGAGCGAAGCGTCAGTGGTGGCGCAGGACTTGGCGACCGTACGGGTGCGTGAGACCAAAGCGGTCAGACCCTTGGCGTCGTTGCGCGCGTACCAGGTTCGCGTGCAGCTCTCGTCGCCCGTCGCCGACCAGTCACCATGGTTCTCGACCGAGGTGACCATGCCGTATGTCGAGTCGTACGTGCTCGATGTCGCGGCAACACGCCATTTCTGAGTGGCCGCCAGGTACGTGTAGCTGTACGTACGGGCCGTCCTGACGAAGTGCGCCTTGATGTTCGCGTACGACTTCTGCTGGCTGGCTGTCTGCCCGGACCACAGGTTGTTCACCGTGGCCGAGATCGCGGTCGCACCGTTGTAGGTGATCTCCTGACGCAACTGGCCCGTGTAGTAGTCGTGGTCGTTGGCGTCGGCGACGTCGAGGTTGTCGGTCGTGACCCCGGCGACATTGTCCAGGTCGATGCCTTTGACTACCGCTGTACGAGTGGTGCCGTCCTTGCGCTTGTCACCGTCCATGCCCTGCATGAACAGCTTCACGGTCTTGGAACGGGTCGAGCCCACATCGCCCTTGTAGGCGGTGACCTTCTGGTATCCGCGCCAGATCGACCAGGTGCGCTCCTTCTCCTTGGTGAAGGGATCGTCGTTGTAGTGCCAGCCAGGGGCTGAGTATTCGTACGACGTCTGCGTACCCGGGTTCCCGGCTCCGGGATCGTTGGTCGTGATCGCGGTGACGCGATACTTGTGGAACCAGTCCAGCTGCGGGTCACCACCGTTGATGTTCCAGTAGACCGGGTAGCAGGACAGGCCGTTGTCGTCCTCGGCCACGGGCATCCTGCTGGCGCGCACGCACTCCGGGTCGGAGAGCGTGACCGAAGTGATGGCACCGGTCTCGGACACGATCGAAGCGATGCGCGGACGGGTCAGGGCCAGGATGTCGTCGCTCGTGGAGTCGACCCGGTTCGGCCGCTGCTGGTAGGTGAACTCCACCGGCGGGAGGGCTATGTCCGTGCCGTTCTTCCCGGTCCGTGTCAGCGACTTGAGGACCAGCACCTGGTCGGAACTGTTGCCGATGTCCTGACCGTCGAAGAATTCCTGGTCCAGTGTGTAGGAGTCGACGGGAAGGAAGCCGTCCGGCTCCGCGGCCCGTGACCAGAAGTACGTGTTGATCGACGCCAATCGCTTGCGCGTGAAGAAGGACGGCCCGGTGGACAGACAGTCGTCCTCGTCCGCCGAGCAGATCGAGTCGAAGGGGACGTCCGGCCAATTGTCGGACGTGTCGTCCGTCAACGAAGAGCAGTCGGAGGCGGTGCAGCGTTCCTTGTACGTCAACGTCACCTTGTCGGACACGGGAGCCGTGAACAAGGTGTCGCTGCGCTGCCCGTAGCGGATCTCCTCCAGATAACCGCCCCGGGTGTAGGAAGCCAGGGCGGTCTTGTCGCCGTTCTTCGCGTAGTGATTGGTATCCGCCGCGTACCAGTACGTGGACGCGTTGCCGTGCAGGTCCTCGACCAGATCGAGATTCCACCGCCAGGCCTGCGTCTCCGAGCGGCTCTTGAACTCGCTGCCCTTGTCGTAACCGGGCTCACCGCTGTCGTCGCCGAAGACAGGAACGGTCCAGGTCGAGTTGGTGCGCTCGCTGCCCGCACCGGGGAGCTTGTTCAAGCCGAAGGTGTAGGTGGCGCCGTCGCTGGTGACGATCTTCCAGTACTCGCCGTCGGCGTCGTCGTTGTCCGCGTCCGTCAGGCGGGTGACCTTGGAGGCGTCATCGTCCTTGAGATGCCAGACATCTGTGGTGTCGTCCTTGACCAGCTCGGTCGCCTTGCCGTTGAACACCAAGGAGGCGTTGTCGTACTTCCAGCACAGGTCGTTCTTGTCGTCCTGGCCGTCGTCGTCGCAGACACCGTATTTGCGCTCGATGTACGACGAGGTCAGGTCGAAGCCCTCGCCGACCGTGGAGCCCTGGTTGTTGGTGTTGGCGGTCCGCCCGTCGATGCTGCCGGAGTCGTAGGACAGGGACAGGGACGGCGCAGGGCCCGCCGCAGCCGGCGGTGTGCTGATCGGGTACGACCAGGAGAACGATCCGGAGGAGGCACCGGCCTGCCAGCTCGACGAGGCCGACAGTGGAGTGGCCTTGAAATCTCCTCCGCCGGCTGTGGACGCAGCCGTAGAACTCGCAGTCAGGGCCATGACAGTCGGGGTGGCCGTGGAAGCGACCGAAGTGCGAGAGGTGACCGTCTCTCCGGTGACGTCGTTGTCCGAAGCCACGGGCGTAGCAGTGCGACAAGCCGCCTTCGTGGGGGTGGTCAGCGCACACGCCGGGAGCCGGACCAGACCCAGACGAGAGGACCAGTTGCCACCTACCGCCGAAGCGAACGAGCTGTAGTCGACGGTGACTTGAGCCGCGCCCGGCTTGTCTGCGGCAACCGTGAAGACGACACCTGTCAGGCCCACCCGACGAACGGCCGTCTGGTCCAGAATCGCGACCTTCGCCTTGCCCGCGGCCGACGCGGCACCGGCCTTCGTCGGCTCCACCACGACCAGGGATTTCGTCTTCTTCGTCTTCGGCACACCGGTCAGGTCGATGCTCGACGCAGACGCCTTCGGCCACTCGGCCTTGCGCTCCGCCCGAGCCGACTCCACCAGTTTCTGGTTGGCCTTCTTCTGCTGGGCCACCTTTGCCCGGGCCGCCTTGGCCTGAGGGGTGGTGACCTGCCGGACCTTGGTGGACTTGACCTCGGGGACGTGGGGACGTCCGGGCAGCTCGGCCGCCGATGCCAGTGGTGTCAGCGAGGCCGGCACGGACAACACCGCCGCGAGAAGAACGGTCAGCGCACTCCGCCGGCCCCTCCGGCCGGGTGGATACAGGCGAGGAAACACAGAGAGTTCTCCAAGAAGGTGAAAATGGCTGCGGTGCCCGCCCCGCCCATATAAGAGGTGGTGCGGGCACCGCAGGTGGGATTCAGTAGCCGATCAGGGTCTCGACCTGAGTCGCGTCGGTCACCGCACCCGCCCACAGACGGATGTCGGTGATCTGGCCGGGCAGGTAGTTGCCCCATGCGCCGTCGAGGTTGGCCTTGCCCGCCGCGAACTCACCGCTCCCGACCGTCGCGGTGTAGGCAAGCGGATCGCCTTGCCTCGCGCTGCCTACGAACAAAGTGATCTCACGGGTGTGAGCGTCGTAAGCACCGACCAGGCCGACTTCGCTGTCCAGAACCGCCGCCTCTTCGCTGACGACGGAGGTGCCGGTGCCGTCGGCGGTGAGCTTGCCGAAGTGCCAGCGGGCGGTCACGACCGTGCGGGTCTGCGGGACGCCGTTGTCGTCCAGGACCGGATTGCCGTCGTCGTCCAGAACCGGCTCGGTGTCCGTTCCGGTCTTCTCCACCCACAGACTCCAGGAGGAGCCGGTCGCAGTGCGCTGGCCCAGGATCTGCGCGCGGTAGCCATCCGGCTTACCTGTCAGTGCCTGGGTGTTGATACTGGCGGTGGCGGCAGCGGTGAAGGAGCCGTCGTCGGACACCAGCGGCCGCGCCGCCGTCGCAGCACCGATCGTGCCGTCGAGGACGAGAGCCTCACCGTCCAGGGACGCACCCGAGGACGACAGAGTGAGGTTGTTGCCGTATCCGGAGATGTCGCTCAACGTGGTGCCGGTAGCGCCCTCCGGCGTGTACTGGGCCACGAGCTCGGCGTACGCCTTGCCGTCCGCGTCGACCGGGTTGGCCTCACGGGCGATCACCTCGGCCGGCTTGACGTCCTGCCACACGGCGACCTCGTCGACCTCACCAGGGAAGTAGTCGGTGTAGGAACCCTTGTACTTCACGCGACCGATCTGCAGTGCGCCGGCCGCCGACCAAGCGCCGGTGGTGAGCTTCCCGGTGCCCTGCGGCACGCCGTTGACGTAAAGGGTGAGCGTTTTTTCGCTGGTGTCGACCACCGCGGCCAGGTGTGTCCACACCTTCAACTGCGGTGGGTTCAGCGAATTGACGCGCTGGTTGTCCAGTGAGGTCGTTGCCGCGTCGGCATCGGCCAGGCGCAGGCACCACCGATTCACGTTGGAGCAGTAGCCGAGGAAGAACGGGCTGTTATAGGTGCCGTCCTGCCCCAGTACTGTCGCCGTCGTACTAGTGGCGTCCAGCCGGACCCACGCTGACACGGTGTAGGACGCCTGCGTCTCCAGAACCTTGCCGGAGGTCGCCGCATACGAAGTGCCACCGACCTTCAGCGCCTTGTCCTCGCCGGTGACGCCGTTGTCGGTCACCACTCCCCGGCGACCGGTGTTCACCCGGGTGGCTCCGCTGATGGCCGCGTCGTCGCGCTGCGCGGACGCAGCTGCTGAGACGTCGACAGCGGCTCCGGAGGTCTCATTGAAGTTCCACTTGCCGACGGGGCCGTCTCCCTCGTCGACGAGGAACCGGACCTTGTTCTCTCCTGTTCTCCCCACCGAGTCCTTGGCCATGACCTGGAGGGTGATCGTGCCCGAGTCGACCGGAGTGATGGTCTCGGTCACCGTCGCCCCTGTCTTCCACGGCCGCCAGGCGCTGTCCGTGGACAGCTTGTAGGCGTAGGCAACGTTCGCATCCCCGCCGGCCGGGCCGAACTTCACCGTCCCCGGCTTGCCCGGAGCACCCTTTGGCGTGCAGTCACCACCCGTCACGCACTCGGAATACGTCGTGGTGAAGGTGACGGACGGAGGCTTCGGTGCGGTGCTGTCGACCGTGAAGTAGCAGAACGGTGTCGCAGATCCGCCGAGAATGCTGGCCCCACTGTTGTAGTAGGAACGGGTCCAGGCTCGATAGCGGTACCGCTTGCCGTCCGCAAGCGTGGCGTCCCATGTCTTGTTCAGATCATGACCATCACCCACGTACCCGCTGGTCGGGCTTTCCGAGCCGGTCGAGGGCTCCTTCGCATCCGACCAGGTGCCGTCGCTGTTCTTGACGTCCAGGTCGAAGTACACCCGCAGGGAGGCGGACGCCTCACCGCCGGCGGCTGTCTGCGGTGTGGCTGCGAGATTTGGGGTGGGATCCGACCATGTCGTCGGCGCGCCCTCGCTCTTGGAGCAGATCTGGTTGGTGCCGGTCTCCAAGCCGTATTCGGTCGGCACGGCAGGCTTACCGACATAGGTCACGTCGATGACGGCGTCGTCGTCGAAGCGCTTCCACGAGATCGCGTCCGACTCGTCCTTCGCCATCAGCATCAGCGTCAACGTCTTGAACTTGCCGTCGGCGAAGGCTTTCACCGTCGAGGTCAAGTTCTCGTCGGACTCGGCTGGGTTGTCGTTGAACTCGATCTGCGCGCGCGGCTGGGAGGGACTGCAGGCGCTGCCCCTGCCCGCCGAGACATTGCGGTCGACCATCTGGTCCCACGAGTTGTCCGACTTCGGCCCACCCGGACCAGGCCAGTGGGTCGACGAGGAGATTCCGTCCGTGCGCTCCAGATCCACCCACCGCGCGTCACACGAGAACGACCACGTCTCCGTCACCGCGAACGTCGCGTCCAACACCTGCTTGCCCTTGAGCTTGCCGGGCGTGAACTCGAAATACATCCGGTTGGTGTAGGCACTGCCGGCGGTGCAGTAGTAGCGCACCCCGCCGATCACCGCCGAGCTGCACCGGCCAACGCTCATGCCGTTGTCGCCACCGGAGAAGTTGTAGAAGACATCCCCGTCCGAGGACAACACTGTGCGCTCGGACTCGTTCATCTCCACCGACGGGTCGATGTAGAGCGGGAGTTCGGCGTTCGTGGTGTCCGCGATCAAACCGGTGTCGGGTGTGACGGTGACCTGGGTCTGCGTCACATCCACATCCATGACAGCGGCTTCGTCCCCGGCACCGGGACCGGCGAGGGGATCGCCTTCCTCCGTCGGACCGGCAGGGCGCTCGTCCTCCGAGGTCGCCGGCGTGGCCGCCCCCTGAGCCTCCTCCGGCTCTGGCGAGGTCTCGGCCAGTGGCCGTGCCGCGAGGCCCTGCACGCTCAGGCCCTCACTGCTTCCGGCCTGCCCGGCAGAGTTCCACATCCGGGCCGACGGCGACCGGAAGACGACCTGCCCGTTGCCGTCCATGGCTTCCATGGTCCCGGCCGCGCCTTCACGTATCCGCACGCCCTCGGCGTCCATCGAGTACTTGAGCGATGCCAGTGCTGGGTCTTTCGCCGCCTCCAGTGTTTTGACCTCCAGCACCTGCCGGAAGCCCTCCACCGTCGCCGTCAGGATCAGGTTGATGTCCGGCCGCACATCCTCGTAGACGGCGCGTGTGCCCTCCAGCCGCGGCACCGGAAGTACTCCCGGCCAGCCCAACGTGACCGACTGCCCGTCCTCGGCAATCGTCACCAGATCTGCGCCGTCCCCACCGCCGGAGAACGACAGATCCACTGAGGCCGCCTTCGGCCCGACGGACCCGTCCGCCCGTTTGACCAGCGTCGCGTCCGGAGCGGTCCAGCCACCTGCGGGCGTTTCCACCCGCACTGGAGCAATCGACTTCCGAAGCGTGAACGTCCTGCCGTCCGGATTGGCGAATACCGTCTCTCGTTCGGTGCGCTCGCCCACTACCTCGACCTGCTCACCCGACTCGGCCGCCTGCTCCTGCGCGCGCTCCGACTCCGTCCGGTCGCCGCTGTCCGTAACAACCGCTGCCTGTGCCGCCGCTGCTGGCGCCACCGCCGGAACCGTCGCCATCACGGCAAGCGCTGTCAACCACGCCAGGCCGCCCCGGCGCCTGCCAGTGCCTCTTCGGGCACGCTGCCGCCCGTCCCCCACTACCTCACCCCTTGCTCACACATGATCGACACAGGTGATGCACATGACACATGTGAAGGTCATAAAATGTCAAGGAAACAGCAAAGGCGACTTTGCCAAGCGCGGAACCAACCGCCAGGCCTCTACACCCAGGCGTTGCCGCGCCTCGGCCATGCCATCCGCCGGCTCGACGTGCACCGCCACCCCATCCGCACTACCCCCTCCCCCCGGAGATCGCGGCTGGGGACCGATACGTGGCACCAGAGACGCATAAGTGATGCAGGCGGCGGAACGACGAGGCAACAAAATATCCGCACAAACTCCAAGAATTTGTCTTCCTCCGGAATTTCACGCTCCGTCAGCTATCTTGCAGGTAATCCTCGACACGAAATCCCCGAAAAGTCCCTGGCGTGACACAGGCCGAGTCAGACCATGCCAAATCTGCAGGTCAAAGCCATGATCAAAAGTGGCGGACATGAGCGTGAAGTACAAGGAGACGGCCCGCGTCGGGCTTGCCCTGAACATCATCGAGTGCTGAGGGCCGCCCGTGCCGACGTCATAACCTGGAGCGCATGTCAGCGATCCGTCTCCTCGTGCTGGGCGCGGTGCGCCGGCACGGGCGGGCCCATGGCTACCAGGTGCGCAACGACCTGGAGTACTGGGGCGCCCACGAGTGGTCCAACGCCAAACCGGGCTCGATCTACCACGCCCTGAAGCAGATGGGGAAACAGCGGCTGCTGCACGCGCACGAGATCGCCCCGTCCACGGCCGGTGGCCCGCCGCGTACCGAGTACGAGGTGACGGAGAAGGGGACGGAGGAGTACTTCCGGCTGCTGCGCGAGTCGTTGACCGCGTACGACCAGAAGCCGGACGTACTCGCCGCGGCGCTCGGTTTCGTCGTCGACCTGGAGCGTGCGGAGGCGCTGCGGCTGCTGCGTGAGCGGGTGCGGGCCATCCAGGAGTGGCACACGGCGGTCACCGAGTACTACACGCCCCAGGACGGCCCGGGTCGGCTCGGGCACATCGGCGAGATCATGAACCTGTGGGTCCACTCCGCCGGCGCCGGCGCCACGTGGACCCGCGACCTCATCCGGCGCATCGAGGGCGGGGCCTACACCTTCGCCGACGAGGGCGAGCCGTTCATGAGGGTGCACGCGGTGCTCGCGGACGGGGAGCGGAACCCGTACGCGACGAGGGGGCGGCATCCGGGAGATGAGCAGTGACCCCTCTTGGCGAACCTCGGCGCCGTAGCGCATCCTAATCAAGTTTGACTAATCCGCCGGAGAGGCGTTTACTGTGCCGAGCGAGAAGTAGTCAAGTTTGACTATGTGATCCGGAGGAGACGCATGGCCGACGGGATCGTCGTCGAGGGCGTACGCAAGCGATACGGCGAGAAGGCCGCCCTGGACGGGCTGGACCTGCGGGTGGGACGCGGCACCGTGCACGGGCTGCTCGGTCCGAACGGCGCGGGCAAGACCACCGCGGTACGGGTGCTGACCACCCTGCTGCGGCCGGACTCGGGCAGCGTGGAGGTGGCCGGGTACGACGTCCTGAAGCAGGCCGACCGGGTGCGCGCCCGCATCGGCCTGCTCGGCCAGCACGCCGCGCTCGACGAGGAACTCGGCGGCCGGCAGAACCTGGAGATGTTCGGGCGGCTCTACCACCTCGGCGCCCGGCGGGCCCGCGCCCGCGCCGACGAACTGCTGGAGCGCTTCGGCCTCACGGACACCGGCAGCAAGCAGGTCAAGCGGTACAGCGGGGGCATGCGGCGGCGGCTCGACCTGGCCGCCTCGCTGATCACCGAGCCGGAGGTGCTGTTCCTGGACGAGCCGACGACCGGACTCGACCCACGCAGCCGGGCCGAGGTGTGGGCCTCGGTGCGCTCCCTGGTCGGTGGCGGCACCACCGTGCTGCTCACCACCCAGTACCTGGAGGAGGCCGACCAACTGGCCGACCGTATCTCGGTGGTGGACCGGGGGCGGGTCATCGCCGACGGCACCGCCGACGAGCTGAAGGCCCGCACCGGCGGTGACCGTATCGACGTGGTCCTGCGCGACGCGGGGCAGTTGGGCGCCGCGGTGGCCCTGCTGCCGTTCGCCGCCGAGGACGTCTCGGTGGACGTCGACCGCCGGCAGTTCAGCGCTCCGGTCGCCGACCGGATGAGCGCGCTCACCCAGGTCGTACGGGCCCTGGAGGCGGCGGACATCGAGGCGGAGGACATCGCGCTGCGCAGGCCCACCCTGGACGAGGTGTTCCTGCGGCTGACGGGGCGCTCCGAGGAAACGGCGGAGGCCGACGTGGCGCACGCCAAGGAGGCGGTATGAGCACGCTGACCGGCACGAACGCGGTGCGTGAGGGGGGCGGGTTCGCCCTCGCCCTGAGCGACTCCTGGACCATGACCCGGCGGGAACTCTCCCACTGGGGGCGGCAGCCGGTGCAGGTCGCCGTCGGGGTGATCTTCCCCGTGATGATCCTGCTGATGTTCGGCTATCTGATCGGCGGCGGCCGGGAGGTCGGCGGCGACTACATCGACTACCTGGTGCCCGGGACACTCGCGCTGACCATGGCCTTCGGCCTGGAGAGCACGGTGATCGCGGTCACCCAGGACCTCAACAAGGGCGTGATCGACCGCTTCCGGTCCATGCCGATGGCCAACGGCGCGGTCCTGGTGGGCCGTTCGGCGGCGGACATGCTCCAGTCGGCGCTGAGCCTCGCCGTGATGATCGGTGTCGGGTACGCGATCGGCTGGCGGCCCCACACGACGGCGGGCGAGTTCCTGGGCGCCGTAGGGCTGCTGTTGCTGTTCCGGTTCGCGATGCTGTGGATCGGCATCCATCTGGCGCTGGTGGCCGGGAAGCCCGAACTCGTGCAGGCCGTGCAGATCCTGGTCTGGCCGGTGGGCTTCCTGTCCAACGCCATCGCGACCCCCGAGTCCATGCCGGACTGGCTGGGCACGGTGGTCCAGTGGAACCCCATGTCCCAGACCGCGACGGCGGTACGGGACCTGACCGGCAGCGTCGGCGGCGAGTCCGGCCACGTCTTGGCCTCCGTGCTCTGGCCCCTGGCCCTGCTGGCGGTGTTCTTCCCGCTGGCCCTGCGCCGGTTCGCGAAGCTCAGCCACTGAGCGCTCCGCGGGATGTGCGGTTACGTGCCGTCGATCGTCTGCGGCGTCATCGTGGCTGGTCGCGCAGTTCCCCGCGCCCCTTCAGGGCGCGGCCGAGCCGCATCGGACTTCAACCGACCCGCTTAGGCCGTGTCCGCGACATCCCGCCTGCCCCGCGCTCGCGTCGCAACCCGCGTCAACCCATGATCCCCGCCGGGGACCGGCCCGTCGCCGGACCCCGGTGGCGGCAGCCGGTGGCCGTGTCCCTGCCCCCCGTCAGGGATGCGGCCACCCGCATGCCCGCGGCGGTGTTCCCGGGCGCTCCTGCCATCGGCGGACGGGATTCGAGTGATCCTCCAGCCCCGTGGGTGAGGCTCGATGCCCGAGTACGCAACCGAGACTCAGAACTGTGAGGAATCCGATGAAACGGGTCGTGATTACCGGTATGGGGGTGGTGGCCCCGGGCGGGGTGGGCGCCAAGGCGTTCTGGGAGCTGCTCACCGCGGGCCGGACGGCCACCCGCGGCATCACCCTGTTCGACGCGGCCCCGTTCCGCTCACGTATCGCCGCCGAGACCGACTTCGACCCGGCCGAGCACGGACTGGGCCCCGAGGAGGCCGAACGGCTCGACCGGGCCGCGCAGTTCGCCGTCGTCAGCACCCGCGAGGCGATGGCCGACAGCGGCGTCGAGGAGGCGCTCGACCCGCTGCGCACCGGGGTGAGCCTCGGCAGCGCGGTCGGCTGCACCACCGGTCTGGACACCGAGTACGCGGTCGTGAGCGACCACGGGCGGGACTGGGCCGTAGACCACACCCGGGCCGTGGCTCATCTCTTCGACTACTTCGTGCCCAGCTCGCTGGCGGCCGAGGTGGCCAGGGCCGCCGACGCACAGGGACCGGTCTCGCTGGTCTCCAACGGCTGCACCTCCGGTCTGGACGCCATCGGGTACGCCGCGGAGCTGATCCGCGAGGGCAGCGCCGACGTCATGTTCGCCGGCGCCACCGACGCGCCGATCTCCCCCATCACGGTCGCCTGCTTCGACGCCATCAAGGCGACCAGCCCGCGCAACGACGATCCGGCGACCGCTTCCCGCCCCTTCGACAGGACCCGCAACGGCTTCGTCCTCGGCGAGGGTTCGGCCGTGCTGGTGCTGGAGGAGTTCGAGCGGGCGCGCCGCCGGGGTGCGCGGATGTACGCCGAGATCTCCGGCTTCGCCAGCCGCAGCAACGCGTACCACATGACCGGACTGCGCCCCGACGGCCGTGAGATGGCCGAGGCGATCCGGGTCGCGCTCGACGAGGCGCGGCTCGACCGCACCGCCGTCGACTACATCAACGCGCACGGCTCCGGCACCCGGCAGAACGACCGGCACGAGACGGCGGCCTTCAAACGCAGCCTCGGCAGCCACGCCCACGACGTCCCGGTCAGCTCCATCAAGTCGATGATCGGCCACTCGCTGGGCGCGATCGGCTCGCTGGAGGTGGCCGCCAGCGCGCTGGCCATCACCCACAACACCGTGCCGCCGACGGCCAATCTGCACGATCCCGATCCGGAGTGCGACCTGGACTACACCCCGCACACCGCCCGCGAACAGCGCACCGACACCGTGCTCAGCGTCGGCAGCGGCTTCGGCGGCTTCCAGAGCGCCATCGTCCTCACCCGCCCGCGGCCGGCGGAGGCCGCATGACCGCCGCGGCCATCGCGTCGCCGCGGCCGGCCGGTGCCCGTACCGCCACCGCGGTGGTGACCGGGATCGGCGTCGCCGCGCCCAACGGCCTCGGCACGGCGGCCTGGTGGGCGGCCGTGCTGCGCGGAGAGAGCGGCATCGGTCCCGTCACCCGGTTCGACGCCTCCGGCTATCCGGTCCGACTCGCCGGCGAGGTACCGGGCTTCGTCGCCGAGGACCATGTGCCCAGCCGGCTGCTGCCGCAGACCGACCGGGTGACCCGGCTGTCGCTGGCCGCGGCCAAGGAGGCCCTCGACGACGCCGGACTGGACCCGGCGGAACTGCCCGACTACAGCGCGGGGGTGGTGACCGCCAGTTCGGCGGGCGGGTTCGAGTTCGGGCAGCGCGAGTTGCAGGCGCTGTGGAGCAGAGGCGGCCGACATGTCAGCGCGTACCAGTCGTTCGCCTGGTTCTACGCCGTCAACACCGGTCAGATCTCCATCCGGCACGGCCTGCGGGGCGCCGGCGGTGCCATCGTCTCCGAGCAGGCGGGCGGTCTCGACGCGCTGGGGCAGGCGCGGCGGCACATCCGCAGGGGCACCCGGCTCGTGGTCACCGGGGGCGTCGACTCGGCGTTGTGTCCCTGGGGCTGGGCGGCCCATCTCGCGGGCGGCGGGCTGAGCACGGCGGACGACCCGGCGCGCGCCTACCTGCCGTTCGATCCCGGGGCGCGCGGCCATGTGGTGGGAGAGGGCGGTGCGCTGTTCGTCCTGGAGGACCGGGCGGCGGCCCGGGAGCGCGGTGCCACGGTCTACGGCTCGGTCGCCGGGTACGCGGCCACGTTCGACGGCGTCGGCTCCCCGCGCCTGGCCGACGCGGCCCGGCTCGCGCTGGCCGATGCCGGGGTGCCGGCCGGTGACGTGGACGTCGTCTTCGCGGACGCCGCGGGCGAGCGCGCCGCCGACCGGGCCGAGGCCGAGGCGATCGCCGGACTGTTCGGCGCCTTCGGGGTGCCGGTCACCGCACCCAAGT
This sequence comes from Streptomyces sp. NPDC050508, assembly GCF_040655155.1. Classification (NCBI taxonomy): domain Bacteria; kingdom Bacillati; phylum Actinomycetota; class Actinomycetes; order Kitasatosporales; family Streptomycetaceae; genus Streptomyces; species Streptomyces sp. NPDC050508. The sequence goes on from NZ_JBFAJJ010000006.1 coordinate 381,897, forward strand.
CCATGACCGGCCGACTGCTGGCGGGCGGTGCCTCGCTGGACCTGGCGGCGGCACTGTGCGCACTGCGCGACCAGGTGATCCCGCCGACCACGGGGACGCTCCGCCCGGCCCACGACTGCCCCGTGGACCTGGTGACCGGCACCCCGCGCCACGCTGTCCGGCTGCGCACCGCCCTGGTCCTGGCGCGCGGCCGGGGCGGCTTCAACGCCGCCGCCGTGATCCGTGGCACGGACTGACCGAACCTCCCGACAAGCGTGCCCGGCACGCGGAGAGACAGTGTGATGAAGCAGCTGGAACTGAGGGAACTGACCGCCCTGTTGCGCGAGTGCGCGGGAGAGGAGGACGGCGTGGACCTGGAGGGCGACGTCCTCGACATCCCCTTCACCGATCTCGGCTACGACTCGCTGGCGATGCTCCAGACCACCGGCCGCATAGAGCGCGACTACGAGATCGCACTCGACGAGGCCATCGACAGCGCCGGCACTCCGCGCGCGTACCTGGACGTGGTCAACCAGGCCCTGTCGGCCCGGGAGGCGGCGTGACGAGCCGTCGGCGCTTCGTCGCCGGTTCACTCACGATCGGCGTCGGCGGGCTCGTCGGCGCGGGGGCGATCCCCGCGGCGGCAGACCCGGGGCCGGGGTCGGGCGGCCCGGCCGGACCCGTCGACATCACGCCGGGCGATCCCCGCTACGAGGCACTGGCCACCCGCGGCCACAACAAACGCTTCACCGCGCGCCCCGCGGCCTTCCGGATGGCCACGACCACCGAGCACGTCGTCCGGGCCGTCGGCGAGGCCGCCCGGTCCGGCCGCCGCGTCGCGGTGCGCAGCGGCGGACACTGCTACGAGAACTTCGTGGGCGACCCTGCCGTCCGGCTGGTGATCGACCTCGGGGAGATGAACGCCGTCTCCTACGACCCCCGGATGCGCGCCTTCATGGTCGAGGCCGGCGCACGGCTGATGGACGTGTACCGGACGCTGCACGGCTCCTGGGGCGTCACCCTGCCCGGCGGTGCCAGCGCGACCGTCGGCCTCGGCGGGCACATCGCGGGTGGTGGGTACGGGGCGCTCTCCCGCAGGTTCGGTGTCGCCGCCGACCACCTCCACGCCGTCGAGGTCGTCGTCGCCGACGCCTCGGGCCGGGCCCGTGCCGTGGTCGCCACCCGCGAGCCCGCCGACCCGCACCGCGAACTGTGGTGGGCCCACACGGGCGGTGGCGGCGGCAACTTCGGCGTGGTGACCCGCTACTGGTTCCGCTCCCCCGGTGCCACCGGCGACGACCCCGCCCGGCTGCTCCCGCGCCCGCCCGCCGAGATCCTCTCGAACGCGGTGATCTACCCGCGCGAGGGCATGGACCGGGCGGCCCTGCGCCGGCTGGTGCGGAACTTCGGCCGATGGCACGAGCGCCACAGCGACGCCGGCTCACCGTATGCCGGGCTGTACGGCGGTCTCGTGCTGCTGAGCCGGCTCAGGGAGAACGACCCCGGCCAGAGCGCCATCAGCTTCACCCACCTCGACGGCACCCGGCCCGACGCCGGACGGCTGCTGGAGCAGTATGTGTCCGCCGTGACGGAGGGCGTCGGCGTCACCCCCCACATCACCGAGACCGTCCGGGACCCCTGGCTGACCGCGACGACCACGCTCGCCGAGTCCCAGGACGTCGACAAGGGCCGCCAGAAGATCAAGTCGGCCTATCTCCGCCGGTCCTTGACGGACCGTCAGATAGACGCCCTGCACGCGCACCTCGACAGCGCCGACCACAGCAGCGAGGCGGCACACGTGTCGCTGCAGTCCTACGGCGGCCGGATCAACTCCGTGCGGCCGTCGGCCACCGCCACCGCGCACCGGGACGCGATCATCAACGTCATCTTCACCAACACCTGGCAGGATCCCGCGGCCGACGCCGAGAACATCGGCTGGCTGCGCCGCGTCTACCGCGACGTGTTCGCGGAGACGGGCGGCGTCCCGGTGCCGGGCCGGGGCGGCGGCGACGGCTGCTACATCAACTACCCGGACCTCGACATGGCGGATCCCGAGTGGAACACCTCGGGGGTGCCCTGGCACCGCCTGTACTACAAGGACAACTATCCGCGGCTCCAGCGGGCCAAGGCCGCCTGGGACCCGCGGAACATGTTCGGGCACGCGCTGGGCGTACGGCCCGTTTGACCGGGGCGGCGCAACGGCGAGGAGGGGCGGCGCAGCGTGCGCCGCCCCTCCTCGGCGCGCCCGGCTCAGGACGGAACCCGCTCCGGGAACGGGGTGTAGAGGTGCGGTTCGCTGCTGCTCAGCGCGCGCAACGCGGTGCGGTGGGCGAGAAATTCCGGTTGCCGGAGCGCCCGGCGGAAGGACGGCTCGTCCTCCCAGTCGGCCACGTTCACATAGCGGCCGGGCTCGTCCACCTGGCGCAGCAGGCGATGGCGGACGAAGCCCGGCTGGGCGGCGAAGAACTCCGAGGTGCTGTCGAAGACGCGCTCGAACTCGTCGACGGAGCCGGTGACTTCGAACCGGTTGATTAGTGTGATCACGGAGAGTTCCTTCGGGGAGACACCGGGATTTCCGGTCACCGTCGCAGACAGCGCTTGAGCGCCCGTGGAACGCGGGTGGGCCGCGACGGGGCATCGGGGAAAGCGGGATCGGAGAAGCAGGATCCGAGACGCGGGATCAGAAAAACGGGATCGGGAAATGGGAAAGCGGGACCAATTGATGTGGATTGCGCGTGAGCACGCCGGACGGCTGGCGCGATGTGCGGTCGTCTTCGAGCCGGGTGACCCGGCCCGTACGGGACACATGGCCTTCTGGGACCCGGAGGGCGTGGGCCCGCCCGACGTGCCCCGCGGTGTCGCGGGAGAGGCCGAGATCGCCACCGCCGAGGGGCTGCGCAAGGTCCCCGTCCTGCGCCTGTCCGTGAGCGACGCCCTGCCGGTGCTGGCCCTGGCCCGCCGCGAGTACGGCGGCGACTCCGTCCACCCGGCGGCGGCCTTCTGGGGTGCCGCCACCGCGCTCGCGCTCCATCTCGCCGCCCGCGAACGGCTGTTGCCGGGTGTCTCCGCCGACGGCTACGACGCCTGGCGGGCCGGCCCCCTCGATTCCGAGGACGTGCTGCGGCTGCGCGCACTGGCCGCCGCCGCGCCGCCGGAGGCACTCGCCGTGCCCGTCGCGGGCAGCACGCTGCTGCCGCGGCCGGACGGGATCCTGCGCGCCTTCCTCGACGCCGTCGCCGACACCCTGCCGCGCACGGCCGCCGCCGAGGCCGCCGTCGGCCGTGCCGCGTTTGCCGCCGCCGAGCCCCAGCACGTACCTCAACTGCGGGCCTGGGCCGAGGAGATCGCGGTCGGCGTCGACTCGGGCGTACGGGTCTCGCTGACCGTGCGGCTGGCCGACGGCGCCGACGGCGCGCCCTTCGGACAGGTCGTGCCCCTGGTGTCCGACCTCGCCGACCCGACGGTGCAGCTGACCGCCTCGGACCTCTTCGACGGCGCCCCGCACGCCCTGGGACCGCTCGCCCAGACCGAGACCGTCCGGGCCGTGCGCCGCGCCGCCTCCGTGTGGGAGCCGCTCGCGCGGCTGCTGCCCGTGCCGCGTGAACTCGACCTGGACGACGAGGAGTTCGGCCAGCTGCTGAACGGCGCGGCGGCGCGGCTGCGGGCGCACGGCGTCGACGTACGGCTGCCCGACGAGACGAAACACCGGATGACCGCGCGGGCCACGGTCGGCGCGGATCGCGTCCCGCCCTCCGACCTGCGTTCCTTCTTCGGCGGCGACGGCACCGTCGCCCTGCGCTGGCAGCTCTGCCTGGACGGCGATCCGCTCACCGAGGAGGAGACCGCGGCCGTCGCCGGGGCGGGGCGTCCGGTGGTTCGGGTACGCGGCCACTGGACGTTCGTCGGCCCCGACCTCACCCGCAAGGCCCGGGAGCGCGAGCTGCGCCCCCTCACCGCCGTCGAGACGATCGCCGTCGCCCTCACCGGGTACGCGGAGATCGGCGGCGAGCAGGTGCCGGTGGCCGACGGCCCCTGGCTGCTCGCCCTGCGTGCCCTGCTCCGCGACCCCGACGGTGAAGCCTCCGTCGGACCGCCGGCCGCGCTCGCCGCGACCCTGCGCGACTACCAGCTGCGCGGCCTGGACTGGCTGGCCCGGATGACCTCGCTCGGTCTCGGCGGCTGCCTCGCCGACGACATGGGCCTGGGCAAGACGATCCAGCTCATCGCGCTCCACCTGTTCCGCCAGGAGCACGAGGACAGTCGCGCCCCGACCCTCGTGGTGTGCCCGGCGTCGCTGCTCGGCAACTGGGAGCGGGAGGTCCACCGGTTCGCCCCCGGCACGGCCGTACGCCGCTTCCACGGCGCCGGCCGCAGCCTCGACGGAGCGGACAGCGGCTTCGTCCTCACCACCTACGGCACGATGCGCCTGGACACCGAGCGGCTCGGCGGGCACCGCTGGGGCATGGTCGTCGCGGACGAGGCCCAGCACGTCAAGAACGCCTCCTCCGCCACGGCCAGGGCGCTGCGGCTGATCCCGGCGGACGCCCGGATCGCGCTCACCGGCACCCCCGTGGAGAACAGCCTCTCCGAGCTGTGGGCGATCCTCGACTGGACCACCCCCGGCCTGCTCGGCACCCATGGCCACTTCCGCCGCCGGTGGATCGCCCCGGTCGAGGCCGAGCGGTCCACCGCCGGCCCCGCGGATCCCGGCACCGGCAGCACCGCCGGGCGCCTCGCCGCTCTCGTCCGGCCGTTCCTGCTGCGCCGCCGCAAGTCCGACCCGGGGGTGGCGCCCGAACTGCCGCCCAAGACCGAGACGGACCGTCCGGTGGCGCTCACCGCGGAACAGACCGCCCTCTACGAGCAGCAGGTGCACGCCGTCATGGACGAGATCAGGTCGACCAAGGGGATCGCCCGCAGCGGTCTGGTCCTCAAGCTGCTCACCGGCCTGAAGCAGATCTGCAACCACCCCGCCCAGTTCCTCAAGGAGGACCAGCCGAAGCTGGCCGGCCGCTCCGGAAAGCTGGCCCTGCTGGACGAGTTGCTGGACACGATCCTGGCGGAGGACGGCGCGGCGCTGGTCTTCACCCAGTACGTCGCGATGGCCCGGCTGCTGGAGCGGCATCTGCGGGACCGGGGCATTCCCACCCAGCTGCTGCACGGCGGGACGCCCGTGGCCAAGCGGGAGGAGATGGTCCGCCGCTTCCAGGACGGCGAGGTCCCCGTCTTCCTGCTGTCGTTGAAGGCGGCGGGGACGGGCCTCAACCTGACCCGGGCCGACCATGTCGTGCACTACGACCGCTGGTGGAACCCGGCCGTCGAGGCGCAGGCCACCGACCGGGCGTACCGCATCGGCCAGACCCGGCCGGTGCAGGTGCACAGGATGATCGCGGAGGGCACGGTCGAGGATCGTATCGCGACGCTGATGGAGGCCAAGCGGGAGCTGGCCGACGCGGTCGTCGGCAGTGGCGAGCAGGCGCTGAGCCGGCTCGGGAACGACGAGTTGGCGAACCTGGTCGAGCTGAGGAGCGCGGGATGAGCGACGCATACGACGACCGGGCCCGGGGCTTCACCGCCTTCCCGCCCCGCAAGGGCGGCCGGACGCGCGGCCAGTCCTGGTGGGGCGGGGCGTGGGCGGAGTCGATGGAGGACGGCTGGCCCGAGGAGGCCGTACTGAAGAAGGGACGGTCCCTGGCCCGCTCCGGCCGCCTCGGCCCCCTCTCGGTCGCCCCGGGGCGGATCGCCACGCAGGTGTACGGCGGTGCGGACGAGCTGTACTCCGTGCGTCTCGAACTCCCCGAACTGGACGACGACCAGTGGGACGCGCTCTGGGAGCGGACCGTGGACCGGCCGGCGGAGACGGAGGCGCTGCTCGCCGGTGAGCTGCCGCCCGATCTGCTGGAGGCGGCCGAGGACGCCCGGCTGGGCCTGCTGCCCGGCTACGGGGAGCTCGCACCGGACTGCGACTGCGACGAGCCGGACCATCCGTGCGCGCACGCGGTCGCGCTCGGCTACCAGTTCTCCTGGCTGCTCGACGAGGAGCCGCAGCTCCTGCTGCTGGTGCGCGGCCGGGAGTGGCCGCAGGCCCTGGAGGAACTGAAGTCCGCGCTTCTCGTACGGGCCATGACCGAGGACGATGACTCCGATGACGACGCGGTCGAGACGGTCGAGGTGGTCGAGAGGCACCCGGGCGCGCGGGCCACCGGGACGGTCGACGGGACCCCGTTCGCCGAGGCATACGCCCGCCCCGTCGTTCCCCTCCCCGCGCTCCCGCCGCTGCCCGAAGCGCCGGAGGTGAGCAGCGAGCCGGTCACCGGCATCGAGGCGGATCCGCTGGAGCGGCTCGTCGCCGACGCGGCCGTACGCGCGCGTGAACTCCTGTCGTACACCCTGGGGTTGGCCGGTGAGCCGCCCCGGCCGCTCGACGTGTGGCAGGACACCGTACGGATCGCCGCCACCCACCCCGACCCCCAGGTGCCGCGGCGGCTGCGGGAGTCCTGCGGCAAGCCGGACGAGCTGGACCGGGCGGCCGAGGCCTGGCGGTTCGGCGGCGGTGCCGGGCTGGAGGTGCTGGAAGAGGCGTGGGAGCCCCCGCGGTCCGAAGTCGCCCGGGCCCGGACGGCGCTGTCGACGGGCTGGGAGGACGACGAGTCGCCCGACCTCGTCGTCCGTGACAATCGCTGGACGCTGTCCGGCCGCGGACTGCAGCTGCGCTACGGCCGCGACGGCCGCTGGTACCCGTACCGGGAACGGTCCGGCACCTGGTGGCCCGCCGGTCCCCCGACCCACGACCCGGACCTCGCCCTGGCCACACTCCTCGACGACTGAGAAAGCCCCGCCCCACCGACGGCGGCCGGCCCGCCCCACCTTCGAGTGGGGCGGGCCGGCCGCCGTTTCCGCACGTCCGGCATCGGGCGCCCACCGAGCCAGGCTCCAACGATCCTCCAGGTGTCGAAACCACCATGAGGATCACCGAGTTCGTCGGACACGCGCCGAACGGGGACCGGAGGGAGACAGTGTGGACGGCACCACCATCGCCGCGGGGCCGCGTTCGTTCGTCGACGGCATCGTGGACCAGGCCCGGCGGAACCCGGAGGCGACCGCCCTGGTCTGGCGGGGGCACACGGTCGGTTACGGGGCGCTGGTCGGGCGGGCGCAGCGGGAGCGGGAGCGGCTCGCCCGGATCCCGGCGGGCGGGCCGGTGGCTCTCCCCGCGGTCAAGTCGCCCCGGACTCTCGCCCTGATCCTGGCCTGTCTGCTGGCACGGCGCCCGCTGCTGCTGCCCTCGCCGACCCTGGGCGAGGACGTCCTGGACCGGCTGTACAAGGAGGCCGGGGTGCGTCACGTGCTCAGTCCGGGAGGACCCGCAAGGGCTCTGCAGGAGCGGCGCCGCGACCGGCCCGGCCTCGACGGAACCGCCCTGTTGCTCACCACCTCCGGATCCACCGGCCTGCCCAAGACCGTGCCGCTGGGCTTCCCCGCGCTGGACCGTTTCACGGCCTGGGCCGGCGAGACCTTCGGCATCGGCCCCGGCACGACCGTCCTCAACTACGCGCCGCTGAACTTCGACGTGTGCCTGCTGGACGTATGGACGACGCTCGCCCGCGGCGGCCGGGTCGTCCTGGTCGACGCGGACCGGGTCACCGACGGCGGGCGTCTCCTCGACCTGGTCGAACGGGAGCGGCCCGAGGTGGTCCAGTCGGTGCCGGTGTTCTACCGGCTGCTGGCCGACGCCGCCCGCGACAGGGGCCGTACGCTCCCGTCCGTCCGGCATGCGATCTTCACCGGGGACACCCTGCCCGCCCCCGTCCTGGCCGCGCTCCCGGGGCTGCTGCCGGACGCCCGGCTGTACAACGTCTACGGGTGCACCGAGACCAACGACAGCTTCCTGCACGAACTGCGCGGCGCCCCGGACCCCGGCCGTCCGTTGCCGCTGGGGCAGCCGCTGCCCGGTGTCGGGGCCCTGCTCGTCAGTGGTGACGGTCAGGTGCTGGACGGGCCGGGGACCGGTGAGCTGTACGTCTCCACCCCCTTCCAGAGCGAGGGCTATCTCGGTGCGGCGGCCGACTCCGGCGCGTTCGTCCCGCATCCGGAAGGGGCCGACACCCGGCGCTGGTTCCGCAGCGGCGACCTGGTGCGCCGCTCGGCCGACGGGGTCCTCACCCTCGTCGGACGCACCGACTTCCAGGTCAAGGTCCGTGGGGTGCGGGTCAACCTCCAGGAGGTCGAGCACCTGCTCCTGGCACACCCGGGCATCGCCGAGGCGGCCGTACTGGCGCTGCCCGACCCGGTGTCCGGGCGGACGGTGCACGCCGTGGCCCGCCGCAACCCGGGATCCGGGCTCGACAGCCTGGCCCTGCGCGGGCATCTGGCGCGCGGACTGTCCAGAGCCGCGATCCCCTCGACCCTGCTGATCACCGACGAGCCGCTGCCCCGGACCGCCACCGGAAAGGTCGACCGGGAACGCGCCGTACGGGTCCACTTCACCAAGGAGAGCTGACATGCCATACGCCCAGGCCATCAAGGAGTTCGTGGTCGAGGAGTTCCTGCCGGACGTGTCCGCGGGGGAACTGGACGCCGACTACGACCTGCTGGCGAACGGGGTGATCGACAGCCTGGGGCTGCTCAAGGTGATCGCCTGGATCGAGGACCGGTACGGCGTCGACACCGACGAGGTCGAGCTGCGGCCGGAGTCGTTCCACTCGGTGGCGGCCATCAGCGCGTTCATCGACCGGGCGGCGTCGCGACGGACGAGGAACGCGTAGCCGTGCACGACGCTGTCAGCGCGCTGCTCCGGCAGGACCGGCCCGTGGAGCTGCCGGTCTGGCGGTCCTTCTGGGACCGGCTCCACGACGGCGGGCTGCGCCGTGGCGAGTCGGTGGCTCTGCTCGCCTCCCTGTCCACGCGGATGCCGGACCGCGTCACCCTGACCGCCCTGCTGGACTCGCTGGCCGAGCGGCGTCCGGCCACCGGGTACGGCGAGGTCGGTGCCGCGGTCAACATCGTGGGGACCGGCGGGGGCCCGAGCACCTTCAACGTCTCCACGGCCGCCGCGTTCGTCGCCGCCGCGATGGGGGTGCGGGTGGTGAAGACCGGCTCGCGCGCCTACACCGGCAGCCTCGGCTCCGTAGACCTGTTGGAGCGGCTCGGGGTGCCCCTGACCTCGTCGTACGAGGAAACCCACGCGTCCCTGGAGCGGCATGGCATCGCCTTCGCCGGGGCCTTCGTCTACCCGCCCGAACTCGGCCTGCTCGCCCGCAGTGTGCTGCCCCTGGACAGCAGGAAGCTCGGCGGTTTCGTCAACGCGCTCGGCCCGTTCCTCGCCCGGCTGCCGGTCCGGGCCCAGTTGACCGGTGTCGCGGATCCGCGGCTGGTGACCGGGCTGCGGCACGCCGCCGCGCACGTGTCCCGGGGCGGCGACCGCTCGGTGTGGCTGTGCGTCAACGGGGCGGGCGCGGACGAACTCCTGAGCTTCCGCCCGAACCGGGTCCACACCTACGAGGGCGCGGGCGAGGACGAGTTCGTCCTCGAACCGGCACGGCTGGGCCTGTCCCCCGGCTCCCTGGACGGACTGCGGCCCGCGGACGGCGATCCCGTGGCGTACTTCCACGAGGTGCTGTCCGGCCGGTGCTCCCCGGCGGCCGAGGAGACGGTCTGTCTGAACGCCGCCGCGCTCGCCGTGGTCGGCCGTCACACCGGCGACTGGCGCACCGCGCTGGACGCCGCCCACGAGGTGATCCGCGGCGGCCGGGCCCTCGCCCTGCTCACCCTGTTGCGCTCGGAGACGGCCGCCCATGCCTGAGTTCTTCGCCCGCCGCCGGCCCGGCCGGCCCGGACTCGCGGTGTTCCTGAACGCCGGCGATCCGCCGCTGGCCGAGCTGCCCCGGCTCACCGCCATGCTCGACGAGAGCGAGGTCGACTGTCTCGAACTGGCCGTGCCGTTCCCCGGCTCGGCCACCGACGGGCCCGTCGTGCGGGCATCCGCCGACCGGGCGCTGGCCGGCGGAGTGACCCTCCGGGCGGTCCTGGACGCGGTGGCGTCCCTACGGCCCGGGCTGCGCCGGCTGCGGATCGCGCTGCTCGCCGACTGGAGCCACACCGTCCGGGGCACCGCGCCCGGCGACTTCGCCACGGCCGTCGAGGCCGCGGGCTGTGACGGACTGCTGCTGCACGGGGTGCCGCCCCGGGTGCGCGCGGCCCACTACGAGGCCGTGCACCGGGCGGGACTGCCGCTCGTCACGACCTGCTACGCCGTCTCCGGCCCCGACGCCGTGGCCGAAGCGGCGGACCACGCCTCCGCCTATCTGTACCTGGTCGCCCACTACGGCCGCAGCGGCACCACCGCGGCCCTGGACCGGGACCGGCTCGGGGCGGTCATCACCACCCTGCGTTCCACCGCGTCCGCCCCCGTGGCCGTCGGCTTCGGGGTCAGGACGGGCGGCGACCTCGCGCTGCTCGACGCGCTCGGCGCCGATGCCGCCGTGGTCGGCAGCGCCGGGGTGGCCCGTATCGCACAGGCCCGTGCGGCCGGGCGGGACCCCGTCGAGGAACTCCGCTCCTTCGTACGGGAGTTGCGCTCCCCCGGCCCGCACGCACACCGGCCGACGGCCACGAGAGAGGAATGACGTCCATGATCGTCCGTAAGCTCGAAGAGGTCGCCTGCGTCGACTGGGGGAACGGTCTCAGCCGCCGGTTCCTCACCCAGCACGACGGCGTCGGCTACACCGTCACCGACACGATCGTCCGCGCGGGCACCAAGTCCCGTCTGGAGTACCGCAACCACCTGGAGAGCTGCTACTGCATCTCGGGCAGCGGCGAGGTGATCGACACCGACGGCACCGTCCACCCGATCACCCCCGGCACGCTCTACGCGCTCGACCGGCACGACGCGCACTGGCTCGTCGCGCACCCGGAGGCGGATCTGCGCCTGGTGTGCGTGTTCTCGCCCGCGTTGCGCGGCGACGAACGGCACGACCTCGACTCGTCCGGCTACTCCCACTACTGATGGCCGACTGGACCGCGGAACAGCGGGCGCTGCGCGAGGGCCTGACGCCCTGGCTGGAGAAACTCGACGCCGGTCACGTCGAGCGGGACGCGGCCGCCGCGTTCTCGCACGACGGCTGGCGGATCCTGGCCCGGGCCGGAGTGCTCGGGCTGCCGTTCGAGGAGAAGTGGGGCGGCCTCGGCCAGTCGCTGCTGACCACCATGTACGTCCTGGAGGGGCTCGGCGAGGGCTGCCGGGACGCCGGGCTGAACTTCTCGGTCTGCACCCATCTGGTCAGCACCGGGGTGCCGTTGCAGCACTTCGGTTCACCGGCCCTCAAGGAGCGTTATCTGCCCCGGCTCTGCTCGGGCGAGCTGATCGGCGCCCATGCCGTCAGCGAGCCCGACAGCGGTTCGGACGCGCTCGCGATGCGGACCAGGGCGGTGCGGGACGGCGACGACTACGTGCTGAACGGCAGCAAGGCCTTCGTCAGCAACGGTCCGGTCGCCGGCCTGTTCACCGTCTACGCCCGCACCAGCGACCGCCCCGGTCCGCTCAGCGTGACCGCGTTCCTGGTGGAGCGGGACACGCCGGGGCTGCGGGTCGGCGGGCCCGTCGCGAAACTGGGGCTGCGCACCTCCCCGTTGGGCGAGCTGTCCTTCGAGGACTGCCGGGTGCCCGCGTCCCGGGTCCTGGGGCGGCCAGGCGGCGGCTTCCTGGTGCTCGACCATGTGATGCGCCGGGAGATCCTCTGCTCGTTCGTCGTCAACGCGGGCGAGATGCGCCACCGGGTCGCCCGCTGCGTCGAGTACGCGCGCACCCGGACCCAGTTCGGCCGGCCCATCGGCTCGTACCAGGCCGTCGCCCACAGGATCGTGGACATGGAGATCGGGGTGGAGACCGCCCGGCACTGGCTGTACGGCACCGCCCGGCGGATGGCGGCCGGCGAGAACGTCACCCGGGACATCGCCATGGCCAAGCTCGTCACCAGCGAGGCGAACGTCGCCTCCGCGCTCGCCGCCGTGCAGGTCTTCGGCGGCAACGGCTACATGGCCGAGTTCGGCATCGAGGCGGAGCTGCGCAACTCGGTCGGTTCGACCATCTACTCGGGCACCTCCGAGATCCAGCGCAACCGCCTCGCGTCCCTGCTCGGCCTGTGACCGGCCACCACGGCCCGCACCTTCGACACCCGGGCCTTCGACACCTGGACCTTCGACCCACGACCGGAGAGACCCCCACCGTGACGACCCACCACCGCGAGGATCCCGGCACGCTGCGCGCCACCGCCTTCCTCGACCACGCCTCGCCCGAGGTCCGCGGCTTCGTCGCCGACGCGCTGCCGGCCTCGGCCACCACCCCCACCGCCCGCGCGGTCGCGCTCTACTACGCGGTGCGCGACCGTGTCCGCTACGAGGTGTACGGGGCGGACCTGTCCCGCGCCGGGCTGCGGGCGAGCGCGGTGGCGCGGACCGGCTCCGGCATGTGTCTGCACAAGTCGGTGCTGTACGCGGCCGGTCTGCGCTCGCTCGGCATCCCGGCCCGGCTCGTCCTGGCCGACGTACGCAACCATCTGGCCTCCGAGCGGCTCACGCGGCTGCTCGGCGGCGATGTCTTCCACATGCACTGCCTCACCGCGGTGCGCCTCGACGGCCGCTGGGTCAGGGCGACGCCGGTGTTCAACAAGGCGCTGTGCCGGCTGTACGGCCTGGCGCCGCTGGACTTCGACGGCACCGCCGACAGCCTGCACCACCCCTTCGACCTGCGGGGCCGCCGGTACATGGAGTTCCTGCGCCACCACGGGGAGTTCGACGACCTGCCGTACGAGCGGGTCGTCGCCGAGCTGAGGAGGGCCCACCCGGGGCTGCTGAGCGCGGACGGCGGCGGATTCGCCGAGGGCTCGCTGGTTCGGGAGGCCGAGCCCCGGGCGGCCGGGTAGTGCTCGTCAAGTTCTGCGGCGCGACGACCGCGGCCGAGGTGAGCGACCTGGCGGCGGCCGGGGCCGATCTCGTCGGCCTGTGGCACGGCGTGCCGGGCGGGCGGTCCGAGCTGACCGCCGCCCGGCTCGCCGACCTGGCCGCGGTCGCCCTGGACACCGGCCGGCTGCGGCCGGTGCTGGTCACGTTCTCGTCCGACACCCGGGCGCTGCCGGCGGTGCTGGCCGCGGCCCGGGTGCGGTGCGTGCAGCTGCACGGCTTCCAGCCGCCGGGCACGGTGCGCGCGCTGCGCCGGGACGGGCCGCCGGGCCTGGAGATCGTCAAGGTGCTCCATCTGCGGGACGGGGCATGCCTGGAGGAACGGCTGACCGGGGCGTACGAGCGGGCCGGCGCCGACTGCTTCCTGCTGGACGCGGTGAGCGCCGAGGGCCGGATCGGCAGTACCGCACAGCCCCTGGACGACACGGCCGTGACCGCGCTGGCCGACCGGACGGGGCTGCCCTTCCTGCTGGCGGGCGGGCTGCACGCCGGCAACGCGCACGATTTCGCGGGCGCCCGTGCGCACCCGCGCTTCCTCGGTATCGATGTCGACTCGTCGGCGCGCGCGGACGACGGGCTGCTGCGAGCCGCCCCCGCGCGTGCCGTCGCCCACGCCTGGAGGACCGCGTGAACGCCCCCTTCACCGACGCGCTGGCCGCGTCCGCGAGGCCACTGATCATGGAGGTCAAACTGCGGGACGCGGCCGGCCGGGAACTGCTGGGCGCCCGGGGGGTCGCCGAGACGGTGGAACGGTTCGAGGCCGCGGGGGCGCCCTGTCTCTCGGTGGTCACGGGGCGCTGGTTCGGCGGCACCGAGGGGCTGTTGGCGGAGGTTGCCGCCCGCACCTCACTGCCGCTGCTGCGCAAGGACTTCGTGACGAACCGGCGCCAGCTGGAGCGGACCCGCGAACTGGGCGCCTCGGCCGTCCTGCTGACCGCGAAGCTGCTGCCGGGCGGGGTACTGGCCCGACTGACGGACCACGCCCTGGAGCTGGGCCTGACCCCGTTCGTAGAGGTCGCCGACGAGGCGGACGCAGCACTGGTGACCCGCGGCCCGGAGTGCGTGGTCGCGATCAACAACAAGGACATCACCACCCGCGAACGCCTCCCACCCAACCCGACCCGCAGCCGAGCCCTGCTCCCCGCCGTACGCTCCACAGGCACCCACTACCCGGTCAGCGCCAGCGGCATCGACACCCCGTCAACAGCAGCCCACCTCCTGAACGAGGGCTTCACCGGCCTACTCATCGGCACGGAACTGCTGCGCACCCCCGACCTGACGACCTGGTGCACCGAACTCGACACCGCACGGAGAGCTCCGGCCGACGGCAGGTCGACGGGCTGATCTGCACCTCGGCAGGCCGCCGGGACGCCTCAACGACACCGGCGCCCCGGCGACGGCGACCCGCCGCCTGAACGCGAGCCACACCGAGCTGCTCATCGGCACGGGAGTGCTGCGAGCCTCCGGCCTGACGACCTGGTGCACCCAACTCGACACCGCACGGAGAGCCCCCGCCGAGGCCCGGTCCGCGCACTGAACCCCACCTCGACAGGCCGCCGAGACCCCTCAACGGCACCGGCGCCCCGGCGACGGCGACCCGCCTCCCGGACGCAGGCTTCACCGCCCCGCCCTACTCATCGACACCGGGGCACTACACGCCGGCGGGCCCCGGCGAGCGCCTCAGCGGCGTCGGCCGGCGGCCTGGGTGCGGAGGCCCCGGGCGGTGCGGCCCCAGGGCTTGTAGACCGAGACCACTGCGGCGGCGGTGAGTAGGGCGAACAGCAGGGGGACGCTCCACAGCAGGAAGTCGCCGGCCGCGCCGGGGTCCGGCGGGCCGTCTCCCACGTCGGCCGTGCGTTCGCTCGCGGTCGTGACGATCGGGTGGATCACGAACCACGCGAAGATCGTCATGAACAGGGTGATGACCCATTTGACGACGATCCACCAGTGCAGCAGCAGGCCCCACTTGGTGCCGCAGGAGAGCAGGATGCCGGTGATCGCGGCGGTGACGCTGAAGACCGTCACGCTGGTGTCGTCGAACACGTACATCGCGTAGAAGACGCCTTTGGCGACGGCGGGGTCGTCGGTGGTGTACCCCATGATCGCCAGGACCACCATGGAGAGCGAGAGGCCCACCCAGCCGACCGAGGTCACCACGTGGACGGCCAGGGTCAGCTTCCGCGTTCTGCGGCCGAGTTCGAACTTCTTCTTCGTGGGATGCTGCCGGGGCGTGCCGGGCTTGGCGGTCGTAGTGGGGACGGAAGCAGACAAACCCAACTCCTCACCTTCTGCTGGCTCGGGGTGCGTGTCCTGAGCGGACGCCAAACTCTTTACGGTGTACGGAAAACTCCTTACAGCGTACAGGACTACGACTCCGATGTGAGGTCTGGAACCGGAATGGCGAAAGGAAACGGCCGGATGGACCCGGCGCGTGCCCTGGCTCTGCTGTGGCGCAGGGAGCGGGAGCCCGCCCTGCCTGCCCGCGGCCCCCGCCAGGGACTGACGGTCGACCGCATCGTGCGGACCGCGATCGGCATCGCCGACGCCGAGGGACTGGCGGCCCTGTCCATGCGCAAGGTCGCCGAGCCGCTCGGCGTCTCCGCCATGTCGCTCTACACATACGTGCCGGGCCGCGCCGAGCTGGTGAACTGCATGCTCGACGAGGTCCTCGCCGAAGCGCCCTCACTGGACGGCGCCGACGGCTGGCGGCAGGCCCTGGAGCGCTACGCCCGGGGCAGCATGGACATCGCCCGCCGCCACCCCTGGGCACCCCCGCTGGTCTCCTCCCGGATGCTGATGGGACCCCACGAGACCGCCCTGTGGGACGACGTGCTCGGCGCCCTGTCGGGGGTGGGCCTGGACGAACGGGAGATGCTCGCCGTGGTCCAGCTGCTCAACGGCTATGTGCGCGGCGCGGCCCAGCAGTCCACCGACGCCGAGCACGACGCCCGGCGTTCCGGTCTGAGCTACGAGGAGTGGTACGAGCAGACCGGGCCGCTGCTCGAAGGGATGATCACCGCTGCCCGCTACCCGGCCCTCACCAGGGTCTGGCGCTCGGGCATCTTCGAGGAACCGGGCGAGGGTCTCGGCCCCGACGGCGGCTTCGAGTTCGGGCTCCAGCGGGTCCTCGACGGCATCGAGCAACGCATCGACGAGCGCGCCACCCGCTGACGAAGTCCCAGACAGCCCGTACGTCCCAGCCAGCCCCTGCTCCAGCGAACCTCAGCGCACCCTCCAGTCCGGTTTCCGACCCTTGTTGCGCAACGGACGAAGGAGCCTCACAGCGCTGAGGCCGACAGGGCGGAGCAGGCGTGACAGTTCTGGTGACAGGAGCGACAGGATCCGTGGGCCGCCTGGTGGCAGCCCACCTGGTCGCCGCGGGCGTACGGGTACGGGCGCTGACCCGCGACCCGGCCGGCGCCGCGCTGCCGGACGGGGTCGAGGTCCGGGAGGGCGACCTGCGGCAGCCGGACACCCTGCGTGCCGCTCTGCACGGCGTGGAGCGCCTCTACCTCTTCCCGGTTCCGGAGACCGCCCGCGAGGTGGTCGCCGCCGCCAGGGAGGCCGGCGTGCGCCGGATCGTCGTCCTCTCCTCGTCCTCCGTGCTGGACACCTCGGGCGACAACCACAGCGGGGAACACCACCGTGCCGTGGAGCGCGCCGTCGAGGAGTCGGGCGTCGAGTGGACCTTCGTACGCCCCGACGAGTTCGCGTCCAACGTCCTGTGGAAGTGGGCCGACTCCATCCGTACCGAAGGCGTGGTCCGCGCCCCGTACGGCGACGCCGCGCGGGTGCCGGTCCACGAGGCCGACATCGCCGCCGTGGCCGCGACCGCGCTGCTGGAGGACGGGCACGCGGGGCAGGCGTACGTCCTGACCGGGCCCGAGGCGATCACGCAGGCCGATCAGGTGCGGGCGCTGTCCGAGGCCATCGGCCGGCCGATCGCCTTCGAGGAGATCACTCCCGACGAGGCCAGGAAGGCCATGGGGACGGTCATGCCCGCCCCGGTCGTCGAGATGGTGCTGCGCTATCTGGCCGACGCCGTCACCGCCCCGCCCGTCCCGGTGGACACCGTCGAGCGGATCACCGGCCGCCCGGCCAGGACGTTCGCCCGGTGGGCAGCCGACCACGCCGCCGAGTTCACCCCCCGGCACACCCCACGACCCAAGGAGCCGGCGGCATGACGACCGAAACACCCGAACCCGCACGGCCGACCGCGACGGCGGACGGCGCCAACGCCTTCGTCCGGATGACCGGCAGCGGAGACCCCGAGGACCACCTCGCCCCCGGCCAGGACGTTCGCCCGTGGGCAGCCGACCACGCCGCCGAGTTCACCCCCCGGCACACCCCACGACCCGAGGAGCCGGCGGCATGACAACCGAGACACCCGAACCCGCACGGCCGACCGCGACGGCGGACGGCGCCAACGCCTTCGTCCGGATGACCGGCAGCGGAGACCCCGAGGATCGCCTCGTCCCCGGTGAGGGCGAGCGCCCGGTCGCCGGGCGCGGGGATGTCGTCGTCCGGGTCGAGGCCGCGGGGGTGTCGTACGCCGAGGTGCAGATGCTCCAGCACCTGCATCCCTTCCCGCCCGCCTTCCCGTTCGTCCCCGGCTACGACCTGGTCGGGCGCGTCACCGAGGTGGGTCCGGGGGTCAGCGGCCGGCTGGTCGGCGACCGCGTCGCCGCCATGCCCCGGCACGGTGCCTGGCAACGGTACGTGCGGACGTCCGCCAAGACGCTCGCCACGGTGCCGGAGGACCTGGACGCGGCCGTCGCCGTGGCTCTGGTCACCAACGGGGTGACCGCCTGGCAGATGCTGCACCGGACCGCCGACGTACGACCGGGCGACACCGTCCTGGTGCACGGCGCCAGCGGTGGCGTCGGCACCCTGCTCACCCAACTCGCCGTCCACCACGGGCTGCGCGTCCTCGGCACCGCCTCGCCGGCCAAGCACGACGCGGTCCGCGCACTGGGCGCACACCCCCTCGACTACCGCGCGCCCGACATCCTCGCCACCGTCGGAAAGCTGGCCCCCGGCGGCGTACGGGCCGTCTTCGACCACGTCGGCGGTCGCGGCCTCGACGACAGCTGGGCGCTGCTCGCCCCGGGGGGCACCCTGGTCTCCTACGACTCCTCCGTCGCCGGTCATGAACCGGGCCAGTGGTTCCGCCCGCACGTCCCGGCGCTGCGGCGCACCGTGCGGCGCTGGGCGGCCCGGCACCTGGGGCTCACCCGCGGCCGGCGCATGTCCATGTACTACGTCAAGCCCGGCAAGGACTTCGACACCGACCTCGCCGCCCTCTACCGGCTGGCCGCCGAGGGCGTCCTGCGGCCCGAGATCGCCGACCGCCACCCCCTGGACAAGGCCACCGTCGCCGTACGCGCCCTGCTCGACGGCAGCACCGTCGGCAAGCACGTACTGCTGCCCTGACTCCGCTACCGACCCGACAACTCCCCTGCTCCGAAAGGAACTTCGGCATGTCCACCACGCTGACCGAGAAGTCCGCCCAGCAGCGCAACAAGGAACTCGCCCTCTCCATGGTCGCGAGCTGGAACCGCTGGGAGCTCCAGGGCATCACCAAGCACTGGGCCCCGGACATCCAGCACTTCTCCGAGGACCGCCCGGTCTCCTCGAAGGCCATGGTCAGGGCGATGGAGGGCGGCCTCGCCGCCTTCCCCGACCTGCACCTGGACGTCAAGAGCATCATCGCCGAGGGGGATCGCGTCTGCCTGCGGATCACCGTGACGGCCAGCCAGCAGGGCGAGTTCCTCGGCAAGGCCGCGACCGGCACCGAGGTGACCTGGTACATGCTGGAGGAGCTCCGCTTCGACGACGCGGGCCGGGTCATCGAGCACTACGACGTCTTCAACTACCTGCCGATGCTGAAGAAGTTGGGTCTCGCCCCGGCAGACGTGCTGTGACCTCCGCGGTCGGGACCGTCCCGCACCTGGTCGAGGTCGCCGACGGGGTCCACGCCTACGTACAGCCCGACGGCGGCTGGTGCCTGAACAACGCGGGGCTCGTCGTGGGCGACGGCGGCGAGAGCCTGCTGGTGGACACGGCGGCCACCGAACTGCGGGCCCGGCTGCTGCGCACCGAGGTGCTGCGCCGGTCCGGCGCCCCGCCGCGCACCCTGGTGAACACCCACTTCCACGGCGACCACACCTTCGGCAACTCGCACTTCCCCGAGGCGCTGATCGTCGCCCACGAGCGCACCCGGACCGAGATGGCCGCAGCGGGGCTGCACCTCACCGGCCTCTGGCCCGACGTGCGCTGGGGCGACCTCGAACTGGCCCTGCCCCAGCTCACGTACCGGGACTCGCTGACCCTGCACATCGGCGGGGTGCGCGCCGACCTGGTCCATCTCGGGCCGGCGCACACCACCAACGACACGGTCGTCTGGCTGCCCGAGCGGCGGGTGCTGTTCACCGGCGACCTGGTGATGTCCGGCGTCACACCGTTCTGCCTGATGGGGTCGGTCTCCGGTTCGCTGCGGGCCATGCGGCGGCTGCGCGCCTTCGGCGCCGAGACCGTCGTACCCGGTCATGGCCCGGTCGGCGGCCCCGAGTTGATCGACCACGACGAGGCGTACTTCCGCTGGCTCGACGAGCGGGCCCGCCACGGTGTCGCCGCCGGCCTGACTCCGCTGCAACTCGCCCGCGAGGGCGGACCGGGGCCGTTCGGCGAACTGCTCGACTCCGAACGGCTGGTGCCGAACCTGCATCGCGCCTACGCCGAGGTGCGCGGCGCGGCGCCCGGCAGTCCGCTGGATGTCGGCGCCCTCTTCAAGGAGATGTCCACCTTCCACGGCGGCCTCCCCGCCTGCCACGCCTGACCACCTGCGACGACTGTGCCCCGGACCGGTTTCCAGCCGGTCCGGGGCACAGTCGTCGTTCCCGGCTACGCGATCTCGACGCCCTCCAGATATGTGGCGAAGTCCTTCAGCCCCGGGTGCTCGGCACGCAGCGCGGGGATGTCCGCGCGATAGCCGTGCTCCTGGAACCACTCGAACATCAGCGAGATCTCGGGCGCGTGGGGGATGTACGGGTTGGCCGCGACGGCGTCCGGCACGAGCTCCTCGAAGCGCGCGGGCAGCCCCGTGCGCTTCGCGAACGCCTCGGCCACCTCGGTCGCCGTCAGCTCGTCCCCGGCGATCTCCACCGCCCGCCCCAGATACTCCCGCGGACGCTCGAATGCCTCCGCGGCGAAGAACCCGATGTCCTCGACGGCGATGAACTGCACCCGGGTGTCCGGCTTCAGGGCGAGCCGCACCACCAGCGTGCCGTCCTCCGAAGGCACGCCCTGGGCCGCGAAGTTGTCCATGAAGAAGGTCGGGCGCAGCACGGTGGTCGGCACCCCGAGTGCGGCGAGGTACCGCTCGATGCCCCGCTTGGAGTCGAAGTGCGGTACGCCGCTGTGCCGTTCCGCGCCGCCGACCGAGCTGTAGACCACGTGGGCCACCCCGGTGGCCAGCGCCGCACGCGCCACCGCGCGCCCCTGACGGACCTCACCGCCGAGCCCGCCCGGCGCCATGAAGGTCTGCGCCGAGAAGACACCACTCATCCCGTCCATCGCGGCCCGCAACGACGCCTCGTCGTCCAGGTCGCCGCGGACCAGGGTCACTCCCAGCTCCGCCAGCTTCCCGGCTGTGGCGGAGTCCGGGTCCCGTACCAGGGCCGCGGTGGCGCGTCCCCGGCGGACGAGTTCACGCGCCACGGCCCCGCCCTGCAAGCCGGTCGCCCCCGTCACGAGAACCGGCCCGGCCGTCCCGTCACCGCCGTTCATACGACACTCCCCTCCGACTGCTGCGACTGCTGCGACTGCTCCGACTGCTCCGGCGCGAACAGCGCCTCGTTCTCCACGGCCCACCGCCGGTACGGGCGCGGCTCGCGTCCCGTGAGGTCACGCACCGCGGTCGTCGGTTCGGCCCAGGGCACCCGGGGGCTGTGCAGTGCCGCGACGTTGGTCACGGCGGTGGCGCGGTCGCCGGTGATCCCGGCGAAGACCTCCACCACCTCCTCCGCGGGCGCCACCGAGAACGCCAACTCCCGTCCCAGGACGTCCCCGAGGATCCGGGCCTGCTCCCGTGAGGTGAGCGTCTGCGGACCGGTGAGCAGGTACGACCGGCCCTCGTGACCGTCCTGGGTGAGCGCCGAGACGGCCGACGAGGCGATGTCGTACTCGTCGACGGGCGCCCCGGGGTTGTTCCCGATCCAGCAGCGCACCGAGCCGTTCTCCCGGATCGTCCTGATCCACCAGGAGGTGTTGGCGTGGAAGGGGCCGGGGCGCAGGAACGTCCAGGCCGCGCCGGATGCGCGCACCGCCTCCTCGGCGGCCCGGTGCTCGTCCGCGATGCCGTGCGGCACCGGATGCAGGACGCCCGCCGACGACAGCAGCACGATCCGGCCGAGGCCCGCCCTGCGCGCGGCTGCCGCGACGTTCGCGGCCTCGTCCGCGACCTCGCCGGAGAGCACGATCAGCGCCGCCGAGACGCCCGCGAACGCCTCGTCCAGCGAGGTGGGGTCGGCGGGACTGCCCGCGACGACCTCGACGCCCCCGGGCAGTCCGGCCTGCTCGGGTGTGCGGCTCAACGCGCGGACGTCCAGGCCCAGTTCGAGAAGTTGCCGGGTGGCCTCGCGGCCGACCTTGCCGGTGGCTCCGGTGACCAGGATCATCGGTCAGTCCCTCCAGCCCTGCGGCTCCGGCCACGGCGAACCGAGCTGGCGGTAGGTGCCCTGGTAGTCGGGCCAGTCGCGGTGGTCGCGGATCTTCCCGTCGACGAACCGGAACAGGTGGATCTGCTCACCGGAGAAGACCCGCCCGGTCGGGGCCATGCCGACGAGATCGCCGACGTGCCGGCCGTAGAGCACGAGGTGGGCCCGGACCCAGTCGCCGCGCTCCTCGATCAGCACCTCCTCCAGGCGGGCCTCCTCGGAGAACGTCATCCGCAGCCATTTGACGGCCATCGCGAAGGACTCGGGTCCCCGCAGATCCATGTGCTCCAGCGCCGCGGGGTTCAGGTATTCCGGGTGAACGTATTCCGCGACATCCTCGGTTTCCCCTGTGTTGTACGCCCTTATCATTCGACGTACGACGTCCGTCCGATCGCTCATCGGATTCCTTCCGGCCGGCATGGGTTATGGCATGAGGTTTCCGCACAATCCTCGGGCACCGCATTTCGGCAAGCAAGTGCCGAATTCCCGCAGAATCTGTTTATCAAAAGGAATTCGAGCGACCCTCCACCGCTATTCGAAGCGTTTTCCGGCGGAGCCCGTGTCGCGGCCCGGACGATGAGACTCATGCCTTATTCGCCGTACCGGACGGGAGTGGACGAATGACCATGGACAGCGCCGCTTACAAGACGAAAGTCACCGATGCCTTCAACCGTGCCGCGGCCACCTACGACCGGATGGGCGTGGAATTCTTCACGCCGATGGGCCGCCGGCTGGTCGAGCGGGCCGCGCCCCGGCCCGGGGAGCGGGTGCTCGACATCGGCTGCGGGCTCGGCGCGACCCTGCTGCCCGCGGCCGGGCTGGTCGGTCCGGCGGGCCACGCCCTGGGTATCGACATCGCTCCCGCGATGGTCGAGGAGGCCCGGCGCGAGGCCGCCCGGCAGGGCGTCGGAAACGTGGAGCTGCGGGTGATGGACGGTGAGCACCCCGACCTGCCGGCCCGCTCCTTCGACCTGGTGCTCGGCAGCTACAGCGTGATCTTCCTGCCCGACGCGCGTGCCGCGCTCGCCCGCTACGCCGGTCTGCTGGCCGAGGGCGGCCGGATCGGCTTCACCAGTCCGGTCTTCACCCGGGACACCTTCCCGTTCCTGCCGCCGATGTTCACCGAGCTGATCCCTCTGGACCTGCTCCGGCTGCTGCCCGAGTCCTGGCACCCGGAGCAGTTGCACCGCCAGCTGCACTCCTGGCTGGAGCACCCGGCCGACCTGACGGCCGCGCTGGAGCGGGCCGGGTTCAGGGACGTGGAGATCGCCGACGAACCGGTGCCGATGACCGCGGTCTCCGGTACGGCATGGGTCGACTGGTCGCACACCCAGGGCATGCGCCTGCTGTGGCAACACCTGCCCGAGGCCGAGGCAGCGGCCCTCCGCACCCGCCTGGTCACGGCCCTCGACGCGCTGCGCGACGGCGACGGCCCGGTGCGGATCGAGGTACCGGTCCGGTACGTCACCGCCACGGTCGCCCGCTGACCTCGGGCACGAGAAACACGCGGAACACGCGGAACACGCGGAACACGAGAAAGGGGTGGAGGGCCGGGATCACCCCCGGCCCTCCACCCCTTTCCACGCATCGGCGCCGGGCCGCCTCAGGTCACCGAGAGGGCGCCGTCCACCGCCAACACCGTGCCGTTGGCGTATCCGGCGGCCGGCCGGGTCAGCTGCACGATCCACCAGGCGATGTCTTCCGGGCGGCCGACCCGGCCCGACGGAATCCGCTCGGCCATCTGCGTCAGGAAGGCTTCGTACGCCTCGGGAGGCATGCCCGCCCGTACCCCGACGCCGGTGTCGACCACCCCGGGGGCGATGCCCACGCAGCGGATGCCACGCGGGGCCAGCTCCACGGCCCAGGTGCGGGTGAGGAAGTCGAGGGCGGCCTTGGCCATGCCGTACACGGAGTTCTCCGGCCAGGCCCGCAGGCCGAGCGCGCCCGCCGAGCCGACGTTCACCACCGTGCCCCGGGTGGCCTCCAGCGCGTCGAGCGCGCGCTGGGTCAGGAACAGCGGGCCGATCAGGTTCGTGCCCAACTGGGCCTCTACGGCGGCCCGTTCGAGTCCGTCCAGCGACGCGAAGCCGGTGACCGCCGCGTTGTTGACGAGTACGTCGATCCGGCCGAACTCCCGCAGCGCCGCCGAGACGATCTCCTCGGGCGCCCGAGGTGTGCCGACGTCGGCGGTGAGGCAGCGCATCCTGTCGTACCCGTGAGCGGTGGCCTTGAGGGTCTCCTCCGAGCGGCCCACGATCAGCACATGCGCCCCGTCGTCATGGAACGCGCGTGCCGTGGCACGGCCGATTCCGGTGCCGCCGCCGGTGACGACGACCGTCCTGTCCGCGGAAGCGGAAGGGGACATGACGCGGCCTCAGAAGCAGACGGCGGTGTTGACGCCCCGGATGACCGCCTGCTCGGCCTCCTTGGTGAAGTCCTCGTCCAGCGTGATCGACAGCTGGACCCGGATCCCCAGGTCGGGCGTGGTCGCCGCGAACGTGGCGTACCCGGGGATGCCCGCCCCGTGCCCCCACAGGTCCAGGTCCTTGTCGTTCTGGAGCTTCATCAGTCCCAGGCCGTAGCCGATGCCCATGGGAAGGTCCCTGATCATCTCGCCGGGCAGCGGGGTGGTCATCTCCTTGAACTCCGGCTCGGCGAGCAGCTTCCCGCCGAACAGCCCGGTCAGGAACCGGTCCAGGTCCGCCGTGGTCGAGATGATCTCGCCCGCGCAGCCGGCCTCGGAGGGGTTCATCAGCGTGACGTCCTCCGTACGGCCGCCGATCCGCATGTAGCCGTGCGCGTGCGGTTCGGGAATCTCCGGGGCGTCGCCCGGCAGTGTGGTCTCCTTCAGCCCGAGCGGCTCCAGGACGCGTTCGCGGATCTCGTCGCGGTACGAGCGGCCGGTCACCTTCCCGATGAGCAGGCCGATGATGAAGTAGTTGGTGTTGCAGTAGGCGAACTCCTTCCCCGGCTCGAACTCCAGCGGCTTGCCGGCCGCGATGGCGATCAGGGTCTCGGGCTCGTAGTGGTTGTAGCGGTCGCGCAGGAAGCGGTCGCCGGGCTTCTGGAAGGAGTCGGCGTAGTTGTAGAGGCCGCTGGTGTGCTGCAGCAGGTTGCGGACGGTGATCCGCTCTCCGTACGGCAGCAGACCCGGGAGGTAGCTCTCCACGGTGCGGTCCAGCTCGATCCGGCCCTCGGCGACCAGTTGCAGCACCACCACGGAGACGAACGGCTTGGTGATGCAGGAGATCCGGAACCGGCCGTCCTCGGGAACCGGCCGGTCCGTGCCCAGTTCGGCGACGCCGGAGGTCACGACGAACGCGTGCTCCCCCCGGGTGACCCTGAACTGCACGCCGGCGGCGCCCAGTTCGACGAGACGGTCGGCCGCGCGCTGGACCGCCTCCCGGTGGGCCGAGACCTCCGGAGCGTTGATTGTCGTCTGCTGCATGTCGGCACACCCCAATGTCGTACGGCTGTTGGTTGACGGTGAGCCTGACGGCCCGCGATGGAGCAGCGCACGCGAGCCGCTTGAGCCCGGCTCAGGCGAGGTCGTCACGGGTGACCCTGCGGGTGGCGACCTGGAGTTCGCCGTCCACGCGCACCAGCACGTCGTCGCAGACGCACACGCGGTGCACCTGCGACGCACCGCCGATCTGTGAGGCGTAGACGATGGCGTACGAGCGCACGCCCACCGTGCCGTCCGGCTGCTCCACGACGTCGAACATGCCCACGAGGTGCCGGTGCCGGGTGCCGCTCGCGGCCAGCTGGGCCGCCGTGCGGCCGGTGGCCGTGGCGAGGGCCGCGCGCCCGGTCACCGGTTCGGGCAGTGTCGGTACGTCGAAGGTGGCGTCCTGGGTGAAGGTCGCCGCCCACCGCTCGCACTCGCCGAGGTCGAGCAGCTGCATCTGGTGGGCGTAGAACTGCTGGACCTGCGCGTACAGCACGGCGAACGCCCCGGCGGACTGCGGCCGGACAGTGGCGTGGATGGTCATGGACATCTCCGTTCCGTCGTTTCCGCCACGGTCCGGCACCCGGGTCGAGCGGGCTTCGAGGCCTCGTCGAGCCCGTCCCCTCAAGCGGTCTTCGTCCGGCTTTCGAGCGGTCCGGGACACGGTCGGACCCACCAACGCCGCTTGGAAGGTGGACCGATGACGACAGTGACGAACCCGGTAACCCTGGTCACCGGGGGCACGAGTGGCATCGGCCTCGCCGTGGCCCGGGAACTCGGCCGCCGCGGACACCGGGTGTTCCTCTGCGCCCGTAGCGAGGACAAGGTCGAGCAGACCGTCAAGGAGCTGCGCGGGGAGGGCCTGGAGGTGGCGGGCGTGGCGGCCGACGTGCGCTCCACCGACTCCGTGGCGGCCCTGGTCCGTACCGTGGTGGCGACCTTCGGACCGGTGAACGTCCTGGTCAACAACGCGGGACGCAGCGGAGGCGGTCCGACGGCCGGCATCACGGACGAGCTCTGGTACGACGTCATCGACACGAACCTCAACAGCGTCTTCCGGGTGACCCGCGAGGTCCTCACCCACGGGGGTCTGGCCGCTGCCGGCTACGGCAGGGTCATCAACGTCGCCTCGACCGCGGGCAAGCAGGGCGTTCTGCTGGGCGCCCCCTACTCCGCGTCCAAGCACGGTGTCGTCGGCTTCACCAAGGCCCTGGGCAAGGAGCTGGCCCCGGCCGGCATCACCGTGAACGCCGTCTGCCCCGGCTATGTCGAGACGCCGATGGCCGAGCGGGTCCGCCAGGGCTACGCCGCCGCCTGGGGCACCACGCAGGACGACGTACGGGAGCAGTTCGAGGCGAAGATCCCGCTCGGGCGCTACTCCACCCCCGAGGAGGTGGCCGGCCTCGTCTGCTATCTGACCACCGAGCAGGCCGCCTCCATCACCGCGCAGGCGCTCAACGTCTGCGGCGGCCTGGGCAACTTCTGATCCGGAAAGAGGCTGTTGAGATGTCTGTCGAGCGAGTGCACCGTACGACGCACGAGATCGCCGTGGCCGCGCCCGCGAGCGTGGTCTACGGGATCGTCTCCGACGCGGTCAGATGGCCGCTCCACTTCCCGCCGAACATCCATGTGGAGCAGCTGGAGTCCGACGGCCGGCAGGAGCGGCTGCGCATGTGGGCCACGGCCAACGGCCGGACGAAGTCCTGGACCTCGCGCCGGGTGCTGGACGGGGAACGGCGGCGGGTGGAGTTCCGCCAGGAGCAGTCGGCGGCTCCGGTGAAGACCATGGGCGGCACCTGGATCGTCGAGCCGCTGGGCGCGACGGAGTCGAGGCTGGTCCTGCTGCACGACTTCACGGTCGAGGGCGACTCGGCCGCCGACGTGGCGTGGGTCGAGCAGGCGACCGACACCAACAGCCGTACGGAGCTGGCGAGTCTGAAGAACCTGGCCGAGCGCTGGGCACGCCTGGACGACCTGGTGCTGTCCTTCGAGGACTCCGTCCGGGTCGACGGGCCCGCCGAGCGGGTCTACGAGTTCCTCTACCGGGTGCGTGACTGGCCCGAGCTCGTCCCGCACGTCACCCGGCTGGACGTGGTCGAGGACGAGCCCGGCGTCCAGGTGATGTCCATGGACACCCGCACCGCGGACGGCTCCACCCACACCACCGAATCGGTCCGCGTCTGCTTCCCGCACGCCGGCCGCATCGTCTACAAGCAGACCGTGACGCCCGCGCTGATGTCGGCCCATGTCGGCGAGTGGCAGGTCGTCCCCGACGTGTCGGGCGTGACGGTCACCTCGCACCACGGCGTCATTCTGCGCGAGGAGAACATCCGGCAGGTGCTCGGCGAGAACGCCGACGTGGCCACGGCCCGCGCATACGTGCGCGGGGCACTCGGCCGGAACAGCACCGCGACACTCGACCTCGCAAAGAAATACGCAGAGGGGGGCACATGTGAATAGATATCCGAAATGCGGCTTACCCGCCGACTCCCGATAGGTGCCACGACACAAAAACGGAGACGCAGTCGAGCGCTAGTGGATAAGCGAGCAGCGGGAGCACGGATCAGGTCACCGTGCCCTTGACGTCGACTCTTGACTCATCGTTGACTCGGCGTAGCGCGACGAGAAACGGGGAGAGATCGTGCAGATTCAGCTTCTTGGCCCCCTCGGGGCGACCATCCGAGGACAGTCCATCGTGCCGACTGCGGGGAAGCCGCGCCAGATCCTGGCCCTCCTGGCACTCCATCCCGGAAAGGTATTACCTGTTTCCACACTGATGGACGAGATCTGGGGTACAGAACCACCCGCGAGCGCGCTGACCACGCTGCAGACGTACATACTCCAACTCCGTCGACGTCTGGGAACGGCGATGGGCCCGGACGCCCTGGGAACGGCGAAGGACGTGCTGGCCACCCGGCACGGCGGTTATGTGCTCCAGGTCGAACCGACCTGTTCCGACGTGCGTGAGTACGAGCAGTTGGTGGCCGGCGCGCAGTGCGCCTTCGAGCAGAACCGGGACGACCAGGCGTCAGGGACCTTCTCCAAGGCGCTGTCCCTGTGGCAGGGTCCGGCCCTCGTCGACGTACGCGTCGGGCCGATCCTGGAGATCGAGGTCCTGCGCCTGGAGGAGTCCCGGCTGATCACCACGGAGCGCCGCATCGATGCCGATCTCCGCCTGGGCAAGCACTCCCGGCTCATCGCCGAACTCTTCGAGTTGATCTCACGTCACCCGCAGCACGAGGGGCTGCATTCCCAGGCGATGGTCGCCCTCTACCGCTCCGGCCGCCAGGCAGCCGCCCTGGACGTCTACCGCAAACTACGCATCCGCCTGATAGAGGAGCTGGGCGTGGAACCGTCACCCCAGTTGCAACGGCTGCACCAGGCCATCCTGACCGTCGACCCCCACCTCGAAGTACTGACCAGCGAACGCCACGGCTCCACGTTCGATCTCTACGCGGCCTGAGCAAGCGAGCAGGGCCCGCCGTCACCTGCGACGGCGGGCCCACCCTCGGCTCCCTCGTCCGTACGAACGCCAGGTGCTCGGCGGCACTGACCGGCCGGGTCACCAGCTGATGCGGGCCGCCACCGGCAGGTGGTCGCTGCCGGTGTCCGGCAGTACCCACGCGCTCCTCGGCGCCACGCCCCGGACCAGGATCTGGTCGATCCGCGCGATCGGGAACGCCGCCGGCCAGCTGAAGCCGAAGCCGTCCCCCGCCTCGTCCTGGGCCGAGTGCAGTCGCGAGGTGAGGTCGGCGAACGCGCGGTCGTCCGTGGTGCCGTTGAGGTCGCCGAGCAGCACCACCCGCTTGTTCCGTTCGGCGGCGACGGCCTCGTCGAGCGCCCGCACACCCCTGTCCCGCGACTCCGTCCAGAAGCCCGTCCGGGGATTCACGCGTACGGAACCCAGGTGGGCCACATAGACCGCGAGCGGCCCGTGGTCCGTGGCCACGGTGGTGCGCAGTGCCCGGGCGTCGGCCATCCAGCTGTCGACCGGCTTGGTGGCCGCCAGCGGCCCGTAGTCCGCCTTGAGGTCGACGGGCCGGGTGTCCGACAGCGGCAGCCTGCTCCACAGCCCGACCGTGCCCCGCACCGTGTGGTACCGGTACGCCTTCGCCAACTCCTTCTCGTACGTGCCCCTGGCCTGCGGGGTGATCTCCTCCAGTGCCAGCACGTCCGCGCCGGAGGCGGCCAGGTCGCGGGCGGTGCCGGCCGGGTCGGGGTTGTCCGCGCTGACGTTGTGGCTGACCACGGTGAGGTCGCCGCCCGGCCGGGACCTGTCGCCGAGCAGCCCGCCGAAGAGGTTCAGCCACACGATCACCGGCACCAGCAGCGCGGCCGTCGCGGAGGCGGAGCGGCGCCAGAGCGCTCCGGCCAGCAGCACCGGGACGAACACGCCGAACCATGGCAGGAGGTTCTCCACCAGGCTGCCGACGCCCCCGACGTCCGGGATCCGGGCGTGCAGCAGCATGAGCAGGCCGAGCAGCAGCGCCAGTGCCACGAGCACCGGGCCGCGCTTCCAGGGCCCGGGCCGGGAGACGCTACGGATCGCCCGGCGGATACGCGCGCGCCGGGTCCCGGTGTCCACGTCCAGGTCCTGCGCCATCGTCAGCCCTCGCTCATCGCTGAACGCCGGCCGCTGTTGAGATGGAAGTTGCCATGGAAATGGAAGGGGAAGGGGAAGGGCACGGCACCAACTGCCTTGTGGCCGAGGGCCGCGGTGGTTCGAGTCATTCCGCCAGTCAAGGCCGCGCGGTGTTGCCTGCGCGTATGCGGTTCTCGATACGCCGACGATAGGTACCGGCTCGTAGCATCGGCAGCATGCGTGTGCTGATCGTGGAGGACGAACCGTATATGGCAGAGGCCGTCCGCGACGGACTGCGCCTGGAAGCCATCGCGGCCGACATCGCGGGCGACGGCGACACCGCTCTGGAACTGCTGGGCATCAACACCTACGACGTCGCCGTCCTCGACCGCGACATCCCCGGCCCCTCCGGCGACGAGGTCGCCACCCGCATCGTCGCCTCCGGCAGCGGCATGCCGATCCTCATGCTCACCGCTGCGGACCGGCTCGACGACAAGGCCTCCGGGTTCGGGCTCGGCGCCGACGACTACCTCACCAAACCGTTCGAGCTCCGGGAGCTCGTCATGCGGCTGAGGGCGCTCGACCGCAGACGCGCGCACGCCCGGCCCCCGGTCAGCGAGATCGCGGGTCTCCGGCTGGATCCGTTCCGCCGCGAGGTCCACCGCGACGGCCGCTATGTCGCGCTCACCCGGAAGCAGTTCGCCGTACTCGAAGTCCTCATCGCCGCCGAGGGCGGTGTCATCAGCGCCGAAGAGCTGCTGGAACGCGCGTGGGACGAGAACGCGGACCCGTTCACCAACGCCGTACGCATCACCGTCTCGGCACTGCGCAAGCGGCTCGGCGAACCCTGGGTCATCGCCACGGTGCCCGGCGCCGGGTACCGCATCGACACGCGACCGGAGGCCGGGCACGAGGGAGGGGACCGTGGATAGGACGCCCGGGTTGAGCGTTCGCCTCAAACTCACCCTCAGCTACGCCGGGTTCCTGATGATCGCCGGGGTGCTGCTGCTCGCAGCGGTGTGGGTGTTCCTCCTGCGGTACGTCCCCGATCGCGCGATGCTCATCGACCCCGAGGACAGGCCGAACGGTGTCTTCCCCATCCGGTCCGCCCTCCTGGAGGTCTTCGCTCCGAGGGCAGCCGGCGTACTGGCGTTCCTGCTGGTGTTCGGTCTCCTCGGTGGGTGGATCCTCGCCGGCCGCATGCTCGCCCCGCTGACCCGCATCACGGACGCCACCCGCACGGCCACGCAGGGATCCCTCTCCCACCGGATCCAACTGCCGGGCCGCAGGGACGAGTTCCGTGAACTCGCCGACGACTTCGACGCGATGCTCGCCCGGCTCGAAGCGCACGTCGCCGAACAGCAGCGCTTCGCGGCCAACGCCTCGCACGAGTTGCGCACCCCGCTGGCGATCTCGCGGACACTGCTCGACGTGGCCCGCAGCGATCCGGCACAGGACCTCGGCGAGATCGTCGACCGCCTGCACGCCGTCAACACCCGGGCGATCGACCTCACCGAAGCACTGCTCCTGCTCAGCCGCGCCAACCAGCGGTCCTTCACCCGGGAACACGTCGACCTGTCCCTCGTGGCGGAAGAAGCCACCGAAACACTCCTCCCGCTCGCGGAGAAGCACGGCGTCACCATCGAGACCAGCGGCGACATCACCCCCACGACGGGATCACAGGCGCTCCTGCTCCAGCTGACCACGAACCTCGTGCAGAACGCGATCGTCCACAACCTGCCCGAGCGGGGCACCGTGTGGGTGAGCACCGGCGTCCGCCCCAAGACGGTGGCACTCACGGTCGAGAACACCGGCGACCCACTCACCCCTCAGCTGGTCTCGACCCTCACCGAGCCGTTCCAGCGCGGCACCGAGCGGATCCGCACCGACCACGCGGGCGTCGGCCTCGGCCTGGCGATCGTCAAGACCATCACGCTCGCCCACGACGGAACGCTCACCCTCACCCCGCGCCCCGCCGGCGGCCTCCGCATCACGGTGGAACTGCCCGCACCCCGGTAGACCGACGGCCGGGACTTCCCGCCGTCGGGTGCAAGGACGACGTCGCCCACGGCTACGAGCTGCCCCAGTGGCTCCACATCACCAAGGAGCACCTGAAGATCGGCGACACCATGAGCCAGTTCGGCCGGCACAAGGCATGGAAGACCGAACCGGCCAAGGCCAAGTCGCCCGAGGAGCGCGTGGCCCTGTACCGGGACCTGACCGGCAGGAGGCGGTAACCCGCTTCACCCCTACGGTGGAATCCGGCCCTTTCCGGACTGGAGTACCGTGGCCGTACCGAGCGCACTTCGCACGCCGTCAGCCGTTTCGGCGTCGCCCTCGGGGAACGGCAACGCCGGAGCGCTTCGTGTCCGGCCGGAAAAGAGCCGCCCCACATGAGTCTGATGAGTCTCGGAGTACTCTCCTCCTCCCGCAAGGAGAACGAGTTCCGTCTGCCCCTGCACCCCCGCCATCTCGGCCGGATCGCCCCGGACATAAGGGAGCGAATCTTCCTCGAACAGGGCTACGGCGAACGGTTCGGCGTCGGTGACGACGCGCTGCGCCCCCTCGTCGCCGGTCTGCGTTCCCGTGAGCAGCTGGTCGCCGAGTGCGACATCATGCTGCTGCCCAAGCCCATGCACGACGACCTCGCCGAGCTGCGCGAGGGCCAGGTGCTGTGGGGCTGGCCGCACTGTGTGCAGGACGAGAAGACGACGCAGATCGGCATCGACCGACGGCTGACCCTGATCGCCTGGGAGGCCATGAACCACTGGACGTCCACGGGTGCCTTCAGCGTCCACGTCTTCCACAAGAACAACGAGCTCGCCGGCTACTGCTCGGTGCTGCACGCCCTCCAGCTCGGCGGGCTGACCGGCAGCTACGGGCGGCGGCTGCGCGCGGTGGTCATAAGCTTCGGCGCCACGGCGCGCGGCGCGGTCACGGGACTGGGCGCGATGGGTGTCTCCGACGTCACGGTGCTCACCCAGCGGGCCGCCGCGGCGGTGGCCTCACCGATGCCGTCGGTCGTGATGGGCCACTTCGAGGAGCAGGAGGGCGACCCGTCGCGCCTGCAGGCGGTCACCGGGCTCGGGCCCGTGCCGCTCGCGCAGTACCTGGCCGGGTTCGACATCGTCGTCAACTGCGTCCTGCAGGACACCGACGCGCCGCTGATGTTCGTCAACGACGAGGAACTTGCCCTGTTCCAGCCGGGGACCTTCTTCATCGACGTCGCCTGCGACGAGGGCATGGGCTTCGCGTGGGCCCGCCCGAGCGGCTTCGGCGACCCGATGTCCACGGTCGGGCCGGGCTGCCACTACTACGCGGTGGACCACAGCCCGTCCCACCTGTGGAACTCGGCCACCTGGGAGATCAGCGAGGCGCTGCTGCCCTATCTGCGCAAGGTCATGAGCGGCCCCGCGGCGTGGGACAGCGACGTCACGGTACGGAAGGCCATCGAGATCCGGGACGGAGTCGTCCAGAACCCGAAGATCCTCTCCTTCCAGCACCGGTCGGCCACCTATCCCCACGGCCCCGAGATCTAGCCGTCCAGAGGTCCGGGGGTCTGGCGGGGGCTAACTCCGGCTGACCCCACTGGCCACGGCGTGACCGATGAACAGGTAGACGAGCGCGGGCAGGCCGTAGTTGACCACGGTGCGCCAGTCGGCCGAGTGGATGGTGAACAGGTTGTGCGACCAGCCCGAGAGCCAGTTGGCCGCGTCGTGGACCCAGGAGACCGTGCTGTTCGCGGTGTTGGCGTCGAACAGGTAGAGGCCGACCCACAGGATCAGGATCAGTGCCGCGATATCCGCGATGACGGAGATGACCGTCCCCGCGGGGCTTCCGCCGTAGCGTGTGGACATGCTCAACGGGTGGCCCGGAAACCCGAGTTGAAACCTCACGGTGCCCGGCGCCGACGGCGCCGGCCAATGGCACCTACCGCCCTTCCGGGAAGTGCCGCTCGATCACCTGCGCCACCCCGTCCTGGTCGTTGGACAGGGTGACGTGGGTGACCGCGTCCAGAACACTCGGGTGGGCGTTGGCGACGGCGTAGGACGTGCCCGCCCAGGCGGGCATCGGCAGGTCGTTGGGCATGTCGCCGAAGGCCATCGTCTCTACGGCCGTGATGCCGCGGTCGGCCGCGAAGTGCCGTAGTGCGTGGGCCTTGCTCACGCCCGCGGCGATGGCCTCGACCAGCCGCTCGCCGTTGGAGTGGTAGACGGTGACCAAGTCAGCCAGTTCGAGCGCGGCGAGGGCGAGCAACTCGTCGGCGGACAAGTGCGGTTGGCGGCCCACGAGTTGGGGGCCGGGCGGTTCCACAGACCGGTCTCGCCGGGGCGCCGGACGGTGATGTCGGCGTGCTCGACCGCGAGGCCCATCCCCGGGATCGCGGCTCGGAGTCGGCGGACAGTCTCGGCGAGCGTGCGGGGGTCGATGGCGTGCTCCGTCACGACACTTCGGGTGCCCATGCCGTAGACCAGCGACCCGTTGGAGCAAATGGCCGTTCCGAACGGACCGAACGCGTCGGCGATCGGGTCCATCAGGCGGGGCGGGCGACCGGTGGCGAACCCGAACTCGGCGCCGGCGCCCCGGAGTCGGGCCATCGCAACGAGCCCGCACAGCGCGGCCGCCGCTCCTTCGAAGGCTTGCGTGCCGGGGTGACGGGTGCAGGTCACAGGGGCGGGGCGGCCCGCAGCGGGCCCGGGTTCCCCGGAAGTTCCCAGATGTGCCGCGCGGCTAGCCGAACGCGGGCAGCACCTCCCGCTCGAACAGCCGCAGGCTGGACCACGCCAGGTCCATCGGCATACCCCCGCACAGCGGATGGAACTGGGTGAACGGCCTTGGCGCGGCCTTCAGTTCGGTCACGAAACGTTCGGGCGTCAGGACCCGGTACTGGTCACCGCGCCGCAGTTCCGCCAGGCCGTCGGCCGTACGGAAGGGCGCGGCCACGTCGTCCTGGGCCTGCCACTCGCCGTAGGCGTTCGTCTCGTGCAGGAAGAACGGCGCCATCCGCTCCCAGCCCTCCTCGGGATCCTCGGCGAGGGCCACCACCTGGTTCGGCCCGATCGGGCTGGGGCCGGGGTCGGGGCGGCCCAGCTTGCCGACCTCGTCGCGGTAGTACTCCCACACCTCGGGCACCGAGGGGACGAACCCGTCGGCGATCCGGGCTGCCCGGCGCGCCGCCGGTTCGCTGCTGCCGCCGAGCAGGACGGTGGGGCCGCCCGGCCGGTGCGGCGCGGGCGTGACGCGCACCGTGCGGCCCCGGTAGCCGAACGGCTCCCCCGTGAACGCCGACTTGAGGGTGGTCACCGCCTCGGTGACCCGCCGAGCCCGCTCGTTCATCGGCACGCCGAACATGGCGAACTCCTCGTGCACATAGCCGCCCGCGACGATCAGGTCGACGCGCCCCCGGCTGATGTTGTCGAGGACCGTCAACTCCTCCGCCAGGCGCAGCGGATCGTGGAAGGGCGCGATCAACGCGGCGACCAGGAAGCGGACTTGCTTCGTGCGGGCCGCCATCGCCGCGAGCATCTGGACGGGGCTGGGCAGATAGCCGTCCGGCGAACCGTGGTGCTCGGAGACGGTGATCCGCGTACAGCCGAGCCCGTCGGCCCACTCGGCCATGTCGAGGGCGGCCGCGTAACGGTCCGCCATGGATGTACCGGCCGACTCCGGGTTGCGGAAGTCGAAACGAAGAGCGAACCCCATGCCAGGACGATTCATCATCCGAGAATATGGTTCTCCTGAAACAGAACGCAATGTTCGTGAAACGAAAATAATACTCTCCACCCGGGGCAGACGGAAGCCGATGTTCCTCCAGGGGCTACCGGGCAGTAACCCCTTCGCCCTACGCTGCTGCCGCCAACAAGGCGCCAACTAGGCCACGGCGAAGGGGACTTGAGACTCATGAAGGCGATAAGACGGCTGGCGGCGCTGCTCGGCGCCACGGCTCTGCTGTTGACGGGGGCCGCGGGCAACGCCCACGCGGCAGCGCCGAAGTTCTCCGAGACGACGACGATCGGGACGCACAACGCGTACGAGAAGGACAAGTACACGTACTGGGCGCAGGCGTTGGACTCCGGGGCCTCGCTGCTCGAACTCGACGTCTACGTCGACAGCTTGAGCAAGCGGTGGCGGGTCAGCCACAGCGACCTGTTCTCCAACGACAACAACTGCGAGTACGCGAGCACCCCCGCCGACCTGTACAGCAAGGACCGTAACCAGGATCTCGGCAGCTGCCTGGACAACATGGCCGCCTGGAACACCCTGCACCCGGACCACGCGCCGATCATCATCAAGGTGGAGATGAAGGTCGGCTTCAACCAGACCATCGGTCTCGGCCCGACCGCGTTCGACACCCTGGTCTCGCAGAAGCTCGGCAGCAGCGTCTACAAGCCCTCCGACCTGCTCGGCTCCTCCTACTCCACGCTCGACGCGGCGGCCCAGGCGAACGCGTGGCCGTCACGCGACGCCCTCAAGGGCAAGTTCATCTTCGAGCTGATCCCGGGCACGGTCGAGCAGGCCAACCCGTTCGACCACTACTGGACGGACCAGGAGTACGGCGACCACCTGCGCGACCTGTACGCGGCCGGCACCATCTCCCAGGCGCAGGCCTTCCCGGCGGTGCTGGGCGCAGCGAACGGCGATCCACGGGCGAGCCGTTGGACCTCCGACACGTCGATCCGCCCCTGGTTCGTGTTCTTCGACGGTGACGCGGCGACGTACGTCAACAACAGCTACGACACGTCGTTCTACTCCACGAACCACTACATCCTGATCATGACGGACGCGTACGCGGTGGCCCCGGCGATCTCCTCAACCGCCCCCACGGACGCGGAAGTCGCCGCCAAACTGGCACTACTGGCCGCCGACCACGCAAGCGTGATCACTTCTGACTGGTCGTCGAAGTCGGCGTCGGTCCTCAGCTCGGCGGCAACCAGAAGCTGAGGTTCCGGATAGCGGGGGCGGGGCAGAAGACCCCCATGTTGCATGGCATCGACGTAAGCGCGTACCAGTCCACCGCGTACGACACGGACGGCTCCTCCTTCGTCTTCATCAAGGCGACGGAGGGCCGCTCGTACGTCAACCCGAGACTCACCGCCCAGACGAAAACGGGTCGTGACGCAGGACTGGTCGTCGGCTTCTACCACTTCCTCTGGCCCGGCGACATCACGGCCCAGGCGGAGTACTTCGTCGGCAAGTCCCCCGAAAAGGCAGGCGACTTGCTGGCGGTCGACTGGGAGACGACGGGCGACGGCACCCACGCCACGAACGCGGAGAAGGACAGCTTCATCCGGAAGGTGAAGGCACTGCGGCCCAACAACCGGGTGATCCTCTACACGAACCGCAACTTCTGGCTGAACATCGACACGACGTCCTACGCGGGCGACGGCCTGTGGATCGCCGACTACACGACGGCCGGCAAACCCCGCATCCAGGCGGACTGGAAGTTCCACCAGTACACGTCCGACCCCCATGACAAGGACGTGGCGGACTTCGCGAGCAAGGCGGCCCTGAAGACGTGGGCCGCGAGCGCCTGAGTCACGGGCGGTCGCGGCCACCGGGAGCGCGAGGCGGTCTGGGGCACCGGCCGGGCGGGGGCGGTCCTGGTCGCCCGCCGGACATGGCGGAAGGGGCGCCCGTCCACCGAAGGACGGGCGCCCCTTCCGTTCGGGTCACTTGCTCAGGTGGGCCCAGAACTCGTCGAACGACAGGACCTTGTCCCCGTTGAGGTCCCGGCTCTTGATGATGGCCTCGGCGACCGTCTCGGTCACGTTCCAGTCGCCTCCCTGGGCCAGGGCGGCCTTGAACTCGGCCGCGGTGATGGATCCGTCACCGTCCGTGTCGATCCGCTCGAACTGCTTACGTGCTTCCTCGATGTCCGCCACCGGATCCGCCCCTTCGTAACGCTTTACCGCCTGTTGACGGAGGCCAGGTTAACCGGCCACGCGAGCCCGCAGCGCGGCGACCACCCACGCGAACTCCTCCCGGTGCGCCGCGGCGGGCCCGCCGCCCTTCGCCGTGGCCAGCAACTCCCGGTACCGGGCGAGCCGTTCGTTGGACGCCGACAGCATCCGTTCGAGTACGACGGCCGGGTCGCCGCCGTCGCCGAGCACCTCCCGCAGGATCGCCTCCGCCTCCGGGGACTCGGGGGCGATTCCCTGTTCCCTGGCCTCCCCGCCCAGCTGCACCAGCCGCATGGGGAGCCAGGTGGACCGCCCGCGGACGGCCATGCGGTCCTGGTCCGACGCGTTGAACTCCATGGCCCGGCGCATCTGCGCCCGGAACTCCGGGTCCTGCACCATCTCCGCCAACTCCACCCAGGCGTCGACCTGTTCGGGGGTCGGGTCGTCCGGGAGGTCCGAGGCGATGGAGCGCATCCGGTCCTCGATGTCCGGATCGACGGTGTCGAGCCCGTGGAACAGCTCGTCCACGAACTCCTCCATGATCCGCTTCCGTTCAGCTGCCGAAAGTCGCGCAAGCTTGTTCATGAGCGTCATCTCCTCCGCGGTCGAACCGCGTCGCGCCACGGTCGACAGCACCGCACGGGTCACCCTCAGCGACTTGATCTGCGCGTCCAGCGCCACCACATGCGCGGCGGCCACCGCCGCGACCGTCGTCTCACCGGCCAGCACCTTGCGTACGTCGTCAAGGCCGAGGCCCAACTCGCGCAGGGTACGGATCAGTTCGAGACGGGCGGCGCACTCGGCGTCGTAGAGCCGATAGCCGCCCGCGGAGCGGGTCACCGGGGTGAGCACGCCCTCGTCGGACCAGTAGCGGATGGTGCGCACGGTCAGTCCGGTGGCTCTGGCCAGCTCCCCGATGGTGAGGAGTCCGGTGCCGTCGTCGATCATGTCTGTGAGTGTGGGCCTTCCAGTGGGTGGAGACTCAAGCAGCACAAGGAGCTTGGTGATGGAGACTCTGCGGGACATTCTCGACGCGGTGGCCCAGGGTGTCCTCCCCCCGCCGGACGGTCGTACGACCGTCGTGCCGCAGATGTCCGAGCGGGACGCGGGGGTGCTCGCCTTCACCGCGCACGCGGTCGTCTTCACGGACGAGGATCCGCAGTGGGTCCACGACACCCTGGCCGCCGTGCCGTGCGACGCGCTCGCGGCGCCGATGAACCCGCGGTTCCTGGTGGCCCTGCTGGAGCGGACGGGCCGTAGGGCGGAGACCATCGACGCGATGCTCGTGGGTTCCCCGCTGCCGGGCGAACCCCCGCTCCCCCTGCGGGAGATCACGGACGGCGACCATCCGCGGATCGTGTACGCCCGCGGCCGGCGCGACGACGTGCGCGCGTGGACGACGGAGGGTGGAGTGATCGTGCTGGGGCTCGGGGTCGGCGGCCGGCTGGAGGTCTCCGTCGAGATCGACGAGGGCGTACGACACCGGGGGCTGGGGCGGGCCCTGGTGGCCGCCGCCCGCCACCTCACCGCCGAGCCGCTGTGGGCGCAGGTCGCGCCGGGGAACGCCCGCAGCATGCGGGCGTTCCTGGCGGCGGGCTACCGTCCGGTGGGTTCGGAAGCGGTGCTGCTCAGCGCGCGCTAGGCGTCAGTGCCACGGCTGGTAGTACGGGTTGCTCTCGCAGTCGCTCATGATCTC
The DNA here is from genome assembly GCF_040655155.1 of Streptomyces sp. NPDC050508. Classification (NCBI taxonomy): domain Bacteria; kingdom Bacillati; phylum Actinomycetota; class Actinomycetes; order Kitasatosporales; family Streptomycetaceae; genus Streptomyces; species Streptomyces sp. NPDC050508. The sequence continues at coordinate 421,177 of NZ_JBFAJJ010000006.1, forward strand.
GACCTTGGTCTTCTTGTCGACCGGGCAGACGCCGATGATGTACTGCCGCGCGATGCCACCGGGGAAGGCGACCTCGACCTGGTCGGCCCACTTGTGGGTGTCACCGATGGTCTTGTTGACGTCCACGCCGCCGGGGGCGTCGATGTAGTAGTTGTAGCCCGACTTGTACCAGGTCTTGTACAGGTCGTGGTCGTACGTCGTCGAGACGTACGGGGAGGGCTGGTTGACCAGGACGTACTTCTCGATGTCGTACTGGCCGTTGATGACGTCCTTGGGCGCGAAGCCCTGGTCGAAGACGACGGCCGGGCCGCGGCTGTCGCTGCGGTAGAGCGTGCCGCAGGTGGTGCGCCAGACCGGGTCGGGGGTGATGCGGCTGATGTCCACGCGCTGGTCGACGGCGGCCATCGCGGGGTCGGCGACCTCGGGGCAGGCCGGGGCGGCGGCGACGCGGGCCGGGGTGTGGGCGGGGACGGTGGCGGCCGTGGTGGCGAAGACGGCCGCGAGGGACAGGACGGCGGCAGCGGTCCGCCGCCGCAGGTGAAGGGTGATCATGCAGGGCACGATCCCGGATCCGCGGCGGCGGGTTGTGGATCATCACTCGTACGGGGGCGTGTCCAACTGACCGGATTTCAGCCGTAATTCGGTCGGCTTCAGCGGAAGATGCCCGTGTGGCCGAGCGAGTAGCGGCCCGGCTGCGGATACACGGCGAGGCCGTGCGGGCCGCCGCCGACCTTGATGCGGGCGAGCTGGGCGCCGGTGCGGGTGTCGATGGCGTACACCTCGGAGTTGTAGCGCCCGGACAGCCACAGGACCTTGCCGTCGGCCGAGACGCCGCCCATGTCGGGGCTGCCGCCGCCCGGGAGGTGCCACTTCTTGGTGAGCTTGTTCTTGGTGAAGTCGAAGATGGAGATGCTGCCCTCGCCGCGGTTGGAGATGTACATCTCGCGCGAGTCCCGGCTGATGTACAGACCGTGGCAGCCCTTGCCGGTGGGCAGGAAGTCCGGCTTGGCGAAGGTGTCGCCGTTCAGCACCCACACGCCGTTGGCCATCATGTCGGCGATGTAGAACTTCTTGCCGTCCGGCGAGATCTTGACGTCCTGCGGCATCGAGCCGTGGAACGGCAGCTTCTGCTGTCCGATCACCTTCATCTTCTCGGTGTCGACCTTGAGCAGTTCGCCGCTGAACTCGCAGGAGACGATGAAGTACCGGCCGTCCGGGGAGAAGTCGGCGTGGTTGACGCCGTAGCAGCCGACGTGGACCGCCTTCACCGTCTTCATGGTGTGCGCGTCCCGGAACACCAACTGCCGGTCCAGCGAGGCCATGACGATCGCGTACTTCCCGTTGGGCGTGAAGTACAGGTTGTACGGGTCGTGCACGTCAACGGGCTTGCCGGCCCTGCCCGTTCGCGGGTCGATCGGGGTGAGGGTGTTGCCCCGGTCGTTGTTGACCCACAGCGTCTTCAAGTCCCAGGAGGGGACGACGTGTTGGGGCTGGACGCCGACCGGGATGGTCTCGACGACCTTGTACGTCTTCGGGTCGATCACCGAGACCGTGTTGGAGCCGGTGTTGGGGACGTAGACCCGCGACGGGAAGTCCCTGACCACCGGGGAGAGCCGGTTGGGGCGGTCCGCGGCGTACACGTCGGCCGGGTCGAGCACCGGCGGCATACCCGGCAGCCCCTGTGCGACCTGTGCCTTCTTCTGCTGCTGCGGCTGGAGCGCGGCCTTGGTGCCGAGGGCTTCGTCGGCGTGGTCCTGCGAGCCGCAGCCGGCGAGGGCGGCCAGCACGGTGAGGGCGGCGCCGGTGACCAGGACGCGGGCGGCGCGGGCGAGGGGGGTGGGTGGCATCAGCTCAGCAGCTCCGTGGTCGTCACCGCGCGCAGTCCGCGGCGGTCGAGTTCTTGCAGTACGGCGGGGAGCGCGGCGACCGTGTCGGCGTACCCGAAGTGCATGCTCACGACGGAGCCGTTGCGGACCTCGGCGAGCACCTTGCGGGTGACGGCGGGGGCGCCGGGCTGGGTGAAGTCGAGGGAGTCGACGTCGTACGACAGCACATGCGGGTAGCCCACGCGGTGGGCCAGGCGCTGGACGAGCGGGGACGCGGTCGGGGCGCGCGAGGGCCTGAACCAGGTGCCGATCGAGCCGGTGAGCCGCTTGAGGCGGTCGGCGCAGCCGGTGATCTCGGCCAGGGCCTCGGCCTCGGACAGGGTGTTGACGGCGATGTGCCGCTGGGTGTGGTTGCCGAGGTCGTGGCCGCCGTCGAGGATGCGGCGGGCCATCCCGGGGTGGGTGTCGAGCCAGGTCCCGACGGCGAGGACGGTGACATGGGCGCCGTGTCTCTCGGCCTCGGTGAGGAGGGCGGTGGCGATCTTGGGATCGCCCTGGCCGTGGAAGGTGAGTGCGATCCGCGGGTGGTCGCGGGGTCCGTGGGTGATCTGCGCGGGCTGGTGGGGGAAGGCGCGGGGGGCGGGTGCGGTGAGCGGCGTCGCCTTGGCGGCGAAGGTCGGTCCGCTGGCGGGGGCGGCGGCGGGGGGTGCGGCGGAGCCGGTCGTGGCACATCCGGCGGCGAGCGCGCCCCCGGCGACGAGCCCGGCACCCGCACGCAACGCCGTACGGCGGTCGGTCGTGGTCACCCGAACCATTTAAGGGGCGTTGGGTAAGAAAAGTGGCCATTAACCCGATTGGGCGACCCTTCCGGGTCGCGCCCGCCTTTCAGTGGCGGTCGACATGAACAGCCCGTCCGGCGCTTGAGGACGAGGCCGTTCAGGCCGAAGCGGGGTCTGGGGGCGCAGCCCCCAGGGCGGTCACCTCGGGCGCCCCGCACGAACTCGGCCCGGCCTAGCGGTCAGCGACCCGCATCTCGAACCAGGTGGTCTTGCCGCGCGGCAGCAGATCGACGCCCCACCGATCGGAGAGTTTGTCGACGAGGAACAGACCACGCCCACTCAGGTCCATCTCCTGAACCGGCATCAGACAGGGCAGCCCACGCGAGGGATCACGGACCTCGATGCGGATCCAGCCGCGCCGGCGCCGCATCCGCAGTCCGAACACCCGGGCGCCCGTGTGCCGTACGGCGTTTCCGACGAGTTCCGAGACGAGTAGGACGGCGTCCTCGGTCATCTTCGGGGAGAGTCCCCAGTGGCGCAGGACGACGATCTGCGTGAGCCGGCGGGCCGTGGCGGCGGACTCGGGGCGGGACGGGAGCGGAACTTCCGCCTCCGTCGGATTGCCGAACAACTCGATCGCCTTGAGTGCCCGCTCGTCCTCGACCGCAGGCGACCAGCGCGCCGCGGTCGCACGGCCTTGTCCCCGCGGCTGTCCGATACCTTCCAGCCCCGCCATGCGTCCATCATGGCCGCCCCGAACGGCCTCCGGGGCGGTTCCGGCGGAATACGCCCCCCGGAAGCCTCCGTTCCGCGACATCCGTTCGACATATGCCAGAGGCATTTCAGGGTCGGCTACGACCCCTCTGACCTGCGGTGAAGGCTCTGTTGGAGGCAATCGACAGGCTCCCTCGACAAGGCAGACTTAAGGTCACGTTAAGGTTCCCATAATCCGCCCCGTCGAGGGACCCGGATGAGACATCGCGTCAATTGCAAGTGGTTCAGCGGGATTTCGGGGACCGATTCAGAGGAACTTGGCCTTGCCGGGGCCCTCTTCGACGAAGCTCCGCATGCCACGCTCCCGGTCCTCGGTCGCGAACAGCCCGGCGAACCACGTGCGTTCGACGGCAAGACCCGTCTCGATGTCCGTCTCCAGACCCGTGTCGATCGCTTCCTTCGCGGCGCGGAGTGCGATCGCCGGACCCTGCGCCAGCTTCGCCGCCCACGCATGCGCCTCCGTGTACACCTCGGCAGCGGGGACGAGCCGGTCCACGAGCCCCAACACCAACGCCTCGTCCGCCTTCACCATCCGACCCGTGAAGATCAGGTCCTTCGCCTTCGACGGACCGATCAGACGCGCCAGCCGCTGCGTACCACCCGCACCCGGAATCAACCCCAGCAGAATCTCCGGCTGCCCGAGCTTCGCGTTGTCCGCCGCGATCCGGAAGTCCGCGCACAACGCCAACTCGCAACCCCCGCCCAGCGCATAGCCGGTGATCGCCGCAACGACCGGCTTCGGGATACGGGCCACCGCCGTGAACGACTCCTGCAACGCCCGCGACCGTACGACCATCGCCGCGTGGTCCATGCGCTGCATCTCCTTGATGTCCGCCCCCGCCGCGAACACCTTCTCCCCGCCGTAGACCACCACCGCCCGCACGTCGTCGCGACGCGTCGCCTCCTCGGCGAGTTCCTTGAGGCGGTCCTGGGTGGCGACGTCCAGGGCGTTCATCGGCGGGCGGTCGAGGCGGATCGTGCCGACGCCCTCGGCGACTTCGAGATTCACGGTCATGCCCGAAGGTTAACGCGCGCTAACGACAACGGGCCCGGTGCTGTGTGTCACAGCACCGGGCCCGCGGATCAACCAGCCATCAACTGGCTTCTTACGCCTTCCACTTGTCCCACGACATGTTCCAGCCGTTGAGCCCGTTGTCCGGCGCCACGGTCTCGTCGTCGGAGTGCTTGACGACGACCACGTCGCCGATCATCGAGTGGTTGTAGAACCAGGCGGCCGGAACGCTGCTGCTGTAGCCGCCCTTGACGTCCCGCAGGCCGACGCAGCCGTGGCTGGCGTTGTAGTTGCCGAAGGCGCCGCCGCCCCAGTAGTTGCCGTGGATGAAGGTGCCGGAGGTGGTGAGGCGGATGGCGTGCGGGACGTCCTTGATGTCGTACTCGCCGCCGTAGCCGACCGTTTCGCCGTTCATCCGGGTCACTTGGAGCTTCTCGCTCATGACCATCTGGCCGTTCCAGGTGTCGTAGCCGGGCTTGCCGGTGGTGACCGGGATGGTCTTGATGGTCCTGCCGTCCTGGGTGACCTTCATGGTGTGCTTCTTGGCGTCGACCACGGAGACCTGGTTGCGGCCGATGGTGAAGGAGACCGTCTTGGTCTGCTTGCCGTAGACGCCCGGACGGCCCTCGACGCCGTCGAGGTTGAGCTTGACGGTGACCTTGGTGCCGGACTTCCAGTAGTTCTCGGGGCGGAAGTCGAGGCGGTCGTTGCCGAACCAGTGGCCCTCGACGTCGACGGCCGGCACGGTCGTGATGGTGAAGGCCTTCTTCACGTCGTCGGGGTGCGTGATGCCCCGGGTGAAGTTGACCGAGAAGGGCATCCCGACGCCGACCGTGGAGCCGTCCTCGGGGGTGAAGTCGCCGATGAAGGTGTTCTTCGGGGTCAGCGTGGTGAAGCTGGAGTCCTCGGCGGCGACCCGGCCGTCGGAGTCCTTGGCGACCGCGTGCACGGTGTACTTGGTGGCGGCGGCCAGGTGCGTCGCGGGCGTCCAGCTCGCGCCGCCGCCGGTGATCGCGCCGGAGACCTTGGTGCCGGCGGTGTCCTTGACGGTGACCTCGGTCAACTTGCCCTTCGCGGCGCTGATCTTGAGAGCGCCACTGGTGTCGACGGACTTCGAGCCGTTCTTGGGCGCGATGGTGACGACCGCCTGCGACTGCTTGGTCTCGGCCGTGTCCGAGCCCTTGGCCTTGCTGTCGCCCGAGCCGGACCCGGAGTTCGAACCGCCGCCGCCCCCGCACGCGGTCACGGCGAGCAGCAGCACGCCCAGGATCAGCGCCAGCAGCCCCTTGTTTCTCCGGCCGCGCGCGTCCCCCGACGCGCCCGATATCGGTCGCACGTTCAAGACTTTCTCCCCTCGCCGGGCCCGGTCCGGCCCGCACACCCCAGCGCATCTGACGTGCGCATCCGCGCATATTAACCGCCAGGTTTTGAGCTTCATGTCAGGCGAATGTCACCGTTCGGTCGCAACTTCAACTGCCGCCTGACACAGGCTCCCCGCCGCTTCTCCGGTCACTTGAGCGCACTGCCCGCCATCCACTCCTTCCAACCCATGTTCCACCCGCCGAGGCCGTTGTCCGGAGCGACCTGTTTGTCGTTGCTGTGCACGACCTCGACGACGTCCCCGACGATGCTGCGGTCGAAGAACCAGCCGGCCGGGGTGTCCGAGCTCCCGCCCTTCACATCGCGCAGTCCCACGCACCCGTGGCTGACGTTGACGCGTCCGGGGGCGGTCGGCGCCCAGTAGTTGCCGTGCAGAAAGGTGCCGGAGTCGGTGAGCTTCATGGCGTGCGGGACGTCGGGGATGTCGTACTCGCCGCCGAAGCCGACCGTGCGGCTGTTCATACGGGTGACCTCCAGCATCTCCATGACCACCATTTTCCCGTTGTACGTGGTCTTCCCAGGGGCGCCTGCCGTGATGGGCACGGTGGCCAGCAGGTCGCCGTCGCGCCGCACCTCCATGGTGTGCTTGGCGGCGTCGACGAGGGAGACCTGGCTGCGGCCGACGGTGAAGGAGAACGTCTTGTACTGGAGGCCGTAGACGCCGGGGGCGCCTTCCACGTCGCGCAGGCGGAGGGCGACGGTGACCTGGGTGCCGGGTTTCCAGTAGGCCTCGGGGCGGAAGTCGAGGCGGTCCTTGCCGAACCAGTGCGGGCGGACCTCGACGGCGGGTTTCGCGGTGACGTGGATGGCGCGCTCGACGGCGGCCCGGTTCTCGATCTCCCGGTTGAAGCCGAGGGAGACGATCATCCCGGTGCCGACCGTGGCGCGGTTCTCCGGAGTGACGTACGAGATGAACCGTTCGTCGGGGACGTAGGTCGTGAACGTGGTGTGCCGGGCGGAGCGGCGCCCGTGGCCGTCGAGGGCGACCGCGTCGACGGTGTACGCGGCGGCCAGCGCGAGCCGTCCGTCCTCGGGTTCCCAGCGCAGTCCGTCGTCGGAGATGCGGCCGGGGACGGGGGTGTCCTGGGCGTCCTGTTCCTTCACCACCTGCACGGACTCCAGGCGCCCGCTGGGCACCCGGACCACGAGTCGCTGGTCGGGTTTGACGCCCTTGCTGGCGTCGTCGGGCGAGATCCGGATCACATCCTCGGGTGCCGGTGCCTTGCCGAAGATCTCGTCGATGCCGCCCCCGCCCGAGCCGTCCGAAGTACAGCCGGTGGCTCCGGCCAGCAGTCCTGCCCAGGTCAGTACGGCGGCCAGTGCGAACCCTGCGCGTCGCGCGCGCCCTTGTGCATGCCTCACGGGGTGCCCAACGAGCGGGCCCGCCTCAGGGAAACGTGAGTGCGACGCAAGCTCTGGGCAGAACAGTGGGGAGGACGACATGACAGGCACACGCGGCCGGGACGCCGTGCGCCCTTCACCTCGTCGTTCCATGAGCCGCGGGAGGCCGGACGGTGTCGAGCGCAGCCGAGCAGGAGGCCGTGCAGGAGGGGCGCGTCGACGACGGCGTGCCGGTGGAGCGATCCGTCGTCGACGCGGCCGTGCCGTCGCCGCGCGCCGCCCCCGTGCTGAACGGCGCCCCGCACACGGGGCCGCCCGTGCCCGTGTGGCCGGGGGCGTCGATGCCGTTGGGGGCCCGGTTCCGGGTCGGCCCGGACGGGGTGGCGGGCACCAACTTCGCGCTGTGGGCGGGGGGTGCGGAGGCGGTCGAGCTGTGCCTCTTCGACGAGGACGGCCTGGAGACCCGCGCCCCGCTGACCGAGCTGACGCACGAGATCTGGCACGGCTTCCTGCCCGGTGTACTGCCCGGGCAGCGCTACGGCTTCCGGGTGCACGGCCGCTGGGACCCGTGGACCGGCGCCCGCTGGAACCCGGCGAAGCTGCTCCTCGACCCGTACGCGCGGGCGGTGGACGGCGAGTTCGGGCTGCCGCCCGAGGTGTACGCGCACGTCCGGGACTGGCCGCAGCAGCAGGTCTCGGACACCGTGCGCGACGACCGCGACTCCGCGCCCCACGTCCCGAAGGGCGTCGTCGTCCACGACGACACCACCGACGACGAGTGGATGGACGACCGCCGCCCCAAAACCCCGTGGGCGGACTCAGTGATCTACGAACTGCACGTCGGCGGCTTCACCAAGCTGCACCCCGGCATACCCGAGGAACTCCGGGGCACCTACGCCGGGTTGGCGCACCCGGCGGCCATCGAGCACCTGGTGAAACTGGGCGTGACGGCCGTGGAGCTGCTCCCTGTCCACCAGTTCGCGCACGAGGACCATCTACTCCGCAAGGGCCTGAAGAACTACTGGGGTTACAACTCCATCGGCTACTTCGCCCCGCACGCGGCCTACGCGGCGACCGGCACGGCGGGTCAACAGGTCGGCGAGTTCAAGCGGATGGTGCGGGCGCTGCACGAGGCCGGGATCGAGGTCATCCTCGACGTGGTCTACAACCACACGGCCGAAGCAGGCGAGTTGGGCCCGATGCTGTCGTTGAAGGGCATCGACAACCGCGGCTACTACCGCCTCCAGAGCGACGCCCGCCGCTACACGGACTACACCGGCTGCGGCAACACCCTGCACGTGGTGCAGCCGCACGTGCTCCGGCTCATCACCGACTCCCTGCGCTACTGGGTCACCGAGATGGGCGTCGACGGCTTCCGCTTCGACCTCGCGGCGGCGCTGGCCCGCTCGATGCACGACGTCGACATGCTGTCCCCGTTCCTCGCGGTGATCGCCCAGGACCCGGTGCTACGGCGGGTGAAGCTGATCGCCGAGCCGTGGGACGTCGGCTCGGGCGGCTACCAGGTCGGCGCCTTCCCACCCCTGTGGACGGAGTGGAACGACCGTTACCGCAACGCCGTCCGGGACTTCTGGCGCGGTGCGCTGCCGGACGTACGGGACCTCGGGTACCGCCTGTCGGGTTCGAGCGACCTGTACGCGTGGGGCGGCCGGCGCCCTTACGCATCGGTCAACTTCGTTACGGCGCACGACGGTTACACGCTGCGGGACCTGGTGTCGTACGAGCGCAAGCACAACGAGGCCAACGGCGAGGGCAACCGGGACGGCACGGACGACAACCGCTCCTGGAACTGCGGGGTCGAGGGCGACACGGACGACGAGCGCGTAAAAGCGCTACGGCGACGGCAGTTGAGGAACCTCCTCACCACGCTGCTGATGTCCACAGGCGTGCCGATGCTGGTCGCGGGCGACGAGCTGGGGCGGACGCAGCGGGGCAACAACAACGCCTACTGCCAGGACAACGAGATCAGTTGGGTGGACTGGGGTCTGCTGGACGACCCGGGCTGGCGGGCGCTGACCGACCTCACCGCCCGGCTGATCGACCTGCGGCACCGCCATCCGGTGCTGCGCCGCCGGGCGTTCTTCTCCGGGCGGGCCCATTCGGCGGACGGTATAAGGGACTTGGCCTGGTTCACCGCGCACGGCACGGAGATGACGGAACGGGACTGGTACGCGCCCGCCGCCACCCTCGGCATGTACCTCTCCGGGCGGGACATCCCCGGCCGCGACGAACGCGGCGCCCCGATCCTCGACGACAGCTTCCTCGCCGTCCTGCACGCCGGCGACCGGCCGGTGAGCTTCGTGCTGCCGGGGCCGCCGTGGGCGGAGCGGTACGAGGTGGTCGTCGACACGTCACGGGAGGAGCAGGGGGAGGCGCCCGGGGTGGTGCACCGGGCGGGGGCGGCGATCACGGTGCCGGCGCGGGCTGTGCTGTTGCTGAAGGTCGGCTGAGGGGCGGCTGAGGTTCCGGCCGGGCGACGTTTCAGGTCCGTGAACTCCGGGGCGGATGGCTGGGCATGCGGCCGAACGGCTGATCGCATGGACAGCACGCCACCCCCTGCTTCCGTCGCCTCTCCCCAAGGATCTCGCATGCCTGAGATGTCCCGCCGCGCCTTCGGCGGCCTCGTCGGTGGCGGTGCCGTCACCGCCGTCGCCGGTACGGCCGCCACCGCCGAGGCCGCCGAACCGGCCCTCGCCGAGCGCCCGTTCAAGGCTCGCCCCGCCGCCTCCGGCAAGCGCCCCAACCTCCTCGTCATCCTCGGCGACGACCTCGGCTGGGCCGACCTGTCCTCCTACGGCGCCCCGCACATCAAGACGCCGAACCTGGACCGGCTGGCCCGGCAGGGGTGCGGTTCACGGACGCCTACTCCGGCTCCGCGACCTGCTCGCCGACCCGGTTCAGCCTGTACACCGGGCGCTGCGGCGCGGTGATTGGAAGTACTACCAGGACGAGGACGGCGACGACCACCTCTTCGACCTCGGCGCCGATCTGCGCGAGCAGGCCGATCTGGCCCCCGACAAGCCGGAGTTGCTCGCCGAGCTGAAGGCGGCCTGGGAGAAGACCGCGAGCGGTCTGCTGCCGTACCCGGCCGCCTAGCCGGCCAGGACCCGCCTCGGTCAGCCGAGAATCCCCCGCTCGTACGCCACCGCCACGGCCGCCGCGCGGTCCTTGACGCCCAACTTGCCGTACAGGTGGGTGAGATGGGTCTTGACGGTCGCCTCGCTGATGAAGAGTTCGCGGGCGATCTCGCGGTTGGACGTGCCCTTGGCGACGAGGACCAGCACTTCGCGTTCGCGGGCGGAGAGCGGCTCGTTGCCGGGGGCCTGGGGGCTGCGGACCGCGGAGACCAGGCGGGAGGCGACGGCGGGAGAGAGGACCGTACGGCCTTCCGCCGCCGCGCGGACGGCGGTGAACAACTCGTCGCGCGGGGCGTCCTTCAGGAGGTAGCCCGTCGCGCCCGCCTCGATCGCGGGCAGGGTGTCGGAGTCGGTGTCGTACGTCGTCAGGACGAGCACCTTCGCGCGGGCCGTGCGGCGGGTCAGCTCGCGGATGGCGTCGGCTCCCCCGCCGCCCGGCATCCGCAGGTCCATCAGGATGACGTCCGGGTCGAGGGCGGCGGCCCGCTCCACGGCCTCGACGCCGTTGGACGCCTCGCCGAGGACGCGGAATCCGGGCGCGGACTCGAACATGCCGCGCAGACCGTCCCGTACGACGGGATGGTCGTCGACGATCAGCAGGGAGATCAGCAACTCGTCACTCATGGCGGACCAACGGTACGCGAGCCGACAGGGCCGTGCCGTGCCCCGGCTCGGTCTCGATCGTGAGGGAGCCCGCGATGCGTTCGGCGCGGGCGCGCATGCCGTCGAGGCCGAAGCCGCCGGTGCGGGTGCGGTCGGGGAGGGCGAGCGGGTCGAAGCCCCGGCCGTCGTCGCGGATGTCGAGGATGACCTCGTCGCCGAGGAAGCTGAGGGTCACGCCGACTCGGGTGGCGCGGGCGTGCCGGGCCGCGTTCGACAACGCCTCCTGGGCGATGCGCAGCAGGGTCGCCGAGACCTCGTCGTGTAGCTGCTCGGTGGTGCCGGTGACGGTGAACTCGGCGCGGACGGCGGCGCGTTCGCCCCATTCGGCGACCGTGTTCTTCAGTGCCTCGGGCAGTCCGTCGTTCTCCAGGGCAATGGGCGCGAGGTTCTGCACGGAACGGCGGGCCTCGCCGAGGCTGTGCCGGGCGAGGTCGGAGGCACGGTCGAGATGGGTGCGTGCGGTCGCCAAGTCGGGTGCGTTCGCTACGACTTGGAGCTGGGCGATGATGCCGGTCAGGCCCTGGGCGATGGTGTCGTGGATCTCGGCGGCAAGCCTGCGGCGTTCGTCGGCGACCCCGGCCTCCCTTGCCTGGACGAGGAGTTGGGCGTGCAGGGCGGCGTTCTCGTCGAGGGCCTGTTGCAGGGCGGTGTTGGTGCGTTCGAGTTCGGTGATGGTCTCTCCGCGCTCGCGGGAGCGTAGTGACTCCTGCTCGGTGAGATGCGCGATCGCTATCTGCAGGCCGGAGTTGGCGGCCACGAGCGCCGCGAAGAGGACCCATTGGAGTCCGCTCCCGAACGGCAGCCCACCGGCCTGCGCTCCGGCCACGGTGACCGCGCTCGCGAACAGCCCGACCCGCTGCGCCACCGTGCCCGGGATCAGTTCGTCGGCGTCCATGAAGCCGGAGGCGGCGTAGAACGCGAAGAAGGGGTCGATCCAGGTGAGGACGAAGGCGATGGCCCAGCGGACGACGTAGTACAGCGTCCCCGCCCGCGACGGAATCCGGCCGCGGCCGGGGCGGCGGGAGCGGGTGCCGTGCCACCACAGCTGGAGGACGAGCGCGGCGCCGACCAGGGCCCAGGCGACGTACCACTCGGTGGTGTAGTCGAACATACCGGCGGAGGCGAGCGCGAGGACGACACTGATCCCGAGCAGCCCGTACGGCCCCCACGTGTGCAGCTGCTCCCAGCGGCGATCGATCTGCCGGTCCCTGGTGGTCATCTCCCCAGTCTGCACGGCCGCTCCCCCTACTCCCAGCGGAACCAGCGCGAGGCGCCGGCGGTCAGCAGCACGGTCCACGCCACCAGCACGCCGAGGTGGGCCCAACCCGGCCAGTTCCCCGCCGCCGCCCGGTTCAGGGCCTCGGCGGCGGCGCCGAACGGGGTGTAGCCGACGATCCGGGCCATGACGTCCGGCATGGAGTTCACCGGGATCCAGACGCCCGCGCAGAACATCATCGGGAAGAACACAGCCGACCCGATGGCGCCGGCGATCTTCGTGGTCCGGGACAGCGCGGAGACCACCGCGCCCAGCGCGAGCGCGGCCAGGATCGCCAGGAGCAGGGCGAGGAGATAGCCGCCGGGCTGCTTCGGCAGACGTACGTCGAAGGCCAGCCGTCCGACGATCAGGGCGCACAGGGCGGAGGCCAGGGCGGCCGTGCCGTAGACGACCATCTGGGCCGCGAGCAGGACGTTCGGGCGGACCGGGGTGGCGGACATGCGGCGCAGGATGCCGCGTTCGCGGTAGCCGGTGAGGTTCTGCGGCATCGACTGGAGCGCGCCGACGATCATGCCGAGGAGAACGGCGACCGGGACGTACACGTCGATCGTGCGCAGGCCGCCGAGGTCGGCCTGGTGGTGGCGGAAGCCGGGGATGGAGCCCAGGATCACCAGCAGCAGGGTGGGGAAGAGCAGAATCCAGAAGAGGGCGCCCGGTTCGCGGCGGAAGAGGCGCAACTCGGTGCGCAGGACTGCGGTGTTCATCGGGCGACCTCCGTCAGGTCCAGGAACGCGTCGTCCAACGTGGCGTCGGACACGCGGAGTTGGTGGGCGGTGATGTGGTTGCGGGCGAGCAGCGTGATGACGGCGTTGACGGTCTCGTCGGAGCCGGAGAGCGTGATCCGCCCGTCCTTGCGGGCCACGGACGTGAGCGCGGGGAGCGCGTTCAGGTCACCGTCGTCCAGCGACGCGGAGGGCGTGAAACTGATGACGGTGGAGCCCGCCGAACGCCGGATCAGACCGTCCGGGGTGTCCAGGGCGGCCACCCGCCCCTTGTCGATCACGGCGATCCGGTCGCACAGCCGCTGCGCCTCCTCCATGAAGTGCGTGACCAGCAGGACGGTGACCCCGCTCGCCCGGACGTCCTCGATGAGCTGCCAGGTGTCGCGGCGGGCGCGCGGGTCGAGCCCGGTGGTGAGTTCGTCGAGGACGACGACCTTGGGGTTGCCGATCAGCGCGAGCGCGATGAACAGGCGCTGCTTCTGGCCGCCGGACAGCTTCGCGAACCGGGTGGTCAACTTGTCGGTCAGGCCGAGGCGTTCGGCCAGCGGCTGCCAGTCGGCGGGGTGCGGATAGAGGGCCGCGTACAGCTCCAGGGCCTCGCGGACGGTGAGCTTGGCCTGGAGTTCGCTCTCCTGGAGCTGGGCGCCGAGGACGCGGGCGACCTGCTCGTGGTCGGCGACGGGGTCGAGGCCGGTGACACGGACGCGGCCCGCGTCGGGGACGCGCAGCCCCTCGACGCACTCCACGGTGGTGGTCTTGCCGGCGCCGTTCGGGCCGAGGATCCCGAAGATCTCGCCCTCCTCGACGGCGAAGGAGACTCCGTCGACGACGGCCCGGCCGCCGTAGGACTTCCGTAGTGCGGTGACTTCGATGACAGGGGTGGCTGACATGCTTCGAGCGTCCCGTCGGGGCCGGGTCCGGCACATCGGCCATCGCGCTCGAAGGGACATCAACCGATCGGTTGATGTCCCGCTACGACTCCCCACCCGACCCCTGGTCGGCCAAAACTCGGTGGGCACTGTCAGTGGTGGTCCGTAGGCTCGCCCGTGATGTCGACGACACATGCAACCACCAAGGACCGCACCGACCGTTCCGACCGATCCGCGGTCCGTACGCTCGCGCGGCTGTGGCCGTACGTCCGGCCCGTGCGGGTACGGCTGTTCGCCGCGGCCGGGGTCGCCGTCGTCGCGTCCTGTACGGGGCTGGTGTTCCCGCTCGTCCTGAAGTGGATGGTGGACGGGCCGGTAGCCGACCGGGACACGGCGGGCGTGTGGCTCGGGGCGCTGTATCTGCTGCTGCTCGGGATCGCGGAGGCGGGGCTGTTCGGGCTGCGGCGGTGGCTGGTCGCGCGGCCGTTGTCGCATGTCGAGGCGGAGATGCGGGCGGATCTGTACCGGCATCTGCAACGCCTGCCGGTGTCCTTCCACGACAGGTGGCCGTCGGGCCAGCTCCTCTCCCGGGGCACGACCGACCTGATGCTGCTCCGCATGTTCCTCGCCTTCCCCCTCACATTCCTGCTGGTCAACGGCGTGACGATCCTGGTGGGCGTGATCATCATGCTGCTCCAGGACTGGACGCTGGGGCTGGTGATCCTCGGCCCCGCCCTACCGGTGATCGTCACGTGCGTGGTCTTCGAGCGGCGGTACGCACACGTGGCGCGGCTCGCGCAGGACCAGGTCGGCGACCTCACGACGGTCGTCGAGGAGAGCGTCCTCGGCATCCGGATCATCAAGGGCTTCGGCCGGCACCGCAGCCAGGCACGGGCCTTCCGCGACCTGTCCCGCACCCTGCGCGGCACGGAGCTGCGCAAGGCCCGACTCCTCGCCACGATCTGGGGCGTCATCGTCACCCTGCCGGAGCTGGCGCTCGGGGCGGCGTTGGTGGTGGGGACGGTGCAGGTCGCGGACGGAAACCTGTCGGCGGGCACGCTGGTGGCATTCCTGTCCACAGCACTCGCGCTGCGCTGGCCGGTGGAGTCGATCGGCTTCCTCCTGGCAATGAGCCAGGAGGCGGCGACGGCGACGGAGCGCTATTTCGAGGTGATGGATGAATCACCGGAGGAACAAGCGCCCCGTAGGGGCGCGGGGAACTGCGCGCCCAGCCCCCACGGCGGTGCACCCGACAACGATGGCATCCGTTTCTCCACAGTCTCCTTCCGCTACCCCGACGCCCCCGCCGACTCCCCTCCCACCCTCGAAAACATCGACCTGCACATCAGACCCGGCGAGTCCATGGCCCTGGTCGGAGCGACCGGCACCGGCAAAACCACACTCACCGCACTCGTCCCCCGCCTCCACGAGGTGACATCGGGCCGCATCACACTGGACGGCGAGGACATCACCGCCATGCCCCGCCAAACACTGCGCGCCATGGTCGCCGTCGCCTTCGAGGAACCGACGTTGTTCTCGGCCAGCGTCGGGGAGAACGTACTCATGGGAGCCGAAGGGAACGCGGGACAACCGGAGTTGGAGCGCGCACTGGCCGTCGCACAGGCCGACTTCGCGCACGCGTTGCCGCAGGGCACGGACACCCAGGTGGGCGAACAGGGCCTGAGCCTCTCCGGCGGCCAGCGCCAACGCCTCGCGCTGGCAAGGGCGGTGGTGGGCAAACCCCGCTTCCTCGTCCTGGACGACCCGCTCTCCGCACTGGACGTCCACACCGAGGCCGCCGTGGAAGCCGCGCTGCGCCACGTCCTCGCCGACACCACGGCGTTGATCGTGGCTCACCGCCCGTCCACGGTGTTGCTGGCCGACCGTGTGGCCCTGCTGTCCGACGGCCGCATCACGGCGGTGGGCACGCATCAGGAACTCCTGCGGACGAACGCGGAGTACGCGCACCTCATGTCGGGGGCCGAGCACCAGGGGGACGAACGATGACCGCGGCCACCACCTCCGCCCCCACCACCGGCGACGACGACGACCACGAACCCCCGCGCCCGCCCGCCGCGGGCGACCCCTTCGACCGGGACGTCCTGCCCACTCCCCCGGGCGCGACGCGGGCCCTGCTCGGTTCGCTGCTCGCGCCGATGAAGGCGCGGGTCGCCGTCACGACCCTTCTCCTGCTGCTCCAGCAGGCGGCCGTGCAGGTGGGCCCGCTGCTGGTGGCGTACGCCATCGACCGCGCAGTACCGGCGTTCCGGGACGACAACCACGGCCCGCTGATCGCCGTAGGGGCGGGCTACCTGCTCTGCGCGCTGATCTCCGGCGGACTCCAGTACGCGTTCATCGGCGCCTCCGCCCGCGTCAACCAGGACGTGCTGCTCGACCTGCGCGGCCGTATCTTCCGGCACGCGCAGGCGCTCAGCATCGACTTCCACGAGCGGTACACGTCCGGCCGGCTCATCTCCCGTTCCACCACGGACATCGAGGCCCTGCGCGAACTGCTCAGCGAGGGGCTCCAGGAGCTGATCACGGTCATCCTGTCGTTCGTGTACATCTCGGCGATGCTGCTCTGGCTGGACCTGGGTCTCGGCGCGGTCGCGATGGCGTCCTTCGTGCCGTTGTACCTGCTGGTGCGGGTCTACCAGCGGCGCGCGGTACGGGTGTACGCGATCCGGTCCACGGCGATCGCGCGCGTGATCGTGAAGTTCGTCGAGACGATGAACGGCATCCGCCCGGTCCGCGCGTTCCGCCGCGAGGCGGTGAACGACGCCGACTTCCAGGTCCTCAACCAACAGCACGAACGCTCCAACGGCGACGCCCTGTTGGAGATGGCCCGCTATGTCACCGGCTCCCGCCTGGTCGCCAACACGGCTGTCGCGGTGATCGTGCTCTGGGGCGCGACCCGGGTCGCGGACGGTTCACTGGAGTTGGGCGTGCTGGCCGCCGCGGTGCTGTACCTACGGCGGCTCTACGACCCGATCGACCGGCTCGGCATGTTCCTCAACTCGTACCAGTCGGCCGCCGCCTCCCTGGAGAAGATCGCGGGCCTGCTGGCCCAGACCCCGTCAGTCCCCGAACCATCAACCCCCATCCAGCTCCCGGCACTTGAGTCGGAACAGCCCGGCCGCGAAGTCGTCTTCGACGGGGTCAGCTTCACCTACCGCACCGGCGGCGAGGTCCTCCCCCGCTTCGACCTCACCCTGCCCGCCGGCCGGACGGTCGCCGTCGTCGGCTCCACCGGCGCCGGCAAGTCCACCCTGGCCAAGCTCCTTGCCCGCTTCTACGACCCCTCGGACGGGCGGGTCCTGCTGGACGGCGTCGACCTGCGCGAGCTGTCCGCGCCCGAACTGCGGCGCGGGGTGGTGATGGTGACGCAGGAGGCGTTCCTGTTCTCCGGCACGGTCGCCGAGAACATCTCGATCGGCCGCCCGGACGCCACCCGTGAGGAGATCGAGGGCGCGGCGAAGGCGATCGGCGCGCACGACTTCATCAGCGCGCTGCCCGACGGCTACGACACGGACGTACGCAAGCGGGGTGGCCGTATCTCGGCGGGCCAGCGCCAACTCGTCGCGTTCGCACGGGCGTTGCTCGCCGACCCGGCGGTCCTCATCCTCGACGAGGCGACCAGTTCCCTCGACATCCCGGGCGAACAGGCCGTGCAGCGCGCCATGTCGACGGTCCTGCGCGGCCGTACGGCGGTCGTGATCGCGCACCGCTTGTCCACGGTCGAGATCGCGGACCGGGTGCTGGTCATGGAACACGGCCGGGTCATCGAGGACGGCGCACCGGGCGAACTCGTCGCGGGCACAGGGCGGTTCGCGGATCTGCACCGGGCGTGGCGGGACAGTCTGGCGTGAGGTTCCGTCGAGGCCTCAGGGAAACCAGACCTCGAAGATGCTGTCCTCGCCGTCCTCTCTGCGGTCGACGACGAACGTCGACTCCAGGCATTCCTCGTTCCGGTAGACGGACAGGGCGCCGCCGGTGAGCATGTGGAGGAGGCCGTCGTAGTCGAAGAACCCCTCGCCGTGGCCGGCGGAGCGCTCGTGTGGTGGATACGCCGCCGTAGGACCGCGCAGGGGTAACTCCCGGCGGAGGCACACCTGTTGGGGCCGGTACGCACACTCCGCGTACCGGCCCCTCGGCGTGCGGCGCGCGATATTCGATGGGCAACCGCGCTCACGCTCGGTAATCTTCGTTGCCTCCAACCACCCCCGGATCGCTCACGGCTGCGCGCGCCCGGCAGCCTGAGCAAGGAGGCACATGATCGACCCGTACGAGGATCCCGGGACACCCGACTGTCGGGGCGGCTGGCGGTTCCTGTGGTGGCTGGTGCTGCGGCAGCCGGGGCGGGCGGTGTCCGGGGCGCTGCTGTCGAGCGTGTGGATGGTGCTGATGGCGGCGGCGCCGTATCTGATGTCCCGGGCGATCGACGACGGGCTGGTGCCCGGGCACCTGGGCACGCTGGCCTGGTGGACCGCGGCGCTGTTCGTGGTCGGCGCGGTCAACTCGTGGCTGAGCATCATGCGGCACCGCACGATGACCCGGGTGCGGATCGACGCCAACTTCCGCACGGTCAAGCTGATCGTCGGGCAGACGGTCCGGCTGGGTGCCGTGCTGTCGCGCCGGGCACAGGCCGGTGAGGTGATCACCACCGGCGTCGGTGACGTGTGGACGATCGCCCAGTCCCTGACGGTGGTCGGGCCCGGCTTCGGCGCCCTCGTCGTCTACGGCGTGGTCGCGGGCGTGCTGCTGTCGATCTCGGCGCCGCTGGCCGTCGTCGTCCTGCTGGGCGTGCCGGTGATCGCGCTGCTCGCGGGGCCGTTGACACTGCGGCTGCAGAGCGTGGAGACGGAGTACCGGGAGCGGCAGAGCGTGCTGACCGCGCGCATCGGTGACCTAGCGGGCGGCCTACGTGTCCTCAACGGCCTTGGTGGCAAAGGGCTGTTCGCGGACGCGTTCCGGCGTGACTCGCAGCGGCTGCGGGTGCAGGGCTACCGGGTGGGTGCGGTGGCCAGCTGGGTGCAGGCGATCGGGGTCGGGCTGCCGACCCTCTTCCTCGCCGTGGTGACCTGGCTCGCGGCCCGGCTGGCGGCCCAAGGGCAACTCACCATCGGCGAGTTGGTCGCCGTGTACGGCTATGTCGCGGTCCTGATCGGCCCGGTGGCCTTCTTCGTCCAGATGGTCTACGAGCTGAGCCGGGGCGTGGTGGCCGCGCGGCGGGTCGTAGGGCTGCTGCGGCTCGAACCCGAGCCGGACACCGGGGAGTTGGACGCTCCCGCCGAACCGGCTGCCCTGCACGATCCCGACTCCGGGGTGCGGGTGCTGCCGGGGCGGCTGACCGCGCTGGTCGGGGCGCGGCCCGGCGATGCGCTGGCCGTGGTGGACCGGCTCGGGCGGTACGCGCCGTCCGGGGTGACCTGGGGCGGGGTGCGGCTCGACGGGATTCCGCTGGAGCAGGTGCGGGCCCGGATCCTGGTCGCCGACAACGAGGCCGACCTGTTCGCGGGACCGCTGACGGAGGTGGTGTCGGGGCGTCGGGAGCGGTCGGCGGAGGCGGTGGTGAAGGCCGTGCACGCGTCCGCCGCCGACGACATCGTGCAGGGGCTGGCGGAGGGACTGGACTCGGCGGTGGCCGCGCAGGGACGCAGCCTCTCCGGGGGACAGCGTCAACGGGTGCGGCTGGTAAGGGCGTTGCTCGCCGAGCCCGAGGTGCTGCTCGCGGTGGAGCCGACCTCGGCGCTCGACGCGCACACAGAGGCGGCGGTCGCGCGGCGGCTGCACGCGGAGCGCGCGGGCCGTACGACGGTGGTGACCACGACGTCCCCGCTGGTCCTCGACCACGCGGACACCGTGCACTACCTGGTCGACGGCAAGGTCGCGGCCAGCGGCGGCCACCGCCGGCTGCTGGCGGAGGAACCCGGCTACCGCGCGCTGGTGGCCCGGGACGCGGACGCGGAGGAGGTCGTACGGTGACGCAGTCCTCACTGGCCAAGGGTCAACTGCCCGTCGCGGAACGGGCCGACGTACGGCGGGCCGCATTGCGGCTGGTACGGGCCGACCGGCGGGCGTTCGCCGTCGTCCTCGTGGTGAACTCGCTGGCCGCCGCGGCCGGGCTCGCCGGGCCGTGGCTGCTCGGGCGGATCGTGGACGAGGTGCGGGCCGGGGCCGGGGTGGGAGCCGTGGACCGGCTGGCCCTTGTCATCGTGGCGTGCTCGCTGGCCCAGTTGGTGCTGGCGCGCTGGGCGCGGTACGTGGGGCACCGGTTCGGTGAGCGCACGCTGGCGCGGGTCCGGGAGGACTTCGTGGACCGGGCGCTGGCGCTGCCCGCGTCGGTGGTGGAGCGGGCCGGGACGGGTGACCTGACCGCGCGCGGCACGGCGGACGTGGCGATCGTGGGCACGACCCTGCGGGACGTCGGACCCGAACTGCTGGTCTGCTCGGTGCAGGCGCTGTTCGTGATGGGCGCGGTGTTCGTCCTCGACCCGCTGCTCGGGCTGTTCGGGGTGCTGGGGCTCACGCCGGTCTGGTTCGCGCTGCGCTGGTATCTGCGCCGGGCCCGGGACGGCTATCTCGCGGAGGGCGCGGCCAATTCGGAGGTCGCCGAGATCCTCACGGCGACCGTGGCCGGGGCCCGCACGGTGGAGGCGTTCCGGCTCCAGGAGCGGCGGGTCACCGCGAGCCGGGACACGCTGCGGACGGCGCTGCGGAGCCGGCTGTACACGCTGTTCCTGCGGACGGTGTTCTTCCCGGCGGTCGAGATGTCGTACACCATCCCGGTGGCGGGTGTGCTGCTCGTCGGCGGGTGGCTGCACGGGCGCGGGGCGGTGGGCCTGGGTGCGGTGGTGGCGGCGGCACTGTATCTGCGGCAGTTCGCCGATCCGCTGGACCAGATCCTGATGCGGGTCGAGCAACTCCAGAGCAGCGGCGCCTCGTTCGCCCGCGTGGAGGGGCTGGCCCGGGCGCCCCGGGCGGAGGGCGACGGCGACGCCCCGGTTCCGGCGGACGACCGGATCGACGTGACCGGGGTGCGGTACGCCTACGAGCGCGGCGGCGAGGTGCTGCACGGCGTCGACCTGACCGTACGGCCGGGTGAACGGCTCGCGGTGGTCGGCCCGTCCGGCGCCGGGAAGACCACGCTGAGCCGGCTGCTGGCGGGCGTCGACGCGCCGACCGGGGGCACGGTGACCGTGGGCGGGGTGCCGGTCTCCGGTCTGGAACCGGAGACGCTGCGCCGTCAGGTGGTGCTGGTCACCCAGGAGCACCACGTGTTCCTGGGCTCGGTCCGGGACAACCTCCTGATCGCCGAACCGGCCGCCACGGACGAGGAGTTGTGGGCGGCCCTTTCGGCGGTCGGTGCCGAGGAGTGGGTGCGGGAGCTGCCGGACGGGCTCAACACCGCGCTGGGTGCGGACGGTTCGGCCACGGACGGGTCGCAGGCCCAGCAACTCGCGCTGGCCCGGGTGGTGCTGGCCGATCCGCACACTCTGATCCTGGACGAGGCGACTGCTCTGCTGGATCCGGCGACCGCGCGGCACACCGAGCGTGCGCTGGCCGCCGTGCTGGAGGGCCGGACCGTCATCGCCATCGCTCACCGGCTGCACACCGCGCACGACGCGGACCGGGTCGCGGTGATGGAGAACGGGCTGCTGACCGAACTCGGGCCGCACGAGGAGTTGGTGGCGGCGGGGGGAGCGTACGCGGCGCTGTGGCATTCGTGGCATGGGGACGGGCGGGCGGTGGGTGGCTGACGCCGGGCGGTTTTCGCCCCCTCCGCCCCTTCCCGTCCCGTCCCTGGGGGCTCTGCCCCCAGACCCCCTGTCGGCCTGAACGGCCTCGTCCTCAAACG
Source organism: Streptomyces sp. NPDC050508 (assembly GCF_040655155.1). Taxonomy (NCBI): domain Bacteria; kingdom Bacillati; phylum Actinomycetota; class Actinomycetes; order Kitasatosporales; family Streptomycetaceae; genus Streptomyces; species Streptomyces sp. NPDC050508. The sequence goes on from NZ_JBFAJJ010000006.1 coordinate 442,832, forward strand.
CCGGACCGGCTGAAAGACCAGGCCTCACAGCGCGTCCGGGCCCCGCTCCCGCGTCCTGATCCGCACCACCTCCTCCACCGGTGTCACCCATACCGTGCCGCCGCCCGTGCCGCGGGCGCCCGCTGCGCGGATCACGCGGACCAGGTCGGCGGCGTCGAAGTCGAGGGTGAGGATGTCGAGCCGGAGCTGCTGGGAGAGGTTCACCCGGTATTCGCTGCCCCGGTAGACCTCCACCCGGACCTGCCGGGGCTCGTAGGCCCGCACCTCTGTCACGGTCACTCCCCGCACCCCGAACGACTGGAGAGCCTTCATGACGTCCGGGACACGGTGAGGAGGGAGGACCGCGGTAACCAGTTTCACCCGTCCTCAACTCCCGGCATTTCAGCTGGAGTCCGGTTCCTTGGCCTTCTCCGCGACCGGTGCCGCCACCGCCGCCACCGAAGCCGACGCCGACGCGACCGCCGACTCCGCCGGGTACGCCTCCTCGTCGTGGACCGCGATGTCGCCGGCCTCCAACACCTCGTCCGGTGCTCGCAGTTTCACGAACAGGCCGATGGCCTTGAGGATGAGGAACGTCATCACGGCGTCGTAGAGGATGACCGTCCCGGCCGAGCCCGCCTGCTTCCACAGCTGGTCGACGTTGCCGTAGAGCCAGCCGCTGGTGGACCAGGCGGTGGAGCCGTCCTTGTTGAGGTACACGGCGACCGCCGGGTCGGCGAAGATGCCGACGAGCATGCCGCCGGCGAGGCCCGCGATGCCGTGGGTGTAGACGACGCCGAGCGCGTCGTCGACCTTGTTGAACGGCGGGACCTTGGACAGGTAGTTCCAGGCCAGCCAGACGATCGACGACGCGATGATGCCGATGTAGATCGCGCCGATCCCGGTGACGAAACCGGCCGCCGGGGTGATCGCGACCAGGCCGACGATCATGCCGTTGATGCCGCCGAGGAAGGTCGGCTTGCGCTGCGGTCCGACGAACATGTCCCAGAACACCCAGACGAGCAGGGCAACTGCCGTACAGAGATTGGTGTTGAGGACCGCGAGGGCCGCGTTGTGGCCGCCGAAGTACATGTCGCCGCCGTTGAAGCCGTTCCAGCCGAGCCAGAGGATGCCCGCGCCGACGGCGACCATGGGGAGGTTGTTGGGCACGCCGTGCGCGCGGTCCCGGGCGAGGCGTGGTCCGATCACCGCCGCCGCGACGAAGCCGGACGTGCCCGCGGCCAGGTGGATGACGTAGCCGCCGGAGTAGTCGAGCGCGCCCTGGGCCGCCCACCAGCCGCCGCCCCACAGCATGAAGGCGTTGACCGTGTAGACGAGCGTCGACCACAGAGGGACGAAGAGCAGCCATGCGCGGATGTTCATGCGGCCGACCACGCTGCCCATGAAGAGGAGCGGGGTGATCGCCGCGAACGCGAAGTGGAAGTAGGCGAGCGTGGACTGTGAGAAGCGGAAGCTCGGCATCAGGCCGTTGCCGTTGACGAGCGGTATCCACGCCTGTTGTTGTTCGCTCGCCGAACCGACGATGGTGCCGGGCCGGCCGACGAACGCGCCGAGGATGCCGGGCCAGTGGGAGTTCAGGGGTTCGCCGAACCCCATCTTGAACTCCCAGAGGACCCAGCCCACCAGTACCAGCGAGAATCCGGTGAAGGCCATGAACATGGTGTTCACGACCCACTTGCGTTGGACCAGGCCGCCGTAGAGGATCGCGATGCCGGGGATGCTCATCAGTCCGACGAGTGTCGCCGCGACGAGCTGCCAGGCGTTGTCGCCCGAGTCCAGCCAGCTGGGATAAGGAATCACTGCAACCGTCAACTCCCCTCGTGGGAGCGGCGGTCCGGCAGGACCGCCGGTTTGCATGGCAGGATCCCGCCGGATCTTTTACGGGTTGGTTCCGGGGGCATGTCCGCCGAGAAAATTTCTGTTCACGGTCAAAGAATCGTCAAGTCCTGGTCCGTATAGCGGACATGAACATCCGGACAACGAACGATTTCCGGCCAACCTACTGACGCGGCCCTGACAGAAAGCGGCAACTGCTGCCACTCTTCCCCCTGGCGCTTCACAGCAACCCCACAGCTTCACCCCTGTGATCTCCCCATGGCCGCGCGATCCGCGGCCGTCCTGAAGGAGTCAGTGTTGAGAAGCAATTCCTCTCGCAGACGCACCTCCCACATAGTCGCCGTAGCCGGCGTCACCGCTCTGCTCGCCGCGGCCGTCCAGGTCGGCGCGACCTCCTCCGCCGCACCGGCCAAACCCCTTGCCAGCAAGGGGAACCCGGCGCACATGGCCCTCTCGCTCTCCCCCTCGCAGCGCGCCGAGCTGCTCCGCGACGCCCAGTCGGCGCGGACCACGACGGCCAAGGACATCGGCCTCGGCACCAAGGAGGCGCTCGTCGTCCGTGACGTCATCAAGGACGCCGACGGCACGGTCCACACCCGCTACGAGCGCACCTACGGCGGACTCCCGGTCCTCGGCGGCGACCTGGTCGTCGACACCGCCAAGTCCGGCGCCACCGAGCGCGTCGTCAAGGCGACGAACGCCACCATCAAGGTCGCCGACCTCACCCCGAGCGTCACGACCGGCGCCGCCGAGAAGCAGGCGGTCTCCCGCGCCAAGGCCCTCGGCTCCACCAAGTCGGCCGCCGACTCGGCCCGCAAGGTGATCTGGGCGGCGAGCGGCAAGCCCGTCCTCGCCTACGAGACGGTCGTGGGCGGCCTCCAGGACGACGGCACCCCGAACGAACTCCACGTCATCACCGACGCGGCCACCGGCAAGAAGCTCTACGAGTACCAGGGCATCGAGACCGGCGTCGGCAACACCCAGTACAGCGGCCAGGTGGCGCTGACGACGACCCAGTCGGGCTCCAACTACACGCTGACCGACGGCGCGCGCGGCGGCCACAAGACGTACAACCTGAACCACGGGACGTCCGGCACCGGCACGCTGTTCTCGCAGACGAACGACACCTGGGGCAACAGCACCACGTCGAACGCGGCGACCGCGGGCGCCGACGCGCACTACGGCGCGGCCGAGACCTGGGACTTCTACAAGAACACCTTCGGCCGCAGCGGCATCAAGAACAACGGCGTCGGCGCCTACTCCCGTGTCCACTACGGGAATTCGTACGTCAACGCGTTCTGGGACGACAGCTGCTTCTGCATGACGTACGGCGACGGCTCCGGCAACGCGGACCCGCTGACGGCCCTCGACGTGGCGGGCCACGAGATGAGCCACGGCGTCACCTCCAACACCGCCGGGCTCAACTACTCCGGTGAATCGGGCGGGTTGAACGAGGCGACCTCCGACATCTTCGGCACGGGTGTCGAGTTCTACGCCAACAACTCGACCGACGTGGGCGACTACCTCATCGGCGAGAAGATCAACATCAACGGCGACGGCACGCCGCTGCGTTACATGGACAAGCCGAGCAAGGACGGCGGCTCGGCCGACAGTTGGTACTCGGGTGTCGGCAACCTCGACGTGCACTACTCGTCGGGCGTCGCCAACCACTTCTTCTACCTGCTGAGCGAGGGCAGCGGCGCCAAGGTCATCAACGGCGTCAGCTACAACTCGCCCACCTCGGACGGACTTCCGGTCACCGGCATCGGCCGGGACAAGGCGCTGCAGATCTGGTACCGCGCGCTCACCACGAAGTTCACGTCCACCACCAACTACGCGGCGGCCCGCACCGGGACGCTCGCGGCGGCCGGTGAGCTGTACGGCACGACGGGCGCCGAGTACAAGGCGGTGCAGGACGCGTGGGCGGCCGTGGCGGTCGGTGCGCGCTCCGGCGGTGGCGGCGGCACCGGTACGTCGTTCGAGAACACGGCCGACGTATCGATTCCGGACAACGGGGCGGCCGTCACGTCCTCGGTCACCGTGTCCGGGCGGACGGGCAACGCCCCGTCGAACCTGGCGGTCACGGTCGACATCGTGCACACCTGGCGCGGCGACCTGGTGATCGACCTGGTGGCTCCGGACGGGTCGACGTACCGCCTGAAGAACTCCAGCTCGTCCGACTCGGCGGACAACGTGCAGGCCACCTACACGGTCGACGCGTCCTCCGAAGTCGCCAACGGCGTCTGGAAGTTGAAGGTCCAGGACGTGGCGGCACAGGACACCGGCTACATCAACAGCTGGAAGCTTACGTTCCCGTAAAAACCAGCTGTCCACTTCAGGCCGCACAAACAAGACGCCGCCCCGGGGTTTCAACTCCGGGGCGGCGCTCTGTTGTGGACGTTTACATTGCGGAAACGTTCACCGGACAGTCGATTTTCAGCCAACATCACTTCGGGGTCCTGACATGTACGCGCCCCTGATGCCACTCTTCCCTCACGCCGCTTCAGCACAGCCAATTCACAATCGCTCCGGTCGGTAACCCCACGCCGTCCGGACTCCCCCACCGAGGAGCTTGCGTGACCCCCCTCTACGCGCGTCACAAGCGCACCACCCTGGCCATCGCCACCGCGGTAGCCGCAGGCGCACTGCTCGCCACCGGTGTCTCCACCGGCGCTTCCGCCCAGCCCGCCGCGGGCGCTAAGGCGCCTCTCGCCGCGGCCCCGATGGCCCTCTCCGCGTCCGCGCACATCGCGCTGATCAAGGAGAAGCAGGCCGACGTCGCCGCGACGGCCCAGCAGATAGGCCTCGGCACCAAGGAGAAGCTGGTCGTCAAGGACGTCGTCAAGGACGTCGACGGCACGCTCCACACCCGCTACGAGCGCACCTACGCGGGCCTCCCGGTCCTCGGTGGCGACCTGGTCGTCCACACCGCGCCGTCGGGCAAGACCGAGGGTGTCACCAAGGCACTGAAGGCGACCCTCAAGGTGGCCTCCCTGACGCCGAAGATCTCCACGGCGAAGGCCGAGAAGCAGGCGGTCACCGCCGCCAAGGCCGCCGGCTCCGCCAAGACCGCCGCCGATGGTGCCCGCAAGGTCATCTGGGCCGCCGACGGCACCCCCGTCCTGGCCTACGAGACGATCGTCGGCGGCCTCCAGGACGACGGCACCCCGAACCAGCTGCACGTCATCACCGACGCGGCCACCGGCAAGAAGCTCTTCGAGTACCAGGGCATCGAGAACGCCACCGGCACCGGCAAGACCCTCTACTCGGGCACGGTCAGCCTCACCACCTCGCTGTCGGGCACGACGTACTCGCTGACCGACGCCTCGCGCGGCAGCCACAAGACGTACAACCTGAAGCACACCACCAGCTCCGGCACCGGCACCCTGTTCACCAACACCACCAACTCGTGGGGCACCGGCGCCGCTTCGAGCTCCACCACCGACGTGACCGCCGCCGCGGACGCCGCCTACGGCGCCCAGGAGACGTGGGACTTCTACAAGGCCACGTTCGGCCGCAGCGGCATCAAGAACGACGGTGTCGGCGCCTACTCCCGCGTGCACTACGGCAGTTCGTACGTGAACGCGTTCTGGGACGACAGCTGCTTCTGCATGACCTACGGCGACGGGTCGAGCAACACCCACCCGCTGACCTCGCTGGACGTGGCGGGCCACGAGATGAGCCACGGCGTCACCGCCAACACCGCGGGCCTGGACTACAGCGGTGAGTCCGGCGGCCTGAACGAGGCGACCTCGGACATCATGGGCACCGGCGTCGAGTTCTACGCCAACAACTCGTCCGACGTCGGCGACTACCTCATCGGCGAGAAGATCAACATCAACGGCGACGGCACCCCGCTGCGCTACATGGACCAGCCCAGCAAGGACGGCGGCTCCGCCAACTACTGGTCCTCCTCGGTCGGCAACCTCGACGTGCACTACTCGTCGGGTGTCGCCAACCACTTCTTCTACCTCCTGTCCGAGGGCAGCGGCGCGAAGACGATCAACGGCGTGAGCTACAACTCGCCGACGTCCAACGGCGCCACGCTCGCCGGCATCGGCCGGGACAAGGCGCTGCAGATCTGGTACAAGGCGCTGACGACGTACTTCACGTCGACGACCAACTACAAGTCGGCCCGCACCGGCACGCTCAGCGCGGCGGCGGCTCTGTACGGCTCCAGCTCCGCCGAGTACGCCGCGGTGGCGGCGACCTGGACGGCCGTCAACGTCACCTGACACCAGGCGAGTTGACAGCTAAGCGGTAAGGGCGGTACCCGGAGCGAAGGCATCTCCGGGTACCGCCCTACTCTTGGGTTCCATGTCCTTCACGTACGACGACGTCGGCGCGACCCGCGAACGCGGCTTCTGCCCCCCGGGCTTCCACCCCCTGTATGTGCGCACGCGGATCGGCGAGGGCGAGAAGGTCTTCCGCCGGGCGTCCGAAGCGGTCCTGACCTGGGAACTGCACCGCGAGATGGGCGTAGGCATCGAGGCGAGCGCCGAAAAAGCGGCCCCCGGCGTAGACGTGACGGTCACCCTCGCCGGCCTCATCAAGGCCCCCTGCCGCGTCGTCTGGACGGTAGAGGAACACCGCAGGTCCGGCTGGGCCTACGGCACCCTCCCCGGCCACCCCGAATGCGGCGAGGAATCCTTCGTGGTCGACCGCACGGGCGACGGCACGGTCTGGCTGACGGTGTCGGCCTTCAGCCGCGGCGCCAAGTGGTACGCCCGGTTGGGCGGCCCGGCGACACGGGGGTTGCAGCACGCGTACGCGCGGCGGATCGGCAGCACGCTGCGGCAGATGTGCGCGCCGTATTCGGAGGTATGAGCGGGCCCACCCGCGCCCCTTTAGGGGCGCGGGGAACTGCGCGACCAGCCACAACGGACCCGCAGCCGAAGAACTACCGCATCAACACCCCGGCCCCTTCAACCCCGTCCTCCAAAGGCACCGCCACCAACCCCAACTCCGCACTGGACGCCAGCAGTCGGTGCGCAGGCAGAATGCGGACCGTATAGCCGTAGGGCCCGGTGCGATCAAGGGCAAGCGGCCCCTCGTACAACCAGTGCCCCTCCGAATCCGGCCCCCCCGCCGGCTTCAGGGGCACCGTCGCCGCATCCCCGATCCGATCCTCCGGGTCCACCCGCCCGGACACCGCCTGCACTTCGACGTCATCCGGAGCAAGCCCGGCCAGCCCCACCCGCACCCGCAGGTTCAGCGTCGTACCGAGTTCCGCAGTGGCCGTAGCCGCAGACGTCTCCACGTGGTCGACGGTCACCCCGTGCCAGGCAGCCCGCACCCGCCCCTTCCACGCGGCCAGTTCACGCGCCGCGTCCGGGGTCATCGCGCGATGGGCGTGCGCGGCGGGGGCGTACAGCCGCTCCACGTACTCCCGGACCATGCGCCCCGCCAGCACCTTCGGGCCCAGCAACGTCAGTGTCTGGCGGACCATCTCGATCCAACGGTCCGGCAGACCGTCCTGACCGCGTTCGTAGAAGCGCGGGGTGACACGCTGCTCCAGGAGGTCATAGAGCGCGGCGGCCTCCACGTCGTCCCGGTGGTCGGGGTCCGTGCCGGTGCCGTCCGCCGTGGGGATGGCCCAGCCGAAGTCGGGCTGGAACCACTCGTCCCACCAGCCGTCCAGGACCGAGAGGTTGAGGCAGCCGTTCAGGGCCGCCTTCATGCCGCTCGTGCCGCAGGCCTCCAGCGGGCGGAGCGGGTTGTTGAGCCAGATGTCGCAGCCGGGGTACAGCTTCTGCGCCATCGCCATGCCGTAGTCGGGCAGGAAGACGATGCGGTGCCGGACGCGCGGGTCGTCCGCGAACTTCACCAACTCCTGGACCAGGCGCTTGCCGCCGTCGTCCGCCGGGTGCGCCTTGCCCGCCACCACGATCTGGATCGGATGGTCGGGGTGCAGGAGCAGATCCATCAGCCGGTCGCGGTCGCGCAGCATCAACGTCAGGCGCTTGTACGACGGGACCCGGCGCGCGAATCCGATCGTGAGGACGTCGGGGTCGAGGACGCCGTCGATCCAGCCCAACTCGGCTGATCCGGCGCCGCGTTGACGCCAGGAGGCACGCAGCCGCTCCCGTACCTCCACGACCAGCTGCTCACGCAGGTCGCGGCGCAGCTCCCAGATGTCCTGGTCCGGGATCTCCGCGACCGCGTCCCAGCGGTCCGAACCGCCCACCGTCAGCGCGTCCTCGGTGCGCTGGGCGCCGATCTGCCGCGCCCCGAGCCGGAACACCTCGGGGGCGACCCACGTCGGCGCGTGCACCCCGTTGGTCACGGAGGTGATCGGCACCTCCTCGGCGTCGAATCCCGGCCAGAGACCGGAGAACATCTCGCGGCTCACCTGGCCGTGCAACAGCGAGACGCCGTTGGCCCGTTGGCCCAGCCGCAGGCCCATCACGGCCATGTTGAAGAGGTTCGGCTCGCCGCCCGGGTAGGTCTCCATGCCGAGGCTCAGGATGTGCTGGACGTCCATGCGCGGGAGTTCGGCCTCGGGACCGAAGTGGGTGGCCACCAACTCCCGGTCGAAGCGGTCGATTCCGGCCGGGACGGGCGTGTGCGTGGTGAATACCGTGCCGGCCCGCACCGCCTCCAGGCCCGCGTCGAAGTCCAGCCCCGCGTCGCAGAGTTCGGCGATCCGTTCCAGGCCGAGGAAGCCGGCGTGCCCCTCGTTCGTGTGGAACACCTCGGGCTCGGGGTGACCGGTGAGGCGACAGTACGTCCGTACCGCCCGTACACCCCCTATGCCGAGCAACATCTCCTGCAGCAGCCGGTGTTCGCTGCCGCCGCCGTAGAGGACGTCGGTCACGCTGCGTTCGCCGAGGTCGTTCTCCTCGACGTCGGAGTCGAGCATCAACAGCGGTACCCGGCCGACCTGTGCCAGCCAGACGCGGGCGCGCAGCGAACGGCCACCCGGCAGGGCCAGGGAGACCTGGGCCGGGGAGCCGTCGTCCTCCCTCAGCAACGCCACGGGGAGTTCGTTGGGGTCGAGGACCGGATAATGCTCCTGCTGCCAGCCGTCCCGGGACAACGACTGCCGGAAGTAGCCATGCCGGTAGAGGAGGCCGACGCCGATCAGTGGTACGCCGAGGTCACTGGCCGATTTGAGATGGTCGCCGGCGAGGATGCCGAGGCCGCCGGAGTACTGCGGCAGGGCGGCCGTCACGCCGAACTCGGGTGAGAAGTAGGCGACGGCGGCGGGCAGTTCACCGGACTGGGTCTGGTACCAGCGGTCGCCGCCCACATAGTCGGCGAGATCACCGGCGACCTCGGTGAGCCGGCGCAGGAAGCGGTGGTCTTCGGCCAGCTCGGCGAGCCGCTCGCCCGACACGCTGCCGAGGAGTCGTACGGGATCGTGTTCCGAGGCGGCCCAGTGCTCGGGATCGACGGACTGGAAGAGATCACGGGTGTCGGCGTGCCAGGACCAGCGCAGGTTTCGCGCCAGATCGCTGAGAGGCCGGAGGGGTTCGGGGAGGACGGGACGGACGGTGAATCGACGGATCGCCTTCACAGCTCCACCTCGGCGCGTTCGCTGGATGACACACGGCTATGTGCGTCGTCGTCTCTGATGAAGGTACCGGTGATGGTGTGGGCGTTGCTGGGGGCTTCGCCCCCAGACCCCCCCATCGGCCTGAACGGCCTCGTCCTCAAACGCCGGACGGGCTGGATTTTGCCGACCTGGGCTGGAGGGGAACCGACCTGCACTGAAGAAGTTGAACCGTCCTGTACTGAAAAGGCGCCCTCATGCGCCCTTGTGGTGCTTCGCACCTCACGAGAGGCTGCCCAGTGGAGAGTTGAAGGAGGGGAACTCGACCATGGCACGGACGCGCACGCGGCGTCTGCGCCGGGCGGGGGGTCTGACCGCGGTCACCACTGTCGTGGTGTTTTCGGCCATCACCCTGCCCGCGCACGCCGCATCGGAGGGGACCATACTCGGCGCCGGTGAACCCGGCTCCGTCAGCGGTAGCTACCTGGTGACACTCAAGGGGGGAACAAAGGCTCCGTCGGCCGCCGGAAAGGGCCTGGCCGAGAAATACGGGGCGAAAATAAGCCACACCTACGGCACGGCTCTCAACGGCTACGCCATAGAGGCGAACGAGAGACAGGCGAGACTCCTCGCGGCGGACTCCCAGGTCGCCTCGGTCGCCCAGGACACCCGGATCACCCTGGACCGGGTCCAGCTCAACCCGCCGTCCTGGGGCCTGGACCGTCTCGACCAGGCGAGTCTGCCGCTGAGCAAGAGCTACACCTCGCCGGCGTCCGGGGGCAGCGGGGTGACGGTGTACGTGATCGACACCGGCATCCGCATCACCCACAAGGACTTCGGCGGCCGGGCGAGCTACGGCTGGGACTTCGTCGACAACGACGCCACCGCCCAGGACGGCAACGGCCACGGCACCCACGTCGCCGGCACGATCGCGGGCACCACGTACGGCGTCGCCAAGAAGGCCGAGGTGGTCGCCGTACGGGTCCTGGACGACGCCGGAGCCGGTACGACCTCGCAGGTCATCGCCGGTATCGACTGGGTCACCCGGCACGCGCACAAACCGGCGGTCGCCAACCTCAGCCTGGGCGGCTACCACAACGCCCAGCTGGACGCGGCCGTACGCAACTCGATCGCCTCCGGTGTCACGTACACGGTCGCGGCGGGCAACGACGGGCTGTCGGCAGGCCTGTACTCCCCCGCGGACGTCAAGGAGGCCATCACGGTCGGCGCCACCGACAAGAACGACGCCCGGGCGGCCTTCTCGAACTTCGGCCCGGCCGTCGACCTGTTCGCCCCGGGCGTCTCGATCACCTCCGCGTCGAACGTGAGCGACACGGGGAAGGCGACCTTCTCCGGTACGTCGATGGCGTCCCCGCACGCGGCCGGCGCGGCGGCGGTCTATCTTTCCGGCCACCCGCGTGCCACACCGGCACAGGTGTCCAAGGCGCTCGTCGCGGGGGCGGTTTCCGGCAAGGTGTCCGGCGAGGGGCTCGGTTCGCCGGACAAAATCCTGCAGGTACCGCGGTCGTAGTGCGAGAGTGTCGGGACCGGCCCCGTTCGACCAGGACGGGGCCGGATCTTTTGTGGAGACCTACGTGTAAGTAGTTGGCAACCTGCCGGATTGCTCACCCGAATAGGGTGGGAAGGCTCCACCGGTACACCCCCAGACGCACCCCGGGATCTCCTTCGCAGGACCCACCTCCCCACATCCATCCGCCCACACCCACGTTGACGCGGACAGGAGCGGTCATGCCCGCCACGCACCACTCGTCAGCACCCCCGACACCCGGCACGGACACGCCCCCCGTGCGCCCTGCCGGCACAGCACCACCCGCCCCGGAGCCACCCTCCGCGGACGGCACGTCCCCCGGCATCGGACGCATCCCCGTCCTCGATGTCCGGCCGGTCGTCCAGCACGGCCACCGGTCCGCCAAGGCGGTCACCGGTGAGGCGTTCGAGGTCTCGGCCATCGTCTTCCGCGAGGGCCACGACGCGGTCGCCGCCAACGCCGTCCTCTACGACCCGGACGGCCGCCCCGGCCCGTGGACCCCGATGCGGGAGCTCGCCCCCGGCAGCGACCGCTGGGGCGCCACCGTCACGCCCGGCGCACCCGGCCGGTGGACCTACACCGTGGAGGCATGGAGCGACCCGGTCGCCACCTGGCGCCACCACGCCCGGATCAAGATCCCGGCCGGCATGGACACGGACCTGGTCCTGGAGGAGGGCGCGCGGCTCCACGAACGCGCCATCACCGGGGTACCGAAGGGCAAGGGCCTCCGGCCCGTCCTCCGCACCGCCGTCACCGCCCTCCGCGACGAGACCCGCCCGGCCGCGTCCCGCCTCGCCGCCGCGCTGACGCCGGAGGTGGACGGGGTGCTGGCCAAGTACCCGTTGCGGGAACTGGTCACGGCCTCCGAGCCCCGGCCGCTTCTCGTCGAGCGGGAACGGGCCCTCTACGGCGCCTGGTACGAGTTCTTCCCGCGCTCCGAGGGCACTCCGGCCCAGCCCCACGGCACGTTCCGTACGGCCGCGAAACGCCTGGACGGCATCGCCGCGATGGGCTTCGACGTCGTCTACCTGCCGCCGATCCATCCGATCGGGAGCACCTTCCGCAAGGGGCCGAACAACACCCTGTCAGCAGGGCGTGAGGACGTCGGCGTGCCGTGGGCGATCGGTTCGCCGGAGGGCGGCCACGACGCGATCCACCCCCAGCTGGGCACCCTGGAGGACTTCGACGCGTTCGTCGCCCGGGCCGCCGAACTGAGCATGGAGATCGCGCTCGACTTCGCGCTCCAGTGCTCCCCCGACCACCCCTGGGTGGACAAGCACCCGGAGTGGTTCCACCACCGCCCCGACGGGACGATCGCGTACGCGGAGAACCCGCCGAAGAAGTACCAGGACATCTACCCGATCGCCTTCGACCGGGACCTCGACGGCCTGATCACCGAGACCGTCCGCGTGCTGCGGCACTGGATGGACCACGGGGTGCGGATCTTCCGCGTCGACAACCCGCACACCAAGCCGGTCGTGTTCTGGGAGCGGGTGATCGCGGACATCAACGGCACCGACCCGGACATCATCTTCCTGGCCGAGGCCTTCACCCGCCCCGCGATGATGCACACCCTCGCGCAGATCGGGTTCCAGCAGTCGTACACCTACTTCACCTGGCGCAACACGAAGGACGAACTCACCGAGTACCTCACCGAGTTGTCGGGCGAGGCGGCCGCCTACATGCGGCCGAACCTCTTCGTGAACACCCCCGACATCCTGCACGAGTTCCTCCAGGACGGCGGCCGACCCGCCTTCGAACTGCGAGCGGTACTAGCCGCGACGCTCTCCCCGACGTGGGGGGTGTACAGCGGGTATGAGTTGTGCGAGAACACCCCGTTGCGGCCGGGGAGCGAGGAGTATCTCGACTCGGAGAAGTACCAACTCCGTCCCCGCGACTGGGTGTCGGCCGAGCGAGAAGGACGTAGCATCGCGCCATTGCTGGGCAAGCTCAACGACATCCGGCGCCGCAGCCCGGCGTTGCGGCAGTTGCGCGACCTCCACTTCCACGATGTGGATCAGGAGGCGGTGATCGCGTACTCGAAGCGGAGCGGTTCGAACACGGTTCTGGTGGTCGCGAACCTCGACCCTCACCACACCCAGGAGGCCACGGTCTCGTTGGACATGCCGCAACTCGGCCTGGAATGGCACGAGTCGGTGCCGGTGCGCGACGAGCTCACCGGCGAGACCTATCACTGGGGCAGGGCCAACTATGTGCGCCTGGAGCCGGGTAACCGGCCCGCACACATCCTCACCGTCCTGCGACCGTCCCCGCAGATCGGAGGGTCACCCACAATATGATCGTCAACGAGCCCGTCCCGGACACCTTCGAGGACACTCCCGCCAAGGACCGGGACCCCGAGTGGTTCAAACGCGCCGTCTTCTACGAGGTCCTGGTCCGCTCCTTCCAGGACAGCAACGGCGACGGCGTCGGTGACCTCAAGGGCATCACCGCCAAACTCGACTACCTCCAGTGGCTCGGCGTCGACTGCCTCTGGCTACCGCCGTTCTTCAAATCACCGCTGCGCGACGGCGGTTACGACGTCTCCGACTACACCGCCGTCCTCCCCGAGTTCGGCGACCTGGCGGACTTCGTGGAGTTCGTCGACTCCGCCCACCAGCGGGGCATGCGGGTCATCATCGACTTCGTCATGAACCACACCAGCGACCAGCACCCGTGGTTCCAGGAGTCCAGGAAAGACCCCGACGGCCCCTACGGCGACTACTACATGTGGGCCGACGACGACAAGCAGTACCCCGACGCCCGCATCATCTTCGTCGACACCGAAGCCTCCAACTGGACCTTCGACCCGGTCCGCAAGCAGTACTTCTGGCACCGCTTCTTCTCCCACCAACCGGACCTCAACTACGAGAACCCGGCCGTGCAGGAAGAGATCATCTCGGCGCTGAAGTTCTGGCTGGACCTGGGCATCGACGGCTTCCGCCTGGACGCGGTGCCGTACCTGTTCGCGGCCGAGGGCACCAACTGCGAAAACCTTCCGGCAACCCACGAGTTCCTCCGCCGGGTGCGCAAGGAGATCGACGCGCAGTACCCCGACACGGTGGTGCTGGCGGAGGCGAACCAGTGGCCCGAGGACGTCGTCGACTACTTCGGCGACTACCAGAGCGGCGGGGACGAATGCCACATGGCGTTCCACTTCCCGGTGATGCCGCGGATCTTCATGGCCGTACGCCGGGAGTCCCGCTACCCCGTCTCGGAGATCCTCGCCAAGACCCCGGCGATCCCGTCCGGTTGCCAGTGGGGAATTTTCCTCCGCAACCACGACGAGTTGACCTTGGAAATGGTCACCGACGAGGAACGCGACTACATGTGGGCCGAGTACGCGAAGGACCCGCGTATGCGCGCCAACATCGGAATCCGGCGGCGCCTGGCCCCCCTGCTCGACAACGACCGCAACCAGATCGAGCTGTTCACAGCCCTGCTGCTCTCCCTCCCCGGCTCGCCGATCCTCTACTACGGCGACGAGATCGGCATGGGCGACAACATCTGGCTCGGCGACCGCGACGCCGTCCGCACGCCGATGCAGTGGACACCGGATCGCAACGCAGGTTTTTCGTCCTGTGACCCCGGCCGGCTGTCGCTGCCGACCATCATGGACCCCGTCTACGGCTACCAGGTCACCAACGTCGAGGCGTCGATGTCGTCGCCCTCGTCGCTGCTGCACTGGACGCGCCGCATGATCGAGATCCGTAAGCAGAACCTGGCGTTCGGCCTCGGCTCGTACCGGGAACTGCCCTCGTCGAATCCGGCGGTGATCGCGTTCCTGCGCGAGTACGAGGACGACCTCGTCCTGTGCGTGAACAACTTCTCCCGGTTCGCGCAGCCGACGGAACTGGACCTGCGGGCGTTCAATGGGAGGCATCCGGTCGAACTGTTCGGCGGGGTGCGCTTTCCGGCCGTAGGAGAGCTGCCGTACTTGCTGACGCTGGCGGGCCACGGCTTCTACTGGTTCCGGCTCCGCAAGGAAGCCGCCTAGAACGGACCCTTCGGGGCGGGGCGGTTTCGGTTTCCCCCGCCCCGCCCGGGGCACGCAACAGTGACACCCCGACCCACCCCCGGGGAAAGGAATGTGACACCTATGGCGGAGACTGTCACAATTTCCGGCCGGACCAGTCCCGGCCCCGGCCTCCTCGCGTCCCTCGACCCCCTCCTGCGGGAGTGGCTGCCGAGGCAACGGTGGTTCGCGGGCAAAGGCCGTCCCGTCACGGGTTTCTCGCTGGTGGCGGCGACGGAGCTGCTTCCGGTGGACGGCCCGCTGGGCCTCTTCCACCTCCTGGTCCGCGCTCACCAGTCCCCCGCCCCGGGCGACTGCTACCAACTCCTCATAGGCGTGCGCGAGGCGCTGCCACCCAGGCTCGCGCCCGCGCTGATCGGACATGTGGAGGAGGGCCCGCTCGCCGGACACACGGTGTACGAGGCCCTGTACGACCCCCGGCCCGCCGAGGTGCTCCTGGAGGCGCTGCGCACCCAGGCCCGCATCAGCGGGCTGCGCTTCGAACGGGCCCCGGACGCCCCGGACATCGGCTCCGGCCTGACCCCGCGCCTGATGACCGCCGAGCAGTCCAACTCGTCGGTCGTCTACGGCGATACGTTCATCCTGAAGCTGCTGCGCAGGATCGTGCCCGGCACCAACCCCGACCTGGAACTCCCGCTGGCCCTGGCGCTGGAGGGCTGCCCCCGGGTACCCGCGCCGACGGCGTGGCTACGGGCGGAGTTCGCCGACGAGCCGTACGTCCTGGGAGTCCTCCAACCCTTCGTGCAGGGCGCGGCCGACGGCTGGGAACTGGCGCTGCGGGAGCTGGCCAAGGGTGAGGACTTCGCGGCGGAGGCGCGGGCGCTGGGCAGGGCCACGGCGGAGGTGCACGTGGCGTTGGCGCGAGCGCTGCCGACGACGACGTTGGGCCGCGTCCAACTGGAACTGCTGGTGAGCGGCATGACCGAGCGTCTCGATGCGGCGGCGCAGGCGGTGCCCGCGCTGCGGCCGTACGCGCCCGGTCTGCACTCGGCGTTCTCGGCACTGGCCGACCTGGCCGCCGAGGGCCACACATGGACGGCCCAGCGCATCCACGGCGACCTGCACCTCGGCCAGTGCCTGCACTCGCCGTCCGGGGAATGGTCCCTGATCGACTTCGAGGGCGAACCGTCCAGGCCCCTGGCGGAACGCCGTATGCCGCAGCCTCCGGTGCGGGACATCGCGGGGATGCTCCGTTCCTTCGACTACGCGGCCCACTCGACGACCCCGCCGGCACCGGGCTGGGCGGGGACGTGCCGGGCGGCGTACTGCTCGGGCTACGCGGAAGTGACCGGCGTGGACCCCCGCACCGACCCCGTCCTCCTCCGCGCGTACGAGACGGACAAGGCGATCTACGAAGTCCTCTACGAGGCCCGCCACCGCCCCGACTGGCTCCCGGTCCCCCTGTCCGCGGTACGCCGCCTCGCCAACCCCACCACCTGACCCACCCGACCTCACCTCACCTCACCTCGCCCAGGAGGCCCTACCCGTGACCCCGCGTCCCCCGTCCAACGGCCCGGATCCGAAGCCGAAGAAGAAGGCCACCGATGCTGCGAAGAAGGCTGCGGGTGAGAAGGCGACGGTCAAGGGGGCTGCGGCTGAGGGGGCGGCCGTGAAGAAGGCGGCGAAGAAGAAGACGGGCGGGACGAAAAAGGCCGGCACGAAGAAGGCGGCGGCGAAGAACGCCGTGGCGAAGACTGGTTCGGCGGACGAGACCTCGGCGACAAGAGCTGCGACGGAGAAGGCCATGACGAAGACGGGCGCCGCGAAGACAGGTGTGGCGAAGAGGACGAACGTGACGGCGAAGGTCCCGGCGGAGACAGGCTCAGCGGAGACGGGTTCGGCAGAAGAAGTCGCGGCGGTGACGGGCAGCACGAGGAAGGCCGTGACCAAGAAGGCCGCAGCCAAGAAGGGCGCCGGAAAGAAGAGCTCGTCGAAGAAGGGCCTGGCCAGGAAGACGATCGCGGCCGACGAGAAGTCCACACGGAGGACAGTGACCGCCGACACGGGCATGGATTCAGAGGCTGCTTCTCCCGAACCGGAGAAGGCGGATTCTCCCGCAATGGAGAGGGCCGGCTCTTCCGCACCGGAGCAGACGGCTGCCGCCCCCGAGACCGTGTCCACCCCGGAACCGGGCCCCACCTCGGAGCCGGCCATGCCGCCGATGCCGGCCGAGGCCGCAGAGCCGACCACGTCCTCGACCGCGCGCACCGCACCAGCTCCGGCCGTATCGCCGACTCCGGCCGACACCTCGGAGCCAGCCACACCGCTGCCCCCGTCCAACGGCCCAGAGCCGACCACGCCTCCGAACCCGCCCACACCCTCCGCACCGAACACCCCCACCCCCAGCTCCACTCCCACCCCCTCGGACATCGCCGTCTCCCCCGCCCTCGACGCCACAGACCGCGACCGGCTGCTCCGCGGAACCCACCACGCCCCCCACTCCGTACTCGGCGCCCATCCGGTCCCCGGCGGTGTCGCGTTCCGGGTGTTCCGGCCGTTCGCGCTGGGGGTGACCGTCGTGGCCGGGCAGTTGAAGGCCGAGTTGCACGATGACGGGGACGGGTTCTTCTCGGGGCTGCTCCCCCTGCGGGGCGTGCCGGAGTACCGGCTGGACGTGGCGTACGAGGGCACCGTCCAGGACACCGAGGACGCGTACCGTTTCCTGCCCGCGCTCGGTGATCTGGACCTGCACCTGATCGGCGAGGGCCGGCACGAGGAGCTGTGGCAGGCGCTCGGGGCGCGGCCGATGACGCATCAGGGAGTCACCGGCACCCGCTTCACCGTGTGGGCGCCGGACGCCCAAGGGGTGCGCGTCGCCGGCACGTTCAACTTCTGGGACGGAACAGGCGCCCCGATGCGCTCGCTCGGCGGCACCGGTGTCTGGGAACTGTTCATGCCGGGCATCGGCGAGGGCGAACTGTACAAGTTCGAGATCACCCGGCCCGACGGTTCGAAGACGATGCGCGCCGACCCGATGGCCCGCCGCACCGAGGTCCCGCCGAGCACCTCCTCGATCGTCACCGCCTCGCACTACGAGTGGAACGACGCCGAGTGGATCGCCCAACGACCCGAAGTCCCGGCCCACGAGGCGCCGTTCTCCGTCTACGAGATGCATCTCGCCTCCTGGCGCCCCGGCTTGACGTACCGCCAGCTCGCCGAGCAACTCCCCGCCTACATCAAGGACTTGGGCTTCACCCATGTCGAGCTGATGCCGGTGGCCGAGCATCCCTTCGGCGGTTCCTGGGGCTACCAGGTCACCGGCTTCTACGCCCCGACCGCCCGCCTCGGCACCCCCGACGACTTCAAGTTCCTGGTCGACGCGCTGCACCAGGCCGGTATCGGCGTCCTCATGGACTGGGTACCGGCCCACTTCCCGCGCGACGACTGGGCGTTGGCCGAGTTCGACGGCCGCCCCCTGTACGAGCACGAGGACCCGCTCCGGGCCGCGCACCCCGACTGGGGCACCCTGGAGTTCGACTTCGGGCGCCGCGAGGTCCGCAACTTCCTTGTGGCGAACGCCGTCTACTGGTGCGAGGAGTTCCACATCGACGGCCTGCGCGTGGACGCGGTCGCCTCGATGCTCTACCTCGACTACTCACGCGAGCCGGACCAGTGGACCCCGAACGAGCACGGCGGCCGGGAGAACCTCGACGCGGTCGCCTTCCTCCAGGAGATGAACGCGACGGTGTACCGCAGGGTGCCCGGTGTCGTGACGATCGCCGAGGAGTCCACCGCCTGGGACGGCGTCACGCGCGCCACGCACCACATCGGCCCCGGCGGATTCGGCGGCCTGGGCTTCGGGTTGAAGTGGAACATGGGCTGGATGCACGACTCGCTCGACTACATGTCGCACGAGCCCGTCCACCGCAAGTTCCACCACCACGAGATGACGTTCTCCATGGTGTACGCCTACAGCGAGAACTACGTCCTCCCCATCTCCCACGACGAAGTCGTCCACGGCAAACGCTCGTTGGTGTCCAAGATGCCCGGCGACTGGTGGCAGCAACGCGCCAACCACCGCGCCTACCTCGCCTTCATGTGGGCCCACCCCGGCAAGCAACTCCTCTTCATGGGCCAGGAGTTCGCCCAGGGCGCGGAGTGGTCGGAAACCCACGGCCCCGACTGGTGGCTCCTGGACCCGGCGTACGGCGCCGAAGCAGACCACCGAGGCGTACGCGACCTCGTCCGCGACCTCAACACGGTGTACCGCCACACCCCCGCCCTCTGGCAACTCGACACCGACCCGGCCGGCTTCCAGTGGGTCACGGGCGACGCCGCCGAGGACAACATCCTCGCCTTCCTCCGCTACGACGCCGACGGCTCCCCCCTCCTCGCCATCAGCAACTTCTCCCCCGTCGTCCGCCACGACTACCGCCTCGGCGTCCCCGACGACATCCCCGCCTGGCACGAAGCCCTCAACACGGACACCGCCCGCTACGGCGGCGGCGACGTCACCAACCCCGACCCCATCAAGCCCGAACCCCAACCGTGGCACGGCCGCCCGACCAGCATCCGAGTGACGTTGCCCCCACTGGCGACGGTGTGGCTGCGGCCTGCGTAGGCGTTGTAAGTGCCGGTCGGCAAAATCCAGCCCGTTGGGGGTCCCCCCTCTGGGGGAGTTTGAGGACGAGGCCCCTTCAGGGCCGATGGGGGTCTGGGGGCGCAGCCCCCAGGACGCCCACACCAACACCGCCCACCATCACACCGCCCCCGCTCCGGCCAAGCTCAGCGGCAGCGAACCCGTATGCAACACCCCCAACCTCTGCGTCGCCCGAGTCAACGCAACGTACAGATCACTCGTCCCATACCGCCCCGGCTCGACAACCAACACCGAGTCGAACTCCAACCCCTTGGCCTGCCGAGGATCAAGCAGAACGACACTCCGCGTCAGATCCGGCTCCGCACCCGCCGTCACCCCGTCCAGCCGCGCAGCCAACCTCCGATGCAGATCCCGCGGCGCGATAACGGCCAACCGCCCCTCGGAGGGGGCGAGTTCACTCACGGCCTTGGCCACCGCACCCGGCAGATCATCAGTGGCCCGCACCCAGGGCCGCACGCCAGTGGCCCGTACCGAACTCGGCGGCTCGAACCCCGGATTCTCCGCGCGGACGACCGCCGCCGCGAGGTCCATGATCTCGGCGGGGGTGCGGTAGTTGACACCGAGACGGCGGTGGTCGAAGCGGTCCTCGACATACGGGGCGAGGATCTCCGACCACGAGCCGACGCCCGCCGCTTCCGCCGTCTGCGCAGGGTCACCGACCAGCGTCATCGACCGCGTAGGACTCCGCCGCATCAACAACCGCCAGGCCATCGGCGAGAGTTCCTGCGCCTCGTCGACGATGATGTGCCCGAACGCCCAGGTCCGGTCCGCCGCCGCACGCTCGGCAGCACTCCGGTGATCCTCCTCCTCATGACGCTCCGCGAAGCGTTCCGCGTCGATGATGTCGTGCGCGGACAGCACCTCGGAGCCCTCGGGGTCACCCTCCTCCTTGTCCTCGAACTCGAAGGTCCGGGAGGCGAAGGACACGTCCAACACGCCCTGCGCGAACGACACTTGCTCCTCCCGCTCGCGCTGCGCCCGCGCCCGCCGCACCCGGTCGTCCCGTCCGAGGAGTTCCGCGGCCTCGTCGAGCAGCGGTACGTCCGCCACGGTCCACTCGCGCGTCACCGGGCGGCGGATGGCGTCCGCGTCGTCGTCGGAGACGTAGCCCACGGGGTCGGCGAGGAAGTCCGCGACGAGGTACTGCGGGGTCAGCCGCGGCCACAACTGGTCGATGGCGGCCCAGACTTCGGGGTTCTCGGCGAGT
Source organism: Streptomyces sp. NPDC050508 (assembly GCF_040655155.1). Lineage (NCBI taxonomy): Bacteria > Bacillati > Actinomycetota > Actinomycetes > Kitasatosporales > Streptomycetaceae > Streptomyces > Streptomyces sp. NPDC050508. The sequence continues at coordinate 463,555 of NZ_JBFAJJ010000006.1, forward strand.
TCGTCACGGATCTGGGTGATGTCGCTGGGGTCGAGCAGGTTGCTGCCGTCGAAGGGGTCGGTGCCGATGCGTTCGGCGACCATCTCGGTGAGCGTGTTGAGGATGTGGCCTTCGAAGTGCTCCCGGGCCTCGTTGTGCGGGAGTTGGGCCTCACGGGCGCGGTCCCGGGCCACCCGTACCAGGCCGTCGTCGAGCATGAGGATCTCGCGGTCGTGCTCGATCGCGATCACCGGGTCGGGCAGCGACTGCCAGTCGCGTACGACCGCGGCGAGGACGTCGGCCATGTCGGCGCGGCCCTTCACGGAGGCCGCCGCCCGGCTGTCGGTCGCCGTCGCCCTCACTCCCGGGAACAGCTCGCCGACGGTCGCCAGCAGCACTCCGGTCTCGCCGAGGGAGGGCAGCACCTCGCCGATGTAGCCGAGGAACGCGGGGTTCGGGCCGACGATGAGGACGGCGCGCTTGGCGAGCAACTCCCGGTGTTCGTAGAGGAGATACGCGGCCCGGTGCAGCGCGACGGCCGTTTTGCCGGTGCCGGGGCCGCCCTCGACGACAAGCACCCCGCGATAGGGCGCCCGGATGATCTCGTCCTGTTCGGCCTGGATGGTCTGCACGATGTCGCTCATCCGGCCGGTGCGCGCGGAGTTGAGCGCGGCGAGCAGGACCGCGTCGCCGCTCGGGTCCTCGTGGCCGGTGCGGGTGGCGTCGCCGAGGTCGAGGATCTCGTCGTGCAGGGCGGTGACGCGGCGCCCGTCGGTGGTGAGGTGCCGGCGGCGGCGCAGGCCCATCGAGGTGTGGCCGGTGGCCAGGTAGAAGGGGCGTGCGACGTCGGCCCGCCAGTCGATCAGGATCGGGGTGAGGTCGGCGTCGTCGGAGCGGATGCCGATGCGGCCGATGTGGTGGCTGACGCCGGAGGTCAGGTCGATCCGGCCGAAGCAGAGCGAGCCGTCCACGGCGTTCAGCGCGGCGAGCAGCCCCGAGCGCTCGGCGACCAGGATGTCCCGCTCCAGCCGGGCCTGCATGGGTGTGTTGCCCTGCCCGAGCGCGTCCGTGACGGAGTCCTCGGTGGCACCGCGCAGCACGTCCACGCGTGCGTACAGACCGTCGATGAATTCCTGCTCACCGTGAATTTCATCGCTGTTTGACAATTCCACTCCCGGACCTATATACTGTGCTCACTGAGCCTCTTTGCGACTCAATTCCCGTGAAGTCGCGAACCATTGAATATACGCAAAGAAATCCCCCGAGCGCAATTGCTCGGGGGATTTCTTTGCGTATGGGTCGGACTCACAGCACGTCGGAGAGCTCCTCCAGCAGCCGGCGCTTGGGCCGGGCCCCCACCATCGCCTTCACCGGCTCACCGCCCCGGAACACCATGAACGTGGGCATCGACAGAACCTTGTAGGCGTTCGTGGTCTCCGGGTTCTGGTCGACGTTCAGCTGCACCACTTTCAGCCGATCCGCCTCCTCGGTGGCGAGGGCGCGCAGCACCGGTGCCATCTGCCGGCACGGAGGACACCAGTCCGCCGTGAACTCCACCAGCACCGGCAACTCGGCCCCGATCACCTCTTCCGCGAAATTCTCGTCCGTCACTTCCATTACGTGCGTCACGTCGATCACAGTTCATGCCCTCCCAGTTCGCACAATGGTGGTGGCTCCTCGACCGTCGCCAGCCGTACCCCGATCTCCGCCCGCACCGCCTGCAACTCCCCGATCAGGGAATCCAGTTCGGCCAGCTTCCGCCGGTAGACCGCGAGCGACGCCGGGCACGAGTCGCCCTCCGGGTGCCCGGCCCGCAGACACTCCACGAAGGGCCGCGTCTCCTCCAGGTCGAACCCGAAGTCCTGCAAGGTCCTGATCTGCCTGAGCAGCTTCAGGTCAGCCTCGTCGTACGTCCGGTACCCGTTGCCGCCCCGCCGCGCGGGCAGCAGCCCCCGCGACTCGTAGTACCGCAACGCCCGCGTCGTGGTCCCGGCCCGCGCGGCCAGCTCGCCGATTCGCATGTCTACGACGGTAATCCTTGACGTCGGCGTCAGGGCAACAGCGGTTTCCGCTCCACCGGGGAGGTCAGCACGACGGACGTCGTGGTGCGCCCGAGCGCGGAGACCGCTTCGAGGACTTCCTCCAGGTGGACGGTGTCCCGGACGGCGACCTTGAGGATCCAGCAGTCCTCACCGACGACATGGTGCACCTCGGTGATCTCGGGCCGCTCGATCAGGTCCAGGGTCCTGGGGTGCTTCAGGGTGTAGCCGCCGTGCGGGTCGACCCGGATGAACGCCTGGATGCCGTAGCCGAGCCGGCCGGGGACGACATGGGCGCCGTAGCCGCTGATCACGCCCGCGGCCTCCAGTCGGCGCACCCGCTCGGTGACCGCCGCAGGGCTCAGCCGGACCTGTCGCCCCAGCTCGCTGAGCTTGATCCGGCCGTCGGTCTGGAGGAGGTGGAGGATCTGCCGGTCCACCGCGTCGAAGGCCACCGGTGTTTCGGCGGCGACGGCTCGCGGATGCCGTGGTTCTTTCGGTGCGGTGGCCTGAACTCCCATGTCTCCCCCTTCAGATCCTGCGGGTACGCCCGAAGAATTATGGTCATGGAGAAGGCACGGGACGTACTGGTCATCGGCGGCAACCGCTACTTCGGCAAGCGGCTGATCGCGCGGCTGCTGGCCGCCGGGGACCGGGTCACGGTTCTCAACCGGGGCTCGTCGGCGCCGCCCACCGGGGTGGTGCACCTGATCGCCGACCGCGACGACGAGGACGCGCTGCGCGCCGCTCTCGGCCCGCGCACCTTCGACGTCGTCGTCGACCAGGTCTGCTACACCCCGCGCCAGGCGGCGATCGCCCGTCGCGTCTTCACCGGCCGCACCGGCCGCTATGTGATGACCTCGACGGTCGAGGTGTACGAGCACGAGGACTCGCCCGCGCTGGTGAGCGAGGCCGCCGTCGATCCGCTCGACGTGACCGTCGATCTCCAACTCCCCTGGGACGACCCGGAGTTCCTCGACACGCACTACGGCGAGGGCAAGCGGCAGGCGGAGGCGGTCTTCGCGGCGGCCGGACCGGAGTTCCCGTACACGGCGGTCCGCGTCGCCCATGTCCTGGGCGGTGCCGACGACTTCACCGGCCGCCTGGAGCATTACACGGACCGCATCCGCACCGGCACACCGATCGCGGTCCCCCGCACCAACCACCCGGCGACCTACATCCACGTGGACGAGATCGCCGACTTCCTCTTCTGGGCGGCCGGCCAGGACTTCACCGGTCCGGTCAACGCAGCCTCCCACAACCCGCTGACCACAGAGGACCTGTGCGAGGCGCTCGCCGCCCAACTCCCGTCCGGCAAGGTGGTGTTCCGGACGGCGGAGGAGGGCGAGACCGTCTCCCCTTTCTCCTTCGCCCGCTCCTACGGCATGGACAACTCCCGTGCCACGCGGCTCGGTTACCCGTTCACACACGCCCGGGAGTGGCTGCCGGGGGCGGTTCGGTAGCCGAGGACGACACCCCGAGCAACCTGCGCGTCAACTGGTCGTGGTCGGAGAGGAGTTCGTCGAGGGCCGCGCGGAGGTCGGCTGGTTCCGTGCGTGCCGACTCGCGCTCGGCCGCGATCAACACGGACCGGCGTACCAGCTCCTTCGTGAAGGACGCGGTCGTGCCCTCCGTGCGGGTGACGACCTCGTCCGCCACCTCCTTGTCCAGGTCCAGGGCGGTGCCGTAGAGGTCGAGGAGGCGGGCGCGGCCCGGGGCGTCCGGGAGGGGGATCTCCACGGCGAGGTCGACGCGGCCGGGGCGTTGGACGAGGGCCGGTTCGAGGAGGTCGGCGCGGTTGGTGGTGAGGAGGAAGGCCACGTCGGCGTCGTCGCCGAGGCCGTCCATCTCATTGAGGATCTGGAAGAGCAGGGGCTGTTCGCCGCTGCCGTGGTCGCGGGCCTCGGCGATCAGGTCGCAGTCCTCCAGGACGACGAGCGCGGGCTGGAGCATCCGGGCCAGGGCGCAGGCGGGGCCGATCAAGTCGATGCTGGTGCCGGAGAGGATGACGACCGTGAACTGCGGGAGGTGGGAGAGGAGATAGCGGATCGTGTGGGTCTTGCCGGTGCCGGGCGGGCCGTAGAGGAGGAGGCCGCGGCGCAGGTGCTGGCCGGCCGCGCGGAGTTGCTCACGGCGGCGGGCCACGCCGACGACCTGGCGTTCGACGCGCTCCAGGAGGCCCTCGGGGAGGACGATGTCGTCGCGGGTGAGAGTGGGGCGGCGGTGGAAGCGGAACGGGCCGAGGCCGTGGCCGAACTCGGAGCCCTCGAAGGACAGCACCTGGCCGCGGAAGATGTTGTGCTCGCGCACCAGCACGTCGATCTCGGCGAGCAGCCGGTCCGCGAACTCCTTGTCCTGCGCGAGGACTTCGATCTCGACCTTGTCGCGCCCGTACTCGTCGGCAGGTCCGCGCAGCAGCACGGCGAACCGGTCCTCGCCCTCCGCACCGAGGTAGAACCCGCAGGAGACACAGGCGAGTTCCTCGTCGGGCGAGACCGGCAGGTGCGCGTAGTCGACCGCGCCGATCGTGAACCGGTCGTAGCGGTCGGCGGCTTCGAGGATGTCGCCGAGGGTGAGATCGCCGCGGTTCTGCGCGCCGCGCATGCCGACGAGCTCGTAGGAACGGCCGTCCGCGGCGAACCAGTGCTCCAGCGCGAGATGCACGTTCGGGAGGTCGTACGGCGGATACGCGGCCTTGACGACAGGCCGGTCGGCGGGGGCCGTGCCGAGGTGGTCGCGGAGGCGTTTCGTGAGATTGCGGGCGGCGTCCTGTTCGTCGCGTCGAGGGCGGGCCACCGCGGCGAGGAACTCCTGGAACAGGGTGCCGATCTGCTCCGTCGACAGGGGCGAGGGCTCCCGGCCCGCGCCGTACCTGCGCTCGTACTCCGCCGCGCTCACGATCTCCAATCCGCCCGGTTCATCCATGTCTGCCTCCATAGTGCGGAAGTTCTGGCGTTTCGGACCAGAGTGTCAGACCATGACCCCGGCCGATGTCTCCACTTCCAGCAGAGACGCGCTCTCCCGCTCCTCGTCGAAGGCCTTCCGCCCGCCCCGCAGCCCGAACAGCCGCTTGGCCAGGGCGATGTAGACGACGGCGAGGATGTTGAGGACGAGGGTGGCGATCTTCAACCAGCTGATGTGTTCGGTGAGTTCGTAGATCTCCAGCGGCAGGAACGCGGCAGTGGCGACCACCGTCAGATACTCCGCCCAGCGCTTGGCGTACCAGAGTCCGCCGGCCTCGACGAGTTCGATCAGCGCGTACGCCAGCAGCAGTACGGCGACCAGGACCAGCGTGGAGTGCTTGTAGCCGAAGGTCTTCTGGATGCTGCCGACGATCGGCGAGTGGTCGAGGTCGTAGTGGAAGTGCTTGAAGACGGGCCGGAAGACGTTCAGATAGTCGTCGAAGAGCTTGCGCACCGCGTCCTGGCTGTTGCTGAACTTCCACACCGCGGCGGCGACCAGCACGATGAACACCCCGCGCACGGCCCGCTCGATCGCCAGGAACCGCAGGATGAACAGGTCCCGCAGCACCTTGCCGCGCGGCACCAGCGGGGCGTGGTCGGCGGGCCCCGAGCCGTGCGGCTCGCCGAGCACGAAGTCGCCGCAGCGCAGGCAGCGCCAGGCGACGCCGAACCCCGTCTCGACGCGCAGCCGTTCCCGCAGCGCCGGCTCGTCGGGCGCGTACGTCGCGTGCCCGTGCCGTGCGCAGGTCCGCCGGTCCCAGTCGATCTTCATGCCCATGGCCCCCGTGACTCCCACCGAACGCGAACGTGCCGTGCGCGCCGGAGATTTCCGGCACGGCACGGCACGCTAGTACATCCCTGGTGCGTCCCTGGTACATCCCTGCTGCATCCCTGTAAGGACCGGGCGGCTGAGCGACGGGGGGACACCCAGCCGCCCGGAGTCGTCGGGCGTCCGGACCGTGTTCAGGTCGGCCCGGACGCCACGCTCAGGAGGGACGCTCAGGCCTTGGCGAGTTCCTTCTCGCCGCCCTGCTCGGGCACGCCGTCGAGGTGGTCGTCGCCATCCTTCTCGTCGAGCAACGTCTTCTCGTCGAAGGGCAGTTCACCCGCGAGCACCCGGTCCACCCGCTCCTTGTCGACCTCGCCGGTCCAGGTGCCGATGAGCAGCGTGGCGACGGCGTTGCCGGCGAAGTTGGTGACCGCGCGGGCCTCGCTCATGAAGCGGTCGATGCCGATGATCAGGCCGACACCGTCGACCAGGGCCGGCTTGTGCGACTGGAGACCACTGGCCAGTACGGCGATACCGGAGCCGGAGACACCGGCCGCGCCCTTGGAGGCGACCATCATGAAGAGCAGCAGCCCGATCTGCTGACCGATGCTCATCGGCTGGTCCATGGCGTCGGCGATGAACAGCGAGGCCATCGTCAGGTAGATCATCGTGCCGTCGAGGTTGAAGGAGTAGCCGGTCGGCACGGTGATGCCGACGACCGGGCGGCTGACACCCAGGTGCTCCATCTTCGCGATGAGCCGCGGCAGCGCGGACTCGGAGGAGGACGTGGAGACGATCAGCAGGAACTCACGGCCGAGGTACTTCAGCAGCTGGAAGAGGCTGACCTTGGCGACCAGCTTGGTCAGCGTGCCGAGCACGATCACGATGAACAGGAAACAGGTGACGTAGAAGCCGAGCATGATCGTGCCCAGCGCCTTGAGCGCGTCCATGCCGGTCTCGCCGATCACCGCGGCCATCGCGCCGAAGGCACCGACGGGCGCCGCCCACATGATCATGCCGAGGATGCGGAAGACCAGCTTCTGGATGTACTCGACGCCACGCAGCACCGGCTCACCGGTCCGGCCCATGGCCTGCAGCGCGAAGCCCGAGAGCAGCGCGATCAGCAGCGTCTGGAGGACCTGGCCCTCGGTGAAGGACGACACGAAGGTGGTCGGGATGATCCCGAGGAGGAAGTCGACGGGGCCCTCGGCGGCGGCCTTGGCCTGGTCGTGCCCGACGCCCTTGACGGCCTCGGTCAGGTGCATCCCGCTGCCCGGGTGGATGATGTTGCCGACGACCAGGCCGATGGCCAGCGCCACGAACGACATGGTGATGAAGTAGCCGAGCGCGAGCCCGCCGACCTTGCCGACCTGCGCGGCCTTCCGTACGGAGCCGACGCCGAGCACAATCGTGCAGAAGATGATCGGCGAGATCATCATCTTGATCAGCGCGACGAAGCCCGTACCGAGCGGCTTCAGCTCCTTGGCGAAGTCCGGCGCGATGAACCCGACGGCGATACCGAGGGCGACCGCGATGATCACCGCGATGTAGAGGTAGTGGGTGCGGTCCCGCTTCGCGGGGGGTGCTGCGGGTGCGGCAGGTGCGGGTGCGGGGGTGCTGGCCACGGCTGCCCTCCTTGACGACGTCGTCGGCATCATCCGGCGTGCGGCTCACGACCGGCGGAACCCGGGTGGCGAGTGCGGCTCACGTCCGGGGGTTCATGGGATTCATGGGTCTTACGGGTCTTACGGGTCTTACGGGTCTTACGGGTCTTACGGGTCTTACGTTTTTACGGGTTCTACGGCGGTCCACACTGATCCGATGCGATGTGCGGCCTGCTCCGGGAGGCGGCTGCTTCCGGGGGTTGCGGTGACTATCTCCCGGCTTGTGAGGGCGGTCACCCTTACGTTCATTTAGTTCGTGCGGATCGGGAGAGGCACACTGACGGCATGCGCCTCCCGCACGTCCCCCGACCCCGCAGCCTCGCCGGCCAGCTCTTCGGCATGCAGGCCGTGCTGATAGCGGTCGTCGTCGCCGGGTACGCACTGTTCACCTACGTCAGCGACCGCAGCCAGGCCGAGGACGCGGCGGGCCGTCAGGCCATGGCGGTGGCGCGCTCGGTCGCGGACTCGCCGTCGGTGGTGGCGGCGATCGGTACGTCCGACCCCACCGCCCACCTGGAGGCGTACTCCGTGCGCGTCCAGCGGCACACACAGGTGGACTTCGTCACGATCATGAATCCGCAGGGCATCCGCTGGACGCACCCGGACAGGAACCAGATCGGGAAGAAGTTCCTCGGCCACATCGGTCCGGCCCTGAAGGGCGACTCCTTCACCGAGACCTACACCGGCACCCTCGGCGCGTCCGTCCGCGCGGTCACCCCCATCGAGAGTGGCGGCAAGGTCATCGGCCTGGTCAGCGCCGGCATCCGGGTCGAGGCGATCACCCAACGGGTCCAGGACCAGGTGACGGCTCTGATCGGGGTGGCGGCCGGTGCCCTGGCACTGGGTGCCGTAGGAACGTACGTCGTGAACGCCCGTCTCCGCCGCCACACCCACGGCATGAACGCGGCCGAACTGAGCCACATGCACGACTACCACCAGGCCGCGCTGCACGCGGTGCGCGAAGGGCTGCTGATGCTCGACGGGCAGTACCGGGTGGCGCTGATGAACGACGGCGGGCGCGAGCTGCTGGGGGTCGGCCCGGAGGTGGACGTGGTGGGCCGCTCGGTCGCGAGCCTCGGCCTGCCCGCACCGTTGACGGGCGCGCTGCTGTCGTCGGAGCCGCGCGTGGACGAGGTGCATCTGACGGCGTCCCGGGTGCTGGTGGTGAACACGTCACCGGTGTCGGGCGGTGAGCGTCGGGGAACAGTGGCGACTCTTCGGGACGTCACCGAACTCCAGTCCCTCATGGGCGAGTTGGACTCCGAACGCGGCTTCACCCAGGCGCTGCGATCACAGGCGCACGAAGCGGCGAACCGGCTGCACACGGTCGTCTCCCTCATCGAGTTGGGGCGCGCGGAGGAGGCGGTGGACTTCGCGACGGCCGAGTTGGAGCTGGCCCAGACGCTGACGGATCAGGTGGTCTCGGCGGTCAACGAGCCTGTGCTGGCTGCCCTGTTGCTGGGCAAGACGGCCCAATCGAACGAGCGGGGCGTGGAGTTGGTCGTATCGGAGGACAGCGCCCTGGACGACGGCCTGCTGCCGGATTCGCTGTCCGCGCGGGACTTGGTGACGATCCTCGGGAACCTGATCGACAACGCGGTGGACGCCGCGCAGGGGAGCCTGCGGGCGCGGGTCACGGTGACGGCGTGCACGGAGGCCGGCGCGGACGGCTCCGCGCTGGTGCTGCGGGTCGCGGACACGGGAGCGGGGGTGGATCCGGCGCACGCGGAGGCGGTGTTCCAGCGGGGCTTCTCGACGAAGCCGGCGGGGCCCGGTGGTCGGGGGCTGGGGCTGGCGTTGGTGCGGCAGGCGGTGAACCGGCATGAGGGGACGTTGACGGTGGCTGAGGCGGAGGGGGGCGGGGCGGTGTTCGAGGTGCGGTTGCCGTTGTGGGGGGACGGGTCGGGGACAGGGGTCGATTCGGGTGCGGATGCGAGTTCGGGTGCGGATGCGGGTGGTGCCCGGGCGTCGTCCCAAAGTTTCTTTTCCAAAGGTGGCGACTCATGACTACGGCCGAGCCGATCCGCGTCCTCATCGTCGAGGACGATCCCGTCGCCGCCGACGCGCATGTCATGTACGTCGGCCGGGTGCCGGGCTTCGTGGCGGTGGGCAAGGCGCACACCGGGGCGGAGGCGCGCCGGGCGCTGGAGCGTACGCAGGTGGACCTGTTGCTGCTCGACCTGCATCTGCCGGATGCGCACGGGCTGCAACTCGCGCGGTCGTTGCGGGCGGCCGGGTATCACGCGGACGTGATCGCGGTGACGTCGGCGCGGGACCTGGCGGTGGTGCGGGAGGGCGTGTCGCTGGGGGTCGTCCAGTACGTACTGAAGCCGTTCACGTTCGCCACGCTGCGGGACCGGCTGGTGCGGTACGCCGAGTTCCACGCGGCGGCGGGCGAGGCGAGCGGGCAGGACGAGGTCGACCGGGCGTTGGCTGCTTTGCGCGCGCCTTCGCCCGCGGCGCTGCCCAAGGGGCTGAGCGCGCCGACGTTGGAACGGGTGACGGTCACTCTGCGGGACTGCGGGGAGGGGCTCACCGCGGCCGGGGTGGCGGAGGCGGTGGGGATCTCCCGGATCACTGCTCGCCGGTACCTGGAGCACTTGGTGGAGGCGGGGAGGGCGGCGAGGAGTCCTCAGTACGGGACTGTGGGGCGGCCCGAGTTGCAGTACCGGTGGGTCAAGGGGTAGACGGGCGGGGCGAGTTGAAGGGCCGCGCGTAACTGAGGACCTGGTGGCCGAGGCCGACGACGATGAGCGCCTCGCCGACGGACAGGGCGAGCAGGCCGGGCGACGTCTGACCCGCGGCCCAATACACAACGAGCCCGGCGAACGGAACGACGCAGAACGCCAGCAGGTCGATCACACACTGGATGACCTTGCGGGAACGCCGGCGGGTGTCGGAACGGTGGGTGCTCTCCCACGCGAACACCCCCTCGGCTTGGGCGAGTTCGGCGAGCCGGGGCGCCAGGTCATCCCGTACGTACGTCCCGATCGAGGAGATCTTCTCGTCGTTCACGAGGTAGGTCCAGCCGAGCACGACACACACCGGCGGCAGCGCGAGCAGCATCTCGGACTGCTTGGCCTGGGCCGCGGCGGCGATGACGGCGGCGACGACGGTGAGGGTGACGTAGAGGAGGTTGTCGCGGAAGCCGATACGGGTCTTCTGCTCGTCCTTGACGGTCTGGTACTCGGCGAGGAGCAACTGGCCCACGGTGACGTCACGTTCCGGCATTGCCCTAGCCTCTCCCCCCACTGGTGCCAACACAGCAGCTGCGCAGGCGACTTGGAAGTACCTTAAGGGAGTGTCTGAGATGCCTGAGTTGCCACCCACTGTCGCGGTGCTGACCGCGCTGCCGCTGGAGTACAAGGCCGTGCACGCCCATCTCACGGACGTACGGAAGCGGGAGCATCCGCGAGGCACCCGGGCCGCGATCGGCCAACTCCCCGGAACACCCTGGTCCGTCGCCCTGGTCGAGATGGGCGAGGGAACCCTGACGGCCGCCGCGCTCACCGAGCGCGTGATGACGTGGCTGGAGCCGCAGGCGGTGCTGTTCGTGGGGGTCGCCGGGGCCCTGAAGAGCGACATCGATCTGGGCGACGTCGTGGTGGCGACGAAGGTGTACGGCATCCACGGCGGCAAGGAAACCCCGGAGGGTTTTCTCGTACGGCCGGAGGCGTGGCGGGCGTCGCACCGGCTGGCCGCGGCGGCCCGGGAGGCGCTGCGGGACGACCCCCATGCCCACCTGAAGCCGATCGCCGCGGGCGACGTCGTCCTGGCCGCACCCGAGTCCGCGCTCGCGGAACACCTGCGGAGGCACTACAACGACGCGGCGGCCATCGAGATGGAGGGCTCGGGGGTCGTCAGCGCCGTGGATCTCGCGGGTGGGGACGCGCTGGTGATCCGGGGTATCAGCGACCGGGCCGACGCGGGCAAGTCCCTTGCGGACGGGGAGGGTTGGCAGCCGCGGGCCGCGGAGAACGCGGCGGCTGCTGCGGTGGCGGTGTTGCGGGAGTTGCGGCCGTTCCGTGGTGGGCGGGTCGGGGGGTCCGACAGGGAGGTCGAGGACTCCGAGGAGGGGCCCCATCGGGGGGCTACGGGGGCGACGGGGGACACGTACGGAGGGGATCACCTCGACTTTCGGGGGAGCACTTTCAACGGGCCGTTCGTTGCCAAGCGGGTGGGACGGCAGGACGGGGAACGGTAGTACCGGGCGGGGTTCTGTGCATGGGCCCGTGCCGGTGGCTACGGCCGCGTTGCCTGCGGTGCCTGCGGGGTTCACCGGGCGGGACGAGGACTTGGCGCGGCTGTTTCCGGTACTGGATCCGGCCGCCGAGTCCGATCTGCCGGTGGTGATCTGTGCGGTGTCCGGGCTGGGCGGGATCGGGAAGACGTCGCTGGCGTTGTGTGCCGCGCATCGTGCGGTGCGGGACGGGTGGTTTCCGGGCGGGACGTTGTTCGTCGACTTTCGGGGGTACGACGAGGATCCGGTCACGGCGGATCAGGCGGTGGTCGCGCTGCTGGACGGGATGGGGGTGCGGGGGCCGGATCTTCCGCAGACGGCGGCGGGGCAGTACGGGCTGTATCGGCGGCTGTTGGCGGAGGAGCGGGGGGCGATGTTGCTGGTCCTCGACAACGCGTCGGATGCGGGGCAAGTGGTGCCGCTTGTGCCGGGGACGGATCATCACCGGGTGCTGGTCACCTCCCGGGATCGGCTCACCGAACTGGACGCTCAGCTGATCGACCTCAATGTCCTCAACGCGGAGGATGCCACCGACCTCATCGACAGATCCTTGCGGCTCAGCGACCGCAGCGACGATCGGGCGACGCGTGAACCGGAGGCTGTGTCGGAGCTTGCCATGCTCTGCGGCCACCATCCGCTCGCGCTGAGGATCACCGCGGGCATGCTGCGCAAGCGCCGACACCGGTCCGTCGCATCCCTCGTGGACGAGTTGCGCGGTGCTGAGGATTGGACGGCGGCTGTTGGACTCCGCCCGGTCTTCGACGCGGCGTATCGGCAACTGCCGCCTGAGCAAGCCCGGTTGCTGCGTCTACTGGCTCTGGCTCCGGCGGCCGAAGTCGGCAGTGAAATGGCCGCCGCAATGGCAGACCTCGACGTCGACCGGACGTTCGACCTGCTCGAAGAAGTCGCGGCAGCCCACCTTGTTACGCCTGTTCCGAGAGGGGCGGATGTGCGGTGGCGGTTGCATGACTTGGTGCGGGCGTTCGGGGTGGGTGTGGTCAAGGGGGATGCGAGGTTGTGGGGGGAAGGGGAGGCGGCGCGGGGGCGGGTGCTGGGGTTCTACGACCGGTGGGCGGGTGCGGCGGATGGCTGGCTGCGATGGCTGCCGGGGATGCCGGTGCCGGAGCAGTTTGTGGATCGGGCGGGGGCGTTGGCGTGGCTGGATTCGGAGCGGTCGGGGCTGGTGGCGGCGGTGCAGTGGGCGCGGGAGGAGCGGTACGCGGACACGGCGGTGCGGCTGTCCCAGTGTTTGGCGGAGTACTTGGGCTGGCGGCGCTTTTTCGACGACGGGATCACGGTGTGTGGTGTCGCGTTGGAGGCCGCTCACCGCGCCGGTAACCAGGTGGGGGAGGCCATCACGTGGAACAACCTCGGCGGCGCCCTGCTGGAAGTGGGTAGGGCGGGGGAGGCGGTCGATGCCCACATCCGCGCCCGCGACCTATACCGGGCTGTCGGGGACCGCCACGGCGAAGCTTTCGCGTGGGGCAACCTCGGCATCGCCCTGGAGGAGGCGGGTCGGGCGGAGGCAGCGATCGACGCCCACACCCGCGCCCGCGACCTCCTCCAGGCGGCCGAGGATCGCCCCAGCGAGGCCAGGGCATGGGACAGCCTCGGCAGCGCCCTGCGGGCGGCGGGCCGGGCGGGGGAGGCCATCGACGCTCACACCCGTGCCCGTGACCTATACCAGGCTGTCAGGGACCGCCTTGGCGAGGCCATAGCGTGGAACAATCTTGGCTTCGCCCTGCGAGAGACGGGTCGGGTGGAGGAGGAGGTTGAGGCGTACGAGAAGGCCCTGGAGGGCTACCGGGAGTTCGAGGACTGGTACGGGACGGGCCAGACCCTCTCCAACCTGGCTCGCGTCCGCCAGGATGCCGCCCGCCCCGCCGAAGCCCGCGCCCACTACCTCTGCTCCGCCGACGCCTACACCCGAGCCAACGCCCCCACCCAAGCCGCCGACGCCCAATCCGCCGCAGACGCATTGACCTGACTAGACCACTCCACTTACCTTCACCGGGCAGCCATCCGCCCAGGCCACAACGTAGTGAGCCCGTAGGAGGTCATGCCCGTGCGCCCCACCGCCGCCCTCCCCCACCGAACTGCCCTACTCACGCCCCTAGTTGCTCTCGCCGCTCTCTCCCTCGCCGCAACCACCCTCACCGCCTGCGGCAGTGGTTCCGGCAGCAGCCCCGACACCGTCAAGATCTCCTTCAAGCAGTCGACGGACAACTCCATCAAGGTGATGGACACCTACCTCGCCGACATGAAGAAGCAGTTCGAGAAGCAGTACCCGGGCAAGAAGGTCGAGCTCGTCCCGATCAAGGCCCCGGACTCGGAGTACTACACCAAGCTCCAGCAGATGCTCCGCTCGCCGAAGACGGCCCCGGACCTGGTGTACGAGGACACGTTCCTCATCAACAGCGACATCACCTCCGGCTACCTCAAGCCCCTCGACTCCTACCTCTCGAAGTGGCCGGACTGGAACCAGTTCATCGACACGTCGAAGTCCGCTGCCAAGGCCGAGGACGGGAAGACGTACGGCGTCCCGGACGGGACGGACACGCGCGGTCTCTGGTTCGACAAGGGGATCTTCAAGAAGGCGGGCCTGCCCGCGAATTGGCAGCCGAAGACGTGGGACGACGTCCTCGCCGCGGCCCGCACGATCAAGCAGAAGGTTCCCGGCGTCACCCCGCTCAACGTCTACACCGGCAAGCCGGCCGGTGAAGCAGCCACCATGCAGGGCTTCGAGATGCTGCTCTACGGCACCAACAACGGCACCACGGACCCCCTTTACGACAAGTCGTCGAAGAAGTGGATCGCCGGCAGCCAGGGTTTCAAGGACGCGCTCTCCTTCGTCCACACGGTCTACAAGGAGAAGCTCGGCCCGGACGTGTCCGACGCCCTCGACCCCAACATCCAGACCTACGTGGCCGGTGACCTCCTCCCCAAGGGCAAACTCGGCATCGCGCTCGACGGATCCTGGCTGCCCCAGGCCTGGTTGAAGGGCAGCGGTCATGAATGGCCGCAGTGGTCACAGGAGTTGGGCCTCGCGTACATGCCCACACAGAACGGCCAGGCGCCCGGCAAGGTGAGCATGTCCGGCGGCTGGACCTGGGCGATCCCCTCCAAGGCCGGCAACCCGGACCTGGCCTTCGACTTCATCAAGACGATGCAGACGAAGGCGAACGCGGAGAAGTGGTACATCGCCAACTCCGGTATCTCCGTACGGAAGGACGTCGCCGCCGACCCCGCCTACGCGACCGCCCAGCCCGGCATCAAGTTCTTCACGGACCTGGTCGCGAGCACGCACTACCGCCCCGCCTACCCGGCGTACCCGAAGGTCTCCACCGCCATCCAGGAGGCGATGGAGGGCGTGACGACGGGCGACATGTCGGTGGACAAGGCGGCGAGTTCGTACGCCGACGAGCTCAAGTCGGCCACGGACAACCAGGTCACCGAGAAGTGACCACCGCACCCCGGCAAGCGCCGGGCCCGGACCTGACGACGTCCGCCCCGGGCCCGGCGCCGCAACAGCGCGCGCACCAGCGGCACCCCCGCAACGACCACCGCGTCCTCCGCCGCGTCCTCACCCACCTCCTCCCCCTCTCCCCCGCCCTGGTCCTCCTGCTCCTCTTCCTGGCCGTCCCGATCGGCTACTGCGCCTACATCGCCTTCACCGACCTCCAACTCACCGGCCAGGCCCACTCGTCGTTCGTAGGCTTCGCGAATTTCCGTACGGCCTTCAAGGACTCGGAATTCCTCAACGCGGTCTGGCTGACGCTGGTCTTCACGGTGTTGTCGTCCCTGGTCGGCCAGAACACCCTCGGCCTGGCGCTCGCGACCCTCATGCAACGCGCCTCGAAACCGATCCGCACGCTCACGGGCGCGATCGTGATCACGGCATGGGTCCTCCCGGAGGTGGTAGCAGGCTTCCTCCTCTACGCCTTCTTCCGCCGCGAAGGCACGCTGAACGCCATCCTGGACTGGCTCCATCTCCCGTCCCAGAACTGGCTGTTCACGCTCCCGATCCTGGCGGTGTCGTTCGCGAACGTGTGGCGGGGAACGGCGTTCTCGATGCTGGTGTACTCGGCGGCCCTGAACGAAATCCCCCAGGAGATCACGGAAGCGGCCGAGGTCGACGGCGCCGGCGGCTGGCGCCGCATGTGGCACATCACGCTGCCGATGATCCGCCGCTCGATCGGCACGAACCTCATGCTCAACACCCTCCAGACCCTCTCCGTCTTCGGCCTGATCTGGGTGATGACGAGAGGCGGCCCGGGAAACAAGAGCCAGACCCTCCCCCTCTACATGTACGAACAGGCCTTCCAGAACAGCATGATCGGCTACGCCACGGCGGTCGCGCTGCTCCTGCTCCTGGTCGGCTCGCTCTTCTCGGTGATCTACATGCGCCTGCTGCGAACGGAGGTCTGACCCATGGCACTCACCCTCTCCTCCCGCCGCACCAGCCGACGCCTGGCCGCGGATGCGGGACTTCTGGTGGTCGCGGCGACCTTCGCGCTCCCACTCCTCTGGGTGGTCCTGTCCTCCCTCGACGCCCACGCGGACCTCAAGGTGAAGGCCCCCGACGGCCTGACCCTGGACAACTTCCACGCGATCCTGAACTCGGACATCACCTTCACGCCCCTGCTCAACAGCCTGATCCTGTGCGGCTTTGGGACGCTGCTGACGGTGGCGTGCGCGGCGCTGGCGGCGTATCCGCTGTCCCGCTTCCGCTCGCGCCTGAACCGCCCGTTCCTCCTGACGATCCTCTTCGCGACGAGCCTTCCGATCACGGCGATCATGGTGCCGGTGTACGCGTTGTTCGTGCAGGTGAATCTCATCGACACCATGCAGGGCACGATCTTCTTCTTCGCCGCGTCCCAACTGCCGTTCGCTATTTGGCTGATGAAGAACTTCATGGACGGCGTACCGAAGGAGTTGGAGGAGGCGGCGTGGACGGACGGGGCGTCGTCGTTTCAGTCGCTCGTGCGGATCGTTCTTCCGCTGATGGGGCCGGGCGTCGCGGTCGTGACCGTCTTCTCGTTCGTGATGATGTGGGGGAACTTCTTCGTCCCGTTCATGCTGCTGCTTACGCCGGATCAGATGCCGGCGAGCGTGAGCATCAATGAGTTCTTCGGGAATCGGGGGATGGTGGCGTACGGGCAGCTGGCGGCGTTTTCTGTTGTTTATTCGACGCCGGTGATTTTGTTGTATGTGCTGGTGGCGCGGCGGTTGGGTGGGGGGTTTGCTTTGGGTGGGGCGGTTAAGGGGTGATCTCTTCGGCCCGGGTGCGGGCTCGGGCGGCTTCGGTGGGGGCATTGGCTCGGGTGTAGGCGTCGGCGGACTGGAGGTAGTGGGTGCGGGCCTCGGCGGGGCGGCCGACGTGCTGGCGGGCGAAGGCCAGGTTGGAAAGGGTGCGGCCCGTCTCAT
Source organism: Streptomyces sp. NPDC050508 (assembly GCF_040655155.1). Classification (NCBI taxonomy): domain Bacteria; kingdom Bacillati; phylum Actinomycetota; class Actinomycetes; order Kitasatosporales; family Streptomycetaceae; genus Streptomyces; species Streptomyces sp. NPDC050508. The sequence continues at coordinate 480,636 of NZ_JBFAJJ010000006.1, forward strand.
ACCAGTCGTCGAACTCCGAGTAGCTCTCCAGGGCTTTCTTGTATGCCTCAATCGCCTCCTCCACCCGGCCCGCTTCCCACAGGGTGGCACCGAGGTTGTTCCACGCCATGGCTTCGCGGAGGCGATCCCCGACGGCCTGAAACAGGTCGCGGGCCCGCGTATGCGCGTCGATCGACTCCCCGGTCCGGCCCGCCTCCCCCAGAGCGAAGCCGAGGTTGTTCCACGCGCTGGCCTCGCGGTGGCGATCCCCGGCGGTCTGGAAGAGGTCGCGGGCGCGAGTGTTGGCGTCGATGGCCTCCTCCGCCCGGCCCGCATCCAGCAGGGCGCTGCCGAGGTTGTCCCACGCGCTGGCCTCGCGGGGGCGCTCCCCAACGGCTTGAAACAGGTCGCTGGCCCGGGTATGCGCGTCGACCGCCTCCTCCGCCCGGCCCGTCTCCCGCAGGGCGATGCCGAGACCATCCCACGCGATGGCCTCCCCCACCCGGTTACCGGCGCGGTGGGCGGCCTCCCGCGCGGCACCGCAGACCGTGATCTTGTCGTCGAAAGAGCGCCGCCAGTCCAGATACACCCCCAGACACTGCGACAGCCGCACCGCCGTGCCCGCGAACCGCTCTTCCCGCGCCCACTGCACCGCCGCCACCAACCCAGCCCGCTCCGAGTCCAACCACGCCAACGCCCCCGCCCGATCCCCGAACCGCTCCGGCACCGGCATCCCCGGCAGCCACCGCAACCAGCCATCCGCCGCCCTCGCCCACCGCAGATAGAACTCCAGCACCCGCCCCCGCGCCGCCTCCCCCTCCTCCCACAACCCCACATCTCCCTTGGCCACACCCACCCCGAACACCCGCACCAAGTCATGCAACCGCCACCGCCCACGCCCACTCCCCCGCTCAACAAGATGGGCGCGGCACAACGCATCAAGCACACGCACCGGCGCAGCATCCGCCCCATCCAGCACGGCGACAACCTCGGCGGTCACCTCCGGCCCCGGAGCCAGAGCCAACAGCCGTAGCAACCGGGCCTGATCAGCCGGCAGACGCCGATACGACAGGTCAAAGGCAGCCCGCACGCTGCGCTCACCGTCGTCGAGATGCAGAAGCCGATCACCGGACTCGGCAAGCTCCACCACGAGTTCGGCCACGGACTTGTCCCTGTCGAGGACGAGCAAGGCCGCGGCGATCTGAAGGGCCAGCGGCAAATACCCACACAGCAAGGCGAGTTCGGCAGCCGCCCCACTCTCATTCGCCACCCGCGCATCACCCGGAGCCGCGATCCGCAACGCCCGGTCCAGAAGGTCGTACGCCTCCTCCGGACTCAACTCCCCCAACGGCAGCAGCCGCGCCCCCAGTTGAGGCAACTTGCTCCGCGAGGTGACAAGCAGCCGGTGCCGCACACCCCCGGGATGCAACGGCCGCACCTGCTCCACCGAGGACGCGTTGTCGGCCAGGACCAGCACAGCCCCCAACTCCCGTTCCCGCGCCGCAAGCACCGAGCGATACAGAGCCGCCCGCGCATCCACCCCGTTCGGAATGTGCTCCGGAGGCGTCCCCAGCCCCCTCAACAGAGTCTCCAGCGCCTGTTCCGCCGTAACGCGATCATCGTCGTACCCATGGAGATTGACGAAGAGCACCCCACCCGGGAACCACCCCTTGTCACTGGCCTCGTGCGCCGCCTCCACCGCCAGCGCGGTCTTGCCGATACCGCCGAGCCCGGACACCGCGGCGACCAACACAGCTCCCGACGCTCCACCCCCATCCGGGTCGAACGCGCCGAGCAGCTCGCCGAGTTGGTCACCGCGACCGGTGAACCCGGCCACCTTCGGAGGCAGGGCATCCAGCGCGGTGGGCGCCGGCCCGTGCTGGTGGTACTCCACCTTCTTCGCGGTGAAGGGCCCTTTGAACTCCCCGCCCCGGAAATCCTGGTGATCCCCGCCGTACTGCTCGCCCATCGTGCCGTCCCCGTGCCGCTGCCCCCGGATCGCGTGCCAACACGGTACGCCCAGGGCCACCGCCCAACACCCGCTCTGGCCAGGCGACTTGGCAGTACCGTGAAGAGGTGCCGTTCCGACGGCTGCGTGGAGGTTGCGAACTGCCCCTCCACCCCATCCACATCCGCGACTCCAAGAACCAGCAGGGCCCCCGACTCACCCTCTCCCCCACTGCCCGGGCCGAGTTGATCCGCAAGGTCAGCCGACCGGGAAGCTGTCCGCCCCGAGAACGTTCAACAGCGCCAGCTTGTCGTGGCTTTCGGTGCCCGGCGTCGCGGTGAAGACCAGCAGGGTCTGTGACTGGTCGGGCTCCTGCAGGTTCTGGCAGAACAGGTCGATGCGCCCGACCTGCGGGTGGACGAACCGTTTGGCTTCGCTCCAGCGCAGGCCGACCTCCTGCCGGTCCCACAGCGACGCGAACTCGGCGCTCAGGCGCAGCAGGCTCGCCACGAGCCGGGCGGCCTGCGAGCGGGGCCCTTCCCTCGTGGCCGCCGCCCTCAACATCGCGACGTACACACGGCTGTTGAGGCCGTAGTCGTCAGGGAGGTACCGCTCGCGGGCGGCCGGATCGGTGAACCAGCGGTAAGGGGCGCTGCGGGCGTCCCCCGTGTAGTGGGTCTGTTCGCCGAGCAGGGCCACGGCGGGAGGCGTCTGCAGCAGGGTCTCGCCGAGGGGGCCCATGACCTGTGCCGGGGTGTCCTGCAGCCGGTCCAGGATGCGCATCAGCGCCGGGTTGACGTGCTCGCCGCGCAGCCGCCGGTGCGGTGTGCGGTGCCCGCACAGCAGGAACAGGTGGTCGCGTTCGTCCGGGGTGAGGCGCAGGCCGCGGGCGATCGCCGCCGCCATCTGCTGCGAGGGCTGCGGCCCGTCACCACGTTCCAGGCGGGCGAAGTAGTCGGCGGACATGTCGCACAGCTCGGCCACCTCCTCTCGGCGCAGGCCGCGGGCGCGCCGACGTGTGCCGCGACGCAGTCCCACGTCCTCCGGTTGCAGGGCCTCCCGCCGGGCCCGCAGGAAGGCGCCCAAGGACGCGCGGTCCACCGTGTGCTCCATGAGCCCATCGTCGCAGCCTCCGCCGGCCTCAACCACGGCCTGCGAGTCAGTGGATCGGCGGGTCCTTCATCCGCGCGGCCGAGTGTCGTCGACTGGTCCTCACGGATCACGGATCACGGATCACCTATGACAGATCACGGATCAACGACTCGGACGAGAGCGAGACGCCATGGCCAGCTGGACAGCGGCCGACCTGCCGGACATGACGGGCAGGACGGTACTCATCACCGGAGGCGGCAGCGGGATCGGCCTGATCACCGCCCGTGAACTCGGGCGGGTCGGCGCCCGCGTCGTGCTGGGGGTACGCGACACGGAAAAGGGCCGGAGGGCGATCGCCGGGATGCCCGGCGACTTCGAGGTCCGGCGCCTGGACGTCGCCGACCTGGGATCGGTACGGAGCTTCGCGCAGGCGTGGAGCGGCGACCTGGACATCCTCATCAACAACGCCGGCGTCATGGACGTGCCGCCGGCCCGGACCGCGGACGGTCTCGACGTACAGACCGCGACGAACTACACCGGCCCGTTCGTCCTGACCAACCTGCTCCTGCCGCACCTGACCGACCGCGTCGTCAGCGTCACCAGTCAGCTGCACCGCCAGTCCAAACTCCACGTGGACGACTTCGACTGGCGGTCGCGCACGTACCACCGGATGCACGCCTACCGGGACTCCAAGCTCGCGGTCGTGCTGTTCTCCCTGGAGCTGCAACGGCGGCTGACAGCGCAGGGCAGCCCCGTCCGCTCGGTGCTCGCCCACCCCGGCATCGCGACGACCTCGCTGGCCGCCCACTCCTCGGCGAACGTCATCAACCGCTTCACTTTCCTGCTCAACGACCCCGAACACGGCGCCCTGCCCACCCTGTACGCCGCGACGCAGGACGTGCCCGGCAACGCCTACGTCGGCCCGGACGGTTTCGGCAGTATCAAGGGCCATCCCACCGTGCGCAGGCCCGGCAGGGCCGGTCTGGACGAGGCGAAAGCCCAGGACCTGTGGCGAGCCACCGCCGAGTTGACGGGAGCAGGCCGGTGAGCGGCTACCTGGAGGCGGCCGACCGCGCCGACGTCTTCGTCCCCCACGCCTTCACCGAGCGGACCGTCGACCTCGGCGAGATCCGCATGAACTACGCCGTGGCCGGCGACGCGTCCCACCCCGCGCTGCTCCTCGTCCCCGCGCAGACCGAGTCGTGGTGGGGCTACGAGGCCGCGATGCGACTCCTTGCCGACCGCCACCAGTACCAGGTCTACGCCGTCGACCCGCGCGGCCAGGGCAGGTCGACCTGGACGCCCGGCCGCTACAGCCTCGACCTCGTCGGCGGCGACCTCGTCAGGTTCATCGACCGCGTGATCGGCCGCCCGGTCGTCGTCAGCGGCCTGTCCTCGGGCGGGACCGTCGCCGCCTGGCTGTCCGCGTTCGCCGCGCCCGGGCAGGTGCTGGCCGCGGTCTACGAGGACGCTCCCCTGTTCGCCTCCGAGGCCGACCCCGCCGTAGGGCAGTCCATCAGCCAGGCCATGGGGCCGGTGTTCCGGCTCTGGCACAAGTGGCTGGGGCCTCAGTGGTCGATCGGCGACCTCGCCGGAATGCAGAAAGCGATGGCCCGCGAAATCCCGGACCGGATACTCGCGGCACTGCATCGGATGACCGGGGCCGAACCCCCCGTAGGCCCTCCGCAGGACCTTCTGGAGTACGACCCGGAGTGGGGCGACGCCTTCGCCTCCGGCCGGGCCACGCTCACCTGCGACCACGAGACGATGCTGCGCCACGTCAAGGTGCCGGTCCTGTTCACCCACCACTTCCACCACATCGACCCGGAGACCGGAAACCTGGTGGGCGCGATCTCCGACCAGCAGGTCGAGCACGTCCGGCACCTGGTCGAGGGCGCCGGAAACACCTTCACCTATCGCGCCTTCCCGACCATGCCGCACGCGATGCACACCCATGCCCCGGCGACCTACGTCTCGACGATCACGGAGTGGCTGACCGCCCTCCCCTCCCTTCACTGACCGCCGCCCACACCCACACCCACGGAGCACCCCATGAATCCCACTGGCAACACCGTTCTCATCGCCGGAGCGACCTCCGGAATCGGCCTCGGCCTCGCACTGCGGCTGCACGCGGCAGGCAACCGGGTCATCGTCTCCGGACGCCGCGAGGACAGGCTGAGGCAGGTCGTCGCGGAGAACCCCGGCATCGAGTCCGTCGTACTCGACACCGCGGACCCGGTCGCCGTCCAGGAGGTCACCGCACACCTCCTGCGACGCTTCCCCGACCTCGACGTCCTGATCGCGATGGCCGGCATCATGCAGCCGGAGGACCTGCACACCGGCGGTTTCCTGGCCACGGCCGAGGCGACGGTGACGACCAACCTCCTCGGTCCCATCCGCCTGGTGGCCGCGCTGACCGAGCACCTGGCCGCCCGCCCCCGGGCGACGATCATGACCGTGTCCTCCGGGCTGGCGTTCGTCCCCCTCCCCGCCACCCCGACCTACAACGCGACCAAGGCCGCCGTCCACTCCTTCACCGAGAGCCTGCGCGTCCAACTCGCGGACACGAACATCGACGTGCTCGAACTGGTGCCCCCGGCAGTACGCACCGCCCTGATGGGGCAGGAGGAGTCACCTGCCGCCATGCCCCTCGACACCTTCCTCGACGAGGTCATGGCCATCCTCGACTCCCCCGAGCAACCGAACGAGATCCTCGTCAAGACGGTGGAACCCCTGCGCTTCGCCGAGGCCCGGGGCCAGTACGCCAACGTCCTACGGATGCTGTCCAGCCACTGACAAGCCCCACCGACGGTCTACCGGCGCCCAGCCCGCCTACGCCGCTCCCGTCGCCGCAGTTCCCTCCGCTGCTTGCCGGGCAGGACACCGGCAAGCTCCCCCACCAGGGCCAGGTCGTGGCAGTAGACGCCGCGATGCTACCGCCGGGGGGCTGGATGAACGGGTCGTGGTGCTTGTACCGGCCGTCGTTGTACAGGCGGCAGATACCGAACCGGACGAGCGCGTCGAGGATGCGTTCGGTCATGTCACGGACCATGGTGTGGTCCCTCAGAAGCAAGGCCGTCTCGCGGTCCCAGATGCTCATGTCCGAGTCGAAGATGTTCACGGTCAGCTCCGTGATGTGTGGAGCGACGGCGTTGAGGAGTGCTTGCGGATCCCGGGTGCGAGTACCTGCGGGCTGGTCGAGGGTGACGGTCATGAACATTCCCTTCTTGTGAGAGAGGCTTGGGTGCGGCGCGGCCCTGACCCGAAGCGGCCGCCGTCGGGCCCCGTCCGGGGCAGGTCGGGATCAGGTCCCGGGCTTGTCGGAGCTGTGGCAGGAACAGCCGCAGCGGGGCTGGAGCAGGATGCGGGTGGTCCCCGGTAGCGGAATGTCCTTGGTCTCACGGCATTCGCCATGGAGCCCCTCGTACTCAGGGCGTTGGGCGAGCGTGCATTCCGCCGACAATGACCGGGCCTCGGCGGCGGGCTCGGTCATGATTCGTCTTCGTGGGCCAGGCAGTCGCCCGCCATCACGAGAGCCAGAACGTCCGCGGCGGTGCACAGGCTACTCGGCCGGGCCATCGGCACCGACCAGTACGACGCCCTCGTCCTGCCGTTCAACTCGACTCGGTCGGCGCGCGGTACGCCCAGGTAGGTGCCCTCAGCGAGGCATTCCGCAGCCCGGGCCCGCCAGAACTCCGCGGTGCCGGGTGGTACGAGGGCGTAGTAGCGGCTGAATCCGGGGGCGTGGATGACCGGGCCGTCGTTGAGGTGCTCGGCGAGACGGGCGCTCACCGTGGGCGGGTCGTCGGCGCCCACAAAGTCGTGCACGATGTCTTCAGGGATTCGGACGGCCTCGAAGTTCCTTCCGAGGGGGATCAGCGCGAGCTGCGCGATGCTGCCCCATTCGTCGCACACCGTGTTCGGCGATGGGTGGGCGGAAGCCAGCCACTCTTCAACAGTTCCGCAGGCCGGTCGGATTCTCGATGAGGTTCGCATTCCTTGAAGGCCCCTGGTCCCGGCCATGTCGGTTTCCCATCTGCTGGTTTCTGCGCGTGCGACAGATGGTGAAGGCGTGGGAAGGCCACAAGTACCCCGAGGAGGGGTAGTTGGGGTGGTTCGCTCAGGTGGCGGCACACCATTCGGCGAAATTGGTCAGGGCCTCAGAGTCGGCCCGCTTCAACCGGCGTAACGTCGCGGCGTCTTCACGGACCCACGGGTGCTCGCGGGTGTGTTGCGGGGCGATCCGTCGGGCGGCCTTCAAGGACTCGAAGGCGTCATCGGTAAGGCCGGACCAGAGTTGAGCGCGGGCGAGTTCAATGTAGAACCCGGAGCGTCGCTCGGCCGGCAGGTCGAGGGGCGGTTTCCACTCGTTCGCGATGTCGAGCGCGCGACCGACATGTCCGTCGCCGAGGCTGACAGCGACGGATACCTCGTGGATGCGCACGGAGTCAGGGCCGAACGCGGTGCCGTAGTACACGTCCTCGGTGACCTGATCCGCGAAAGCGCGGGCTTCCGTCAGGTGAGTGGCCGCCGCGGCGGCATCGCGCGCCCGGCCGGCGATGACCGCGGCCCTCATGTGGAGCGCGCCCCGAGCCGCGATCTCGGGCGGCTTGTTGGGGGCGGGTGCGGAGTCGAGGGCGAGTTCCAGGGCGCGCAGGCCGGGTACGTGGGCGCGGGCCGCGAAAAACGTCTCGGTGCGGACATACGCAACAGACGCCGTCAGCAACGGATCTCCGCCCTCTGGAGCAGCCCACCTCATCAGTTCGACGAGGCGCGCCGACAGGTCGCGGGCACCGGACTTGTAGGCAACGGCATCGGCGGAACGATAGGCACCGACCAGGAGGCCGGCCAACTCGGACCGCTCGTGAGCGGAGGCCTGGTGGTAGGCACGGGCGAGTTCGGTGAGCAGATCGGGAAGCGTGCGGACGATGCGCGTGTATTGGGCACTCAGTCGCCAAGTGAGAGCTTCGTTCACTGCCATACGCAGACCGAGCAGCGAGCGCGTCGGACCGTCGTCGGGCACGTCGTAGTCGGCGATCGCGGCGGAAAGCGCGGGCAGCGCATCGTGGACGGCCCTGAAGGCAGAACCTCGGTCGGCCCGCAGCCGGGTCGGGTCAACGCCTAACGCGTGCGCGATGGCTTCGAGCGTGGCGTCCGTCACGCCGCGTTCACCGCGTTCGATCTTGCGGATAGTTCCGAGAGCGATACATGCCGCATCGGCGAGCTGTTGCTGCGTCATCTTCGGACGGACCACGCTGCGGTAGTAGGCGATCCGCTTGCCTACTCCGTCACTCGCAAACACGGTCATACAGGCTCCAGTTGAGAGCGTCCACTCCGAACCGTACCCACGGCGATACGCCGCGTGTGCGCGAACGGCCCCACCGGCCAAAGCTGGTGGAGCCGCAACGTTACGGTCGGTCCGCCACGATCGACGTGAGCTGGCCAAGACTGTCGATGCGCCAGTCGGCCGCCGCCACGACCTCGGCGTCATCCGCCCACAGGTGTCCCCACGGGCCACGGCGAATGTGCGCGACGCGCAGCCCGGCCGACTTGGCGGGGAAGATGTCGTTGGCCGGATGGTCGCCGACGTAGACCGTCCGGTCCGGCGCCGCCCCCGCCACCTCAACCACCCGCGCGAAGAACTCCGGCTGCGGCTTCGCCACCCCCCAGTCCCCCGACGTGACGACGAGATCCACAGGCAGGTGGAGAGCACGCAGCAACTCGCCCGCGCGGGAGGTCTGGTTCCCGGCGACGACGACTCGCACCCCGAGTTCGCGAAGCGCGGACAAGGCCGGGCGGACGTCGTCGTAGAGGTCGCTCTCGTCGAGGCACTCGCCTCGCCCAGCCGTTTCGCGAGCGCGGTACTCAGCAGCGACGTCGATACCCGGCCGGACGAGCCGAAGCGCCTCCGCGTTGTCCTGCCCCCTGGCCACCACAGCCCCGACAAGCGCGGAGACAGTGTGGCGGGGAACGTCGAGCCAGTCGGCCCATGACGCCCAGTACCGGTCGTCTCGGGTGATCGTCTCGCCGACGTCGAACACGATGGTCTCAATCACTCCGCGAAGCCTAGGCCGTCGCGACACATCAACGCTGGTTGCCCCGTGATCGGATGGCCCCCATGACGACCACCCCCCGCGTCCTCTACCTCTTCGCCTCCGCCGCACCCCCAGCCCTAGACATCGCGAAGGTCATCGAGAACGCCCAGTCCCGCGGCTTCGACGTCTGTCTCGGTCTCACCCCCACCGCCGCCCACTGGCTCGAACCCCAACTCGGCGCCCTGGCACGGCTGACGGGCCACCCCGTGCGCAGCGAGTACAAGATGCCGGGCGAGCCGGATGTCTGGCCGAAGGCCGACGTGATCGCGTTCGCGCCGGTCACCTTCAACACGGTCAACTCGTGGGCCCTGGGCCTCACCCACGACTTCGTGGTCGGCGTCGTCGCCGAGGGCATCGGCAAGGGCATCCCCATCGTCGCCATGCCCTGCGTCAACGCGGCCTACGCCCAGCACCGCCAGTTCGACCGCAGCGTCGCCGAGCTGCGCGCGATGGGCGTCCAACTCCTGTACGGCGAGGGCGGCTTCATGCCGAACCAGCCCGGGCAGGGCAGGCCGAAGGAGTTCCCCTGGGGACTGGTGCTCGATGCGGCGGAGGACATCACACGCACCTGAGCGACCAACCCGCCGACCCCCTCCTCCCCCGTCCCCACCACCACCGCGGCCCCCAGCGCGACCCCCGCAGCCCCCGACCGACGACTTTGCGCCACCCCCCACTTCCCCCCACACCCGATCACCGCCCCCACCACAAACGCACTCCCCTTCGACCCCCGCCCACACGCCCGACGCCGATCGAACAGCCCCCGGCAGTCCCGAGCCCCCGCCGCTCCGACGAATGGCAAGGTAGGGAGGCATATTCACCGCGCCTCGGCCGCCACCGGCCACTCCCGGCCACCACTCAGCGTCACCACGCACCCCTGCCCAACCCCCGCCCAACCCCCGGGCGATCTCTCCCCACCCACCCCTACCCGGCCGTATCCGTACGTTCCTACAATCCGTAATCCTGGCCGAACAGACCGTAGTCACCGCACCCAGCCGCCCCTAACTTGTGCCCCGTGCGCCGACCCCCAGCTCAACCCAGCCAGTCCACGCCGCCCACGCCGCCGTTCAACGCCCCCGCCGCCCGCCGGCTCCGCACCGCCCTCAACATGGGCCCCGAGCATGTCGCGTACGGCATGCGTGCCTCGTTCGGGCTGCCGTACGTCACGCCTGACCTGGTCATCGCCTGGGAGCGTGGGCTCACCGCGCCCTCCAGTCCCGAACTCACCGCACTCGCGGGCGTGTTGTGGTGCTCCGCGGGCGAACTCATCGGCAAGCCACGCACGCTGCGTGAGCACCGCCTCGCCCATGGCCTCGCGCCGGAGGACATCGCCCGTGCCGTCGGGCTCGAACTCCTCGTGTATCTGCGGATGGAGGAGCACGACGAGTGGCGCGGCACCGAGCGCCAGTCCTCCGCGCTCGCCGACCTGCTCGACCTCTCGCTCCCCGATTTCATCAGCGTCACCGGACGCGACACCCGGCTCGCGGAACTGCTGCGCAGCGCCGTGACCACACGCTGGCAGGCCTACGTGCGCCCGATCGGCAAAATGGTGCCCCTGGACCGGCGTCTCCTGGAGGACTCCCTCCAGGAACTGCACGAGGACTACCAGGGGCAGATGGTCGCCACCCTCAGCTGGGCCGGCGGCAACTCGGTCGTCGACGCGAGCGAGGCCGGCCGCGACTTCCTCGACCAGATCATCGACCGCTTCTGGACCATGGTGGAGAGGAGCACGTACTGAGCAGGCCGACCCAGAACCCGCCGATCCAGAACCCGTCGGCCCGGAACCCGCCCGCTCAGAACCCCTTGAACGAACCGGCTAGAAAACCGACTCCGCCTCGTCCATCCGGTCCTTCGGCACCGTCTTCAGCTCGGTGACCGCCTCCGCCAACGGCACCATCACCACGTCCGTCCCCCGCAGCGCCGTCATCCGTCCGAAGTCCCCCCGGTGCGCCGCCTCCACCGCGTGCCAGCCGAACCGCGTCGCCAACACCCGGTCGTACGCGGTCGGTACGCCGCCGCGCTGGATGTGGCCGAGGATGACCGGCTTGGCCTCCTTGCCGAGGCGGCGCTCCAACTCGTAGGCCAGTGCCGTGCCGATGCCCTGGAAGCGCTCGTGGCCGAACTGGTCGATCGCGCCCTTGTTGTAGTCCATGGTGCCCTCGGCGGGGTGCGCGCCCTCGGCCACGCAGACGACGGCGAACCTCTTGCCGCGGGCGAAGCGTTCCTCGACCATCTTGACCAGGTCGGCCGGGTCGAAGGGGCGCTCGGGCAGGCAGATGCCGTGCGCGCCCGCCGCCATTCCGGACTCCAGCGCGATCCAGCCCGCGTGGCGGCCCATGACCTCGACGACCATCACCCGCTGGTGCGACTCCGCCGTCGTCTTCAGGCGGTCCATCGCCTCCGTCGCGACCCCGACCGCCGTGTCGAAGCCGAACGTGCGGTCCGTCGACGAGATGTCGTTGTCGATCGTCTTGGGGACGCCTACGACGGGCAGGCCGGCGTCGCTCAGCATGCGCGCCGCCGTCAGCGTGCCCTCGCCGCCGATCGGGATCAGCGCGTCGATGCCGAAGTCGCGCGCGATGTCCAGCGCGTTCTCGCAGGCCTCGCGCAGCCGGTCCCGTTCCAGTCGCGACGAGCCGAGGATCGTGCCGCCGCGGGCGAGGATGCCGCTGACCGCGTCGAGGTCGAGGGTGCGGTAGTGGCCTTCGAGCAGACCGGCGTAGCCGTCCTCGAAGCCGATGACCTCGTCGCCGTAGTTGTCGACCGCTCGGTGCACGACCGATCGGATCACGGCGTTCAGGCCGGGGCAGTCGCCACCTGCGGTGAGAACTCCGATGCGCATCGTGCTGTGTCTCCTGCTCGCTGTTGATACCGGTGAGCCGGATCCGATTGTTTCACGTCCCTCAGGGCGACGCCGCTTCCCTCGGACTGACGGGCGTCTTATCCACCCCCGGAGGTACTGTCAAGAGCGTTCTGCTCACATCGGTGGGCGATCTTCACGGCCGCCGAAACGCACTCACCAGAAGCCCGAAAGCACTGCCAGACAGGGAGACCACGCGTGACCCGCAGCGTGTACGTGACCGGGATCGACCGCGGCGACGGCCGTCAGGTCGTCGAGCTGGGGGTCATGGAACTCCTGACCCGGCAGGTCGACCGGGTGGGGGTGTTCCGTCCCCTCGTCCACGACGGTCCCGATCGGCTGTTCGAGCTGCTGCGTGCCCGCTACCGGCTGTCGCAGGACCCGGCGACCGTCTACGGCATGGACTACCACGAGGCGTCGGCCCTCCAGGCCGAGCAGGGGACCGATGAGCTGGTGTCGACCCTCGTCGACCGGTTCCATCTCGTCGCCCGCGACTACGACGTCGTCCTCGTCCTGGGGACCGACTTCGCGGACACCCAGTTCCCGGACGAGCTGGCCCTCAACGCCCGCCTCGCGAACGAGTTCGGCGCGTCGGTGATCCCCGTCGTCGGCGGGCGCAAGCAGACCGCCGAGTCCGTGCTCGCGGAGACGCGCAACGCCTATCGCGCCTACGACGGCCTCGGGTGCGACGTCCTCGCCATGGTCACCAACCGGGTCGCCCGCGAGGACCGCGACGAGATCGCCCAGCGCCTCGCCAGCCGGCTGCCGGTGCCCTGCCACGTCGTACCGGACGAGCCCGCGCTCTCGGCCCCGACCGTCGCGCAGATCACCCACGCGCTCGGCGGCCGGGTGCTCCTCGGGGACGAATCGGGGCTCGCCCGGGACGCGCTGGACTTCGTGTTCGGCGGGGCGATGCTGCCCAACTTCCTCAAGGCGCTGACCCCGGGCGCGCTCGTCGTCACCCCGGGCGACCGCGCCGACCTCGTCATCGGCGCGCTCGCCGCGCACAGCGCCGGCACCCCGCCGATAGCCGGCGTACTGCTCACCCTGAACGAGGTGCCGGGCGACGAGATCCTCACCCTCGCCGCGCGCCTCGCGCCGGGCACCCCGGTGGTCTCGGTGGCCGGGAACTCCTTCCCCACCGCCGGCGAACTCTTCGCCCTGGAAGGGAAGTTGAACGCGGCCACCCCGCGCAAGGCGGAGACCGCGCTCGGTCTCTTCGAGCGGTACGTCGACACGAGCGACCTGCTCAAACGGGTCTCCGCGCCGAGCAGCGACCGGGTCACCCCGATGATGTTCGAGCACACGCTCCTGGAGCGGGCCCGCTCCGACAAGCGCCGCATCGTCCTCCCCGAGGGCACCGAGCCCCGCGTCCTGCACGCCGCCGAGGTGCTACTGCGGCGCGGTGTCTGCGAGTTGACCCTCCTCGGCCCGGAGGACCAGATCCGCAAGAAGGCCGCCGACCTCGGCATCGACCTCACCGCGGCCCAGCTGATCGACCCGACCACCTCCGAACTGCGCGACCGCTTCGCCGAGAAGTACGCCGAACTCCGCGCCCACAAGGGCGTGACCGTCGAGCTGGCCTACGACGTCGTCGCCGACGTGAACTACTTCGGCACCCTGATGGTGCAGGCGGGGCTCGCCGACGGCATGGTCTCCGGCGCCGTGCACTCCACGGCGGCCACCATCCGGCCCGCCTTCGAGATCATCAAGACGAAGCCGGACGCTGACATCGTCTCGTCCGTCTTCTTCATGTGCCTCGCCGACAAGGTGCTGGTGTACGGCGACTGTGCCGTGAACCCCGACCCGAACGCCGAGCAGTTGGCCGACATCGCCATCCAGTCCGCCGCCACCGCCGAGCAGTTCGGCGTCGCGGCGCGGATCGCGATGCTGTCGTACTCGACCGGTACGTCCGGCTCGGGCGTCGACGTCGACAAGGTGCGCGAGGCGACCGAACTGGTCCGGCTGCGGCGGGCCGACCTGCGGATCGAGGGGCCCATCCAGTACGACGCCGCCGTCGAGCCCACCGTCGCCGCCACGAAGATGCCGGACTCCGAAGTCGCGGGCCAGGCAAGCGTGTTGATCTTCCCCGACCTCAACACCGGCAACAACACCTACAAGGCCGTGCAGCGTTCGGCCGGCGCCATCGCCGTCGGGCCGGTGCTGCAGGGGCTGCGCAAGCCGGTCAACGACCTGTCCCGGGGCGCCCTCGTCTCGGACATCGTCAACACCGTCGCCATCACGGCGATCCAGGCACAGCACCCGAACGAGAAGGCCTCCCAGCAGTGACCGCGACCCGCGTCCTCGTCCTCAACTCCGGCTCCTCGTCGGTGAAGTACCAGCTGCTCGACATGCGCGGCGGCGAGCGGCTGGCCATGGGCCTCGTCGAGCGCATCGGCGAGGAGACCTCCCGGCTCAAGCACACGTGCCTCACGACCGGTGCCGTAAGGGAGTTCACCGGCCCGATCCCCGATCACGAGGCCGCCCTGAAGGCCGTAGCGGATGAACTGACCAGGGACGGGCTCGGATTGGACTCCCCCGAGCTGGCCGCCATCGGGCATCGGGTCGTGCACGGCGGGCAGACCTTCACCGCGCCCACCGTCATCGACGACGCCGTGCTCGCCGAGATCGAACGGCTCATCCCCGTCGCGCCGTTGCACAATCCGGCGAACCTCGTCGGGATCCGTACCGCGATGGCGCTGCGGCCCGATCTGCCGCAAGTGGCCGTGTTCGACACCGCGTTCCACACGACGATGCCGGAGTCGGCCGCCCGCTACGCGATCGACGTGGCGACCGCCGACGCGTACCGGATCCGACGGTACGGGTTCCACGGGACCTCGCACGCGTACGTGTCCCGGGCGACGGCGAAGCTGCTGGGGAAGGCGCCCGAGGACGTCAACGTGATCGTGCTGCACCTCGGGAACGGGGCGTCCGCGTCGGCCGTGGAAGGTGGGCGGTGTGTGGACACCTCCATGGGGCTGACGCCGTTGGAGGGGCTGGTGATGGGGACCCGGTCGGGAGACCTGGATCCGGCCGTCATCTTCCATTTGATGCGTGTTGGCGAAATGTCCACCGATGAGATCGACACTCTTCTCAACAAGAAGAGCGGTCTGATCGGACTGTGCGGGGACAACGACATGCGGGAGATCCGGCGCCGGATCGACGAGGGTGACGAACAGGCGGAACTGGCCTTCGACATCTACATTCACCGTTTGAAGAAGTACATCGGTGCCTACTACGCGGTACTCGGCCGGGTGGACGCGGTCGCCTTCACGGCGGGAGTCGGGGAGAACGCGGGCGCGGTGCGGGAAGCCGCCGTCGCGGGCCTGGAGCTGCTGGGGCTTGAGGTCGACGGCGTGCTGAACGCCGTACGGAGTGACGAGCCGCGGCTGATCTCGCCGGCGTCCGGGCGGGTCGCGGTCGCGGTGGTGCCGACGGACGAGGAATTGGAGATCGCCACTCAGACGTATGCACTGGTCGGAAATTCCAACGCCTGAGCGCATGCCCGCCCATTTGTATCTTCCGCCAGACGGAATATTCCGCAGCGAAACAAACCGATAGGATCGTCCCATGCGCCGTTCGAAAATCGTCTGTACTCTCGGCCCCGCGGTCGACTCCCACGAACAACTGGTGTCGCTGATCGAGGCCGGCATGAATGTGGCCCGCTTCAATTTCAGCCACGGCACCCACGCCGAGCACCAGGGGCGGTACGACCGCGTCCGTGCCGCGGCCAAGGAGACCGGCCGTGCCATCGGCGTCCTCGCCGACCTGCAGGGCCCGAAGATCCGCCTGGAGACCTTCGCGGAGGGTCCCGTCGAGCTGGTGCGCGGTGACGAGTTCACCATCACCACCGAGGACGTTCCGGGCGACAAGACCATCTGCGGTACGACGTACAAGGGCCTGCCCGGTGACGTCTCCCGCGGTGACCAGATCCTGATCAACGACGGCAACGTCGAGCTGAAGGTCCTCAGCGTCGAAGGCCCCCGCGTGAAGACGATCGTCATCGAGGGCGGCGTCATCTCCGACCACAAGGGCATCAACCTGCCCGGCGCGGCGGTGAACGTGCCCGCGCTGTCCGAGAAGGACGTCGAGGACCTGCGCTTCGCCCTGCGGATGGGCTGCGACATGGTCGCCCTGTCCTTCGTGCGCGACGCGAGCGACGTGTACGACGTCCACAAGGTGATGGACGAGGAGGGCCGCCGGGTCCCCGTCATCGCCAAGGTGGAGAAGCCGCAGGCGGTCGCCAACATGGAGGCCGTGGTCGCTGCGTTCGACGCGGTGATGGTGGCCCGCGGCGACCTCGCCGTCGAGTACCCGCTGGAGAAGGTCCCGATGGTGCAGAAGCGCCTCGTGGAGCTGTGCCGGCGCAACGCCAAGCCGGTGATCGTGGCGACCCAGATGATGGAGTCGATGATCACCAACTCCCGCCCCACGCGCGCCGAGGCCTCCGACGTGGCCAACGCGATCCTGGACGGCGCGGACGCGGTCATGCTGTCCGCCGAGTCCTCCGTGGGCGCCTACCCGATCGAGACCGTGCAGACGATGTCGAAGATCGTCCAGGCGGCCGAGGAGGAGCTGCTCAGCAAGGGCCTGCAGCCGCTCGTGCCGGGCAAGAAGCCGCGTACGCAGGGCGGTTCGATCGCGCGTGCCGCGTGCGAGATCGCCGACTTCCTCGGCGGCCGGGCCCTGGTGGCCTTCACGCAGTCCGGTGACACCGCCCGCCGGCTGTCCCGCTACCGCGCCTCGCAGCCGATCGTCGCCTTCACCATGGACGAGGGCACCCGCAACCAGCTGACGCTCAGCTGGGGTGTGGAGTCGCACGTGGTGCCGTTCGTGAACAGCACCGACGAGATGGTCGACATGGTCGACGCGGAGATCGCCAAGATCAACCGCTTCAACCCGGGCGACACCCTCATCATCACCGCCGGCTCGCCCCCCGGCGTCCCCGGCACCACCAACATGCTCCGCGTCCACCACCTCGGCGGCGGCGAGCGCAACTGACGCACCGCTGAAGGCTCTTGTACGGCGCTGAGGGCGCCCCCTGGGAAAGGGGGCGCCCTCAGTTCGTGCGCGGCTCCCGAACGGGCTTGTGGGGGCGTTCAGTCCTGGTAGCTGCGCAGCCCGGGGACGGTCAGCGTGCCGCCGAACTGGCCGGCCTGGACCACCTTCACGTTGGTGAAGTAGATCAGCGGGATGTTCAGCGGCGGCGGGTTGTCCGGGTCGAACGTGATCGGGATCAGTCCGAACAGGTTGCCCGAGATGGACTCCGTGTACATCACGGTGTCGCCGTCGCGGATGGTGGATGTCGAGCCGGCGGCCGCCTGCACGTGGTAGGTCTTGCCCGACTGCTTGTCGTCGACCGTCTGGTGGAGGTCGCCGATGTCGGTCCCGCTGGAGATGACGTACTTCAGGACCTTCTTGATCTTGCCGCTGGCGGTCTTCACCTCGACGACGCCCTTGTAGTCGGCACCCTTGAGCAGCAGCGAGCTGGCGTTCAGGTACCACGGGTCGTCCGGCAGCAGGACCTTGTTGTCGACGCCGCTGGTGTCGTCCGTCGCGGCCGGGCAGTCCGAGGTGTCGGTGCTCGCGCTCGCGGACGGGGTGGCCGTCGCCGCGGCCGCAGCCGCCTTGGTGGCGGCCTCGGCCGCCTTGGACGCGGTGTCGGTCGTGTCCTTCACGGTGTCGTCGACCGTGTCGGTGACCTTCTTCGTCGTGTCCTTGACGGTGTCGGACACGCTGGAGGAGGCGTCCGAGGACGCGTCCTTCGTGGCGCTCGCCGACGCGGACGCGGTGGGCGTCGGCGTGGCGGTCGCCGTGGAGTCGGAGCTCGACGAACCGCCGGTGAGGATGCCGGTGATGGCGTCGCCGATGGTGTCCAGCAGGTTGCCGCTGCTGGCGGACGCCGAGGGCGTCGCCGTGGCGGTGCTGCTCGACTCCGTCGACTTGCTCGCGGAGGCGGACGGCGTGGGCGTGGCCGTGTCGTCGGAACCTGAATCCGACGAAGAGGACTTGCCCGAGTCCGCCTTCGCTCCGTCCGTGGCCGTGGCCGAGGGCGTCGCGTCGTCCTTGGACGAGTCGGCGGACTCGCTCGCGCTGGTGGACGGCGAAGCCGAGGGCGTCGCGCTCGCCGTCGAGTCGGCCAGCGCCGCGACGCAGTTCTTGTACTCGTCGGCCGTCAGGCTCTTCGACGACGGTGAGGTCGTCGAGCCGTTGTCGGCGAGTGCCAGGGAGGACGTGAAGCCCATCCCCATGATGACGGCGGTAGGCATCGCCACCGTGGCTATCGCCTTGCCGGCGGGCATGTGGAGCCTGGTGAACAGCGGCTTCTTGGGTGCCGCATGCCGCGGCCCGGTTCTCACACGGGACTCGTCCACATCAGTCCCGTGGGTCACCTCGTCAGCCGGCACTGTGCCTCCCGTTCGCCCCGTTGTTCACCGGGCTCGTTCCTGACAGATCGTTCGGCTCGCCCGCCTCGTCGGCGGTCCGGTACGGCGCGGCCTCGTGCGGCGCGGCCTCGTAGTACGAGGCGGACTCGTGCGGTGCGGCCTCGTACGGTGCGGCCGCGGGTGCGCCGCCCTCTCCCTTCGTGTCCTCCTGTACCGCCTGCGGCTCCGGCGGTGTGCCCGGCACCCACGACACGGCCAGCGCCCCGCCGACGAGGGCGAGGAGGAAGCCGACGAGGAAGCCGCCGAGGTTGGACACGGGGATGGACACCAGCGCCAGCAGAATCGCCGCGACACCCGCGAAGGTGCGCACGTGCTTCTGGAACCAGAGGCTGAAGCCCAGGACGACAAGCAGCACGCCGATGATCAGGGACCCGGCGCCCGCGGTGGTAGCCATCGCCAGGGTCAGATGACCCACCTGGAGATGTGCGTACGGGAAGTAGGCGATCGGGATTCCGCCGAGCATGACGAACAGACCGGCCCAGAACGGCCTCGTGCCACGCCAGGCGCGGAACTGCAGCCTCCGGCGGGTGAACTGGCCGGGTGCGGCAGGAGTCTCGGCGCTCATGGAAAACAGCTCCCTGGTACGGCGTAACTGTGGTGGAGAGTTGCACCTCGTGTGAAGGTGCGGGTGGAAGGTGGACGGGCGGGGGCGCCACCGGCTCCCCCGCCCGCCATCAAGTGCCTAGTAGCACTCGTGGGTGCCCGCCGACACCGACATCTTGAGCCCGCTGAGCTTGAAGGTTCCGGCAGTGGTGGCCCACGCCGTCTGCTTCACGCCGGTCAGCGTGACCGACTCGGCCTGCTGGGCGAACCCGTAGGGGTTGGCAGCCTCGCTGCCGCCCTTCATGCCCGGGCCCTTGGAGGCGTTGCCGGCCGCAACACCGATGTCGATGTTGTGGAACACGGCATCGGCGCTGAGGTCCTGGACGTCGATGTACAGGTTGTCGGCCTCGACCGGCGTACCGCTGCCGCCCGCCTTCAGCACGAGGCTGACCGATCCGAGCAGCGGGATGTTCGGGGTGACCACCGACTGGCACATGTTGGTGATCGACGCGGACTTGAACGCCGAGACAGCGACGGGGTGAGCCGTCTTGCTGCCGTCGAGGTTGTACCCCGAGTCAATGGCTCCGTACTGAGAGAAGCCCGTGCCGTCGAGCTCGTCCGCCGTCACCTTGAACGACTGACCCGACACACTGAACGACGCGGCGAGAGCACCCTGCGCGAGGGCGACACCTATACACGCCGTGGCGGCGACGCTGGGCACCATGACCACAGCGAAGCGCTTCCATCTCGTCCCGCCACGCACCTGGGACTCCATATTTCCTCCTT
The DNA here is from genome assembly GCF_040655155.1 of Streptomyces sp. NPDC050508. NCBI lineage: Bacteria > Bacillati > Actinomycetota > Actinomycetes > Kitasatosporales > Streptomycetaceae > Streptomyces > Streptomyces sp. NPDC050508. The sequence continues at coordinate 500,382 of NZ_JBFAJJ010000006.1, forward strand.
CTCGGACGTACATCTCCGGCCCTGACTGCCCCCAATTGGCGGCTCAGCCGGGCAGGGATGGGAGAAGTGCTACGTCCTCGGGAAGGGGAGCGCCCGTCTTCGGAGGCGCGAACCGCGCACCGATCACCGGCGATCACCCCCGAGCGACAACCACTGGTCGCGCCTGACGCACATCACGCACAACCTTGCTGGACAGGCTCCGCCGTGCGGCGAAGACCCCCCTGCCCAAGAGCCGGCTCCATTGTTTCCGGCTCTACTCGGTGGGGACCCAGGAGACTCCATGGACCCGACCGGCTGTCGGGGCGTACGGAAATGGACCGAGCGTCGCCGATCGTGGTGCATTCTCGCCGCCCGCACAAGGGGCTTCGTTACTGGGTAGTAACGGCCGGATAACCGAACAACGACCCGCCGGTATCGGTCGACGACGCTGGGTGTCATCGTGGGCCAGGACAAAACCGGTGATATTCGGACGGGATCCGACAGAAGAACGCCCCTGACTTACTCCAAGTAACAGCGGCCGCGATTACCAAGATTTGGTAAAGCGCGGCCGCAGTGACACTCCGTCGGCAAATCTTTCACTCCGGCAACACAGGTCACGAGGTTTACCGACTGGTCAGAACCGGCCTCGCGCCCCGCTCAGAACAGCGCCCGCGCCAGTGCCCGCCGGGCCGCGGTCACCCGCGGGTCGTCGCCCCCGACGACCTCGAACAGCTCCAGCAGCCGCAGTCGTACGGTGTCCCGGTCGTCACCCACCGTGCGCCGCACGGTGTCGATCAGCCGGCCGAACGCGTCCTCGACATGGCCGCCCACCAGATCCAGGTCGGCGGCGGCGATCTGCGCCGTCACGTCACCCGGCTTGTCGGCCGCCTCCGTGCGCACCCGCTGCGGGTCGAGCGTCGACACGCGCTGCAGCAACTCGGCCTGGGCGAGCCCCAGTTTGGCCTCGGTGTTGGCGGGGTCGTCGCTCAGCACGTTCTTGTAGGCCTGCACGGCCCCGCCGAAGTCCCCCGCGTCCAGGGCCTGCACGGCGGCTTCGAGCAGTCCGTCGTACGGTCCGGCCGGCGCCTCGGCGACGACCTCGGGCCGGTCGCCGGGCCGGGCGTCCGGGTCGACGTCCAGGCCCGTGAGGCCGAAGCGCTGCTCGGCGACCTGGATCAACTGGTCGAGGGTCTCGCGGATCTGCGACTCGGCGGCGGCACCCTGGAAGAGCGGCAGCGCCTGACCGGCGACCACCGCGAAGACGGCCGGGATCCCCTGGACCCCGAACTGCTGCATCAGCATCTGATTGGCGTCTACGTCGATCCTGGCAAGGACGAAGCGCCCGTTGTAGTCAAGGGCGAGCCGCTCAAGGATCGGGCTCAGCTGCTTGCACGGCTCGCACCACTCGGCCCAGAAGTCGATGACGACCGGGACCTCGGTGGACCGCTGCAGGACCTCGCTCTCGAACCCCGCCTCATCTACGTCGATGACAAGATCGGCCGGCGAGACGGCACCGCCGCCGCCCTGCCTGGCGGTTTCGGCGCGCGCCTGCTCCGCCTTGGCCTTGGCCTCCTGGGCCGCCTTCACCGCGGCGAGGTCGACGACTCCGCTCATGGACATGTTCCGTGGCTGCATGCGTCTATCCTCCCCCGTCCGCCCGTGTGAAGGAAAAGCGTTGTGAAAGCCGGTCTGCTACGAGCTGTTCGGCGCCGGGTCCCCACCCCGCGCCCGTGGTTTCGCTACGAGTCGTAGCGTAATGGTGTCGGGTGCCTCCCGGATACAGGTACCCAGTGATCTCCCTCACTGCACCACAGGAACCGCCGGTTATGGTCAAGGGATGCAGAGCAGCACTCCCGTCCCACGCGCCGCGGGACGCCCCCGCAGCACCACCGCGGACACCGCTATCCTCGCGGCCACCCGGGAGGCCCTGGTCGAACTCGGCTGGTCCAAGCTCACGTTGGGAGACGTCGCCACGCGCGCGGGGGTTGCGAAAACGACCCTCTACCGCCGCTGGGCGGGCAAGAACGAACTCGTCGTCGACGCGGTCGCCGAACTCTTCGACGAACTCCACCTCCCCGACCGTGGCACCCTGGCCGCCGACATCGAGGGCGTCGTCCTGCAGTTCGCGGCGATCCTGGCCCGCCCGGAGGCCAAGAGCGGACTGATGGCGGTGGTCGCCGAGTCGACCCGTGACGAAGCCCTGCGGGAACGCATCCGCGAGTCGATCGTCGACCGGCAGAAGTGCCTGGTCGTGGAGGGCCGGGAGCGGGCCCAGGCGCGCGGCGAACTGCCCCCGGAGACCGACCCGGAGGAAGCCGCGCGCACGGCCGACCTGATCTTCGACGTGGTGGCGGGCGCGGTGGTGCACCGCACCCTGGTGAGCGCGGAACCGGCCGACGAACAGTGGGTCCGCAGCTTCACCAAGGTGCTGCTGCTCGGCCTGACGTCGATCAGCGGCACGTAGGTGTATTGACCCGCAGGATTGTTGGCGCGGGGCCGAGCACGCACTCCCCCGCTGCCTCAGAGGCGTGCGGAACCCCCAGCCGCGTTGCCGTCGCTCACCGGCACCGATCAGGCCCGCCGATCTCCTGCGACCTGACCAGCCCGACGGGGCCCAGGTCGTGTCCGCAAAGTCACTCCCCCAGAGGGGGTGCCCCCAGCCGCGCGACGCCCGGCACGCTCCCCCACTGCCTTAAGGGCGTGGGAGGTGCCCCCACTCGCCGCACCGGACGCCGCGGGGCCCGCCCTTCGGGCGGACGACGGGATTTCGCGGACACGGCCTAGAAGCCCGCGGGCTCGGTGTACACCCCCCACTCGTCCCGCAGCACTCCGCAGATCTCGCCCAGCGTCGCCTCGGCCCGGGTCGCGTCCAGCATCGGCCCGATCATGTTCGACCCGTCACGCGCGGCGGCGAGCATCGCGTCCAGCGCCGCCGTCACGGCCGCCTCGTCCCGGGCGCCCTTGCGCGTCCCCAACTCCCGTACCTGGTCCCGCTCCACCTCGTGGCTGACCCGCAGGATCTCCAGGTCTCCGGTGACGGACCCGTGGTGCACATTCACGCCGACGACCCGCTTGTCGCCCTTCTCCACGGACCGCTGGTACTGGAAGGCGGCCTCGGCGATCTCGCCGGTGAACCAGCCGTCCTCGATGCCGCGCAGGATGCCGGAGGTGATCGGCCCGATCGGGTGCTGCCCGTCCGGGTGGGCCCGCAGCCCCCGCTCCCTGATCTGCTCGAAGATCTTCTCGGCGTCCGCCTCGATGCGGTCGGTGAGCTGCTCGACGTACCACGAACCGCCCAGCGGATCCGCCACGTTGGCGACCCCGGTCTCCTCCATCAGGACCTGCTGCGTGCGCAGCGCGATCTCCGCGGCCTGCTCACTCGGCAGCGCGAGGGTCTCGTCCAGGGCGTTGGTGTGCAGCGAGTTGGTCCCGCCGAGCACGGCCGCGAGCGCCTCGACTGCCGTACGGACCACGTTGTTGTACGGCTGCTGCGCGGTCAGCGAGACGCCGGCGGTCTGGGTGTGGAAGCGCAGCCACTGTGCCTTCTCGGACTGCGCGCCGTAGACGTCCCGCATCCAGCGGGCCCAAATGCGGCGCGCCGCGCGGAACTTGGCGATCTCCTCGAAGAAGTCGACGTGCGCGTCGAAGAAGAAGGACAGGCCGGGCGCGAAGACGTCCACGTCGAGGCCGCGGGACAGGCCGAGTTCGACGTACCCGAAGCCGTCCGCGAGGGTGTACGCCAGCTCCTGCGCGGCCGTGGAGCCGGCCTCGCGGATGTGGTAGCCGGAGACGGACAGCGGCTTGTAGGCGGGGATGCCGGTCGCGCAGTACTCCATGAGGTCGCCGATGAGGCGGAGGTGCGGCTCGGGCTGGAAGAGCCACTCCTTCTGGGCGATGTACTCCTTGAAGATGTCCGTCTGGAGCGTGCCGTTGAGGACGGCGGGGTCCACGCCCTGCCGCTCGGCCGCCACCAGGTACATGCAGAAGACGGGGACGGCGGGCCCGCTGATGGTCATCGACGTGGTGACGTCACCGAGCGGGATGTCCTTGAAGAGGACCTCCATGTCGGCGGCGGAGTCGATGGCGACCCCGCAGTGCCCGACCTCGCCGAGCGAGCGCGGGTCGTCGGAGTCGCGGCCCATGAGGGTCGGCATGTCGAAGGCGACGGACAGTCCGCCGCCGCCGTTGGCAAGGATCTTCTTGTACCGCTCGTTGGTCTGCTCGGCGTTGCCGAACCCGGCGAACTGCCGGATCGTCCACGTCCGCCCCCGGTAGCCCGTGGCGTGCAGCCCGCGCGTGTAGGGGTACTCGCCGGGCCACCCGATCCGCTCGAAGCCGTCGTACCTGTCCCCGGGGCGAGGCCCGTACACCGGCTCCACGGGATCGCCGGAGAGCGTAGTACGTGTCCAATCTCTTGGGGGCTGCGCCCCCAAACCCCCGGCGGCCTCACGCGTGCGTGCGGCGTCGAACCGGGCCTGCCAGCGTCGGCGGCCCTCTGCGATGGCGTCAGCGTCCATACTCTCGAATTTACTAGGACGTCCTAGTAAATGTCGATGGGCAACCGCCGTACGCGACCCGTACGGCGGTGAGGTTCAGGCCTTGGCGGCGACCGGAGTCGGCTCGACGATCTTCGACTCCAGCTCGTGGCTGATCTTCCGCTCCACGAAGAAGGCGGCCGTCGGGATCGTCCCCGCCAGCAGCACCCAGAGCTGCTTGCCGACCGGCCACTTCGCCTTGGAGCCCAGGTCGAACGCGAAGAGCAGGTAGACGACGTACAGCCAGCCGTGCGCGATGGCGACGACCTCGGTGAAGCTCCCGGCACCGTCGATCTTGAGCAGGTACTTGGCGATCATGCTGAGGCACAGCAGGACCAGCAGGACACCCGTGACGTAGGCCATGACGCGGTAGCGGGTCAGCACGCTCTTTTTCATGAGGACGAGCGTAACGACCGGTTCGGGGCGATCTTTCCCCGGGTCGGCCCCGGGGTCAGTCCTCGTCGAAGTCCGCGGCGGCGACCCTCAGCGGGCGCAGCATCGCGAAGATCTCCCCGCACTCCTCGGCGTCGTAGGCACTCAGCCCGAAGTCCATCTCCATGAGGTCGCGGGTGGCCGCGTCGCAGACCTCGCGGCCCTTGTCGGTGATGGAGGCGAGGGTGCCGCGGCCGTCGTTGGGGTTGGGGCGCCTGGCGACGAGACCGGACTTCGCCAGCCGGTCCACGGTGTTCGTCACGGACGTGGGATGCACCATGAGCCGCTCGCCGATCTTGGACATCGGCAGCTCGCCCGCCTTGGAGAAGGTGAGCAGCACCAGCGCCTCGTACCGCGCGAAGGTCAGTCCGTACGGCTTGACGACCGCGTCGACCTCGGCGAGCAGGATCTGCTGTGCCCGCATGATCGAGGTGATGGCGGCCATCGACGGCACGTTTCCCCAGCGCTGTTTCCAGTGTTCGTCGGCGCGGGCGATGGGGTCGAAAGGGAGACTGAGGGGCTTTGGCACGGCACCAGACCTTACCGGCCGGTCACATCGTGGTCAGCCCCGTCTCGCCTTTCGGTCCTGCGGGCCTCCGCGGCCAGCAGCCCGCAGCACACCGTGCCGAGCACCCCGGCCCCCACGACCGCCCCGCGCACCCCGACGAACTCGGCGGCGACGCCCGCCAGGGCCATGCCCACGCCCTGGATCGTCATCAGTCCGGCGGAGAGCAGCGTCATGGCCCGTCCGCGCAGTTCGTGCGGCACGGCCCGGACGAACCACTGGTCCACGCCGAGCGCGTACGCGGCCCCGGCGCCGGAGACGACGAGCAGCAGCAACGAGACGGCCAGGCCCGGGCGCAGGGCGTAGCCGACGTACGGCAGCAGCGTGCAGCAGACGAGCGGGAGGGCGATCCGCTCCCGGGTGGCGGGGCGCAGCCGGGAGCCCGCGTACACCTCGCCGACGACCGTGCCGACGGGCAGCGCGCACATCAGCAGCCCGAGCCCGGTCGAGCCGGCGCCGAGCCCGGCGGCGTACGGGGCGGACAGGGCCTCCGGGGCGACGGAGAACATCGACGGCAGCCAGAAGAGAAGGAGCAGTGCCCGGGTCCGCCGGTCGGCGAGCACCTGCCGGGCGCCCCTGAGGGAGTCCGTCAGCAGCGCGCCCCTGGCACCGGTCCGGGCGGCCCGGTGCCGGGTGCCGAAGCGCAGCAGTGCGGCCGAGGTGAAGAAGGTGCCCACGGTGATCAGCAGCGCGTGGCGCGGGGAGACGACGGTGAGCAGCAGCCCGCCGAGTCCGAAGCCGACGAGCTGTGCGCTCTGCGACACGATCCGCAGCAGGGAGCGGCCGAGGACGAAGAGTTCGCCGTCGCCGAGGATGTCGGCGAGTGTCGCCATCCGGGTGCCCGCGAACACCGGCGAGACGACGGCCAGAGCGCAGCGGAGCAGCAGCAGTACGGCGATGTCCGTGCCCGGCGCCACCATCGCCGCGACGCATCCCGCGCACACCAGGTCGCACAGCACCAGCACCCGCCGGGCCGGAAACCGGTCGGCGACCCCGGCGAGGAGCGTCCCGCCGATCAGGTACGGCAGGAAGCCCAGCGCGAAGGTGAGCGCGCTCATCAGGGGCGAGCCGGTGAGGTCGTAGACGAGCACGGAGAGCGCGATCTCGGTGACGATCACGCCGAGCAGCGACAGCGCGTGGGCGAGGAAGACGATGCGGAACTCGGGGACGGCGAAGACGCGGCGGTAGCCGGTGGGAGGCGCCGGCGGGGCTTGGAGCATGACCGGCAGCGTGCCCGTCCGCGCGCCCGCGCCCTAGAGTTTCGGGTACGGCCGAATCTTCCGGAGGTGGGGCATGCCGTCGCGGCTGTATTTCGGGGAGGACGACTTCCTCAGGTGCCGGTTCGCCGTGTCTCCGCTCTGGGAGACGCAGGAGGTGGTGCGTACGCTCAAGCGGCCCGAGCGGCACGGCTATCACACGCGCTGGCTGCGGCGGACCGGCGCGGCGGCGGCCGGCCTGGACCTGGCGCCGCTGTGGCTGCTGATGCCGCGGTCCGGCCACTGTCCCGACTGGCTGTGCCCGCCGCCGCTCGTCCCCGCGGCCGGCTTCGAGGAGGAGATCGCCGCCGTCCGTGCGACCGATCCGGCGGCGGCCCGGGAGGACACGGCCAAGTCGCTGGCGGACACCCCGGGAGCCCTGGAGTCGGCGCGCGGCCGGGCCTGGCTGCGTGACCCCGCCCGCATGATCGAGGAACTCGCGGACGCGATGGAGGCCGTCTGGCACGCCCTCGTCGCACCGGACTGGCCACGGCTGCGCGCCCTGCTGGAGGCGGACATCGCCTTCCACTCGCGCCGGCTCGCCGAGGTCGGCCTGGGCGGACTCCTGCCGGAGATCAACCGGCAGTGCGGCTGGGACGCGGGGACGCTGACCGTCCGGTTCCGGGGCGAGCACGAGCGCCGCCTCGGCGGCCAGGGCCTGGTGCTGCTGCCGAGCGTCTTCATCTGGCCCGACGTGGTCAGCACCTTCGAGCACCCCTGGCAGCCGACGCTCGCCTACCCGGCCCGCGGCATCGGCGGCCTGTGGGCCGAACCCGCCGACCACACACCCGACGCACTCCTACGACTGCTGGGGCGCGGCCGGGCCGCGGTACTGGTCGCACTCGACGAACCCGCCACGACGACCGCCCTCGCCCACCGCCTCCGCCTCGCGCCCTCCTCGGTGTCCGCGCATCTGACGGTGCTGCGCGACGCGGGCCTGCTCACCGCGCGGCGCTACGGCCACCAGGTGCTGTACGAGCGGACACCGCTGGGGATCGCGCTGGCGTCCGGGGGCGGCTGACCGGCGCGCCAGGGCCCGGCACGGTGACGAATCGTCCACAATTACTGACGAATCGTCACTGAACGTCACCCTCGCGCAAGGGAGCAGCATGTCCCGGCTGATCCACACGTTCGCGGTGCTCACGGTGTTCGGGCTCGCGGTGGGCTGTTCGTCCGCGTCCGACGTCGACGAGGCCTCCGTCGCCGGTGCCCGGTCCAAGGGGCCGGTGGCCGACATGACCTTCTGGGTCGACCCGGTGAGTCCGGCGGCCGAGCAGATCCAGATGTGGGAGCGGGAGGGGCGCAAGCAGGACGCCGCCCTCCTCAAGCGGATCGCCGACGAGCCGGCCGCGCTGTGGCCGGCCGGTGAGATCGACCCCGGCCCGGTGGTGCGGGCGGCGACCGCGTCCGCGCGTCAGGAGGGGCGTACGGCGCTCTTCGTGGCGTACGACATTCCGCACCGGGACTGCGGTCAGCACTCGGCCGGCGGGGCCGCGGACGCGGACGCGTACCGGGCGTGGATCGGGAAGTTCGCCGAGGCGCTGGGCAACTCCAAGGCGCTGGTCGTGCTCGAACCGGACGCCGTCGCGCACATGGTGGACGGGTGCACTCCCGGCGAATACCAGGGCGAGCGGGAGCAGTTGCTGAGCGAGGCGGTCGTCCGGCTGAAGCAGCAGTCGGGTACGAAGGTGTATCTCGACGCGGGCAACCCGGCCTGGATCCGGGACCCTTGGCAGCTCGTGGAACCGTTGAAGCGGGCCGGTGTCCAGGAGGCCGACGGGTTCTCCCTCAACGTCTCCAACTTCCAGACGGACGCCGTGACCAAGAAGTACGGCCTGCGTCTGTCGCGGGACCTCGGCGGCAAGCACTTCGTCGTCGACACCAGCCGCAACGGCAACGGGCCGCTGGCCGGCGCCTGGTGCAATCCGCCGGGCCGGGGTCTGGGCACCCGGCCGACCACCGACACCGGCGAACCCGCCCTGGACGCCTACCTGTGGATCAAGCGGCCGGGGGCGTCGGACGGAACCTGCGAGGGCGGTCCGGACGCCGGGCAGTGGTGGCCCGAGTACGCCTTGGAGCTGGCACGCAACTCCAAGGCGTAGTCGCCGACTTCAGTTGACCTGGATCCACTTCGCCTCCGACGGCGTGCCCTGCGCGTCCGTCACGAACAGCATGTACCAGCCGGGCGGCACCAGCGCCTGGTCCTTCGGGACGTCCACCGTCACCGACTTGCCGTCCTTGACGAGGCCCAGCTCGATGGAACGCTGCTCGACGTCCGTCGTGTGCGTGACCGAACTCGGCCGCATCAGGCGGGCCTTGACGACCCGCTCGGGGTGGTCGGTGCGGAACGTCGCCCGGTGGTGGCGGTCCAGGCTCTCCGGACCGTCCTGCAGTACGGGCCTGTTGCTGCCGTTCTTGTGCAGCGCGGGCGGGGTGAAGATCTCCATGCGCTGCTCGAAGTGGCCGAGCTTGGTGTTGGCCTGGTCGTCGAAGAGCGGGTCGGAGCCGAAGGTGACGACCCTGCCGTCGGGCAACAGCAGTGCCTCGGAGTGGTAGTTGCGGCCGACCATCGGGGCGGCGGCCTCGTGGAAGGCGTTGCCCTTCGGGTCGTAGAACTGCGCCTTGAAGATGTTGCTGGCGCTGCGACCGCGGTAGTCCGAGGAGCCGTTGGTGGTGAAGACCGAGTCGTCCGGCATGATCACGCTGTTCAAGTACCGGGTGCCCTGCGGGAGGTTGGGGCCGTCCTTGAAGGCGGGGCTGTCCTGCTTGAGGTCGACCACGGCGGTGCGCGGGGTCGACTTCTTGGACTCGCCGACGCCTCCGCCGCCGAGGATCATCACCTTCTGGTCCTGGGCGGGCGGGAGGAGAAGTGAGGACGAGGTCTCGGTCTCGTCGGGGTCGCGCAGTCCGGCGACCTTGGTGAACTTGTTGGTCTTCAGGTCCCAAAGGCCGGGCTCACGGCCCTTGTTGGCGGGTCCGTAACCGGCGTTGGAGGCCGGGTAGAAGAGCTTGCCGCCCTTGGTGAGGAAGAGGGCCGGGTAGGTGGGGAAGTACCGCTTGGGGCCCGGGGTCCACTTCTTGGTCTTCGGGTCGTAGATCTCGTTGTCGCCCTGGTCGATGACACCGACGTCGTCCAGGCCGGAGACGGCGAGGACGCGGCCGTCGTCGAGACCGACGAGGGTCGGGTACCAGCGGGCCTTCTCCATCGGGTCGACGGCGATGTACCGCTCGGCCCTGGGGTCGAACTCGTAGGCGGCGCGGATGCCTTGGTAGTCCTGCTTCTCCAGGGTGATCTTCTCGGAGAGACCGTACGTGTTGTTCGCGTCCTTGCCCTTGAGACCGACTACGTCGTACTGCGCCTGCTTCTCGGTGACCGACATCGGGCCCGCCTCGGCGGCCTCGACGAAGACGCGGACCTCGCTCGCGGTGACCTGGGTCTGCCAGGGCTGCATCACATGGCGGGCGTTGTACGTCACCTTGAACTCGCGCTTGGCCCTGGGGACGGTGACGTCGAACTTGCTGACGTAGTCGACGCCGGCCGGGGAGCGGAAGACGGTGCCCTTCTTGAGGAACATCGCCTTGTTGGGGTTCTCGTTCTTGACGCGCATACCGCCGCCGGCCCGCTTGACCTCGCCGTCGAGCAGCTCGTAGCGGGCGGTGCCACCGGCCACCAGCAGGTTGCCGCTGGGGAGTTGGCTGTGTCCGCCGCAGAAGAAGTCGACCGGGGTGGGGATCTTCTTGAAGGTGTTGGCCTTCGGGTCCCACAGCACGGTGTCGAAGGACCCCGCGTTGAACTTCTTCTGCTCGTTGCCCGAACCGGCCACGATCAGGACCTTGCCGGTGTGCAGGAGCGAGGCGTGGATGGCGTTGGTGCGGTACTCCTTCGGGATGTCGACCTGGTCCCAGGAGCCGTACTTGGCCATGTACTCGGGCCGCGTGATCTTGTAGTCGTGGTACTGCTCGCTCGCGAAGTCGAAGGCGGCCGGGGCGTTGAGACCGGCCAGGACCGCGACGCCGCCGATGCCGAGGACGGTCTTCCTGGTTTTCTGGGACGGCTGGAAGGCCATGGTCTAGTTGCCCCCTGTCGTGGTGCTGGAGACGGACGGACCGGCCCCGGTGGTGGCGAGCGCGGGCTCGGCGGTGTCCAGGGTGCGCGTACCGCCGAGCAGCGACCGCCGTTCCCGGCGCTCCTTGAGCAGCGAGCCGACCCAGACCCCCAGCGGCGCAAGGGAGATGACCATCGCGAGGACGGCCCAGGTGCGCATGGCCGCGTGGGTGTGGTCGAGGACGACGGAGGCGGCCAGCGAGGTCGCCAGGAGGATCGCCCAGAAGAGATGGATGCGGAAGGTCATCACCCGGTCAGGGCTGGCGTCGCCGCCCTTGGGGGTGACGACGAACCGGCTCGGCCGACGGACGAGCGCCTCACCGAAGGACTTCAGATAGATCGGCGCGGAGAGCGCCGACATCGCCATGCCCGCGAGCCCGCCGGACCCTTCCGGCTCGTGCGGGGAGACGTTGTGCCGCCGGTTCCAGAGATAGAGCCCGATCTGGAGGGCCGCGGCATCGCTGTAGAGCATCAGCCACACGGACGCGGCGACCTGCGTACCGGAGGCCCCGAACCACAGGAACAGGAAGCAACTCATGATGCCCAGCAGCCAGTTGACGGCCGTCATCGGGTAGTAGACGAGCATCAGCGTGTACGAGAACAACCGCCCCGGAGGCATCGTGAACGGCGCCTTCCAGTACTGCTTGATGAGCGTCTCGTACGTGCCCCGCGACCACCGCATCTGCTGCGTGAAGAAGTCGGTCCAGGAGGCGGGCCCCTCCCCCACGGCGAGCACGTCGGGGGTGTAGACGGACCGCCAGTGCGTACGGGTCAGGGGATTGCGGTGCCGGTGCAGTTCGAACCCGGTGGCCATGTCCTCGGTGATGGAGTCGTACAGCCCGCCGATCTGCTTGACGGCGGCGATCCGTACGACGTTGTTGGTGCCGACGAACATGGGGGCGCGGTAGCGGTTGCCGGCGCGCTGGATCAGCGCGTGGAAGAGGAACTGCTGCGACTCGGCGGCCTTGGTGACGGGGTTGTGGTAGTTCCCGTACACCTGCGGTCCTACGACGAAGGCGACGTCCGGGTCCCGGAAGTAACCCATCATCCGCTCAAGGAAGTTGGGGAGCGGGACGTGGTCGGTGTCGACGGAGGCGAAGAACTCGTAGTCGCCGCCGTGCATCGCGATCCAGGCGTTGTAATTGCCGTGCTTCGTACGGGCCTTGTGGACACCCTTGGGGCGGTTCCACTCGGGAACTCCGTGCCGCGTGAAGTGCCGTACGCCCAACTCGGCGCACAGGGCCTTGGCTTGCTCGTCGTCACCTTCGTCGAGGAGCCAGACGTCCACCGGGCCGGCGTGGGTGACGTTGACTGCGCCTTCCAGCGTGGCGCGGACCATGGAGAGGGGTTCCTTGCCGGGGACGTACGTCGTGAGGAAGGCGACGCGGGTGCCGGGGGCGGAGACGACGGGGATCGGGTCGCGAGCGACCAGCGTGGCGTGGGCGACGGAGGCGACGTTGACGACCATGAACAGCTCGATGAGGCCGATGGCTATCAGCATCGTGACGTCGAGCCCGACCATCCACTCCTGACCGCCCTCGCGCTCCACCCAGTGGGTGGGCCAGACGAGATAGACGAGCAGGGCGGCGGTGAGCACCGGGGCGAGGCTCATCAGGAGGACAGCGCGTATTCGGTGGGGCTCGCGCGCGAGGAGCGAGGTGTACTGCACCTGGTACGACGCACCGGACGGCTCGGTGAGCGGTCCGGCCAGTCGGCTGTAGGTGTCGTAGTCGTAGCCCTCCGGCCGCACAGCGCCCTCCAATGATTGAGGAGTGATCGACGCCCGGGGACCGAGGAACGGTGGGGTTCCGAAGATCGACCGAGCCGATACTCACACACAAGTGGACATATAGGGGCATGTCGAACTGGGTGCGTCCAGGTGGGTGGGGAGTTGCCCCTGGCGGCGGAACCCCGCCCGACGAGCGGCTCGGCGAGAATGCCGCCGTTGGTGATCTCCGGCGCTCCGAAAGGCATCCGTATGCACGACACCGCCGACCTCGTCGCCGAGACCTACGCGCTCGGCACCGGACCGTGGACGATGACACCCGTCACCCGGGGCGCGCTGGGCCAGATCTGGAAGCTGTCCGGCAACGGTTCCTCGTGGGCCGTCAAGGAACTCCTCTTCGGCTGCGACGAGGACCAGATCCGCCGGGAGGCCGCGTTACGGGAGGCCGCGGAGAAGCTGGGCATCGCGTCGCCACGACTGATGCCCAATCGGGAGGGGACGCACGTCTCCCACCTCCCGTCACCTTCCGACGGCTCCCACGTCAAGCTGTACGACTGGATCGACGGCACCCCGGCGGACACCTCCGATCCGGGCGTCCTGGACTGGTTCGGGCGGACCATGGCGTTGCTGCACAGGGCGGGCGAGGGCGAGACCAGGATGCCGAGCTCGTGGTACGAGCGGTGCCCGCAGGACGCCGAGTGGAAGGAGCTGCACGGGAAGGTGCGGCGGGCGGGGATGCCGTGGGCGGACGCGCTGGGCCGGTTCATCGCCACCTCCGCAAGGGAGTTGGCGCACTGGGTGACCCCGTCCGACCCCGGAGACCTGGTGACGTCCCATCTCGATCTGCAACCCCAGAACGTTCTGGTCGGCCAGGACGGTCCCGTCCTCCTCGACTGGGACAACGCCGGATCCGCTTCGGCGGAACGGGAGTTGGCCCGCGCCTTGTTCGTATGGTCGGGCGGCAACGAGGGGGACGTCGAGGCCGGCGTGCGAGTGGCGCGGGCCTATCGGGGCGCCGGTGGGCGTGCCGTCGTACGGGGTCCGCAGTCGTTCGCGATGCTTTTCGCCACCGCGCTGAACTATGTGCGGGTACAGGCCGAGTGCGCCATCGACCCGAAAGTGACCGCCGAACAACGGGAGTTCGGGAGCGGTCAGGTCGTCGCCACTCTGGGCTCAGTGCCGGAGTTGGCGGTGGTGTCGCGGTTGAGTGCGGCGCTGGCGCGGGTGCGGTGAGCGACTGCGGGGCTGGAGTGGGGAGTTGGCGGTGACGGTGCTGGTGTCGGTGTGGGGAGCGGCTCCCGGTGTGGGCAAGTCGACGCTGTGTGCCGGGCTGTCCCGGTCGCTCGCCGGTGCGGGGCTGCGGGTGGATCACTTCTGTGAGGAGGAGATCCTGAGCCGACCCCAATTCGCCGCAGTAGCAGAGGAGTTCGGGGCGAGCGGAGCTGTCGGACTGGAGACGTTGGTCGCGACGACGGAGCGGTTCGTCGAGTCGGTTCTGGCGCGCGGCGACGACGTGGTGATCGCGGACGCGCTGGTGCCGTTCGTGCCGACGTTGCTGGCGATGGGGCACGGCGAGGAGGCGATCGACGCGTTCATGGCCGAGCTCACGGGCGTGCTGGCGGCGGTCCGCCCGGTCGTGGTCTTCCTCGACGGGGATGCCGGGGCGGCGCTGTCCCGGGCCGGGGAGCGGGAGGGGCCGGAGTGGCTCGACCGGTACGTCGGAAAGCTCGCCGCCTACGAGGTGAGCCCGCCCGTGGCCGACCTCGCGTCGGCGGTGACGTATCTGCGGCGCGAGCGCGCGGTGACGCTCGACGTGGTGCGCCGGCACGGGTGGGGGCTCGTCGTGGTGGAACGAGCGGATGAGCTGACGCCGGGTGAGGTGTTGGGGGCAGCGGGGCAGGGCCTCAAGCCCTGGCTCCCCTGACTCCCCCGGCTCGGCGGTGTCCGCGCCGGGCTACTGCGCCAAGTGCCGTTCGACCGTCTCCACCTTGGAGGTGAGGCCGTCCGTCACCCCGGGGCGGATGTCCGCCTTGAGGACCACGGAGACGCGCGGGGCGCGTGCCTCGACGGCGGCGACCGCGCGCTTGACGACGTCCATGACCTGGTCCCAGTCGCCCTCGATGGACGTGAACATCGCGTCCGTGCGGTTGGGCAGGCCGGACTCGCGGACCACGCGGACGGCGTCGGCGACGTACTCCCCCACGTCCTCGCCGACACCGAGCGGCGTCACGGAGAAGGCGACGATCATGCGTTCACGATTCCTTCCTGGCGGGCGCGCGCGGCGATGATCGCGTCCTGGCTCGCGCGGTGCAGGCGTCGTTCGGCAACGAAGCCACCGCCAGGAATGATCGAGTACGCGAAGTACCAGGCGGCGGTCTTCCGGTCCCACTTGGTGCGGTTCCAGGCATCCAGCCAGAAAATCACGTACAGGATGAACAGCACGCCGTGAATCGGCCCGAGCCAGCGGGCGACGTCGACGCCGGAGTCGACCGTGTACTTGATGACCGTGCAGGTCGCGAGCACGAGCCAGGAGATGCCCTCCGGCACGGAGATCAGGCGGAGGCGGCGGATGGCTGAGGCGGTCTTGATGTCCACGGGTCACCTTCGGTGGGAGGTACGTCGACGGTTTGTGAACGCGAGCACAAACGTTCACCCATTGTGGCAAACGGCTGAGCGTGCGGAGACTGGGGGTCCGCCGCCGAGCCCCCGGGAGTGCCCGTGCAGTTCGTTTTCTTCATGACGCTGCCCGGACTGGTGGTCCTGCTGACCGCGCTCGCCTTCCTCGACCAGCTGCTCCTGAAGATCGGCCGCGCCGGAATGCTCCCCTGGCGGAACGCCGGCCGGCAGGGGCAGATATCCGCGACCGGGTTCGAGCAGCTGCACGCGAGCCTGTCGCCGGGGAAGCAGACCGAGCTGAAGGAACGGCAGAGCGCGCTGGTGATGAGGGACGACGAGGAGGACGGGGCGCCGCCCTGGTCCACCGTCGACCTGCGCGCGGGCACCGCCGTGATCCGGCTGAACGCGTCCCGCGACACGCTCTAGGTCTGCCCTAGGGGGCAGGTCAGGGTCGTTCTCCACCCACGGGCCCTGTCCTCGACCGCGCCCCTGCGGTTACCTTCGCACCGTGGCGATGTTTCGACTCCAGGGCAGCAAGGTGCTCGCCGTCGACATGACCGGGGACGCCGTGAAGGCGAAGAACGGCTCGATGGTCGCGTACGACGGGCAGATGGCCTTCAAGAAGATGACCGGCGGCGGTGAGGGCATCCGGGGGATGGTGACCCGGCGGCTCACCGGTGAGCAGATGACGGTGATGGAGGTGAGGGGGCAGGGGACGTGCTGGTTCGCGGACCGGGCCTCCGAGATCAACCTCGTGAGTCTCCAGGGGGACAAGCTGTACGTGGAGTCGAGCAATCTGCTCGCGACCGACGCCGGGCTGCGGACGGGGACGACCTTCACCGGCCTGCGCGGCGCGTCGCAGGGCAACGGGCTGTTCACGACGACCGTCGAGGGGCACGGCCAGGCGGCGATCATGTCGGACGGCCCGGCGGTGGTGCTCCGGGTCAGCCGGCAGTACCCGCTGACCGTCGACCCCGGTGCCTACATCGCGCACCAGGGGAACCTGCAGCAGTCCTTCCAGTCCGGTGTGACCTTCCGCACCCTCTTCGGGGAGGGCGGCGGCGAGGCCTTCCAGATCCGCTTCGAGGGGGACGGGCTCGTGTACGTCCAGCCCAGCGAGCGGAACACGATCGCGGGGGACGTGTGACATGGCGTTCACCGAGATCAACTCGAAGATGATCCAGGCGACCGTGGTGCCGGGCCAGCGGCTGTACAGCCAGCGCGGCGCGATGCTCGCGTACAAGGGCGAGGTGTCCTTCACCCCCAACATCCAGGGCGGCCAGGGCGGCGTCATGTCGATGATCGGGCGCCGGGTGGCGAACGAGGCCACTCCCCTGATGTCCGTCGAGGGCAGCGGCACCGTGATGTTCGGGCACGGCGGCCACCACATCCAGATCATCGAGCTCACCGGCGACACCCTCTACGTGGAGGCCGACCGCCTGCTCGCCTTCGAGGGCACCCTCCAGCAGGGCACGATGTTCATGGGCTCGCAGGGCGGCGTCATGGGCATGGTCCGCGGCCAGGTCACCGGCCAGGGACTGTTCACGACCACCCTCCAGGGGCGCGGCTCGGTCGCCGTGATGGCCCACGGCGGTGTCTTCGAGGTGCCGATCACCCCCGGCAGACCCGTCCATGTCGACCCGCAGGCCTACGTCGCCCACCACGGCGACGTACGCAACAAGCTGTCCGCGGCGCTCGGTTGGCGCGACATGGTGGGCCGGGGCTCCGGCGAGGCGTTCCAGCTGGAGCTGAGCGGCAGCGGCGCGGTGTACGTCCAGGCGTCGGAGGAGAAGCTGTGAGCCAGTACGCGGGGTCCGGCCCCACGGTCCACGACCCGATGACGCTCCCGGTCGACGACAACGTCAACAAGTACACCTTCTGTGTGGAGCTCAAGGGGAGCCAGTGGTTCCTGCAGAAGGGGAAGATGATCGCCTACTACGGCTCGATGGAGTTCAACGGCATCGGGCACGGGCGACTCGACCGACTTGTCCGCACGTCGTTCCATTCGCCTCTGCACGCGAGCGACTGGGTCGTGGCGGAGGGCTCGGGCAAGATGCTGCTCGCCGACCGGGCCTTCGACGTCAACTCGTACGACCTCGAAGACGGCAACCTGACCATTCGCTCGGGCAACCTGCTCGCTTTTCAGCCAACTCTCGCTCTCAAGCAGTCGATCGTTCCCGGTTTTCTGACACTGATCGGAACCGGCAAGTTCGTGGCTGCCTCCAACGGCCCGGTGGTGTTCATGGAACCTCCGATCCGGGTGGACCCGCAGGCGCTCGTCGGCTGGGCGGACTGCCCCTCGCCCTGCCATCACTACGACCACGGCTACATGACCGGCCTGATGGGCGGTCTACGTGCGATGACGGGCATCGGCGGAGCCTCCGGGGAGGAGCACCAGTTCGAGTTCGTGGGGGCGGGTACGGTGCTGCTCCAGTCGTCGGAGACCCTCATGGCCGAGCAGGCCACGGGGGCCGTTCCGCACGAGCCCGGGGTACCCGGTGGGGGCGGGTCCTCCACAGGCCCTTCACAGCAAGCGGGCGCACCGCGCCTTCCCGGACAGCTGGGGGATCTCCAGCGTCGCTTCGGGCTGTGAGCGGTAGTCTGCGGAGTGTGACGTCGAACGTGTGCGCGCCGTCACGCCACCCTCACTAGTTCGCCTTTCAACATTTTAGGTAGACTTCATTTATGGAGACCGAGACGGCCACGCGCTGGCTGACCGATGAGGAGCAGTGCGCCTGGCGCACCCATCTGGAGGTCAACAGGCTGCTGACGTACCAACTCGAAAAGGACCTGCAGCCGTTCGGCCTGACGATGAACGACTACGAGATCCTGGTGAACCTCTCCGAGGCGGAGGACCAACGGCTGCGGATGAGCGACCTCGCGGCCGCCACCCTCCAGTCCAAGAGCCGCCTCTCGCACCAGATCACCCGCATGGAGAACGCGGACCTGGTACGACGTGAGAACTGCGAGTCGGACCGCCGGGGACTGTACGCAGTGCTCACGGAGCACGGGCTGGAGACGATGCAGAAGGTCGCGCCCCATCATGTGGCGTCCGTACGGCGGCACTTCATCGACCTCGTCTCCGCCGAGGGCCTGTCGGAACTCGACAAAACCCTGAAGCCGATCGCGGAACACCTGCGAGGCCAACGGGGTCGTCCCTAGGCTGGGCGGGACGTCTGGGGGCTGCCGCCCCCAGGCCCCCGCTTCGGCCTGAACGGCCTCGTCCTCAAACGCCGGACAGGCTGATTATGCCGGCCCAGTTGTCTCTTTCAGGGGCGCGGGGAACTGCGCGACCAGCCACAGCGCACCCGCAGACAAGACACAACCCCCGCAACACCCGCCACCACCCCGGCGATCACAAAACAAACCCCCACCGGCACCCGCCCAAGAACCAGACCCGTCACCACCGACCCACCCGAACTCCCCGCGTTCACCGCCATGTTGACCCACGCCCCCGCCTGCGTCCGCGCCTCCGGCGAAGCCACCTCGTCGGCGAGCAGATACGCGGTCGTCAACGCCGGCGCCACAAAGAACCCCGCACACACCACCGCCACGGTGAGTGACCACACCCCCGAGCTGAACCCGGCCGCGGCCAACGCCAGCCCAAGCCCCACCGCCGCCCCCGAAAGCCGAACCCGCGCGGCCACACGCCAGTTCACCGCACCGTTCAGCAACCCACCCACCGCACTGCCCGCCGACAGCACGGCCAGCACCCAGGGCACGACGTCCTCGCCGTACCCCCGCTGCTGAGCGAACGCCATCACCAACAGATCGACCGCACTCAACGCGAGCCCCATCCCCAGCGCCACGACGACCGGACCGAGCAGCCCGCGAACCCGGGCCGGCCTCAACCCCCGCCCGGCGCCCGCGGACACGCGTACGCCGGACAGCGCCGGTGACATGACGAAGGCGGTCGTCCCGGTCACGATCAGGGCCGCGCTGAGCAGGACCCCGGCAGCCGGTGGAGCGAAGGTGAGCAGCGAGCCGACCGCCAACGGGCCGATGACGTACAGGAGTTCCTCGGCCACGCCGTCGAGGCTGTACGCGCGCTGCAACAGCCCACGGTCATCGAGGAGTTCGGCCCACACGGAGCGCATGGTGGGTCCAAGTGGGGGCGCACACATGCCCGCCGGCGCGGCCACCGCGCCGAGCACCACCTCCGGCGTCCCCGGGCGCCAGGTCACCGTCGCGAGGACGCACAGGAGACCGCCGTAGAGCATCGCCATGGGGAGGAGGGCGCGGCGGGGGCCGTGGCGGTCGACCAGGGCCGCGCGCAGGGGCAGGAGGAGGACGGTCGCGGCGCCGAAGACGGCCATGATCGTGCCGGCGGCGGTGTACGAGCCGGTGGCGCGGACGACCGCGAGCAGGACCGCCAAGGAGACCATGCCGTACGAGAGGCGGCCGGTGAGCGCGGCGGCGAACGTGCGGCGGGCGTACGGGACTTGGAGCACGGCGGCATACGAAGGGCACGCCGAAGTCGGCGTGGAAGAAGACGCGGACATGCGAATGTTCCTCAACTGGAGGCATGGGAAAGGGACGCCGGTGTGTTCGGCGTGCCCTATGCCATGAGGAGGAACATGTCGGTCAACGTAGCAGCGCCACAAGGACGTTGACCAGCGACTTACCCCTCCGTGATGCCCGCGATCAGCTCGTCCGCCGCCCGGTACGGGTCCAGTTCGCCCGCCACGATCCGCTCCGCGAGCGCGCTCAGCCGGCGGTCTCCGTGCAGGTCGCCGATCCGCGCCCGCAGCGCCGTGACCGCGATCGTCTCGACCTCGCGGGCCGCACGGGCCGCGCGGCGTTCCGCGAGGACGCCGTGCTCCTCCATCCACGCCCGGTGCTTCTCCAGGGCCTCCACGACCTCGTCGATGCCCTCGGAGCGGGAGGCGACCGTCTTGACGATCGGGGGGCGCCAGTCGCCGGGGCCGCGGGACTCGCCGAGGCCGAGCATGTGGTTCAGCTCGCGGGCGGTCGCGTCGGCGCCGTCGCGGTCGGCCTTGTTGACGACGTAGACATCGCCGATCTCCAGGATTCCGGCCTTCGCCGCCTGGATGCCGTCGCCCATCCCCGGGGCGAGGAGCACGACGGAGGTGTCGGCCTGGGAGGCGATCTCCACCTCCGACTGGCCGACGCCGACCGTCTCCACCAGGATCACGTCGCAGCCCGCCGCGTCGAGGACGCGGATCGCCTGCGGGGCCGACCAGGCGAGGCCGCCGAGGTGGCCGCGGGTTGCCATCGAGCGGATGTAGACGCCGGGGTCGGAGGAGTGGTCCGACATGCGGACGCGGTCGCCGAGCAGGGCGCCGCCCGAGAACGGCGAGGACGGGTCGACGGCCAGGACGCCGACCCGCCTGCCCTGCTTGCGGTACGCCATGACCAGCGCGGACGTGGACGTCGACTTGCCCACGCCCGGCGATCCCGTGAGACCCACGACGTAGGCCCCGCCGGTCAGCGGTGCGAGCGTCGCCATGACCTCCCTGAGCTGGGGGGACGCCCCCTCCACCAGCGAGATCAGCCGGGCCACGGCCCGCGGCCGGCCTTCCCTGGCCTGGGCCACCAGCGAGGCGACGTCCTCCATCACAGCTCCGTTCCTAGATATGTCCGAGATATCCGAACGACATGCTCAGGCCTTGGGTACCCGCACGATCAGCGCGTCACCCTGACCGCCGCCGCCGCACAGCGCCGCCGCGCCGACCCCGCCACCGCGCCGCTTGAGCTCCAGGGCCAGGTGCAGGACCAGGCGGGCGCCCGACATGCCGATGGGGTGACCCAGGGCGATGGCCCCGCCGTTGACGTTCACCTTTTCCGTGGACACCCCGAGGTCCTTCATTGACTGCACCGCCACGGCGGCGAAGGCCTCGTTGATCTCGATCAGGTCGAGGCTCTCGACCTCCAGGCCCTCCTTCTTCAGGGCGTGCAGGATCGCGTTGGACGGCTGCGACTGGAGCGAGTTGTCGGGTCCCGCCACATTGCCGTGGGCGCCGATCTCGGCGATCCACTCCAGGCCCAGCTCCTGCGCCTTGGTCTTGCTCATCACGACCACGGCCGCCGCACCGTCCGAGATCTGCGAGGAGGTGCCGGCGGTGATCGTGCCGTCCCGGGTGAACGCGGGGCGCAGCTTGCCCAGCGACTCGACCGTGGTCTCCGCGCGGATGCCCTCGTCCTTGCTGAAGACGACGGCCTCGCCCTTCCGCTGCGGGATCTCGATCGGGGTGATCTCGGCCTCGAAGACGCCGTTCTGCTGGGCGGCCGCCGCCCGCTGGTGGGACAGGGCGGCGATCTCGTCCTGCTCAGGGCGGTCGATGCCGAGGCGCGTGTTGTGCTTCTCCGTGGACTCGCCCATCGCGATGTTCTCGAAGGCGTCGGTCAGGCCGTCGTGGGCCATCGCGTCGAGCATCTCGATCGCGCCGTACTTGAAGCCCTCACGGGACTTGGGGAGCAGGTGCGGGGCGTTGGTCATGGACTCCTGGCCGCCCGCGACGATCACGTCGAACTCACCTGCACGGATGAGCTGGTCGGCGAGTGCGATGGCGTCGAGGCCCGAGAGGCACACCTTGTTGATGGTGAGCGCCGGGACGCTCATGGGGATGCCCGCCTTGACGGCGGCCTGGCGTGCCGGGATCTGCCCTGCCCCGGCCTGGAGCACCTGGCCCATGATCACGTACTGCACCTGGTCGCCACCGATACCCGCACGGTCGAGGGCGGCCTTGATCGCGAAGCCGCCGAGGTCGGCTCCGGAGAAGGACTTCAGGGAGCCCAGCAACCGTCCCATGGGCGTCCGGGCGCCCGCGACGATCACCGAGGTCGTGCTGTTCGTTCCAGACATGAGGTGCGATCCCCTTCCAGCGTGTTTCAGCTGAGGAGTGAACGAGGGTTTACTTGAAATGTACTGAGCGGTAGACCACCCCGTCATCGGGCCGTCGGTGTGATCGCGCGCACGTTGCGTAACCACCCGGTGAGCGCTGCACTACATACATGCTGACGCGAATCGACCACATCGGGATCGCCTGCTTCGACCTCGACACGACCGTCGAGTTCTACCGGGCCACGTACGGCTTCGAGGTGTTCCACTCCGAGGTCAACGAGGAGCAGGGCGTACGCGAGGCCATGTTGAAGATCAACAACACGGACGACGGCGGCGCCTCCTACCTCCAGCTCCTCGAACCCACCCGCGAGGACTCCGCCGTAGGAAAGTGGCTGGCGAAGAACGGGGAGGGGGTCCACCACATCGCCTTCGGTACGGCGGATGTGGACGCAGACTCCGCGGACATCCGGGGGAAGGGCGTACGCGTTCTGTACGAGGAGCCCCGGCGCGGCTCCATGGGGTCACGGATCACGTTCCTGCACCCAAAGGATTGCCATGGCGTACTGACAGAACTGGTCACTTCGGCGCCTGTTGAGTCACCTGAGCACTGACCCTCGTACATATGGGCCGGTAGGGTTGGGGTCGGTCGTCGCTCGCAACCAGGACGACCGCATGCCGGGGTCCGGGTTTCGGGGGGCGAGCGTCGGGCAGCAGCCCATGCTCCGTCGTTGATCTGACACCATTCCCCGGGAGCACCGTTCGATGGATGGACGGAGCTCGTTGGAGTAAACCGCGACCAGGGGACGGATGGGACCGCGCAGTGCGGGGCTACGAACGCCAGGAGCGAGAGCCGGCGGCTGACGTCGACCACCTCTCTCGGTTCGAGGCCGAGATGGAGCGGCTGAAGACCGAGCGGGAAAAGGCGATCCAGCATGCCGAGGACCTCGGCTACCAGGTCGAGGTGCTGCGCGCCAAGCTGCACGAGGCGCGCCGCACCCTCATGTCCCGACCGGCTTACGACGGCGGTGACATCGGCTATCAGGCCGAGCAGATGCTTCGTAATGCCCAGGTCCAGGCCGACCAGTTGCGGCAGGACGCCGAGCGGGAGCTGAGCCAGGCCCGCGCGCAGACCCAGCGCATCCTCCAGGAGCACGCGGAGAACGCGGCCCGGCTCCAGGCGGAGCTGCACCAGGAGGCGGTGACCCGGCGCCAGCAGCTCGACCAGGAGCTGGCGGAGCGCCGGCAGACCGTCGAGTCGCACGTCAACGAGAACGTGTCGTGGGCGGAGCAGCTGCGCGCCCGCTCCGAGTCCCAGGCCCGCCGTCTCGTGGAGGAGTCCCGGACCGAGGCCGACCAGGCCCTGGCCGCCGCCCGCGCCGAGGCCGAGCGGGTCGCCACCGAGGCCCGGCAGCGGCTGGAGATGGACGCCGAGGCGGCCCGCGCGGAGGCCGAGCAACTCCTGCGCCGCGCCCGCACGGACGCCGAACGGCTGCTGAACGCGGCTTCCTCGCAGGCCCAGGAGGCCACCGACCACGCCGAGCAGCTGCGCAGCTCCACGGTCAACGAGTCGGACAGCGCCCGCCGTCAGGCCACCGAGCTGAGCCGGGCCGCCGAGACGCGCATGGCGGAGGCCGACACCTCACTGCGTGAGGCGCGCCTGGAGGCGGAGAAGGTCCTCTCCGAGGCCAAGGAGGCCGCCGCCAAGGCCCTCTCCAGCGCCGAGTCGGCCAACGAGCAGCGCACGCGCACGGCGAAGGAGCAGGTCGCCCGGCTGGTCACGGAGGCCACCAAGGAGGCCGAGACCACCAAGGCGGACGCCGAGCAGATCGTCGCCGAGGCCCAGGCCAAGGCCGACAAGATCGTCGCGGAGGCCGAGGAGAACGCCCGCAGCCTCACCGCCGAGGAGACCGCCTCCCAGCTCGCCAAGGCTGCCCGGACCGCCGAGGACGTTCTCGACAAGGCGTCCGAGGACGCCAAGAACACCACGAAGGCCGCGGCCGAGGAGGCCGAGCGGATCCGCTCCGAGGCGGAGGCCGAGGCCGACCGGCTGCGCGCCCAGGCGCACGACATCGCCGAGGGCCTCAAGGGCGCGGCGAAGGACGACACCAAGGAGTACCGCGCCAAGACGGTCGAGCTGCAGGAGGAGGCGCGCCGGCTGCGCGGCGAGGCCGAGCAGCTGCGCGCCGACGCGGTCGGCGAGGGCGAGCGCATCCGCGCCGAGGCACGCCGTGAGGCCGTCCAGCAGATCGAGGAGGCGGCCAAGACCGCCGAGGAACTGCTGTCCAAGGCCCGCGTCGACGCCGACGAGCTGCGCCAGACCGCCACCACGGACAGCGAGAAGGTCCGCTTCGAGGCCATCGAGCGCGCCACCACCCTGCGCCGGCAGGCCGAGGAGACCCTCGACCGCACCCGCAAGGAGGCGGAGCGGCACCGCTCGGAGGTCATCGAGCAGTCAGAGGGCATCAAGGCGGATGCCGAACAGGCCGCCCGCGACCTGCGCGACGAGACCGAGCGGGCCATAGAGGCACGCCGCGAGGAGGCCGCCGAGGGTCTGACGCGGCTGCACACGGAGACCGAGGAGCGGCTCACCGCTGCCGAGCAGGCGCTCACCGACGCCCGTGAGGAGGCCGAGCGGATCCGCCGCGAGGCCGCCGAGGAGTCGGAACGCCTGCGCGCCGAGGCCGCCGACCGCATCCGCTCCCTCCAGGCGCAGGCCGAGACGGAGGCCGACCGGCTGCGCAACGAGGCCGCGGGCGACGCGTCCGCGTCCCGTGCCGAGGGCGAGGCCATCGCCGTACGCCTGCGGTCCGAGGCGTCGGCCGAGGCCGAGCGGCTGAAGACCGAGGCGCAGGACACCGCCGACCGGGTCCGCGCGGAGGCGCAGGCCGCCGCCGAGCGGCTGGCCATCGAGGCGTCGGAGACGCTGGCCGCCGCCCAGGAGGAGGCCGTACGGCGTCGTCGTGAGGCCGAGGAGCTGCTCGGGTCGGCCCGTGAGGAGGCCGGGCAGGAGCGCGAGCAGGCCCGCGAGCAGAGCGAGGAGCTGCTGGCCTCGGCGCGCAACCGCGTGGAGGAGGCTCAGGCCGAGGCTGTACGGCTGGTCGAGGAGGCCGACCGGCGCGCCACCGAGATGGTGTCGGGCGCCGAGCAGCACGCCCAGCAGGTACGGGAGTCCGTCGCCGGGCTGCACGACCAGGCCCAGGAGGAGATCACCGGGCTGCGGTCGGCCGCCGAGCATGTCGCGGACCGGGTCAGGCGCGAGGCGCAGGAGGAGGCGGACCGGGTCCGCGCCGACGCCTACAGCGAGCGGGAGCGGGCCACCGAGGACGCCAACCGCCTGCGGCGGCGGGTGAGCGAGGAGACGGACGCCGCCAAGGCCCTTGCGGAGCGCACCGTTTCGGACGCCATCGCGGAGTCCGAGCGGCTGCGGTCGGAGGCCGCCGAGCACGCCCAGCAGGTGCGCACGGAGGCGTCGGACGCGATCGCGCAGGCCGACCAGGACGCGGCGCGGGCCCGGGCGGACGCCCGTGAGGACGCCAACCGCATCCGTTCGGACGCGGCGACGCAGGCCGACACCCTCATCACCGAGGTGACGGCGGAGGCGGAGCGGCTCCAGACGGAGACGATCAACGAGGCCGAGCGGGTGCGTTCGGAGGCCGTGGCCAAGGCGGAGAAGCTGATCTCGGACGCGACCGGGGACGCGGAGCGGCTGCGCGCCGAGGCCGCCGACACGGTGGGTTCCGCGCAGCAGCACGCCGAGCGGATCCGCAACGAGTCCAACCGTCTCAAGGCGGACGCGGAGGCGGAGGCCGAGCGGGTCACCTCGGCGGCGCGCGAGGAGTCCGAGCGGACGCTGGACGAGGCCCGCAAGGAGGCCAACAAACGGCGTTCCGAGGCGGCCGAGCAGGTCGACACCCTCATCACGGAGACCGCGGCCGAGGCCGACAAGCTGCTGAGCGAGGCCCAGCAGCAGGCGCAGAAGACGACGGCGGACGCCGAGGCGCAGGCCGACTCGATGGTCGGCGCTGCCCGCAACGAGGCCGACCGGCTGGTGTCCGAGGGCACCATCGAGGGCAACACCCGGGTGGAGCAGGCCCGTACGGACGCCGACGAGCTGCTCGTCGGCGCGCGCAGGGACGCCACCGCCATAAGGGAGCGCTCGGAGGAGCTGCGCGACCGCATCACGAACGAGATCGAGAACCTGCACGAGCGGGCCCGCCGTGAGTCGGCCGAGACGATGAGGTCGGCCGGCGACCGCTGCGACGCGCTCATCAAGGCCGCCGAGGAGCAGCTCGGCAAGGCGCAGGCGAAGGCCAAGGAACTGGTCTCGGAGGCCAACTCCGAGGCGGGCAAGGTCCGTATCGCCGCCGTGAAGAAGGCCGAGGGTCTCCTCAAGGAGGCAGAGCAGAAGAAGTCGACGCTCATCCGCGAGGCCGAGGAGCTGAAGGCGGAGGCGATCCGCGAGGCCCGGCGCACGGTCGAGGAGGGCAAGCGCGACCTGGAGGTGCTGGTCCGCCGCCGCGAGGACATCAACGCCGAAATCTCCCGTGTCCAGGACGTCCTGGAAGCGTTGGAGTCTTTCGAGGCCCCGACAGCGGCCAAGGACGGCGGGGTCAAGGCTGGAGTCACGGCGGGCGCAACTCGTTCGGGTGGCAAGTCTGTTGAAGGTTAAGAAAGCCCTGTGAGGTTCGGGGTGTTCTGGGGCCTTTGACCGAGTCTTTGGCAAGCGGTCGGACGGTTAGCCACTCAAAAGGGGTGTCATTCTCCAGATCAAACACGCATCCGCTCGATGACACACCGCTTCGGCCCCTAGGATTCCACCTATCACCTCACCGGTCTCATTCGACAGGAACCCCATGAGCGACACTTCCCCCTACGGCTTCGAGCTTGTGCGGCGTGGGTACGACCGCGCTCAGGTGGACGAACGCATCTCGAAGCTCGTCTCCGACCGTGACAGCGCTCTGGCTCGTATCACTGCTCTTGAAAAGCGCATCGAGGAGCTCCACCTCGAAACGCAGAACGCCGCGGCCCAGGTAAGCGACGCTGAGCCGTCGTACGCCGGTCTCGGCGCGCGGGTCGAGAAGATCCTCCGCCTCGCCGAGGAAGAGGCCAAGGACCTGCGCGAGGAGGCCCGGCGCGCGGCCGAGCAGCACCGCGAACTCGCGGAGTCCGCTGCTCAGCAGGTCCGCAACGACGCAGAATCGTTCGCTGCGGAGCGCAAGGCCAAGGCGGAGGACGAGGGCGTCCGGATCGTCGAGAAGGCCAAGAGCGACTCCTCCCAGTTGCGTGGCGAGGCCCAGAAGGACGCGCAGCAGAAGCGCGAGGAGGCCGACGCCCTCTTCGAGGAGACCCGCGCGAAGGCCGCGCAGGCCGCCGCCGACTTCGAGACGAACCTCGCCAAGCGGCGCGAGCAGTCCGAGCGCGACCTGGCGTCGCGTCAGCAGAAGGCCGAGAAGCGCCTCGCGGAGATCGAGCACCGCGCGGAGCAGCTCCGTCTTGAGGCCGAGAAGCTGCGTACGGACGCGGAGCGTCGCGCCCGTCAGACGGTGGAGACGGCTCAGCGCCAGGCCGAGGACATCGTGGCCGACGCGAACGCCAAGGCCGACCGCATCCGTTCGGAGTCCGAGCGCGAGCTGGCCGCCCTGACGAACCGTCGCGACAGCATCAACGCTCAGCTGACGAACGTGCGCGAGATGCTCGCCACGCTCACCGGCGCCGCGGTGGCCGCCGCGAGCTCGCCGGTCGAGGACGAGCCGATCTCTCGTGGAGTTCCGGCTCAGCAGTCCCGGTAAGCACCTGTTGTACGAGTGGGGCCCGCATTCCCTTCGGGGGTGCGGGCCTCAGCCGTGTCCGCGCAGCAGTAGGGCAGCAAGGGGGACCACACGGCCGTACGCAAGGTTGTTGCCTGCGGCGTCGGACTCTGTTTGCCCGTTCGGGTGGCATCCGCCGAACGCCCGTCTTAGCGTGGCCGCATGATCGAGCTTGAGGGGCTGACCAAGCGGTACGGCGAGAAGGTGGCGGTCAACAACCTCACCTTCGCCGTCAGACCCGGCATCGTCACGGGCTTCCTCGGCCCGAACGGCGCCGGCAAGTCCACGACGATGCGCATGCTGCTCGGTCTCGACCGGCCGACCGCCGGTGACGTGCGCATCGACGGCCAGCGCTACGACCAGCTCAAGGACCCGCTGAAGTACATCGGCGCCCTCCTCGACGCCAAGGCCATGCACGGCGGGCGCAGCGCCTTCAACCACCTGCTGTGTCTGGCGCAGAGCAACGGGATCCCCAACAGCCGGGTGCACGAGGTGCTCGACACCGTCGGGCTGACGTCGGTGGCGAAGAAGAAGGCCAAGGGGTTCTCGCTGGGCATGGGGCAGCGGCTCGGTATCGCGGGCGCGCTGCTCGGTGATCCGCGGATCCTGATGTTCGACGAGCCGGTCAACGGGCTCGACCCCGAGGGCATCCACTGGATCCGCAATCTGATGAAGTCCCTTGCCGCGCAAGGCCGTACGGTCTTCGTCTCCTCGCACCTGATGAGCGAGATGGCGCTGACGGCCGATCACCTGGTCGTCATCGGACAGGGCCGGCTCCTCGCGGACACCTCCATGGCCGACTTCATCCAGCAGAACTCGCGGTCGTACGTCCGGATCCGCTCCCCGCACCGCGAGCGGCTGCTCGACGTGCTGCACCAGGCCGGGATCACCGTCGTCGAGTCCGGCAACGGGACCCTTGAGGTCGACGGCGGCAGGTCCGAGCAGATCGGTGAGCTGGCCGCGCAGCACCAGCTCGTGCTGCACGAGCTGAGTCCCCAACAGGCCTCCCTGGAGGAGGCGTTCATGCAGTTGACCGCGGAGTCGGTGGAGTACCACGCGCATTCCGACGCACCACCGCCCACGGCACCTGCCCCGCAGCAGGGCTGGGGCGACGGCTGGAAGAAGGACTGAGCATGGCGGCGACCCAGGTCATCCGGTCGGAGTGGACCAAGATCCGTTCCGTCGCGTCGACGGTGTGGACGCTCTCCCTGGCCGTGGTGGTGACGGTCGGGCTCGGCATGCTGATCTCGGCGCTGTCGAAGAGCCAGTTCGACGACATGAGCGCCAAGGACAAGCTGTCCTTCGACCCGACGTTCATCAGCTTCGCCGGGATGAGTCTCGGGCAGCTCGCGATGATCGTGTTCGGGGTGCTCGTCGTGTCGAACGAGTACAGCACCGGCATGATCCGCACCTCGCTCGCGGCGGTCCCGCAGCGCGGCACCTTCCTGTTCGGCAAGATCGCGGTGGCCACCGGGCTCTGTCTCGCCGTCGGACTGGTGACCAGCTTCGTCACGTTCTTCCTCGGGCAGGCGATGCTCGGCTCCCACCGGGCGGAGATCGGCGACTCCGGCGTGCTGCGCGCGGTGATCGGCGGCGGGCTCTACATGACCCTGATCGCGATGTTCTCCATGGGCGTCGCCTCGATGCTGCGCTCGCCGATGCTGTCGCTGGGCATCCTGATGCCGTTCTTCTTCCTGATCTCCAACATCCTCGGCAACGTCTCCGCGACGAAGAAGGTCGGCCAGTACCTGCCGGACCAGGCCGGCAGCAAGATCATGCAGGTGGTCACGCCGGTGGACGACTCCGCGCCGTACGGACCGTGGGGCGGGTTCGGGATCATGGCCCTGTGGGTGGTGGCCGCGCTGGCCGGTGCCTACGTCCTGTTGAAGCGTCGGGACGCATAGCTTTACTTTCCCTTGGGCGGAACCGTCAGCGCCCCGATATCCTCCTAACCCTTACGGGGGCGTGTGCCCTGCTGTCCTGATCCTTTCGATGGGTGCGGAGCATGATCGAGGCTGTCGGCCTGACCAAGCGATACGGCGACAAGACCGCCGTGTACAACCTTTCCTTCCAGGTGCGGCCCGGTGCCGTCACCGGCTTCCTCGGGCCCAACGGCTCGGGCAAGTCGACGACGATGCGCATGATCCTCGGCCTGGACAACCCCACGTCGGGACAGGTGACGATCGGCGGCTTCCCCTACCGCAAGCTGCCGAACGCGCCCAGACAGGTCGGTGCCCTGCTCGACGCCAAGGCCGTGCACGGCGGTCGGAGCGCGCGCAGCCATCTGCTGAGCCTGGCCCAGCTGTCGGGCATCCCGGCCCGGCGCGTGGACGAGGTGCTCGGTGTGGTGGGCCTCCAGGATGTGGCGAGAAAGCGCTCCAAGGGCTTCTCGCTCGGCATGGGCCAGCGGCTCGGCATCGCCGCCGCGCTCCTCGGCGACCCGCAGGTCCTGCTCTTCGACGAGCCGGTCAACGGGCTCGACCCCGAGGGCATCCTCTGGGTCCGCAACCTGATGAAGGCGCTCGCGGCGGAGGGCCGTACCGTCTTCGTCTCCTCCCACCTCATGAGCGAGATGGCGCTGACCGCCGACCACCTCATCGTGATCGGGCGCGGACAACTGCTCTCCGACATGAGCGTGCGGGACTTCATCTCGGCGAACTCCGCCGACTTCGCGCGCGTGCGCACCCCCGACACCGAGCCCCAGCTGCGCGAGAAACTGACGTCCGCGCTGACCGAGGCGGGTGGCCATGTGCTGCCCGAGCAGGACGGCGGGCTGCGCGTCACGGGGCTGCCGCTGCCGCGCATCAGCGACATCGCGCACGACACGGACGTACGGCTGTGGGAGCTGTCCCCGCACCAGGCCTCGCTGGAAGAGGCGTACATGCGGATGACGCAGGGCGCCGTCGACTACCGCTCGACGATCGACCAGAAGGCCGGCCTGATGCAGCAGCTGCCGCCGGGCGCGCAGCCGCCGATGCCGGTACCGGGCCAGGGCCAGCCGGGCTGGTACGCCCCGCCGTCACCGCAGCACGGCGGCCAGCCGTTCGCCATGGGCCAGCCCCCGGCGAATCCTTACGGCACCCCGAACCCGTACGGCGCCCCTGCGGCGCCCGGCGCGGTCGCACCGGGCCCGTACGCGGCTCCGACTCCCCCGGTCCCGCAGACGCCAACACAGTCGCCTCAGGCCCCGGCTCCGAGTGCGGACACGCCCGCGCAGCCCTCGCCCCCCGCACCCGCCGCCGACCTGACCAAGCCCGAGGACGCCCGATGAGTACGCCCCAGCCCCCGATGCCGCAGGCAGCCGCGCCCAACTGGCAGGCGGCGGCCGGTCCTTCGTACGGCGGGTACACCTCGCCGATCCCGGTGGTGCGCACGCATCTCGGGCATGCGCTCGCCTCCGAGTGGACGAAGATCAAGTCGGTGCGCTCGACGATCTGGACGCTCGGCGTGTTCCTGATCCTCGTCGTCGGCATCGGCGCACTTGCCGCCGTCGTGGTCAGTAACTCGTCCTCGGAGCTGCACGGCGAGAACCCGCTGTCCTTCGGCTTCTTCGGGCTGCTGCTCGGCTGCATGTGCATCATCACGCTCGGCGTGCTGACCACGGCCTCGGAGTACGGCACCGGCATGATCCGCACGACGATGACCGCGTGCCCCAGCCGCGGCCGGGTCCTCGCGGCGAAGTCGATCGTGTTCTTCTCGGTCGCCTTCGTGGTGACGCTGGTGGCCTCGACGTTCATCGCCTTCGTGGACGCCTCGCTGCTGGAGGCCAACGGCGCGAAGGACCCGTCCGCCTCCGAGTGGCTGAAGGGGACCGTCGGCGTCTCCCTCTACGTCGCGCTGCTCGGGCTGCTCTCGCTGATCATCGGCTCTATCATCCGGCACTCGGCGGGCGCGATCACCGTCATGATCGGCGCGGTGCTCGCCCCGCTGGTCATCGCGCTGTTCATGTTCTCGCAGTCGCTGGAGGACGTACGCCAGAAGCTGTTCGAGTACTCGATCCCGAACCAGCTGAGCGTCTTCTACTCCAACTCCCTCACGGAATCCGGCCCTTCGGGCTGGGACCCGCTGTGGATCATCGTGGGCGTGACGGCCGTGGCGTTCGCGGGCGCCGTCGCCCTGCTGGAGCAGCGGGACGTGTAGGTCGTAGGACCCTCAGAACCTCGGCGCGTTCCTGGACCGCTGCACCCGTGTGGTGCGGCGGTCCTTCGCGTTCCAGCAGGCCTTGTGCCAGTGGCGGCGGTCGTCGACGCCCGCGTGCTCCGGCCAGGCCACGACGTGCGGGACGCCGGAGGGGATCTGCTGGTCGCAGCCGGGGCAGCGGTACGTCTTGCCCTGCGCGCTCGCCCCGGCGACATGGCGCACGCTCCACTCCTCGCCCTGCCAGTGCTCCGTGGACTGCCAGCCGCCGTAACGGCCCGACCGGTCCTCCTCGGCACTCTGGCCGGAGGAACCGGACTCCTTGGGTCGGTTGCGACGCGGGGACACAGAACACCTCACGGGGCTATACAGGAGGCAAGGGCTGTGTCCAGCGTACGTGCCCGTGACATGGGTACGCGAAGGGCATCAACCCATACAAGTCCCCCTCGGGGCCGCACATTCTGCAGACAATCCGCAAATCTCTCCGCCAGGCCGTGTCCTCGGCACGTGTCGGGCGGTTATGCCCGGTGGGGGAGCTCCGTGTCGGAGCCAAGGAAGCAGGAAGAACCATGCGCGTCGGAAGTTTTGTGTTGGCGGCCCAGTTCCCGGGGCAGGGCCAGGGGGAGGCGCTGCACCGCGCGGTCCGCTCGGTGGAGGTCGCGGAGGAGGCCGGTCTCGACACGGCCTGGCTGGCCGAGCACCACTTCGTGCCGTACGGCACCTGCCCGTCCGCGGTCACGCTGGCCGCGTTACTGCTCGGCCGCACCCAGCGCATCCGCGTCGGCACCGCGGTCAGCGTGCTGCCCACCGTCCACCCGGTCACCCTCGGCGAGCAGGCCGCGCTGCTACACGCGACGAGCGGGGGCCGCTTCTCGCTGGGCGTGGGGCGCGGCGGGCCGTGGGTCGACCTGGAGGTGTTCGGCACGGGCCTCGCCGCATACGAACAGGGATTCCCGGAATCACTCGATCTGCTGATGAGCTGGCTGCGCGAACCGTCGGTCGCGGGCACCGGTGACCGCTTCGCGTTCCGTGAAGTGCCCGTCGTACCAAGGCCGTCGGAGGCGCTGTCGGACGCGCCGGGCCCCGAGGTCGTCGTCGCCTGCACCTCGCCCACGAGCGTGCGACTGGCGGCCGAGCGGGGCCTGCCGATGCTGTTGGGCATGCATGTCGGGGACGAGGAGAAGGCCGAGATGGTCGCCCTGTGGCGGCAGTCGGCGCGGGCGGCCGGGCGGCCGGCGGACGAGATCCGCGGTGCGGCCCATGTGTCGGCCGGCGTCTGCCAGATCGCGGACCGGCGCGCCGACGCCGTGGAGGCGCTCGTGAAGGCGATGCCGGGCTGGTTGAAGCAGGGCCTCGACGCCCATGTGACGGTGGACGGCCGCGAGCGCCGGATGCGCGACCCCCTCGCGTACACCGAACTCCTCTGCGGACTGCACCCGGTGGGCACCCCCCGGCTGTGCGCCGACCGGCTCGCGGCGACCTCGGAGCGCACCGGCATCTCCCGCTTCGCGCTGCTCGTCGAGGGTTCGGGCGACCTCGCGGCGACCGAGGAGAACGTACGGCGGCTGGGTGCCGAGGTGCTCCCGCACCTCGGCTGAGCGACCTGCGGGGAGCTTGCCGCCCCAGTACAGATGCACCTCCCGCGTACGGGAGCGGCAAGCAGTGCACCACCGCCGCGTCAGCAGTCCCTGAACTCCGGGGACTGGTTCAGCAGTTGGCTGCGCACCGAGGTGAAGCGAGCCAGCTTCTCGTCGACCGAGCCGTCCATCGGGAACACCGCCACCCTGTGGCAGTTCTGGAAGGCAAGCCGTACACCGAAGTGCCGCTGCAGCGCGCCGCGTATCGCGTCACTCGCGAGCGCACGCAGCAACTGACCGCGCGCCTGCTCGTCCGGCGGCGGCGTCTGGTTGTCGGCGAACGCACCGCCGTCGACCTTCAGCTGAGCCACCAGGGAGCTGATCATCTCCCATGCGTAAGGCAGGGAGGTCCGGACGCAGTCGACGAATTCAGCTTCGTCGACCTCGCCTCGCTCGGCCTTTTCGAGTAGGGCCGGTGAGACGTCGAGCGACATGGGTTCTCCTCTCGCACCCCCAACGCGCAGGGGTTGCCGGACAGATAAGGGAGTCCGCGATTACGAACACGCTGCGTACACGTCTCGCGACCTCCCGTTTATACGGTAGGCAACAGAAGGAGGCGGCACCAGGAGAATGCGTACATACGGAACTCTCAATAGGCCCACAATCGGCCATGAATGAACAAGGGGCGTCACGGGTCTTCCAGGACAACAGGGGCGGCCCGCAGGGCCTCGGTTGAGGGTGGTGGCGGGAGACGGGTGGGCGAATCGCGTGCACCCATGCCCGTCGAGTAGCGTTGCCGACCATGCGTCTCGTCATTGCCCGGTGTTCCGTGGACTACGCGGGCCGGCTCACCGCCCACCTGCCCTCCGCCCCCCGTCTCATCCTGGTGAAGGCGGACGGCAGCGTCTCGATCCACGCGGACGACCGGGCCTACAAGCCCCTCAACTGGATGTCGCCGCCCTGCACGTTGAAGGAGGGTTCTGGCGACGACGAAGGCGTCTGGACCGTCATCAACAAGGCGGGCGAGAAGCTCATCATCACGATGGAGGAGATCCTCCACGACTCCTCGCACGAACTCGGCGTGGACCCCGGCCTGATCAAGGACGGCGTGGAAGCACACCTCCAGGAGCTGCTCGCCGACCGCATCGACACCCTCGGCGAGGGCTACACGCTGATCCGCCGCGAGTACATGACGGCCATCGGCCCGGTCGACATCCTGTGCCGGGACGCCGAGGGGCAGACCGTCGCGATCGAGATCAAGCGGCGCGGCGAGATCGACGGCGTGGAGCAACTCACGCGCTACCTGGAGCTGTTGAACCGCGACCCCCACCTGGCCCCGGTCCGCGGCATCTTCGCCGCCCAGGAGATCAAGCCCCAGGCCCGCGTCCTCGCCACCGACCGCGGCATCGGCTGCACGGTCCTGGACTACAACGCCCTGCGCGGCATCGAGGACGACAAACTGCGCCTGTTCTGATCAGACGTCGACAGACACGGACTTCGCACGGAGTTCACTACGACGAAAAGGGCCGGTTCCGATCATCGGAGCCGGCCCTTTTCGTGTCGTACGGAGGATCAGATCACGGCACCCGAAGCGCTCGGGGCGTCCACGCTGCTACTCGCGGGCGCGGCCGAACTGGTCGTCTCAATGGGGGCGCTGGAGCTCGCCGAGGTCTGGGTGGACGGGGTGATCGACGGCGTGACCGAGGGCGTGGGTGAATCGGACGGAGTCGACGATGTACTCGGCGAAGTCGAAGGCGAGTGCGACGTGGTCGGGCTCGACGAAGGCGGCTTGCTCGTCGCCGACTTGGACGGCGACGGAGACTTCGACCCGCCCCCCGACCCGCTCGTCCCGCTCGGGTTGTCGGACGGCTGTCCGCTGTCCGTCGGTGTCGGGTCGTCCGACGTGCCGTACGTCCCGTCCGGGCCGGGGTTGGTCGGGCTGCTGGTCGTGCCGGTGCTGCTGTCGCCCTTCTTCGCCTTGTCGGCGCCGAGGCTGTCGTCGTCGGTGCCCTGGCTGGCGGACGGGTTGACTCCGACCTTGTCGGACGGGTTGTCGGCGTTGTTGTTGGACGTGGCGCCGAGGGTCACGACGGTGCCGAGGACGGCGGCGAGCAGGGCGCCCGCACCGGCCGCGACGAGGTTGCGCCGGGCGTAGCCGCGGAGGCCGCCCCGCGCCTTGTTGTGGGGCGCCGGGGGCGAGGACTGGTGGGCGACGAGGGTGTAGGTGTCGCCGGAGGGCAGGAGCGGCGGGAAGGGTGCCGGTATGCCGCCGGGCGGCGAGGCCGACTCCTCGTAGCGCGCGTCGGGCACTTCCTCGCCGGCCGTGGAGCCGAGGCCGGGCGTGGTGCCGGAGCGGTCGGCGACCAGGGCGAGGGCGCGACGCCCCGCGACGGTGCCGCGCTTGTCGGCGGCTGCGCCGCGCAGGCCGATGGAGGACTCCAGCTCGGCACGAGCCAGGTCGAGGTCGCCCTCGCAGAGCGCGAGGACGCCCAACTCGTGCTGGAAATAGGCCTGTTCGCTCACGTCACCGGCGAGCTGGGCGGCCTCGGCACCGGAGCGCAGCGCGCGCTCCCAGGCGCTCCAGTGCAGTCCGGCGGCGAACGCGGGCGCTGCCGTGCGGGCCAGTTGGACGGTGGTGCTCTCCTCGCCCTCGCCGGGCGGTGTCGTCACCGGTACGAGGGTGACGAGGGCGGCGAGCAGGGCGTCCGCCTCGGCGCACACGCGCTCGGGAGTGACCGAGGGGTGTCCGGCCCACCAGGAGTAGTGCAGGGCGGCGATGAGGGCGCTGGAGTCGACCTCGTCGCCATATCCGGCGGCCTCCAGCTGGGTCTGGACGCCGGCGGCGAGCCGGTAGCGGGAGCCGACCGGGGAGACCAGTCCGCAGCCCGCGAGTTCGCCGAGGGCGGCGTCCGCGTGGGTGTCGCCGACGAGCGCGGGCAGGTGCGCCTGGTGCGGCACCTCGCCGTCGAGCGCGACGGCGAAGCGCAGGGTGGCGCGGGCCGAGGCGCTGAGCCGGGAGGCGAGCAGCGGGGCGGGTGCGGCGGCCTCGCCGAGGGACGGCAGGGGTACGGCGTCGATCTCGCCGGAGGCGAGGGGCGGGGCGTCGAAGGGTGCGTCGACCGGGAGCGCGTCCTGGAAGACGCCGAACTCCTCGACGGCGCTGGTGCCGACGCGCAGTTCGTCGCGCTGCCTCAGCAGGGCGCCGGCCTGGACGAAGCGCAGCGGCAGGCCCTCGGACTCGAAGTAGAGGTCGCCCGCCCAGTTCGCCTCCTCCTCGGTGAGGACGCGGCCCACGGCATGCTCCAGGACCTCCACGGCACCGGCCCGGTCCAGGCCGCCGAGGAAGACCTCCTCGATGACGGAGTCCGCGGCCGGGGCCGGGATGTCCGGGGTCGCGGCGACGAGGAAGGCGCACTCGGGCGTCGCGTCGAGCAGTTCGTCGAGGGCGGCGCCGCCCAACTCGATGTCGTCGAGGACGACGACCGCGCCGATCTCCCGCACCAGGGCGAGCAGTTCGTCCCGGTCGGGCCGGTGAAGGGGCGCGTCGTAGACGGCGTGGAAGAGGTCGTGGAGGAGGTCGGTGGCCGTGCGGTGGAAGCCGGTGAGGCGGACCACGCCGTCGGGGGCGAGGTCCAGGCAGTCGTCGGCGACGAGGTCGAGCAGGCTGGTGCGGCCCGAGCCCGAGGGGCCGGTGAGGCGGACGGAACGGCCGCGGGCGAGCAGCCGTACGAGACGCTCGCGCTCCTCCTGGCGTTCCAGGAGCGGCAGCGCGGGCCGGTTCAGGCCCGGTGGTACGGGCGGTTTGGCCGCGCGGTCGGTCTCGGCGCGGTCGGCGGCGCCGAGCTTCGCGGGCCGGCCGGGCCGTTGACCGGGCGGGCAGGCCTCGATCTCGCTGCCGTCGACGGGGTTGACGGTGAGCAGGAAGTCACCGGTGACCAGCTGCACGGTGCGGGCGAGCGCGGGCGTGTGCTGGCCGAAGTCGGGTGTGAGGGGTTCCCGGGGCGGGCGCTGACGCGACGACGTGTCGTCGCCGTCCTGGCCGTACTCCTCGGGTCCCCGGTTGATCGGGTCCATAGGTCCAAGCCCCCCAAAAGCGTCGTGTGCGGGTCGATGGGACCCAGGCCCCTCCCGGCCTTGCTGCACACCGCGCTGTCGCTTCTGGTCCGGGCCCGCTCGAAGGGTTGTCACACAGCGGGCGACCGAACCCTAAACCTTCGCACAGTATCTACGACAGGGCGGGGTACCGCGCCGTCCGAGACGTCACAGTCTCATGAGGATTGTGCTCGGCGGACGTCACACCCTGGGAAGCGACTCCACCCCGATGCCGCCCTCGATGGCCAGGATGCGGTGCAGCCGGGTGGCCACCAGCAGGCGCTGCATCTGCGGCGGTACGTCGCGCAGCACCAGGCGGCGGCCGCAGCGGCCCGCTCGTCGATGGGCTCCCATGATCACGCCGAGGCCGGTGGCGTCCCAGGAGTCGAGCTCGGACAGGTCCAGCACCAGATCGCCGACTCCGTCGTCGACGGCCGAGTGCAGGACCGTACGGGCGTCCGCCGCGCTGCGGACGTCGAGGCGGCCCCCGACGACCAGCTCGACGTGGTCGCCCCTGATGTACATATGCGCTCCCCGTGAGTGCGGTGGCGTACTCGGTGATGTCGACGAAGTCGGTGATGCAACCTCTGACTGCGCGAAGTGCCTGGAAGTTGCCGTCTGTAAGCGAACCGATACCGAATTCACTCCTGCGCGTGATGGCTCAGGGGCGTGTGCGGTTTCAGTGCTTGTAGAAGCCCTGCCCGCTCTTGCGTCCGATGTCACCGGCGTCCACCATTCGGCGCATCAGCTCCGGCGGGGCGAACTTCTCGTCCTGTGACTCGGTGTAGATGTTGCTGGTCGCGTGCAGCAGGATGTCGACGCCGGTGAGGTCCGCGGTGGCCAGCGGGCCCATCGCGTGGCCGAAGCCCAGCTTGCAGGCGAGGTCGATGTCCTCGGCGGTGGCGACGCCCGACTCGTACAGCTTCGCCGCCTCGACGACGAGCGCCGAGATGAGACGGGTCGTCACGAAGCCGGCCACGTCACGGTTGACGACGATGCAGGTCTTGCCGACGGATTCGGCGAACTCCCGCGTGGTGGCGAGGGTTTCGTCGCTCGTCTTGTAGCCGCGGACGAGTTCGCACAGCTGCATCATCGGCACCGGTGAGAAGAAGTGCGCGCCGACGACGCGCTCCGGGCGCTCCGTCACGGCCGCGATCTTCGTGATCGGGATGGCGGAGGTGTTGGAGGCGAGAACGGCGTCCTCGCGCGCGATCTTGTCCAGCGCGCGGAAGATCTCGTGCTTGACTTCCAGTTTCTCGAAGACGGCCTCGACGACGATGTCCGCGTCGGCGACGGCGTCCAGATCGGTGGTCGCGGTGATCCGGCCGAGGGCCGCGTCGGCGTCGTGCGCCTCCAGCCTGCCCTTGCTCACGAACTTGTCGTACGAGGCCTTGATGCCGTCGGTGCCACGCTTCAGGGCTTCGTCGGTGACATCGCGCAGGACGACGTCCCAGCCCG
Organism: Streptomyces sp. NPDC050508; assembly: GCF_040655155.1. NCBI lineage: Bacteria > Bacillati > Actinomycetota > Actinomycetes > Kitasatosporales > Streptomycetaceae > Streptomyces > Streptomyces sp. NPDC050508. The sequence goes on from NZ_JBFAJJ010000006.1 coordinate 539,472, forward strand.
CCTGCGCGGAGACCTGGGCGATACCGGAACCCATGAGTCCGGCGCCGATGACGGCAAGCTTCCGTGCCACTGTGCGACTCCCCTTTGAAACGCTTACAGCGTGTATCCGTATGCCTCTGCGCGGACACTAGCGAAGGTGCGGCGCTGTGTGACCGGTAAGTAACGCGCGTCACGTCTCATCTGACGGACATCACACCGGCACGGGTCATTCGACCGCCCGTACGGCGTAGTTGAGGACCTTCTCGCTCAACAGGTCCTCCATGTCGTCGAGTAGCCCGAGGGCCTCGCGGGAGACCTCGCCGGGCGCGCGGCCTGCGGTCATACCGCGGCGGACGAAGTCCGTCAGGGTCTCGTGCAGCCAGTTGATCTGGCCTGCCATCAGGCGCGGGGTGATGTCCTCGTCCGGCGCTCCGGTCTCCTCACGGAGGGCGGCCTCCAGGCGTTGGAGGACTTCGTGGCGGACGGCCATGAGGCGCAGCCGCAGGGTGGGCGCGGCCTCGACGACCGACATGAACCGTTCGAATCCCGGCATCAGACCCACGCGCGGCGAGACGGCCTCCAGCTCGGCGCGCAGCTCACGCAGGACGGCCGCGGCGGCGGACTCCCCCGTGTCGCGGGCGCGCACCCAGCGCGCGAGCCGTTCGCGCATGTCGTCGGCGCGGTCGAGGAACAGGTCCTCCTTGGTGGAGAAGTAGTTGTAGACCGTGTTCACGGAGACGTCGGCCGCGTCGGCGACCTCGGCGACGGTGACGGCATCGAAGCCGCGCTCCATGAACAGGCCGGTGGCGACGTCCGAGATGTACTGCCGCGTCTGCCGCTTCTTCCGTTCCCTGAGCCCTTCGACCATGACCCCATGCTAGCTACTTTGATGTCGCTTGATTTTTGGTGTCATTGCAAAATTTCAGTGACTCTGTTTTTCTGGTGCCATGGCAATCATCAGCACGGCGGGCCTGGCCCGCGCCTTCCGGACGAAGCACGGCCTCGTGGAGGCGGTGCGCGGTATCGACCTCGTCGTACGGCCCGGCGAGATCCTCGGCCTCCTCGGACCGAACGGCGCGGGCAAGACGACAACCCTGCGCATGCTCACGACCCTGCTGGCACCCACCGGCGGCGCGGCCACCGTCGCGGGCTGCGACCTCGCGACCGACCCGGCCGGGGTACGGCTGGCGTGTGGTTACGTCGCACAGTCGGGAGGCGTGGACCCGCAGGTCACCGCGCGGGAGGAACTCGTCACCCAGGGCCGCCTCTACCGGCTGCCGAAAGCCCGGGCGGCCGAGCGCGCCGAGGAGTTGGCGCACGACCTGGGCCTCACCGGCCTCCTCGACCGCAGGACGGCCACACTCTCCGGCGGGCAGCGGCGCCGCCTGGACATCGCTCTCGCCCTCACCCATCACCCGAAGGTGCTGTTCCTCGACGAGCCGACGACCGGCCTGGATCCCGCCGGCCGCGCCGGCCTCTGGGACCTGGTCCGGCGGCTGCGCGACGAGCACGGCACCACGGTCTTCCTCACCACCCACTACCTCGACGAGGCGGACGCCCTCTCCGACCGTCTCGTGATTGTCGACAAGGGCGTGGTCGTGGCCGACGGCACACCGACCGCGCTGAAGCTGGAACACGGCGGCTCGATCGACGCGAGCCTCCAGGAGACGTTCCTCGCGATCACCGGGCGCGGCCCGGCCCCGGCCGACGCCACCCCCGTAGCCATATAGGAATCGGAACAAGGAAGCAGAGGACGTACGACGACATGCTGCTGCACGACACCGCGCTCATCTACGGCCGCCATCTCCGCCAGTCGCTGCGTTCCCGCTTCGGGCTGGTCTTCGGGATGCTGGTGCCGCTCCTCTATCTCCTCTTCTTCGGACCGCTACTGACGCATCTGCCGCTGCGCGCCCAGGGCAGTTCGTGGCAGACGCTCGTCCCCGGGGTGCTCCTCCAACTCGGGCTGTTCGGCTCGGCGTTCGCGGGTTTCTCGGTCATCGTCGAGAAGAACCAGGGCGTGCTGGAGCGGATGCGCGTGACCCCCGTGAGCCGACTGGCCCTGCTGCTCGGCCGGGTGCTCCGCGACGCCACGGTCCTCGTGGTCCAGGCGGTGGTGCTGGTCCTGGCGGCGGTGGTGCTGGGCCTGCGCGCTCCGCTGCCGGGCATCCTGATCGGCTTCGGGTTCGTGGCGCTGCTGACGGTGTCGCTCGGGTCGCTGTCGTACGCGACGGCCATGAAGGTGGCCACGCCCCAGGAGTTCGGCCCGCTGGTCAACGCGACGACGATGCCGTCGATGCTCCTGTCCGGCCTGATCCTCCCGATGACCCTCGCGCCGGGCTGGCTGAACGTCCTCTCGCACCTCATGCCGTTCCGCTACCTGGTGGACGCGGTGCGGGACGCGTACGTCGGCTCGTACACGACGGCCCACATGCTGTACGGCGTTCTCGTGGCCCTCGGCTTCGCGCTGGTCGCCGTGACGGTCGGCACACGCGTGTTCCGAACCGCCGGGGCCTAACTACGCTGGTCACATGGTCAATCTGACGCGCATCTACACCAGGACCGGCGACCAGGGCACCACCGCCCTCGGCGACATGAGCCGGGTCGCCAAGACCGATCCGCGGATCTCGGCGTACGCCGACGCCAACGAGGCGAACGCGGCGATCGGCACGGCCATCGCACTGGGCGGCCTCGACGAGGAGATCGTCCGGGTGCTCGGCCGCGTCCAGAACGACCTCTTCGACGTGGGCGCGGACCTGTCGACCCCGGTCGTGGAGAACCCGGAGTTCCCGCCGCTGCGGGTCGAGCAGTTCTACGTCGACAAACTGGAGGAGGACTGCGACCGCTTCAACGAGGAGCTGGAGAAGCTCCGCTCCTTCATCCTCCCGGGCGGCACACCGGGCGCGGCCCTCCTCCACCAGGCGTGCACGGTCGTACGGCGGGCCGAGCGGTCGACGTGGGCGGCGATGGAGGTGCACGGTGAGGTGATGAACGCCCTCACCGCGACCTACCTGAACCGCCTGTCCGACCTGCTGTTCATCCTGGCCCGCACCGCCAACAAGGAGGTCGGGGACGTGCTGTGGGTGCCCGGAGGTGAGCGCTAGCGGTTCGCGTCCTGGGCCGCGTCCTTGTCGGCCCGTGTGAGCGCGGACTCGGCGGCGGCCACCTTCTGCTGCATCTCCGTTTATCCGGAAGGGGTGGCCGAGGGGGACGTGCCCGCCGTGGTGCCGTGACCCGCGCAGCCCGCGGTGAGCACCGCCAGGAGGGCGATCCCCGCCGCCACGGCCGCCTTCCGGCGCATCAGCTCGCGCCCCCGTTGTCGTCCTGGCACCACGTCTTCACGTCGGTCAGGTCCTTCTGCCGCTGCTGGAGCGTCGGCAGCAGGGACTTGCGGAAGTCCAGCCGGTCCTGGAGATACGTGGCGATCGCGTCGTCGCCGGCCGACTTGGCGTTGTCCACGCGCTGCTGCAGGCGGGCGATCGAACCGCGGGTGCCGGCCCCGGCGTTGAGGCGTTCCAGGGCGCGGTCGATCCGGTTGTCGATCTTCGGCAGCCGCTTGCAGAGCGCCTGCGCGCCGTCACCGGTGGGTGTCGGCGCGGGGGTGCTCCCGGCGGTGGCCGCCGTCGTACCGGCCGTCAGCAGGGCCGCCGTGGCGAGCCCCACGAACAGCCGTTTTCCCCGTGCGTGCATGGTCTTCTCCGTTCCCGGACGGTCCCGTCGGCCGTCCGACGCGTCGGAGGCTAGGAGGCTTCTTTGGGGAAACTCTGTGACCGGTTTGCCCCGGCTGTGCCGATCAGCCAGTCGCGACGGCCGGGCAGTTCCCCGCCGGTCGACGGCAGCCGCACCTCGAAGCGGGCGCCCACGCCGGTCGGGCCCTCCGTCACCGTCACGCTCCCCCGGTGCAGCGCCGCCTGCTGGGCCACCAGCGTCAGACCGAGCCCGGAGCCGGAGCTTTCGGGGCCGCGCCGGAAGCGCTCGAAAACGCGCGAGCGCGCCTCCGGGGGTACACCTGGGCCCAGGTCGTCGACGGTGATCACGACCTGCTCCCCGGACCGCCGCACCCCGACCGCCACCGTCGCCTCGCCTCGCGCGTCCCGCCCGTGGGCCAGGGCGTTGGCCACCAGGTTGTCGAGGAGGAGACGGATGCCCGGCTCCCAGCCGTGGACCGTGAGCCCGGGTGCCGCGTCCAGGGCGATGCGCGCGTCCGGGTGGCGCCGCCGGGCCTCCGCCACCGACGCGTCCGCCGCCTCCGTCACGTCCACGCTCCGGAAGGCCTCCGCCTCCACCAGATCCCCTCGGCCGAGTTCCCGCAGCATGACCAACAGGCCCAGCAGCCGGGCGTGTTCACCGCGCAGGTCGGCCAGCACCTCCCTGCGGTCCGGCTCGGGGAGGCCGGGGTGGTCGGCGAGGATGTCGAGGTTGGTGCCCATGCTCATGAGCGGGGTGCGCAGCTCGTGGGAGGCCGCCGCCGAGAAGGAACGGGCCGTGCCGAGCGCCTCGGCCGTGCGGGCGGCCTGCTCGTCGTAGCGGGCGAGGACCGTGCGCAGGGTGGCGGCGAGTTCGTCGACCTCGGTGACACCGGTCGGTTCGTCGGGCGGCCGGGCGGCACTGGTGCGCGGGTCGAGTCCGGCGGTACGGCGGCCGAGACGGCGCAGGGGGCCGGTCGCGCCGGTGGCGATGCCCCAGGCGAGCAGACCGGACAGGGGTGCCGCGAGCAGCGAGGTGACGGCCACCCGCCGCCGTACCAGGCGGAGTTGGGCCCGGTCGGCCGCGTCGGGCGAGAAGACCCACAGGGTGCCCGAGCCCCGCACGGTGGTGATCGGCACGGACAGCGCGCGCCAACTGGTGCCCCCTGAGCGGACGGTGACCGGTCCCGAAGTCCCGCTCGGCAAGCGGACGTTCGCGTCGGGCTGCGGTCCGCCGGTGAAGGTGGCGTCCGGTCCCACGACGCGTACGCCGACGTCGAGGGCGGCGCTGAAGAGCCGCCGCTCCCGGGTGTCGGCGGCCTTGGGCCGGTCGGCGGAGGAGGCGCGCAGCAGAGCGCGGGCGTCCGGGGTCACGGCGGCGGCGCGGGTGCGCAGATGGTCGTCCTCGGCGTTGTGCAGGTCGTGGTCGACCAGCCGGAGCAGCAGCCAGCCGGAGGCCAGCACGAGCAGCGGCACGGTCAGCCCGACCGCGATCCCGATCCGGGTCGACAGCTTCACGACGGCACTTCCCGCAGCACGAAGCCCACCCCCCGCACGGTGTGCACCAGCCGGGGCCGCCCGTCCGTCTCCAGCTTGCGCCGCAGATAGCTGACGAAGGTGTCGACGGTGTCGGTGCGGACGTCGAAGTCGTAGCCCCAGACCCGTTCCAGAAGCTGGTCGCGAGTGAGGACGAGCCCGGCGTTGCGGGCGAGCACCTCAAGCAGTTCGAACTCGCGCCGGGTCAGCTCCAGGGCCCGCCCGTTCCGCACCGCCGTACGGGCCGCCGGGTCGATCACCAGTCCCGCCACCCGCAGCACCTCCCCCGTCGGCGGGCGGCGTCGCAGCAGCGCGCGCAGTCGCAGCACCAGTTCCTGGAGGGCGAAGGGCTTGACCAGATAGTCGTCCCCGCCCGCCTGGAGCCCGGCGATGCGGTCGGCGGTCTCGTCGAGCGCCGAGAGCATCAGCACGGGCAGGTCCTGGCCGTCGTCGCGCAGCCGGGCGCACACCTCGATGCCGCTCATCCCGGGCATCGACACGTCGAGGACGAGGACGTCGGGAGGCGTCTCGCGGATCGTGTCCAGAGCCTCCCGACCGCCCTCCGCCGTCCGCACCCGAAAGCCGCTCAGCCGCAGCCCGCGCTCCAGCGAGCGACGGATGGCCGGGTCGTCGTCCACCACCAGCACCGCCCCCGGGCTGCCACTGTCACTCATTCGGACAGCGTACGACCCGTATGAGCCAAGAACGCGGGGATCATGCGCTCCCAACTCCCAGGTGGTCCAGACCTATTGACCCGTGGTCCAGACCTTTCTATTCTCGCGGCACTGTGGGTGCGAAGGCTCAGTCGCGCCCCGACATCCCCGACACCCCCGAGGAGGCGCTCAATGCGCTTCAGACATCGAGCAGTTGCCGGGTTCGCGACCCTGCTGCTCCCGCTCGCCGCTCTCGTCGGCCTGGCCGCCCCCGCCCAGGCCGCGTCGACCGCCACGGCCACCTACACCAAGTCCAGCGACTGGGGCACCGGCTTCGGCGGCCAGTGGACCGTCAAGAACACCGGTACCAGCGCGATCAGTTCATGGACGGTCGAGTGGGACTTCCCCTCCGGCACGTCCGTCACCTCGGCCTGGGACGCGGACGTCACCAACTCCGGGAACCACTGGACCGCGAAGAACAAGTCCTACAACGGCACCATCGCCGCGGGCGCCTCCGTCTCCTTCGGCTTCAACGGCGCCGGCACCGGCTCGCCCTCCAACTGCCTGCTCAACGGCGGCAGTTGTGACGGCGGCACCACGGTCCCCGGTGACGCGGCCCCCTCCGCGCCCGGCACCCCCACCGCCTCCGCCGTCACCGACACCTCGGTGAACCTGTCCTGGTCGGCAGCGACCGACGACAAGGGCATCAAGAACTACGACATCCTGCGCGACGGCACCAAGGTCGCCACGGTGACGACGACGTCGTACACGAACACCGGCCTGACCGCCGGCACCGACTACTCGTACACCGTCCAGGCCCGGGACACCGCCGACCAGACCGGTCCGGTCAGCGGCGCGGTCGCCGTGCACACCACGGGCGGGACGACCACTCCCCCGGCCACCGGCAGCGCGGTCAAGCTCGGGTACCTCACCGAGTGGGGCACGTACCAGCGCAACTACCAGGTCAAGAACCTGGTGACCTCCGGCTCGGCCGCGAAGATCACGCACATCAACTACGCCTTCGGCAACGTGACGAACGGGCAGTGCGCGATCGGTGACGCCTACGCCGACTACCAGAAGACGTTCACCGCCGACCAGTCCGTCAGCGGTGTCGCCGACACCTGGGACCAGCCGATCGCCGGCAACTTCAACCAGCTGCGCGAGCTGAAGGCCAAGTACCCCAACCTCAAGATCCTGTGGTCCTTCGGCGGCTGGACATGGTCCGGCGGCTTCGCGCAGGCGGCGGCCAACCCGACCGCGTTCGCCGACTCCTGCTACAACCTGGTCGAGGACCCGCGCTGGGCCGACGTGTTCGACGGCATCGACATCGACTGGGAGTACCCGAACGCCTGCGGCCTGTCCTGCGACACCAGCGGCGCGGCGGCGTACAAGAACCTGATGCAGGCCCTGCGCGCCAAGTTCGGCTCCAGCAACCTGGTCACCGCCGCCACCACTGCGGACGGCACCTCCGGCGGCAAGATCGACGCCGCCGACTACGCGGGCGCGGCCCAGTACGTCGACTGGTACAACGTGATGACGTACGACTTCTTCGGTTCCTTCGGCTCCACCGCCACCGGACCGACCGCCCCGCACTCCCCGCTCACCTCGTACACCGGCATCCCGACCCCCGGCTTCACCTCGGCCGACGCGATAGCCAAGTTCAAGGCGAAGGGAGTCCCGGCGAACAAGCTGCTCCTCGGTATCGGCTTCTACGGCAGAGGCTGGACCGGCGTCACCCAGGACGCCCCGGGCGGCACCGCCACGGGCCCGGCCACCGGCACCTACGAACAGGGCATCGAGGACTACAAGGTCCTCAAGACGTCCTGCCCGGTCACCGGCACCATCGCGGGCACGGCGTACGCGCACTGCGGCACCAACTGGTGGTCCTACGACACCCCGAGCACGATCGCCGGAAAGATGAGCTGGGCCAAGGCCCAGGGTCTCGGCGGCGCGTTCTTCTGGGACTTCAGCGGCGACACCAGCAACGGCGAGCTGGTGAGCGCCATCAACAGCGGGCTGAGCTGAACCCCACGCTGCTCAGCGTCCCGCCGCGGACAGACCTCTCCGGTCTGTCCGCGGTGCGTTGTGCGTGTACGGCGCGTTGAGCGCGGCGCGCGCTCCCGGCGTGCACCCTCTGGGGACCTTCGGCCCGTGCCGCGGGCCGGATGGCGGGTGGGGACAGGACGCCGACCGGGCACATTGTGGGTCTCGCGACATTAAGCGGAATATCTCATTCGGGGGAAACCATGAAGCGCAGGCCCACCACGTCCCGCACCGCCAAGAGGCCCGTCAACTCCAGGATCGCGTCCGCCGGCGCCTTCGCCGGAGCGGCGGCAGCCGCACTCCTGGCCGCCAGCCCGGTCAACGTCACCGTGACGCTCAGCCCAGAGCCCCACACGGTCGTCGTCGGTCAGGCCGACGTACCCAACCCGGTGTGTCCGGTCAGGCCACGTTGACGCGCTGCCCGGGCGGAGCCGCCTCCAGCCAGGCGAGGAAACCGGTCAACGCGTCCTCGCTCATGGCGAGTTCGAGGCGGGTGCCGCGGTGCAGGCAGGTGAGGATGATCGCGTCGGAGAGGAGCGCCAGCTCTTCCTCGCCCTCGGGGAGGCGGCGGCCGGCCACCTCGATCGCCGAGCGTTCCAGGGTGCGGCGCGGGCGGTAGGCGTAGGAGAAGACGCGGTACCACTCGATGCGGTCGCCGTTGTAGCGGGCGACGCCGTAGCTCCAGCCCTTGCCGTTGGTGTCGGGTTTCTCCGGGACGTCCCAGCGGAGCGAACAGTCGAAGGTGCCGCCGGAGCGCTGGATGAGTCTGCGGCGCAGGCCGAAGACGAACAGCCCCACCACTACCAGGGCCACCACAATTCCGCACACAGTCAGAGCGAGGACCATCGACACCGACCTCCTCGTCTCCTAGGTAAAACAGGTAACGGAACGGAAAAAACACCCACATTCGCCTCAGCCGCGGCTGGGGCCGGATTCCTCCGGTCCCAGCCGCGGCTGAGTCACGTCATCGCGTCAAACGCAGGGTTCAGCGCGTCTCCACCGCACGCAGTCGGACGTCCGCGCGGCGCTCGGCGGACTCGTCGCCCTCCGCCTTCGCCTGCTCCAGCTCCCGCTCCACGCGCTGGACGTCGATCTCGTCCGACAGCTCGGCGATCTCGGCGAGCAGCGACAGCTTGTTGTCCGCGAACGAGATGAAACCGCCGTGCACCGCGGCGACGACCGTCCCGCCGTCGCTCGTGCGGATGGTCACCGGGCCCGACTCCAGCACACCGAGCAGCGGCTGGTGACCGGGCATGACGCCGATGTCGCCGGACGTGGTGCGCGCGACGACCAGGGTGGCCTCGCCGGACCAGACCTGGCGGTCCGCGGCGACGAGCTCGACATGCAGCTCAGCAGCCAAGGTGGGCTCCTCGGGTCACCACCCGGCGGTCGTGCCGGGTGTTGGTTCAAATTCTAATGGGCGTACATGAGGGGGTGGGACACACCCCACCCCCTCAAGGTGAAGCACGGGGTCAGGAGACGCCGAGCTCCTTCGCGTTCGCCTTCAGGTCCTCGATACCACCGCAGAGGAAGAACGCCTGCTCCGGGAAGTGGTCGTAGTCGCCGTCGATGATCGCGTTGAACGCCACGATCGACTCGTCCAGCGGTACGTCCGACCCGTCGACGCCGGTGAACTGCTTGGCGACGTGGGTGTTCTGGGACAGGAAGCGCTCCACGCGACGGGCACGGTGGACGGTGAGCTTGTCCTCCTCGCCCAGCTCGTCGATACCGAGGATCGCGATGATGTCCTGGAGGTCCTTGTACTTCTGGAGGACCGTCTTGACGCGCATCGCGGTGTTGTAGTGCTCCGCCGCGATGTAGCGCGGGTCCAGGATGCGGGACGTGGAGTCCAGCGGGTCCACGGCCGGGTAGATGCCCTTCTCGGAGATCGGACGGGAGAGAACCGTCGTCGCGTCGAGGTGGGCGAAGGTGGTGGCCGGGGCCGGGTCGGTCAGGTCGTCCGCGGGGACGTAGATCGCCTGCATCGAGGTGATCGAGTGACCGCGGGTCGAGGTGATGCGCTCCTGGAGGAGACCCATCTCGTCGGCCAGGTTCGGCTGGTAGCCCACCGCGGAGGGCATGCGGCCGAGCAGGGTCGAGACCTCGGAACCGGCCTGCGTGAAGCGGAAGATGTTGTCGATGAAGAACAGCACGTCCTGGTTCTGCACATCGCGGAAGTACTCCGCCATGGTCAGACCGGCCAGGGCCACGCGCAGACGGGTGCCCGGGGGCTCGTCCATCTGGCCGAAGACGAGCGCCGTCTTGTCGATGACGCCCGAGTCGGCCATCTCCTCGATGAGGTCGTTGCCCTCACGGGTGCGCTCGCCGACACCGGCGAACACGGAGACACCGTCGTGGTTGTTGGCGACGCGGTAGATCATCTCCTGGATGAGCACCGTCTTGCCGACGCCGGCACCGCCGAACAGGCCGATCTTGCCGCCCTTGACGTACGGGGTCAGCAGGTCGATGACCTTGACGCCGGTCTCGAACATCTCGGTCTTCGACTCAAGCTCGTCGAAGCGGGGGGCCTTGCGGTGGATGGACCAGCGCTCGCCCTCGTACTTCTCCTCGCTGTTCAGCACCTCACCAAGGGTGTTGAACACCTTGCCCTTGGTGAAGTCACCGACCGGGACGGTGATGCCGTCGCCGGTGTCGGTGACCGCGGCCTGGCGGACCAGACCGTCGGTGGGCTGCATCGAGATCGTGCGGACCAGGCCGTCACCCAGGTGCTGGGCGACCTCCAGGGTCAGCGTCTTCTTCGCACCGTCCAGGGCCGGGTCGGCCACCTCGACGTGCAGAGCGTTGTAGATCTCCGGCATCGCGTCGACGGGGAACTCCACGTCGACGACCGGGCCGATGACCCGGGCGACGCGGCCCGTGGCAACGGCCGTCTCAACTGTCGTCGTCATTACTTGTCACTCCCCGCGGTCGCGTCGGCCAGGGCTGCGGAGCCACCGACGATCTCGCTGATTTCCTGGGTGATTTCGGCCTGGCGGGCCGCGTTGGCAAGACGGGAGAGCGTGGTGATCAGGTCTCCCGCGTTGTCGGTCGCCGACTTCATCGCGCGGCGGGTGGCGGCGTGCTTGGAGGCAGCCGACTGGAGCAGCGCGTTGTAGATACGGCTCTCGACGTACCGCGGCAGCAGGGCGTCCAGGACGTCCTCCGCCGACGGCTCGAAGTCGTACAGCGGAAGGATCTCGCCCTGGGGCACAGCTTCTTCCGCAACCTCTTCGAGGCTGAGGGGCAGCAGCCGGCTGTCGATCGCCGTCTGCGTCATCATCGAGACGAACTCGGTGTAGACGATGTGGAGTTCGTCCACGCCGCCCTCCGCCGTGTCCCGCTCGATGGCCTCGATCAGCGGACCCGCGACCTTCTTCGCGTCCGCGTACGTGGGCTCGTCGGTGAAGCCCGACCACGACTCCACGACCTTGCGCTCGCGGAAGTTGTAGTGGGCGAGACCGCGGCGGCCGACGATGTACGTGTCGACCTCCTTGCCCTCGGCCTCAAGACGTGCGGTCAACTGCTCCGCGGCCTTGATGGCGTTGGAGTTGAAGGCGCCGGCCAGACCGCGGTCGCTCGTGAGGAGCAGCACCGCGGAACGGGTCGGCGTCTCCGCCTCGGTGGTCAGCGGGTGCCGGGTGTTCGAACCCGTACCGACCGCCGTGACCGCACGCGTCAGTTCCTTCGCGTACGGCGCCGAGGCCTGCACCTTGCGGTGCGCCTTGACGACACGCGAGGCGGCGATCATCTCCATCGCCTTGGTGATCTTCTTGGTCGCGGTGACGGATCGGATGCGACGCTTGTAGACCCGGAGCTGGGCTCCCATGAGTCAGGTCCCTTCCTTACGTCACTTGGCCGAGGCCGGGGCGTCCTCGCCGAGAAGCTTGCCGTCCGAGGTCTCGAACTGCTTCTTGAACTCGGCGATGGCGTCGGCGGCAGCGGTGAGGGTGTCGTCCGACATCTTGCCGCCCTCCTTGATGGAGGTCATAAGGCCCTGCTCCTTGCGGTGCAGGTACTCCAGCAGCTCCGTCTCGAAGCGGCGGATGTCGGCGACCGGTACGTCGTCCATCTTGCCGGTGGTCGCGGCCCACACGGAGACGACCTGGTCGGCGGTGGCCATCGGCTGGTACTGGGGCTGCTTGAGCAGCTCGACCAGACGCTGGCCGCGCTCCAGCTGGGCCTTCGACGCGGCGTCCAGGTCGGAACCGAAGGCGGCGAACGCCTCCAGCTCGCGGTACTGGGCGAGGTCGAGGCGCAGTCGGCCGGAGACCTGCTTCATCGCCTTGTGCTGCGCGGAACCACCGACTCGGGAGACGGAGATACCGACGTTCAGCGCGGGGCGCTGACCGGCGTTGAAGAGGTCCGACTCCAGGAAGCACTGGCCGTCGGTGATGGAGATGACGTTGGTCGGGATGAACGCCGAGACGTCGTTGGCCTTGGTCTCGACGATCGGCAGACCGGTCATCGAGCCCTTGCCCATCTCGTCGGAGAGCTTCGCGCAGCGCTCCAGCAGACGGGAGTGCAGGTAGAAGACGTCACCCGGGTAGGCCTCGCGGCCCGGCGGACGGCGCAGCAGCAGGGACACGGCGCGGTAGGCGTCGGCCTGCTTCGAGAGGTCGTCGAAGATGATGAGGACGTGCTTGCCCTCGTACATCCAGTGCTGGCCGATGGCCGAACCGGTGTACGGCGCCAGGTACTTGAAGCCGGCCGGGTCGGACGCCGGGGCGGCGACGATGGTCGTGTACTCCAGCGCGTTGGCCTCTTCGAGCGCACCACGCACGGAGGCGATGGTGGAGCCCTTCTGGCCGATGGCGACGTAGATGCAGCGGACCTGCTTGTTCACGTCGCCCGAGCGCCAGTTGTCGCGCTGGTTGATGATCGTGTCGACGGCCAGGGCGGTCTTGCCGGTCTGGCGGTCGCCGATGATCAGCTGACGCTGGCCACGGCCGATCGGGGTCATCGCGTCGACGGCCTTGTAGCCGGTCTCCATCGGCTCGTGCACCGACTTACGGGCCATGACGCCCGGAGCCTGCAGCTCCAGCGCGCGGCGACCGCTGGTCTCGATGTCGCCGAGGCCGTCGATCGGGTTGCCGAGCGGGTCGACGACACGGCCGAGGTAGCCCTCGCCGACGGCGACGGACAGGACCTCTCCGGTGCGGGTGACCGGCTGGCCCTCCTCGACGCCACTGAACTCACCGAGGATGACGGTACCGATCTCGCGCTCTTCGAGGTTGAGCGCAAGACCGAGGGTGCCGTCCTCGAACTTCAGCAGTTCGTTGGCCATGGCCGAGGGCAGGCCCTCGACCTTCGCGATGCCGTCGCCGGCAAGGGTGACCGTGCCGACCTCCTCGCGCGAGGCCGCGTCCGGCTTGTACGACTGGACGAAGTTCTCCAGCGCGTCCCGGATCTCCTCCGGCCGGATCGTGAGCTCCGCCATCTGGGTTCCCTGCTCTCCTTGTTGGGCCCGAAGTTTCACTTGGGGGGATGGGGGGACTCCCCCCATGAACGAGGTGAATCCTCTGCACGGCCCAACTCGGGCCGCCTTACTACGTCTTTGTTGTGGTGCTGCTAGCTCGCCATGCGGCGGGTGGCGTCGTCGAGGCGGTCCGCGACGGAGCCGTTGATGACCTCGTCGCCGACCTGCACCCGGATTCCGCCGAGGACCTCGGGGTCCACGTCGATGTTGAGGTGCATCTGGCGGCCGTAGAGCTTCGCGAGGGCGGCGCCCAGGCGCTGCTTCTGCGGGTCGCTCAGCGGGACCGCCGTGGTGACGACGGCTACCAGGCGACTACGGCGCTCGGCGGCGAGCTTGGACAGGGATTCGAGTCCCGCCTCCAGGCTACGTCCCCGCGGCGCGGTCACAAGGCGCGTCACCAGTCGCTCGGTGGCCGGCTTGGCCCGGCCGCCGAGCAGGCTGCCGAGCAGCTCGCTCTTGGCCGTGGTGCTCGCGGCGCGGTTGGTCAGCGCGGCGCGCAGCCCGGTGTTCGAGGAGACGATCCGGCCGAACCGGAACAGCTCGTCCTCGACGTCGTCGAGGTCGCCCGACTGCTGGGCGGCGGTGAGGTCGGCGGTGGCCGCCAGCTCCTCCAGCGCGTCCACCAGGTCGCGGGGCTGCGACCAGCGGGAGCGCACCATGCCGGACAGCAGGTCGAGGGCGGGACCGCCGACCTGGCCACCGAGCAGGCGCTCGGCCAGCCCGGCCTTGGACTCGCCGTCCTGCGCCGGGTCGGTGAGGACCCGACGCAGCGACACCTCACGGCCGAGCAGCGCGGTGACGGCGGCCAGCTCGTCGGCGAGCTGCGCCGCGTTCACGGACGTGGAGTCCGTCAGCGCGTCGAGACGCTCACGTGCGGCTGCCAGGGCCTCGCGGCTCGCTCCGTTCATCGCGCGGCCTCGGCCTTCTCCTCAAGTTCATCGAGGAAACGGTCGATCACACGGCTCTGCCGGGCGTGGTCCTCAAGGGACTCGCCGACGAGCTTGCCGGCCAGGTCGGTGGCGAGCTTGCCCACGTCCTGGCGCAGCGCCTGCGAAGCGGCCTTGCGGTCGGCCTCGATCTGCGTGTGACCGGCGGCGATGATGTCCTCACGCTGCCGCTGGCCTTCCGCGCGCATCTCGGCGATGAGCGTGGCGCCCTGCTCCTGCGCCTCCTGGCGCAGCCGCGCGGCCTCGTGCCGGGCCTCGGCGAGCTGAGCCTTGTACTGCTCAAGCACGCTCTGTGCCTCGGTCTGGGCGGCCTCGGCCTTCTCGATACCGCCCTCGATGGCCTCGCGCCGCTCGTCCAGAACCTTGTTGATGTTCGGGAGGAGCTTCTTGGCGAGGAAGCCGAAGACGATGACGAAGGCGATCAGGCCGATGACAAGCTCGGGAATCGGCGGGACGAGAGGGTTCTCCTTCTCGGCCGCCAGAATGAGCAGCTGGCTCATGTCAGTGCCTTTCGTCTAGTGGGCTGTTGCTGATCGACAGATCAGGTGCCGTAGACGAACGGCATGACCAGACCGATGAGGGCGAGCGCCTCACAGAAGGCGAAGCCGAGGATCTGGTTGGCGCGGATCAGGCCGGCAGCTTCGGGCTGACGGGCAAGAGCCTGGGTGCCGTTACCGAAGATGATGCCGACGCCGACGCCGGGACCGATGGCGGCGAGGCCGTAGCCGATCGAACCGAGCGAACCGCCGACGGCGGCGAGGGTCTCAATGGCAGCCATGCTGATTCTTCCTTATCTGTACGGACCGGTGGGGATTGGCCAACCGGACGCTAAGGGGGGTTCTGGAGGGTGTGCTCAGTGGTGCTCGGCGAGCGCGCCCTGGATGAAGGTGCAGGTCAGCAGCACGAAGACATACGCTTGCAGGGCCTGGATGAAGAGTTCGAAGGCCGTCATCACGATGACCATGACGAACGAGACACCCGCGTAGGCGATGCCGATGCCGTTGAGCAGGTACCAGCTGGCGATCGTGAAGAGCAGCAGCAGGGTGTGGCCCGCGAACATGTTGGCGAACAGTCGGACCGCGTGCGTGAACGGCCGGACGATCAGGTTCGAGAGCAGCTCGATGCCCATCGCCAGCGGGAGAACCGCGCCGAGCGACTTGTCGTAACCGCTGAAGTTCTTGAAGGCGCCGACGAATCCGTGTCGCTTGAACGTCAGCGAGACCCAGGTGATGTAGACGATCGCCGCGAGGACGATCGGGTACGCGATGATCGATGTCACCGGGAACTGGGCGACCGGGACGATCGACCAGAGGTTCATCATCCAGATGAAGAAGAACAGCGAGACGACCAGCGGTACGTACTTCTCGCCCTCCTTCTTTCCGATCGTCTCGTAGACGACTCCGCGGCGGATGAAGTCGTAGCCGGACTCGGCGACCATCTGCAGCTTGCCGGGGACGACCTTCGGCTTGCGGAAGGCGGCCCAGAAGAAGCCGACGACGATGACCGAGCCGAGCAGCGCCAGCAGCATCGGCTTATTGAAGTACACGTTGCTGTCGCCGTCCCCCAGGAGGGGCTTGAACAGGAACGAGTGCAGGCCGGGAGCCGGGAAGCCACAGCCGTCGAAGATGTGGCAGTCGGTCTCGAAGGCGAGCACCTGCGTCGGGTCAGCACTCACCGCGGGCTCCTTCAGCGTGGCGCATAGGTACGGCAACCTCGTTGTGTCGGCGCGGCGCATGGCCGCGGTTCGGCACTGGACTGGTGTTACGGATGTGGGGGCGGCAGTGGGGCATCAAGCCTCGCGATTGAGCAGGCGTCAGCTCAGATGCCCGCGCCCGCGATGCCGCAGTTGGCACCGGACGATAGCAGGATCTCTTACGCCCTCTTATCCCGGCCCTACCTCTCACGACGAATGCCCCGACTTCTCGGGCTCGACGTAGAGGATCTTGGCCTTCATGTGGGCACGGGTCTGCGCGACGATCCAGATGATGGTGCCGGCGAGCAGGGTGAACGCGAAGGCCTTGGGATTGAAGAGGGTGGTGTGCTTGAACGCGGCCAGGAAAATGAACAGCAGAAGAATCTGCGCCGCGAAGAGCATGAGGCCCATCGCCTGGAACAGGTGCGGAAGCGATTTGGCAGTGCGCTGCAGAACGTAGAGCCCGATTCCCATGAAGAGGATCACGATCAGCGTCGCAACGGCTGCCCCAATAGCTCCTTTGCCGCCGGCGACCACGCCACTGACGACGGCGGCAATCGCGCCGACGGCAGCTGTGGGCACAGCGGCTTGAAGGAGAATCCGGGCGTCATTGGACGGCATGGCGGCAACTCCGCTTGCTAAGGGGGGCGTGTCGTCATGGACGAGCGTAGTCCCGGGATGAGAGAGAACCTCACGCCAATGGACCGTCGCACTACGGTCCTTCGGCTCTGTCCCGGGTTCTCGTGAACCGTATCACAAACTATTTGATGCGGTCTTTACCTAGAAGGTGTGCTTGCTGTCACACATGAGAGTGACAGTGCGCGTCTGTGCAAAATAGCGGCCAACTTGTCTGGTATGGGGAGGCTTTGTCTGCCCACGAGATGGCAACGCTTTAGTCAGATTCTTACCTTGGCGTCAGCGCGAGGACTCCGCTTTACGTCCGTCCAGGAGCCGCGAACGAGGGCCGACAGCGGTCGCCCCGTTGACTCCTGACACTCCGGCGACAAGCGGGGGACGCGGGTCGCGGTCCTCCTCCGCCAGCACCACGACAGGGTCAACTCCGGTCCTGCGACGGCGATATCGCGGCGGCACCAGGTGCTCGGCCCAACGCGGCGCACGCGGCGTGAAGCGCGGCAGCAGGAGCAGCAGCAGGCCGATCGCGCTCAGGAAGACGATGCCGAGGACGATCCACATCGAGGCCGAGCTGACCGAGTAGGACAGCGCGCCGAACGCGATCAGCGCCGACCAGAAGTACATGATCAGCACCGCCCTGCTGTGCGAGTGGCCGATCTCCAGGAGCCGGTGGTGCAGATGGCCGCGGTCCGCGGCGAACGGCGACTGACCGCGCCAGGTGCGGCGCACGATCGCCAGCACCAGGTCGGCGGCCGGCACCGCGATGATCGTCAGCGGCAGCAGCAGCGGGATGTAGACCGGCACCGTCGAGTGCACGGCCGCCTTCTCGGAGTGCAGGAACAACTGCAGCGCGTCCGGGTCGACCTGTCCCGTGATGGAGATCGCACCCGCGGACAGGACGAGCCCGATCAGCATCGAGCCGGAGTCGCCCATGAAGATCCGCGCGGGGTGCATGTTGTGCGGCAGGAAGCCCAGGCACATGCCCATCAGGATCGCCGAGAAGAGCGTGGCCGGGGCGGCGGCCTCGATGCCGTACGAGTACCAGATCCGGTAGGCGTACAGGAAGAACGCGGCGGCGGCGATGCACACCATGCCGGAGGCCAGGCCGTCGAGGCCGTCGACGAAGTTGACCGCGTTGATGGTGATGACGACCAGGGCGACCGTCAGCAGGGTGCCCTGCCACTGGGTCAGCGCCACGTTGCCGACGCCCGGGATGGGCAGCCACAGGATCGTCAGACCCTGCATCACCATCACGCCGGCGGCGATCATCTGGCCGCCGAGCTTGATCAGGGCGTCGATCTCGAACTTGTCGTCCAGGACACCGATGAGCCAGATCAGGGCCGCTCCGGAGAGCAGGGCGCGCGGCTCGTTCGAGTTCTCGAAGACCTCGTTGAGGTTGGTCAGGTGGTCCGCGACCAGCAGTCCGGCGCACAGGCCGAAGAACATGGCGATCCCGCCGAGCCGCGGAGTGGGTTCCCGGTGCACGTCACGGGCCCTGATCTCGGGCATCGCTCCGGCCACGATCGCGAACTTCCGCACCGGCCCGGTCAGCAGATACGTCACCGCGGCCGTCACGCAGAGCGTCAGCAGGTATTCACGCACAGGCTTCCCCACAGGTCTCGCTGGCCATCACAGCCCCACACCCTAGCGAGGGACGCATATGGTTGGGGACTTCCGGGTAGCGAAGATGGTTGCACGTGTGGCTGTGTGCCCGGGTCCGGGTACCCCCGTTCAGCCCGGATACGGCGGAAATCCACCCACAAGATCCCGCACTTCGTCACGTGCCTTTCTGCTCTCCACCTCGTCCCGCAGCACCCCCGCGAGCAGCGCGCCGATCCGCGCCATCTCCTCCACGCCCATGCCCTGCGTGGTCACGGCGGCCGTACCCAGCCTGATTCCACGGGCGTCACCGTGCGGGAGCGCACAGCAGTCGAGCACCATCCCGGCCGCCGCGAGCCGGCCGCGCGCGGTGCGTCCGTCGACTCCGAGGGGTGCCGGGTCCGCGGTGATCAGATGGGTGTCGGTACCGCCGGTGGTGACGGCGAGCCCCTCGGCGGCGAGTCCCGCCGCGAGCACCCGGGCGTTGGAGACCACCTGATGGGCGTACGCCGTGAAGGCCGGGGTCGCCGCCTCGCCGAAGGCGACGGCCTTCGCCGCGATGGTGTGCATCTGCGCGCCGCCCTGCGTGAACGGGAACACCGCCCGGTCGACCCGCTCGGCCAGCTCGCTCCCGCACAGGATCATCCCGCCGCGCGGCCCGCGCAGCACCTTGTGCGTGGTGGCGCAGACGACGTCGGCGTACGGCACCGGGTTCGGCGCCGCTCCCCCGGCGACGAGGCCGATGGGATGGGCCGCGTCGGCGATGAGGTAGGCACCCACCTCGTCGGCGACCTCGCGGAAGAAGGCGTAGTCGAGGTGCCGGGGGTAGGCGATGGACCCGCAGACGATCGCCTTGGGCCGGTGCGTGCGGGCGAGGGCGCGCACCTGGTCGTAGTCGATGAGCCCGGTCTCCGCGTCCACGCCGTAGGCGACGAAGTCGAACCAGCGGCCGGAGAAGTTGGCGGGCGACCCATGCGTGAGATGACCGCCGTACGGTAGCCCCAGCGCGAGGACGGTGTCGCCGGGCCGCAGCAGCGCGGCGTAGGCGGCCAGCACGGCCGAAGACCCGGAGTGGGACTGCACGTTGGCGTGTTCGGCACCGAACAGCGCCTTCGCCCGGTCGACGGCGACGCGCTCGGCGACGTCGACGATCTCGCAGCCGCCGTGGTGGCGGGCGCCGGGGTATCCCTCGGCGTACTTGTTGGCGAGCGGGGAGCCGAGCGCGGCCAGCACGGCGGGCGAGGTGAAGTTCTCGGCGGCGACCAGCTGGAGCGTCGTCGACTGCCGTTCGAGCTCCCCGAGCAGGATCTCGGCCAGCTCGGGGTCCTGACGGCGCAGGACATCGGCCTCAAGGACAGGGGTGACCGACATGGTGGACTCCGGGGCGTCGACGGTGACGTACGTCCAATGTAGGCCCGGGGCGGGTGGGGCGCGCGGCCGTTGCTACGTCTTGGCCGGTACGCCTGTGAGGGCGGTGACCACGGGGTCGATCGCCTGGTTTATCTCGTCTCCGATGGAGCGGAAGAACGGGAGCGGGGCGCCGTACGGGTCGAAGACCTCGTCCGCTTCCGCTGTGGGGGCCAGGAGCCAGCCTCGTAGGGCCGCTGCCGCGCGGACCAGGGCGCGGGCGCGGGCCACCATGCCGTCCTCCAGGGGCGGGAGGGTCGCGGGGTCTATGGCCTTCACCAGGCGGGTGAACTCCTTGAGGGTGAAGGTGCGCAGGCCCGCCGAGTGGCCCATCGAGATGACCTGGGCCCGGTGGTCCCTCGTGGCCGTCAGCACCAGGTCGGCGCGGATCACGTGGTCGTCCAGCAGCTCGCGGCCGGTGAACCCGGAGGGGTCCGCGCCGAAGTCGGTGAGGACCGTCGCCGCGTTGGTCTCCATGGGCGCACCCTCATGGCCCCACGTACCGGCGCTCTCCACGATCAGCCCGCCCCACAGCGGGTCGCCGAGCCGGTCCGCCAGGGCATGACGGGTCAGCCGCTCGGTGATCGGCGAGCGGCACACGTTGCCGGTGCTGACGTGGAGGATGCGGAAGCTGTCCATGGGAAGCCCGAAGGTCCCCGTCACTTCCCCGTTGCCTATGCCACGCCCCGCGTCAGGGGCTGTCAATTCGCCACCTCAAGGTCGGGTACGACCTTCCGCAGCTCCTCCGCCGAGATCGCGCCCGCGCGCAGCAGCAGGGGCACCTCGCGCGTGACGTCGACGATCGACGACGGCACGTTGCCGGGCGTCGGACCGCCGTCGAGGTACACGGAGACCGAGTCGCCGAGCATCTGCTGGGCCGCGTCACAGTCCTCCGGCGCCGGGTGGCCGGTGAGGTTCGCCGAGGAGACCGCCATCGGGCCGACCTCGGTCAGCAGCTCGATGGCGACCGGGTGCAGCGGCATACGGACGGCGACCGTGCCCCGGGTGTCCCCCAGGTCCCACTGGAGCGACGGCTGGTGCTTGGCGACCAGCGTGAGGGCGCCCGGCCAGAACGCGTCGACGAGTTCCCAGGCCAGCTCGGAGAAGTCCGTGACGAGGCCGTGCAGCGTGTTCGGGGAGCCGATGAGGACGGGGGTGGGCATGTTGCGGCCCCGGCCCTTGGCGTCCAGGAGATCGGCGACGGCCTCCGAGGAGAACGCGTCGGCCCCGATGCCGTAGACCGTGTCGGTCGGCAGGACCACGAGTTCGCCCCGGCGGACGGCGGACGCGGCCTCGCGCAGACCCGTCGTGCGGTCGGTCGCGTCATTGGTGTCGTATCGCCGTGCCATGTCTAGCGGGCCTCCTCGTACACGTACTGCTGCGGGTCGAATGTCGGGGCGCTGGTCATGGCGTCGCCCGGCGGGCGGTCGCGAAGCGCGGGCGGTTGTTGAGATCGGGGTGGTCGGCCGCGTCGGCCCAGCCACGCTCCTCGGTGAAGATCCACGGCACCTGGCCGCCCTGGGTGTCGGCGTGCTCGATGACGACGACACCGCCCGGGCGGAGAAGTCGGTGTGCGGTGCGTTCGATGCCGCGGATCAGGTCGAGGCCGTCCTCGCCTGAGAACAGGGCGAGTTCGGGGTCGTAGTCCCGGGCCTCGGGCGCGACGTACTCCCATTCGGTGAGCGGGATGTACGGCGGGTTGGAGATGACCAGGTCGACATGGCCGTCGAGGTCGGGGAAGGCGTCCAGGGCGTTCCCCTGCCGCAGGTCGACCCTCGACCCCTCCATGTTCTTGCGGGTCCACTGGAGGGCGTCCTCGGACAGCTCCACGGCGTGCACCCGGGAGCGCGGGACCTCCTGCGCGAGGGCGAGCGCGATGGCGCCGGAGCCCGTGCACAGATCCACGATCAGGGGCTCTACGACGTCCATCGCGCGCACCGCGTCTATGGCCCAGCCGACGACCGACTCGGTCTCGGGGCGCGGCACGAACACCCCTGGCCCGACCTGGAGTTCCAGGTACCGGAAGAAGGCCCGGCCGGTGATGTGCTGGAGCGGCTCACGCTGCTCGCGCCGGGCGATGGTCTCCCAGTAGCGGGCGTCGAAGTCCACGTCCTTCACGGAGTGCAGCTCGCCCCGCTTCACACCGTGCACGAACGCGGCGAGCTCCTCCGCGTCGTTGCGCGGCGAGGGCACGCCGGCGTCGGCCAGCCGCTGGGTGGCCTGGGCCACCTCTGCGAGCAGCAGGTTCACGCAAGTCCTCCGTGTCGTACTCGTCCGTGCGATACGTGCCGTGCCTTACGCCGCCGCGAGCTTGGCGGCCGAGTCCGCGTCCACGCAAGCCTGGATCATCGCGTCGAGGTCGCCGTCCAGGACCTGGTCAAGGTTGTACGCCTTGAATCCGACGCGGTGGTCCGAGATGCGGTTCTCCGGGAAGTTGTACGTACGGATCTTCTCGGAGCGGTCGACCGTGCGGACCTGGCTGCGGCGGGCGTCGGCGGCGTTCTTCTCCGCTTCCTCCTGTGCCGCGGCGAGCAGCCTGGAGCGCAGGATACGCAGTGCCTGCTCCTTGTTCTGCAGCTGGCTCTTCTCGTTCTGGCAGGAAGCGACGACTCCGGTCGGAATGTGCGTGATGCGCACCGCGGAGTCGGTCGTGTTGACGGACTGCCCGCCGGGACCGGACGAACGGTAGACGTCGATGCGGAGGTCGTTCGGATTGACCTCGACGTCGACCTCCTCCGCCTCGGGGGTGACCAGGACACCGGCCGCCGAGGTGTGGATACGGCCCGCGGACTCGGTCGCCGGCACCCGCTGCACGCGGTGCACCCCGCCCTCGTACTTCAGCCGCGCCCAGACGCCCTGGCCGGGCTCGGTCGCGCCGTTGCCGCCCTTGGTCTTCACGGCGACCTGGACGTCCTTGTAGCCGCCCAGCTCGGACTCGGTGGCGTCGATGATCTCGGTCTTCCAGCCGACGCGCTCCGCGTACCGCAGGTACATGCGCAGCAGGTCACCGGCGAACAGGGCGGACTCGTCGCCGCCCGCGCCCGCCTTGACCTCAAGGATCACGTCCTTGTCGTCGTTGGGGTCACGCGGCACCAGCAGCAGCCGCAGCTTCTCCGTGATCTCGTCCCGCTGCTTCTCCAGCTCCTTGACCTCGGCCGCGAACTCCGGGTCGTCGGCGCCGAGTTCACGCGCGGTCTCGATGTCGTCGCCGGTCTGCTTCCAGGAGCGGTACGTGGCGACGATCGGGGTGAGCTCGGCGTAGCGCTTGTTCAGCTTGCGCGCGTTGGCCTGGTCGGCGTGGACCGACGGGTCGGCGAGCTTCGTCTCAAGGTCGGCGTGCTCGCCGATGAGGTCCTCGACAGCCTCGAACATCTTGGGCTCCTGAAATGCGTACGGAAGGGAAGGCGGGCGACCAAAAACGCCGGTCCCGGCACGCCGAAAAAAGGGCGTGGCCGTGGACCGGCGAAATGGAGCTCGCTACTTCGTGGAGCCGGCAGCAGCCTTGCCGAAGCGGGCCTCGAAGCGGGCCACGCGGCCACCGGTGTCGAGGATCTTCTGCTTGCCCGTGTAGAACGGGTGGCACTCGGAGCAGACCTCGGCGCGGATGTTGCCGCTCGTGATCGTGCTGCGGGTGGTGAACGACGCGCCACAGGTGCAGCTGACCTGGGTCTCGACGTACTCGGGGTGGATCTCGCGCTTCAAGGGTGTCTCCTAGTTTCGGGAGGGCTCCGGGTCGCTGCCGCGGGTGCGGTCGCGTGAACCGGGGCCGACTGTCCAGTCTGCCAGGACTGGAGCCATCTCCCAAAACGGGGGCCGTCTGTGATCTATTCCCTGCGGGTGCGTGGGGGCTGGGCGCGCAGTTCCCCGCGCCCCTGGGGGGTGTGCCCTAGCCAGCTGTTACGACGCCCTTGGCTTCGCCGGTTGCCGTGCCCTTGGTTGCCGCCACCGGGATCGGCTGGTCGTTCTTCAAGGCCGTCCAGACCAGCTGGGCCTTCGACTTCTCCACGATCACGCGGTTCGGGTTGGCCGGGTCGTACTCGACGGGCATCGTGACCATGGTCATGTTCTTGGAGCTGATGCTCTTGAGGCCGTTGGCGAAGGATGTGAGGGAGTTCACCGAGCCCAGGTCGGAGTCGGTGGTGACGGCCTTTGTGGCGGTGTTGGCGAGGTCGTAGAGCTTGGTCGGGCTGGTGAGGACGCCGATGTGCTTGACCTGGTTGACCAGGGCCTTGATGAAGGCCTGCTGGAGCTGGATACGGCCGAGGTCGGAGCCGTCGCCGACGCCGTGCCGGGTGCGGACCAGGCCGAGGGCCTGCTGGCCGTTCAGCGTGTGCGTGCCGGCCTTGAGGTCGAGGTGGCTCTGCGGGTCCTTGATGGCCTTGGTCGTGGTGACCGGGACGCCGCCGAGTTCGTCGATGAGCTTCTCGAAGCCGGCGAAGTCGACTTCGAGGTAGTGGTCCATGCGCAGCCCGGTGATGGACTCGACGGTCTTCACCGTGCAGGCGGCGCCGCCGGTGGAGTACGCCTCGTTGAACATCACGCCGGACGCCGCGTCGTACGTGACGCCCTTGGTGTCGGTGCACTCGGGGCGGTCGACGAGGGTGTCGCGCGGGACGGACACCACGCTGGCCTTCTTGTGGCCCTTGTAGACGTGCACGATCATCGCGGTGTCGGAGCGGGCGCTGCCGTCGTCGGTGCCGCCGCCGAGCTTCTTGTTGGTGCCGGAGCGGCTGTCCGAGCCCAGCACCAGGATGTTCTCGGAACCGTTGTCGACCTTGACCGGCCGGTCGGTGCCGAGGGCCTGGTTGATGTCGACGCTCTTGATGTTGCCGTTGAGCTTGAAGTACACGTACCCGGCGCCGGTACCGCCCAGCACCACGACACCGGCCGCGACCCAGGCCGTGATCAGCAGGGCCTTACGACGCGGACTGCGGTCCTTCTTGCGGCCTCCGGCGCGGTGGCGCGGGCCGCTGTTGCCGTCCTTGCCCGGTATGACGGGCTCCGGCGTGCTCTCGGCGGACATGGGCTCCTCGAATCTCGATCCGGTCGGGTACCCCCTGCTTTCAGGGTTCAGGCCTGGCCGAAGCGACCGATACCGCTCAATCCTCGCTCTATGGTCGCTCCGCCAGGTCAGACAGGGAAACTCGGGAAAGGGTTGCACAACGCAGAGTGCCCATCGCGTACTGCGATGGGCACTCTGCGTAGTCACTTCAGCGGGTTACGCCCCGCTCACCTGCGATTTCAGCCGAAGATGTCGTACTGCTGGAAACCGGTGCCGAGCGACTTCGGTGTGCCGAAGATCTCGCTCGTCGCCTTCCCGGTGCCCGGGTAGACGTAGAGCGAGCCGCTCGCGTTGCGGATCAGGAGGTCCGCCTTGCCGTCGCCGGTGAAGTCGCCGACCGAGTCGAACGCGTTGTAGCTGCCCCAGCTGCGCACCTTGACGCGGGCCGCGAAGGCACCCGAGCCGGACTTGCCGGCGCCCTTGTAGAGGTAGACGGCGCCGGTGCTCTTGTTGCGGGCGAGCAGGTCGGCCTTGCCGTCACCGTTGAAGTCGCCGTGGCCGACCAGCGCGTTGTACTGGCTCCAGCCCGCGCCGACGCGCGACGGCGAGCTGAAGGTGCCGTTGCCCTTGCCCGGGTAGATCCACAGGACACCGGAGCTGTCGACCGAGATCAGGTCGGGCAGGTAGTCGCCGGTGACATCGCCGGGGGCGACGATCCGGGTGCGGGTCTTCCAGTTGGTGAAGATCTTCGTGCTGGCCCAACTGCCGTCGTCCCGCGCGCTGTTGAGCACGAAGTGGTCCCAGTAGACCGCGCCGGCGGTGGTCCGGTAGATCCAGTCCTGGTAGCCGTCCCGGTTCAGGTCGGCGGACCGGACCAGGTTGACGCCGCCCCAGTCGCCCAGGGACTGGCGCGTGGCCAGCGAGGTGCCCTTGGAGTCCAGCTCGTAGCCCACCTTGGTGGAGGACTTGCGGGCGTAGATGTCGGCCTTGTTGTCGGTGTAGCTCAGGTTGCCGTCGTCGACCTGCGCGTAGGCCGCGCCGACGTAGGCGCTGACCTTGGTGAAGACACCGTAGGTGCCCTCGACGACGCAGTCGTTGACCGTGGTGGCGTCACCGTCGTCGCCGCTCCAGGAGACGACACCGACGATCCGGCCGCCGACGACCAGCGGGCCGCCGGAGTCGCCGTTGCAGATCGCCGTCGTACCGGTGTCGCTGCCGGTGGCGGGCGTGCCCGCGCAGACCATGTGGGCCTTGATGACCAGGCTGCCGTAGGCGCCGACGCAGGTGGCGTCCGACTGGATGGGCAGCGCGGCCGTCTTCAGCGTCTCGGAGATGTCCTCGGTCTGGGAGCTGGTGCGGCCCCAGCCGTAGACCGTGGCGGTCTTGGCGGGCGTGCCCGTGTACGACGCCGTGTCGCCGTTCGTCGTCATACGGATCGGGGTCGCCTTGACGGGGGCCGCCAGGGTGAGGACCGCGATGTCGTTGTCGACGGTCGTCGCGTTGTACGACGGGTGGTTCCACTGGCGCAGGACCGCGGTGGCCTGGCCGCCGTGCAGGTCGGTGGTGCCGTCGGTGGCCGTGGTCGGCAGCACGGTGGCGCTGGTGACGACGGCGCCGTTCTTGGCCCAGTTGTAGCCCTTGACGCAGTGCGAGGCCGTCAGGATCTTCGACGGCGAGATGACCGAGCCACCGCAGAAGAAGCCGATGTCGTCGGTCTCGGTGGTGGTGCCCTTGTCGTCGTAGTACCAGAGCTGCGCCATGAACGGCGCGGTGCTGATGGTGGTCTCGGTGCCGCCGATGATCTTCGGGCTGACGGCCGTGCCGGTGGTGCTCGCGCTCAGGGACGCCTTCTTGGTCGTCTCCCCGGCGGTGTCGTCACCGGCCTCGGCACCCGCGATGCGCTTCTTCAGCGTGGCGAGCGACGTCGTGCTGACGGCGGGCTTCACAGTCGGCGTCGGCAGCGCGGTGGCCGCACCGGCGGACGTCGTCATCAGTGCGGCGGCCACGGCGGCGGCGATACCGGCCGCGGCGACAGGCAGACCAAAACGCATCCGGCGTCTGTGCCGACCGGCCCCAGGCATGGGCGTACCCATTCAAGTCCCCCCTCGGGATCAGAAGTTCGGACGATTGTCGAAAGCAAGTCCGAAGGGCGCGATCGTACAGCGAGCCACTGACAACGCAGAGGGCCGCCCCCCTCAACAGGGGGCGGCCCTCTGCTAACGCTGACTTGCCTCAGTCGCCGTTTCCAGGAGTGGTCTTCTGGATCTGGAGCAGGAACTCGGCGTTCGACTTCGTCTGCTTCATTTTGTCGAGGAGCAGCTCGATCGCCTGCTGCTGGTCGAGCGCGTGCAGCACCCGGCGCAGCTTCCAGGTGACGGCCAGCTCGTCGCTGCCGAGCAGGATCTCTTCCTTACGGGTACCGGACGCGTCGACGTCCACCGCGGGGAAGATGCGCTTGTCGGCGAGCTTCCGGTCGAGCTTGAGCTCGGCGTTGCCCGTGCCCTTGAACTCCTCGAAGATGACCTCGTCCATGCGGGACCCGGTGTCGACGAGCGCGGTGGCGAGGATGGTCAGCGAACCGCCGTCCTCGATGTTGCGCGCGGCACCGAAGAAGCGCTTGGGCGGGTACAGCGCCGTCGAGTCGACACCACCGGACAGGATGCGGCCGGAGGCAGGCGCGGCGAGGTTGTACGCACGGCCGAGACGCGTGATCGAGTCCAGGAGTACGACGACGTCGTGGCCCAGTTCCACCAGGCGCTTGGCGCGCTCGATGGCGAGCTCCGCGACCGTGGTGTGGTCCTCGGCCGGGCGGTCGAAGGTCGAGGAGATGACCTCGCCCTTCACCGACCGCTGCATGTCGGTGACCTCTTCCGGACGCTCGTCGACCAGGACGACCATCAGGTGGCACTCGGGGTTGTTGTGCGTGATCGCGTTGGCGATGGCCTGCATGATCATGGTCTTGCCGGTCTTCGGCGGGGCCACGATCAGACCGCGCTGGCCCTTGCCGATCGGCGCAACGAGGTCGATGATGCGGGTCGTCAGCACACCCGGGTCGGTCTCCAGGCGGAGCCGGTCCTGCGGGTACAGCGGCGTCAGCTTGTTGAACTCCGGCCGCCCGCGGCCGGATTCGGCACCCATGCCGTTCGCCGAGTCGAGGCGGACCAGCGCGTTGAACTTCTCGCGACGCTCGCCGTCCTTGGGCTGGCGGACCGCGCCGGTGACGTGGTCACCCTTGCGCAGGCCGTTCTTGCGGACCTGGGCGAGGGAGACGTACACGTCGTTCGGGCCCGGCAGGTAGCCGGAGGTCCGGATGAACGCGTAGTTGTCGAGGATGTCGAGGATGCCCGCGACGGGGATCAGGACATCGTCGTCGGCGACCTGCGGCTCGCCCGCGGCGCCGCCACCGAACTCGTCGCGTCCACGACGGCCACGGCGGTCCCGGTACCGGCCGCGACGGCCGCGCCGACCGTCGCCGAACTCGTCGTCGTCCTGCGGGCCGTTGTCGCGCTGCTGCCGGTCCTGACGGCCGCCGCTCTGCTGCTGACGGTCCTGCTGCTGACCGCCCTGCTGACGGTCCTGACGGCCGCCGCTCTGCTGCTGGCCGCCGCCCTGCTGCTCGTCGCCCTTGCGGCGGTCGCCGCGGTCACGGTCCTGGCGGTCCTGACGGCCACCGCGGTCGCGACGGTCCCGGCGGCCCTGACGGCCGTCGTCACCGGCGTCGGCCCTGGCCTCGCCCTGCGCGGCGGCGGGCGTCTCGGCCTTCACCTCGGCGGTGATCGTCTCGGGGCTGCCGGCCTCGGCGGTCGCACGGCGACGGCGACGCTCGACCGGAGCGTCCTCGCTCGCGGGCTGACCGGGAATGTCGATCTGCTGCTGGGCCACGGCCTTCTCGGCGGCGACCTTCTCGGCCTTCTGCTCGGCCGGAGCGGCCGCCTCGTCGCCCGTACGGGCCTTGGAGGTGGCGCGGCGCTTGGGCTTGGTCTCGGTGGCGGTCTCGGCCTTGGCCGGAGCACCTCCTCCCCCAGAGGGGGCACCCCCAGCCTGCGCCTCCTTGATGACCTCGATCAGCTGGCTCTTGCGCATACGCGCGGTGCCCCTGATGCCGAGGCCGGATGCGACCTGCTGCAGCTCGGCCAGCACCATGCCGTCGAGGCCGGTACCGCGGCGCCGCCGGGAGCCGGCACCGGTGGCAGGCGCGGAGGCGTCCGTGGAGGGCGCGGCAGCGGTCTCCTCGACACGTGCGCCCATCAGATCGGTGGTGTCGCTCACGAAGGGTCCTTCCCTGGAGCGGACGTCGGCCTGTCTGGCTCGGCGACCGGTTGTGCTGTCCGGCTTCGGTTCTTGCTGTGTGAACCGTGCCGGGGCGGTGGTCCGCCTAAGCGGCGGAAGAGATTTCTGGTGACGGCGCTTCCCGAAGCAGTGGCACCGAGTGTCTGTGTCACGTGGCTTGGTCGCACCAATTCCGGAGCGTGCCCGGCGAACCGCTCAGTGCCCCTACAGAACACGGTGCGGCTTGGGAGGCTCCCGGAAGAATGTCTGTCCCTGACGGGGACAACAAGCACCTCGCCATGGTGGGGTCGGGTGCAGACTTGAGATTAACACTACCGGATCCAACAAACATTCCCCCTCTCGAAATCCGGCGACGGTACGTAGTCAATTGGCGCTCGGGGCCGCGAGTGGCAGTACGCAGGCGCCCTGTGCGTCGAGATCAAGACGGTTGGCGGCCCAGCCCTCACCGGCGAGGTGGGACACCTTGTCGGCGTTGTCGGCGTCGACCAGTGCGAGCACGGTCGGTCCGGCGCCGGAGATGACGGCCGGAACCCCGTCCGCCCTCAACCGGTCGACCAGCGCGGCGCTTTCGGGCATGGCCGGAGCCCGGTACTCCTGGTGCAGTCGGTCCTCGGTGGCGGGCAGCAGCAGCTCGGGGCGGCGGGTGAGGGCCTCGACGAGCAGTGCGGCGCGGCCCGCGTTGGCGGCGGCGTCGACGTGCGGAACGCTGCGCGGGAGCAGGCCGCGCGCGGTCTCGGTGAGGACCGGCTTCCCGGGCACGAAAACCACCGGAACGACGGAACCGGCGGGGTCCATCCTGATCGCGCGCGCGGCGCCGCCGTCCATCCAGGAGAGCGTGAAGCCGCCGAGCAGACAGGCCGCCACGTTGTCGGGGTGGCCCTCGATCTCGGTGGCGAGTTCCAGCAGGGCCGTGTCGTCGAGCTTGGAGTCCCCGCCTATGGTCACGGCGCGCGCGGCGACGATGCCGGCGCAGATGGCGGCGGAGGAGGAGCCCAGGCCGCGGCCGTGCGGGATGCGGTTGGCGCAGACGATCTCCAGGCCGCGCGGCTGTCCGCCGAGCAGGTCGAAGGCGGTGCGCAGGGCTCGTACGAGGAGGTGGTTCTCGTCGCGCGGGAGGGTCTCGCTGCCCTCGCCGGCGATGTCGATGAGCAGCCCGGAGTCGGCGACACGGACGACGACGTCGTCGTAGAGCCCCAGCGAGAGGCCGAAGGCGTCGAAGCCCGGGCCGAGGTTGGCGCTGGTGGCGGGGACGCGCACCCGGACGGCGGCGGCGCGGAAGGCTGGACCGGCCATCGCTCGATGACTCTCCTTGAGCTGCGTGATTGTCGAAGACATTCGATGAGATTCGATAGGTACGTGGAGACCCTCGGGCCGTGGAGACGGCGCGGTGCCGAGCCATGCGCGCAGGCATATGCGGCGGGCGGGTTCAGTACAGCCTATCGAAGGAAGGTTCTGTGGCGACATAGGGCGCACAGGAGGCGCACGATGCGTGTCGTAAGCCCCCTGTGCACCCCCCGTGGCGAATACCCGCCAGGCGGCTTTACGCCAGGCTTTACGCCAGACCGAGGCGCTCGGCCGCCGTCGGCGCGTCGACCGGGATCGTGACCGGCTGCGGGGCGCCCGCGACGGCCCAGTCGGGGTCTTTGAGGCCGTTTCCGGTGACCGTGCAGACGATGGTCTGGCCCGGGTCGACCTTGCCCTGCTCGGCCGCCTTCAGCAGACCGGCGACGGAAGCGGCGGAGGCGGGCTCGACGAAAACGCCCTCCTGAGCGGCCAACAGCCGGTAGGCGCGCAGGATCTCACGGTCCGTCACCTCGTCGATGAACCCGCCGGACTCGTCCCGCGCGGCCAGCGCGTACTGCCAGGACGCGGGGTTGCCGATGCGGATCGCGGTGGCGATCGTCGACGGGTCCTTGACGATCTCGCCGCGCACGATGGGCGCGGACCCGGACGCCTGGAACCCCCACATGCGCGGAGTCTGCCGGGCGATCCCGTCCCCGGCGTACTCCTTGTAGCCCTTCCAGTACGCGGTGATGTTGCCCGCGTTGCCCACCGGCAGGACGTGGATGTCGGGCGCGTCGCCGAGCATGTCGACGATCTCGAAGGCGGCCGTCTTCTGGCCCTCGATGCGCACCGGGTTGACCGAATTGACAAGCGCCACAGGGTAGTTGTCGCTCAGCTCGCGGGCGAGGGTGAGGCAGTCGTCGAAGTTTCCGTCGACCTGGAGGATCTTCGCGCCGTGCACGAGGGCCTGGCCCATCTTGCCGAGCGCGATCTTGCCGCGCGGCACGAGGACGGCGCAGACCATCCCGGCGCGTACGGCGTAGGCGGCGGCGGAGGCCGACGTGTTGCCGGTGGAGGCGCAGATGACGGCCTGCGCGCCCTCCTCCTTGGCCCGCGTGATGGCCATGGTCATACCGCGGTCCTTGAAGGACCCGGTGGGGTTGGCACCCTCCACCTTGAGGTGGACCTCGCAGCCGGTGCGCTCGGAGAGCACCTGCGCGGGCACGAGGGGCGTGCCGCCCTCGCGGAGGGAGACGACCGGCGTGCTGTCGGACACCGGGAGCCGGTCCCGGTACTCCTCGATGATTCCGCGCCACTGGTGGGTCATTGCTGGTTACTCTCCTTCAACCCGCATGATGCTGGCGACACCCCGCACGGTGTCGAGCTTGCGCAACGCCTCGACGGTCCCGGTGAGGGCGGCGTCGGACGCGCGGTGCGTGACGACGACGAGGGATGCCTCGCCGTCCTTCCCCTGCTGCCGAACCGTATCGATCGAGACACCGTGCTCGGCGAACACGGTGGCGACCTGTGCGAGAACACCCGGTTTGTCGGCGACGTCGAGGCTGATGTGGTACCGCGTGACGACCTCGCCCATGCCCGACACGGGAAGCGCGGCATACGCCGACTCGCCGGGCCCGGTGGTCGAGTTGAGCCGGTTGCGGCACACGGCCACGAGGTCACCCATCACCGCGGAGGCGGTCGGAGCGCCGCCCGCGCCGGGGCCGTAGAACATCAGCTGCCCGGAGGCGTCGGACTCGACGAACACGGCGTTGTAGGCGCCGCGGACGGAGGCGAGCGGGTGGCTCAGCGGGATCATCGCGGGATGCACACGCGCGGTGACGGATCCCCCGTCCTCAGCCCGCTCACAAATGGCAAGCAACTTAATCGTGCAGCCCATGTTCTTCGCGGAGGCGAAGTCGGAGGCGGTGACCTCGGTCATGCCCTCGCGGTAGACGTCGTCGAGCCGCACGCGCGTGTGGAAGGCGATTCCGGCGAGGATGGCGGCCTTGGCGGCGGCGTCGAAGCCCTCGACGTCGGCGGTGGGGTCGGCCTCGGCGTATCCCAGGGCGGTGGCCTCGTCGAGGGCCTCCTGATAACCCGCCCCCGTGGAGTCCATCTTGTCGAGGATGAAGTTGGTGGTCCCGTTGACGATCCCGAGCACCCGGTTGACCTTGTCACCGGCGAGGGACTCGCGCAGCGGCCGGATCAGCGGAATCGCCCCGGCGACGGCGGCCTCGTAGTACAGGTCCTTGCCCTGCTGCTCGGCGGCGGCATGCAGCGCGGCGCCGTCCTGGGCGAGCAGCGCCTTGTTCGCGGAGACGACGGAGGCGCCGTGCGCGAAGGCGGAGGTGATGAGAGAGCGCGCCGGCTCGATCCCACCGATGACCTCGACCACGACGTCGATGTCCCCGCGCTCGACGAGCGCGGTCGCGTCGGTGGTGACGAGCGCCGGGTCGATGCCTTCCCTGAGCTTGGAGGGCCGCCGCACGGCGACCCCCGCGAGCTCGACCGGTGCGCCGATGCGGGCGGCGAGGTCGTCGGCGTGCGTCGTCATGATGCGCGCCACCTCTGAGCCGACCACTCCACAGCCCAGCAGCGCCACCTTCAGCGGACGCGTACGCATCATCCGACCTCGTTTCCTCATACCGTCATCGGTTGGACCAGTCTCACTCACCGGACGGGACTTTCTATCCATAGTCCGGATCGTGAGACATCGATTTCATTTCCACGGGGGTGGAAGACCGGAGATCTTCCACCCTTCCTTACGGGCTTCCTTACTGACTTCCCTCTTACTGACTTCCTTTTGTTCAGCCGACGTCGAGTCGGAGCAGGTCGTCCTCAGTCTCCCGGCGGACGATGACCCGCGACTCCCCATCCTTCACGGCGACGACAGGCGGCCGGAGCACATGGTTGTAATTGCTGGCCATGGAACGGCAGTACGCGCCGGTAGCCGGTACGGCGATGAGGTCACCCGGTGCCAGGTCCCCCGGCAGAAAGGCATCCTTGACCACGATGTCCCCGCTCTCACAGTGCTTGCCGACGACCCGGGCGAGCATGGGCTCGGCGTCGGAACGCCGGGACACGAGAGCGACGCTGTACTCGGCGTCGTAGAGGGCCGTCCGGATGTTGTCGGACATGCCACCGTCGACGGAGACGTACGTCCGCAGCCCGTCGAGGGGCTTGATGGTGCCGACCTCGTAGAGGGTGAAGGCGGTCGGCCCGACGATGGCGCGCCCCGGCTCGACGGAGATACGCGGGGTCCGCAGCTTGGCGGAGTCGCATTCACGGGTGACGATCTCGGTGAGCGCCTTGGCGATCTCGTGCGGCTCGCGGGGGTCGTCGTCGCTGGTGTAGGCGATACCGAGCCCGCCGCCGAGGTCGATCTCGGGAAGCTCGACACCGTGCTCGTCGCGGATGTCCTTGAGCAGCCCGACGACACGGTGGGCCGCGACCTCGAACCCGGACATGTCGAAGATCTGCGACCCGATGTGGCTGTGAATCCCGATGAGTTCGAGCCCGTCGAGCTGAAGGGCGCGGCGCACGGCCTCGGCGGCCTGCCCCCCGGCAAGCGGAATCCCGAACTTCTGATCCTCATGGGCAGTAGCGATGAACTCGTGGGTGTGCGCCTCGACGCCGACCGTGATCCGGATCTGCACGCGTTGCCGCTTGCCGAGGGACTGCGCGATGTGGGCGACGCGCACGATCTCCTGGAAGGAGTCGAGAACGATGCGTCCTACGCCGGCCTCGACGGCCCTCGTGATTTCACTGACGGACTTGTTGTTGCCGTGGAAGGCGATGCGGTCGGCGGGCATACCGGCGGAGAGAGCGGTGACGAGCTCGCCCCCGGAGCACACGTCGAGGTTGAGCCCCTCCTCGTGCAGCCACCGCACGACGGCACGAGACAGGAACGCCTTGCCCGCGTAGAAGACGTCGGCGTCGTGCCCGAACGCGATACGCCAGGCACGGGCGCGCTCCCGGAAGTCGGCCTCGTCGAGGACGTAGGCCGGAGTGCCGTGCTGCTCGGCGAGGGTCTTCACGTCGATACCGCCGACGGTGACGACACCGTCCGCGTCACGGCTGACGGTCTGTGCCCACACCTTGGGGTCGAGCGCGTTGAGGTCTGCGGCCGGGGCGGAGTAGTGCCCCTCGGGCAGAACGTCGGCGTGACGGGGCCCGGCGGGGTGTGCGGAACGGCTCATGTCGTATCTCTTCTGTCTCTTCCTGGCGCTCAGATTTCGGAGGTCTTCTTGGCGCTCAGAGGTGTTGGGGTGCGTCGATGCCGAGCAGGGACAGGCCACCGGCCAGCACCGCCCCGGCGGCTTCGGCGAGCGCGAGCCGGGCACGGTGGGCGGCCGAGGGTTTCTCGTCACCGAGCGGAAGCGTCGCGGCCAGAACGGGAAGGGTGGCGTCGGCTACGGCGACCAGGTGGCGGGCGAGCAGGTCGGGGGTGCGGTGGGCTGCTGCGCGGGCGAGGACGCGGGGGTGGTCGGTGAGGGTGGTGAGGAGGGGGGTGGTGTCCCTTTGTGCGTCGTGTGCGCCTTGTATGTCGTGCGCGCCTTGTACGTCTCCGGGTTCGGGGGTGAAGCCGAGGTCGGCGGCGTTGCGACTGACGGCCCGGGTGCGGGCGTAGGCGTAACGGACTCGGAAGAGCGGGTTGGTCTCCCGCTGCACGAGGTGGTCGGCGGTGAGGCGGGGCCGGTCGTGGGCGGCGGGGTACAGGAGGGCCCAACGTGCGGCGTCGCGGCCGAGGGGGAGAAGGTCTACGAGGTCGGGAAAAGGCACGGGCACGGGCCGAACGTGGACGTCGAGCGGAGCCGGTGCCGGTGCCTCCGGGACGCCGTACGCGTCGACGTCGACGATGCCGAGAACGGCCGCCCACTCGGCCTCCGGCCGGGCCTCGCAACTGGTGCGGACGAGGGTGCCCTGCGAACGCAGGAGACGGGCGACGACGTCCATGACGACTAGGGCTCGTGGCTCGTGGGGGGCGTGCAGGTGTACGGGACGGTCGGCCGGGGTGTGTTGGCCGCCGACGAGACCGTCGTAGCTGATGGCGGCCGCCCCGTCGACGAACCCGTACCGCGGTCCGCGTCGCAGGATCTCCTGGACGAGAGCGGTGGACGCCGTACTCCCCAGACTGATGTTGAGGAAACCGGGCCCGGTGATCTCGACACCGCTGACGCCGTGGGCGCCGGCGAGATGCGGCCGCAGCAGCTCGGCGACGCGACGGGGGGTCTCTCCGGCGGGCCGGGCGAGCTGGAGGGCGATGTTGGTGGCGTAGTCACCCCACCCACCCGCCCCCGGCACGGTCACCAAGGCCTTCTCAGGCACGACCACACTCAGCTCCCCGTCCTCGACAGCACGGCGCACCGCGCGCAGCACGGTACGGGAGAGCTCGACGGGGGTCACGGGACAAGCGTATGGGAGGAGGGGGGTGGGTAGGCCAGTCGGTTTGGCCGGGGGTCCGGGATGTGGACGCCGGGCCTGTGCATGGGGAGGGGCTTATAGGAGGGGCCTGTATACGGGGAGACCTCAGCCGCCGGTACGACCGCCCCGCCCGGCCCGCTCGGTCTCCCCCGCGCCGAAGGCGCCGCCGATGGACAGACCACCCGCCGGGTCACGCCGCTCGCGCTCGACCAACTGCCGTACGAGCGCGATGAGTTCGGAAGGTTCGAAGGGCTTGGCGAGAAACGCGTCGACGCCGACGTCGAGCCCGCTCTCGACCTCGTGCTGAGTGCAGGCGCTGACGATGGCGAGGGGCAGATCACGGGTACGGGGATCGCTGCGCAGCCGAGCGGCGGTACGCAGTCCGTCCAGCCGGGGCATGACGACATCCAGGGTCACCACATCGGGCCGCACCTGATGAATCACGTCCAGACACTCGGCACCATCGGCCGCGGTCACGACCTCGAAACCCTCCAGTTCGAGATTGACCCTGATCAACTGCCGGATGACCTTGTTGTCGTCCACAACAAGCACCCGACCCGACGCGCCTGGCACAACTTGAGAGTAGGTCCGGACCGGCCACCGCGTCCGGGTTTTCCCCACTTCCACCCCCTGCGAGCGACCCGGCACGCCTCCCTGACCACCGAGAAACCCGTTCATGAACACCGGGACGGAGCTGGTAGGGTTCTACCCGTCGCCGCGAACACCGCGACGGACACGCCCCCGTAGCTCAGGGGATAGAGCAACGGCCTCCGGAGCCGTGTGCGCAGGTTCGAATCCTGCCGGGGGCACTCCGGATCAAGGCGCTGAACAGCGGAAACGCGGTTCAGCGCCTTTCTTGTGCATGCCAAAACACACACGGCCTACTTGGCCGTGACCACTCGCCCCACCATAGCCCTGATCAGGGGTTTTCCATGGCCGAGCGGACGAAATCCCGATTGTCCGATCCCGCGAAGTTAACTCCTGCGGGACATACGTGGGCCAGAAAGCCGCATGGCGGATCCGTCACCCTCAGGAGGCCGCTTTGACCTGCACGTTTACCGAGCTGGACAGCCAAAAGGGACACGGAGAAACAGGCCGTTGCACTTTCCCGGACCCGATTCGGCACAGTCGCGCGAAGGCGTTCGCGCCCGCCCAACAGCGATATGCCCCCGTGTCCGACTTACGCGAGGGAACAATGATTCCTATCAGCGTCGATCGTTGGGACGCCCCATGCGCGCGGCGCCTCGCTCATGGAGCGGATGACGTGCTCCCCTCCTCCTTCGTTACGGCCACCGGAAGCACGTACTCACCGGTGAGACGCGCCAAGTGCAGTGGGAGGGGCCGGGCGAGCGGCGGATAGTCGTCTTGGTAGCGCAGCTGGTGCGTGAGCGTCGCCCACTCCGTCGGCCGGTCAGGCAGGTCCCCTTCACGCCCAGAGTCCGCCAGTGCCTTCTCCGACAGGCAGCCGAGCACAGTGATCTCCAGCTGCCCAGGGTTCCAGGCCGACTTTCCGGGTGCTGTCCGGCCCTGTGACGTGGGCGCCAGCTTCATGAGTCCCTTCGGCAGTTTCGCCACCGTGTGCGGCTTCGAGGCCGTGCTTGCGAAAACACGGCTCTCCGTCTCCGCCGTCCCCCACACGCCCTCGGCGAAGCCGACGCGGCCCTTGGCGTCATGGGCGTACCACTCCGCTACTTCCTCCCGCGCATTGGCGTCCCGTACGAGCACCACCCGCAGGTCGTCGCCGTAGAGCGTGTGGCGCTGGGCGGGTTCAGTGCCGAAGCCGAGCATGTCGCGGGCCAGTTCACCGTTGCGCAGGCCGGGCCAGCACTGGCGCAGATTGCCGGCGTCCGCCAGCAGGAGCGTCGGGCGGTCGCGGAGTTGGAAGAGCAGTGCGCGGATCTGCCGCTCGGTCTCCCGCTGCCTGTGCTGCTCCACGCCCGGGCGGGCACCGGGCCGGAGCCCTCCCCGGGCGGCCACGCCATCGCCAGGGCCACCCGTATCAGCCTCCTTCTTCTTCCCGGTCTCCGCCACTGGTTCCACTGCCTGGGAGAGCAGCAGCAACAGCTTCGGGTACGGCACCCATTCGGCGCGCTCGGCGTCCCACCCTTCGATGACGCCCGGTCCTCCGTCCCCGGGGCGGACCCGCACCGCGACCAGCCGATGGACGGGGCACCGCGTGGGCCCCTTCCTGGTGTGGCGTACGAGCCAGAGCGCCACGTACTGGAGGTCGTCGGGAACTCCGACCCCCACTCGGTGAGCGGGCGGGCTGATCGCACCGAGCTGCCGGAAAGCATCCAGCCAGGTCCACTTGGCCCGGTGCTCCAGGCCGCTGTCGGTGTCGTCGGGCAGGTTGACGAACTGGCTCAGCCGGTCCTGCCGCGCCCAGGCGATGCGCAGCGCATGCTTGGGATCGGAGTCGGGTACGGCGGCGAAGCGCTCCTTGCCGGCGATCTCCATGATCACGACCCCGGCCGCGTCGGGACGCGGGACCACTCGGTCCGCCACAAGTCGGCAGCGCCCTTCGACGGCTTCGGCCAGCCGGACGGCCCTGGGGCGCCCGCGCTCCCGGGAGACCGGCAGGGCGTCGGCCAGGGGCCCCGCGGGACGGGCTCGTACGCGGATCTCGACCCCCTCGCCCCGCCACCGCCAGGTGTCGTCATCGGCCGGCCCCACGCTCTCCCCGGGAGGGAAGCCGATGAGCTTCGGCAGTTCCGCGAGCAGTGCGGCACGGGTTTCCGAGGACTGCCAGAAGACGTCGATCTCCAGAGGACGGCCGTTGAGTGCGCGTGCCAGCGCCGCCCGCCGCTGCAGGGCCAGCTGCGTGTCCCGGACGCCCGGACCACGTCCGGCTCCCGAACGAGGCAGCAATGAGGGGGTATTGCTCCGGGTGACCCGCGTGAGGTCGGGGACCCGGGTCAGCATGGGGCGCAGCCCGTCCTCGACCCAGGCGTCCAGATCCGCCCGCTCCTGTGGCATCAACCCGGGTCCGACCTCGTGCGGGCCGATCGACGGGTGGTAGACGATGCCGGCGGCCACGTCACCTGACCCGTTGATCCAGCGTTCCGGGTGTGAGAAGAGCGCCTCGGGCTGCGGGTAGTTGCGTACGATGTCCAGCTCGGGCAAGAGCGGTGCGGGGCTGTGGTGGCGCCAGGCCAGTTCCTTCAGCCGCCGGTCGTAGCCGAGGGTGTTCACCATCAACCGGTGGCTCCGGTCCGGCCCTCCCGGCCATGGCAGCGGAGCGTCGAGCAGAACGGTCGCGCCGCCGAGCTGGTGGGGGCGTACGTCCAGCTGGGTGGCCCACCGGCGTACCTGCGAGGACACATGGACGCGGAACCGTGGGGCGAACGGCACGGTGTGGACGGTGATGTTGAGACAAGCCGAGTAGTACCAGGTCTGTCCGCGGCGCTCGTATCGCTGTGGCGGCCAGGAGACGAGTCGCGCGCCGTTGCCCGAGCTCTCGACGCGAAAGTGGAGTGTGGTGCCCCCGGTACGGAACGTCCGGGCGGCAAGCCGGAAGGCGACCCACTCGGGCAGCAGGCTGTAGAGCCGTGCGGCGGGTTCGGCTGTTCCGCCCGCCGAGGTCACGGTCTCGGTGAGGTCGACCGATTCGGCCTCCCAATGTGGCAGCTGGATGGCCTCGGCCGGGTCGTCGGAGCGGAGCCTCTCCTCCAGGTCGGCGCCTTCGGTGTCGTCCTCCTCCCGGTACATGCCCGCCGCCCAGGTGCCGATCACCGGGGCCAGCACCTCCGGCGGGACGGCTTCCCGTGCGTAGAGCCATGGCAGGCGGCCGTCCGTTCCGGCGTTGCGGCCGGTCGCGATGACGCCGGGGGCCATCGCCTGGAGCAGGGAGTTGAGCCTGCGTACGGGGAGCCGATCGGGGCGGACGGAGCCCGTGCCAGCCTCGGCGTGCATCCTGGTGAGCTCGGTGTGCAACTCCTCGCCGAGCCGCAGCACACTCATCTCCTCCAGCCACGGTCCATGGAGCGGGTCGGGTTCGTAGGCCGCGTTGCGAATGGCGTGATACACGAAATTTCCTCCTGGAAGCCGGAGTTCGGCGCTTATGGTTGGGCCGGGGCGGGATCATGGGCGAGCAGACGGGTGAGCATGCGCCGGAGGGGTTCGTACAGGGCGTGGGCGATGAACTGCTCCTCCGCGCTCTTCGTGTCGCCCTCGAAGTACGGGTCCAGCACGTCGAGCACGCTGTGCAGCAGGCTGGACTTGGGGGTGTCGGCCTGCGGTGGTACGGCCCCGCGGTTCGGGGCGAAGGCGGCGTCGACGAAGACCACCCGGGCCGGTACACCGCCGCGCACCAGCCGCCCGATCACCTGCCACATCAGGACCAGCATGTCCCAGGTGACCTGCTCCCTCACCTCGTCGTCGAGGCGGCTCCACGCCATCGAGCGGGCGAGTACCTGGTACCAGCGTGAACGGGCGAGGCGGCGGACCTCGTCGGCACCTTCCTCGACGGTGGGCTGTCCCCGTACCCAGGTGTCGAAGTCACCGCCGGTGACGGCGCGGACGATCCAGTCGTTGACGGCGTGGACAGCCAGGGACAGGTCCTCGGGGTGCGGATTGGGCCGTGCCAGGAAGTAGACCGTGCCGATGGCCGCCTCGTCGTCGTCGTTGAGAATGTTGTGGCCTCGCTCCACGGCCAGCAGGGGCGCCACGAGGATGTTCGCGTCGAGGTCCTTCAGGTGTTCGACGTCGCCCCGGCGCAGTGACCGGGCACGGTAGGCGGACGGCGCCTCGTCCTCCGGGGCGATCTCTTCGTCGTCCGAGACCAGGCACAGCACGCTGTCGCGCCAACGGGAGTTGAGGTTGTGGAGGGTGTCGGCCACGATGCGCGCCTCGGCGTAGCTGCCGACCAGCAGGAGGATCTGGTCGCGCTTCCCCGGGCGAAGGGAGAGCAGCTCGCGCTCCAGCGGGCCTCCTTCGGGGGCGTCGTACTCCCCGGCGCCGAGGTGGGTGGCGATGCGGCGCAGCTTCTCGGGGCGGTCGTCCGGGTGGGTTCCCGACAGGCGCAGCTTCTCGTCGCCGTCGTCGATGAACTCGAAGCGCATCAGGCTCTCGTTCGCGATGCGTTCGGTCACCTCGGCCGGCGGCTCGATGATCACGCCGACCGGGACGCAGACGTGGTAGCGGCTGGACGCGCCCGCCCAACTGCTGCCGGACATGAGCAGCAGATGGGCGCCGGGCCTGCCGTCGACGGAGGCGAGGTGGGGCATGGCGCGCAGCAGTTCACGTCCGACGCCGCTGCAGCGGAAGAAGGTCAGCTCGCCGCTGCGGACTCCGCCCTTGTCCTCGCCCGGGACCCGGAACTGGAAGCCGAGTACGTTGCCCATCGGGGCCTCAGGCACCATCGGGCCGTAGTCGAGCGGCCGACGGTACATCGTGTTGTAGCCCAGGCTGAGGGCGGCCTCGACGCGGGGCCACATGGCGTTGATCATGGCGAGCCGGGGTTCCAGGGCGCTGAGCAGCAGCGTGAACTCGAAGCGTTCGGCGAGCTCCCTGTGCCACTGCTCAGGTGTCTGGGGCGCTGGCTTGGGCTTCCGGCGGCGGCCTCGCCCCTGCTGCCGTTCCTCCTCCGCGCGCTGCCACTCGTC
The DNA here is from genome assembly GCF_040655155.1 of Streptomyces sp. NPDC050508. Taxonomy (NCBI): domain Bacteria; kingdom Bacillati; phylum Actinomycetota; class Actinomycetes; order Kitasatosporales; family Streptomycetaceae; genus Streptomyces; species Streptomyces sp. NPDC050508. Next base: position 580,724 of record NZ_JBFAJJ010000006.1, read on the forward strand.
GTACTTCTCCTTGTACGTCTGCTGCCGGGCGGCCATGTACTGCGGGTCGATGTGGAAGACCTCGTCCATGACCTCGGCCAGGTGGCGCCGGGTGTTCTCCGGGTTCCCGGTGTGGAGGAGTTCGTTGAGGAGGGCGGTCAGCTCGCTGAAGTCCTCCTCCGTCCTGCGGCGGCGGTCGCCGAAGGGGTTGTCCCGAAAGGCGTCCAGAAGCTTGCCGAGAGCCTGTCTCGGGGCGTGGTTCCGGTGTTCCGGCCCGCTGCCGTCGGGGAGTTCGTAGCGCTCGTCGAGCAGTCCGAGCTGCAGCGTCCAGGCGCTGAAGTAGCCCGTCCGCACCCACCTGCGCAGGTCATACCTGGCGACGAGCATCGCGTACAGCCGGTCGGTGGCCGATCCGGCGGTGTTGAGGGCGGCGGCGAAGGTCTCCACGTCCCGTTCGGAGAGCTGGGTGCGCCCGCTGGCCGCGAGTTCCCGGATCTTGTGCCGGCTCAGCTGGTCGATGAGGCCCTTGTCCTCGTCGCTGGCGAGGACGACGGCGGGTGCGAAGGTCTGGTCGAACTGCATCTGCACACGGTCGGCCTCGTCGATGATCACGAGGTCGCTGCGGCGGCAGGCGAGTTCGAGGTAGCGGATGCGCTCGCCGTTCTGGGGGCGGGGCGGTGAGGCGTCAATCAGTCCGGCCGGCGTGGCCACCCAGATCAGGGCGCCGACCAGGGTGCGGGCTCCGTGGTACCGGGGGCAGGCGGACCAGTACGGGCAGCTCGTCGCGCTCCTCTGCCATTCGGAGGCCCGACCGCCACCCTTGTCGCGCCTCGGGTCCGACGGTGGCCGGAGCCGGGAGCAGGGTGCCTCGCCGAAGGCGAGCGGCTCGGTGGACGAAGTGGCGCCCTGCCGCCTCACGTTGAGCACGCAGGAGGTCCCAAGGTAGGCGAAGGCGGGGTCGTCATGGGCGAGCAGCCGGTGTTCGCCCCGGCCCGCCAGCCGGCGGTGCAGCCGCTGGGCGTGCCGCTCCCGACCGGAGGACCCGAGCACGGGTGCGGCGGCGCCGTCGGTGTACAGGCCGTAGAGCCGGACGAGCTTCAGCACCTCCGCGACGTCGGTGACCACGATGGTGGTGCGCTTGTCGAGCTTGGCGAGATGGACGGCGATGATGTCGCGCAGCGTGCTCTTGCCCGCGCCGACGATGCCGAGCAGGTGTTGGATCCCGTCGACCGTGAACGAGAAGTCCTCGTCCTTGCCGGCCTTGTGGAACGTGCCGTTCTCCTTGGCGGACAGGTCGAAGGCCCGCAGCCGCTCCAGCCAGCGCGGCGGCCTTCCCTCGCCGGCGCGGGCGTGCGTGGCGTCCATGTCCGCTGCGGTGCGCTCCAGGCCCTTCCTGGTGAAGACCAGGGGCTCTCCGGCGCCGGCCGGTTCCAGGTCCATGTCGTGGGCTACGAGGGGGGTGTGAGGGACGGACGGCAGATCGACGACGGCCAGGGTGCGGCTGACGGGGAAAGCGTGCGGGCCCTGGCCCGCGACCGGCATGCGTTTGCCCGCCAGCGGCGGTGCGACACGCAGCAGTTGCTCGTAGACGGGGAAGCGGTCTCCGGCGACGGAGAGTTCGCGGCGGGTGGCGGGCGACTCGGTGTCCGGCACGTCGTAGCCGCGCACCCTCGGGTCGAACAGCTGGTAGGTTTCCAGCGCCTCGCGCCAGGTTCGGCCCCTGCGCAGGGTCCACAGCGAGTACCGGGCGACACGCAGCGTCCGCGCGGTGTCCGGCGGCAGCTGTGCTCCGTGCGCCTCGGCGAACCCGTATCCGCTGAACAGCGCCCAAGCACTGCCCGCGGGGCTGCCCGGCATCAGCTTCTGCTGAAGGTACAGGCCGAGTTCCACCTGGCAGAGATCTTCCAGGGCGGGTTTGCGGACGGCCGGCCCAAGGAACGCCTTGAGAGCGCCGAGCACGTCAGTCAGCGGCGGGGTGATGCTACGCATCGTCCTTCTCCTCTCTCCGTGCCCGACCCAGGTCGGGCACGAGGTTCACGGGTGTGGTGAGCACCAGCCGATCCCGCAGAAGCACGGGAAGGGCGTCGGCGAAGGCCCCCCGGTAGCCGTCCCGTCCGGCGAGCGCGTCCGGGACCACGACGAGGGTGCGGTCCGCGAGGGGCGCGCTGTCGGTGAGATGTGCGGCGAGGAGGGCCGGCTGGAGGCGGTCGTACACCTGGATGTCGACGATTCCGGCACCGGTGTCCCTTAACCGGTAGGCGGACAGAGGCCCCGACAGGGGCTCATGGTCGATCCCGGCGCGATCCAGCGCATCCAGGGCGGCCTCTTCGGTCCGATGCGGCAGTGCGAGGAACGTCCGCAGTGAACGCCGCAGGATCCACGTCTGTTCCGGATCACGGATCAGTTCCGGAGGGTCGTCGCGCGGGCATTCCTCCCCCTCGCACCAGATGTCCGTGTCGGTGGCGGACGGCCCGGGTACGGGCACTGCCCGGTCCCTGGGCAGCATGGGGAGTCCGCACGAGGGGCAGCGCAGGAAGTCGCCGTCGACGAGCAGGGATTCGGGCAGCGGCCCGTAGAGGTCCTTGACGCGGCTCCAGACGGCCTTGCTCCAGCCGGGCCCGAAGCGGTCCTGCTGGTGGACCACCGCGTGGCGGGCCAGGAAGCTCCGACACTGCCGGTAGCGCTCGCCCGTTCCGCACCGCGCTTCCAGGTCGCCCAGAAGCGCGCGGGCCTGCGCCGCCACGCCCCCGTCCGGCCCGTGCGAGGCGACTTCGAGGCACGACCGCGTCGGCATCCGGCCGACCGGGTGTACCAGCGTCGCGCCCGGGGTGACCAGGGAGGCGGGAACCGCGAAGAGCGGATCGCCCGCCGGCTTGGTCCGGCACCACTCCCACAACTCCGGAAGGCTCCTCGGCGGTACCTCCCCGACGCCGAGGCAGTGCATTACCGTGCGGTCCAGCGCACGCTGGGCGACGCCGGGATAGGGCAGAGCGAACGAGCGCAGGCCCTGAACCTCGGCGAGGGCAGCCACCATGCGGGCAAGTTCACGGAAGAGTTCGCTTCCCGCGCCCTCAGAATCCTCCCCGGTGTCCGGCCGGTCGGCCCGGCTCGCCGCCCCCGCCCTCATGCCGCGGCCTCGATGGCGGCCGACACCGAGCACCAGCGGGCCACTTCGCACCGCTGGCAGGAGCGTCCGGGCACGGCCGTGTAGCGGTCGTCCCCGTGCCAGTCGGCCACCATCGTCCGCAGGACTCCCTCAGCCGCGGTCCGGTTGACGGAGGCGAAGGGGTCGATGATCTCCAGGTCGGCACCGCCGGGGCGGAGCACCTCAAGCTCGACCCGGGCACGGGACGGAGCGCCGCCCAGGTCACCGCGGCCGATCAGCACGACCGCCAGGGCCAGTTGGGGGTAGAGCTCCAGCAGGGGGCGGTTGGACCGCCGGTCGGCAGCGGAGGTCTTGGTCTCGCGCCATACCCATGAACCAGCGTCCCGGTAGAGCAAGTCGGGTGCGGCGATCACCACCACATCGGCGACGGTGTCGTGCCGCACCACCCGGGGCTCGGTCCGCACGTCCGTCCCGTCCCCCACGTACCGCAGCGGGCAGACCGCAGCGTGCCGCCGCAACAGGAGTGCGCCGAGCGTACGTTCGTGAGCGGGCAGGTCGAATCCGTCCGGTACCCACTCCTCGGGAACCTCGACCGTGCACGGTCGAGGTGATCCGTGGCCGTGCCTGTCGGCGAGGTAGGCGTGCAGGGCCCGACCACGCTCGGCCGTCACCTCTCGCTCGACGGAGTCCGCTGTGGGCAGGTGCAACCGGCGCATGTGGTCGCGGGCCGGGCAGACCCGGTAGTTACGCCCGTTGGTCACTGACCATGTGCGGCGGGGCCTGTTCGACGACTCAATGCCCAACAATCCGGGCGCCGCGCGCAGGGCCGGGCAGACCGACAGGTAGGCGCATTCGCCGCAGGCCGAACCGGGACGATATTCCCGCCCGTCCAGTACGCCGGCCAGGGCGTCGGGGCCGTGCTCTCGGTACCGGGCGAGCGCCTGCGCCCGGCTGCCGCCGAAAAGCTCCCGCGTACGGCCGTCGAAGAGCGCGAACTCCACGATCCGTACGTGCTCCGGCGGCGGCCCGGGAGTGCCCTCGGCCAGCACCAGGGCGACGGCGGCGATGAACCCGTCGGGCGGTAGATCCCGGTTCAGGCGGTGCACGGGCAGCCGGAGTTCACGGTAGGCGCCGTCGGCGGAGGCCAGGCAGCGGCCCCACACCGTGAAGCGGTACTCCTGGGCGTTCCGCGAGTCGGGACCGGGCGGCCGGTAGCGGTACGTCCACGGCTCGGGGACCTCGTTCAGGGGGAGTTCCGGATCGGCAGGGAAGGCCGCCTCGTACGCCTTCACACCATGGTCCGACCATGTCCTCAAGCCGTCATGCAAGGGTGCGGTACGCGTCCGGGGCAGGCTGCCGGAGGGCCGGAAGCGGGCGTCGCAGGCGGCCATGAAGGGGCCGAGAGTGAAGTTCTCCAACCGCTCGCGGCGGCGCGGTACGGGGTCGGCGGTGTGGTAGCCGCGGGTCTTGAGAGCGTCAGCGGCAGGGCACCGGAATTCGCCTCCTTTGAACATTCCGGCGGATACCGTGATGACTTCCGAGGTGCGGGTCACCCCGTCGGGGGGCAGCCACGGCTGTGACATTTTCTGCTCCATTTCTGTACGGACGAAGGAAAAGCGGGGTTGCCATGCGGGAGATCGAGGAGATCGGCAATGTGGAAAAGCGCTACGAGGTGCTGGACATGGTCGGTGACGGCGGCCAGGGCGACCTTTTCGTCGGCCGTGACCGCACGAGCGGGGAGAGGGTGGCGCTGAAGCTCCAGAAGGCCCGTGACCTCGGTCCCGAGAGCGACTTCTCCTGGGCGGGCAGGAAGCTTCTCGACGAGGGCTCCCGCATGATGATGCTGTCTGGAATTCAGGCCATTCCAGAAATCATCGCCACTGGGACACACCGAGGACGCCGATGCCTGATCATGGAGTTCGTCGAGGGACGCCAACTGCAGGACGTCCTGTTGGCGGCCCGGCCTGTCAGGTATCCCGGGACCGTCGCGTCTGTCATTGGCCAGCTGTGCGAAATTCTCCGAGAAGTACACGACCGGAATCTGGTGCACTGCGACCTCAAACCCGAGAACGTCATCGTGCAACCGGACGGCCGTCTCCGGCTCATCGACATGGGCCACGCGATCATGGCGGGCGAGAAGACATCCCACGAGCGCGGCACGCGCGGTTGGGCCTCCCCCGAGCAGTCCGACGCGTGCCCGGAAGGTCTCACGCGGCGGGCGGATATCTTCGGGCTTGGCTGCATCCTGCTGGAGATGACCGTCATGCGGCTGCCCTACGGCGGGCTGGAGGAGCGGGCGGAACCGGGCGGCCCAGTACTGCCGGCTGACAAACTCGCCGAACTCCCCCCGGAGTTCGCCTCCCTCGCGCTGTGGATGGTCCGGTGGGAGGCGGAGGAGCGCCCGGCGGATGTCCGTGAGGTGTTCGACCAACTCCGCCCGCACCTGCCCCTGTTGGGCTCGCAGCGTCCGCCGAGGCGGCTGCGCCCCGACCCGACCGAGTACTACCGCACGCATCCGCCTCGGCTGTGACGATGATCCGGAAGTCGCCGGCCGGGCGGGTCACCTCAACCCTTCCAGCAACTCCCGGACCTCGTGTACGCCTTCGCCGCCCATCAGTTCGCGCAGCACGATGACTCTCTCCAACTCCCGTACCGCTGTGTCGGTTTCACCGGCGGACACCAGGACGTCCGCGAAGAGCATCCGCGTCTTGTCCTCGTTGGGCCAGTTCTCCTGTTCGCGATAGATGTCGCAGGCCCGCCGGTACAGGGAGATGGCCTCGTCCCGCTCAGCGCGGGCCAGATGGACCTTGGCCAGGGTGAACAACACGTCGGCCAGTCCGCTGCGCTCCACCGTGCGCTCGACCACGCCCAGGGCGTCGGCGCACCGACGGAGCGCCTGCGCATGCTCGCCCCGGTCGTGGTGAAGCGCGCCGAGGGCGTTCAGGGCGGCGGCCTCCCCGACCGGATCGGACACCTCCCGGCACAACTCCAGTGCCTGGCACAGCGCTTCCTCCGCCCCCGTCCGGTCGCCCTGCTTGCGCAGGGTGATCCCGAGCCGGTGCAGCGAACGGGCAAGACTCAGCCGGCCTGCCTCACTGTGGTCCTCCTTGCTGAGCCGGACGGCACGGTGCAGGTGGCCCACGGCCATGTCGTACTCGCCGAACCGCCACTGTGTCCCTGCCAGCATCCGGTGGACCATGGCGCAATCGACCGGGGCGGCGGCGGATTCGGTGGCGTCGACGGCGTGCAGGAGGTTCCTCCGCGCGTCGCCGAGGAGGTGTCGGCGCCACTGATAGGTGACCAGGGCCATCGAAAGCAGCCATGTGTACCGTTCGATGCCCTGGTCGATGGCTAATCGGATGCCTCGCTGAACAGTGGCGTACTCCTCGTCCAGGTACGCCATCGCCTGCCCCGGTTCCGCGGGATCGGTGACCGTGACCCCGTCGGGCTCGCCGATGGGCAGGGCGCGCTCTCGGTCGAGCACCCGGTCGCAGGCGCGGACGTTGTGCAACTGGTGTTCCAGCACCTGCCGTACGGTCGCCCGCTCGATGTCCGTCGTCTCTTCGTCCGCCGCCGGCCGCGCGTGCCGACGGGCGAAGGCTCGCACGAGGTCGTGCAGCCCGTACCGGTCGCCCTGGCGCTCCACCAGGTTCGCCGCCACGAGCTCCATCAAGGCCCGGTCGGTGCGCGCCCCTTCGCCCGCCGCCCTTCCCAGGTCCATCACCGCCTCCCAGGAGGCTGTGGGCCCAGGGTGAACGGCGAGCTGCCACAGCAGCAGCCGGGCTTCCTCACCGAGCACGCGTACGGAACAGTTCAGCGCCGCGCGGACCGACAGTTCGTGCTCCGGCATGTGCAGGGTGTCCAGCCTCGCCCGCTCCCGCTCCTCCTCCATGTCCCGCACCAGGGCGGGGAGGGTACGCAGCGGACGCGCACCACCTTCCAGGAGGTGAGCCACCACGGTGAGCGCCAACGGCAGCCGTCCGCAGAGGTGGACCAGTTGGCTGAAAGCCCGTGCGTGCTTCGCCCGGTCCTCGACCGACACCTTCTCTTGGAGCACCTCCAAGGCATCCGCCTCTTGCAGCGGCTCCATCTTGCGAAACAGCACCTTTCGCTCGGACTGCAGGCGCAACAGGTCGTTGCGGCTGGTGATGATCACGGCGCAGGTGCCGTCTCCGGGGAGCAGCGGCAGCACCTGCTGGGCGTTGCGCGCGTCGTCCAGGACGATGAGTACCGACCGGTGGGCCAGTGCCGACCGCAGCGCATTTCTCTTGCTTTCCGGTCCGGTCACCGTGGTGTATGGCGGCAGCACGGCCAGGAACCCATCCAGGACTTCGTCCGGTTCGGCGGGCCGCACGTCTCCGTCGGCGAACCCGTTCAGTCCGGCGTGGAGCACCCCGTCGGGGAACCGCTCCCGAAGCCGACGGGCGAGGTGGTTGGCCACCGTGCTCTTCCCGACACCCGCCATACCGCTGATGAGAACCAAGGCCAGATTGCCGGCGTCCTGTTCCTCGCACACGGCGTCCACGAGGCTGCGGATCAGTTCGTCTTGGCCGACCGGCCTGCGACTGCTTCCGGGCAACTGGTCAGGGACAGGCGGCAGGAGCGTCCCACCGGGCCGGTGGGCAACTCCCCGAACCTGGTCGATGGCGCTCCGCAAGTCGGCGTCCGGGGTTCCGTTGCGCTTCGTCCACGCGTTGATGAGCCGTTCACGCCGACGCTGTGGCAGGTCGCCGTGGGCGAGCAGGTAGAACCGGAAGACCTGGGGCAGTTCCGGTGTGCGCTCGAACCACTTCTCCGTCTCCTCACGGAGCCACTTCTCCTCCCTGGATTTGTAGGCGGCGTCCATCCGAGCGTGCACGGCGGCCATCAACTCGGCCCGCAACGCCTCCCGGCGCAGTTGAAAGCCGCTCTCGGTCAACCCGCGCAGCGGTTCGCCGCCGTCCCACTCCTCCAGGGCCGCGCCAAGTAGCTCGAACCGCTCCGGATGGTTCAGCCCTGCGGCCCTCGCCACCCGGTCGCGGAAGCGGAGCAGGTCGACGCCGCCCTCCGGCGCGCGGAGCGTGCAGTAACCCGACTTGCCGCCATGGGGCACGACCTCCAGGCCAAGTCGCTTCCGCAGGTCGGAGACAGCACGGTCCACCAGGCTGCGGGTGTTCTCCTCGCCCTCCCAGAGGACTTCGGCGATCTCCTTCCTGGTGCATCGGCAACCCGCTGATGTCACCAGAAGCGCGAACAGGCCGGCTGCCTTCGAACCGCCGCAGACCCTTCCATCGCCGTCCCCTTCGACTCTTACCGGGCCCAGCACGTACCCCTCCATCGCCCTTCCCCTCTCCGCACCGGAAGCAGTGTTCCGGGCCTCCGATGGCGCCCCCTTCATCTCTACGTTGCGATGTGCCGCTTCACACGCACTTGCTCCTTCACGCCCCCGGGCCTCAGTTTTCCCTCAGTTTCCGCTCCACGGCCTCCTCCCGTCCCCGTGCACGATGGCACCAGCCGCTCGCAGAAACGCGAAGCGGCAGCGTAGTCATCCATCGACCCATCAGAAAGGAACCGCAGGTCTTATGAACAACCGACAGCGAAACCGTCGGGCGAGCCGTCTGCGCAAGTCCCCCGACTGGCCGCCGACCCGGCGTCAGCGGGCGGCCGACCGGACCGAGGGCACCACACCGGCGACCCCGCAGGCCGAAGCGCCGGACGTCTCTCCCTCCGAGACCGCCTGAGCTCCACAGCTCATGGGTGGGTGCCCGTCCCGGGCGGGCACCCACCCACTGCGGCCCCACCCCTCTGAACTACTCCGCCCGGCGAGCTCGCGGCCCTTCCGCACTGTCACACGCTCGTGGTCAAAGGCGGCGATTCCCGGTCGACAAGACCGGCACCGGCGGCTCTTCAGCCCGTCCAGCACATCGACATCTCCGGCGCCTTCAGCACCTTCGGCGTCTTCAGCCCAGAGAAAGGACATTTACTGATGCATCCACCATCCACCAGTATGTTCGCCTCGGTGAGGCGGCACTTCGACGACCCCCGAGTCCGCGACTCGGTCCTCGTGACCGTTCCCTCAGCCATCGAGGGGGCTGAGCCGGTCCGGCTGACCGCTGCCGAGACACACGAAGCCTTGTACGGGCCGGGCTCCCACCCGCAGTTCGCCGCCGAGGTCTGGAAGGAGGTACTCAGCACCGCGCTGCGTGACCTCGCTCCACACGGCACCGGCACGCTCCTGGCGATCTGGCTGGCTTTGCCCCGGTTGACCGGGACGGTCTACCGCGTCTGTACGCGCCTGCGTGCCGATCGGTCGGACGTGGAGGCCGAGATGGTCCTGGCCCTCTTGGAGGAACTGGCGGCCCCGGACGCCGCGAGCCGCCTCTCCGGCTCCTCCCTGATCCACGCAGCACGCGCCAGGGCGTGGTGCTTCGCCCGAGACGGCCTGCGGGAGCTCCCCTCCAGCCATATCGAGCGCATCGCCCAGGATCACGCGCTCAACGCGTCCGACGGGGAGGCGGACGCCACGGCGCAGCAGTGCCTGGACGTGCGGGTAGACCGTCCGGACGGCCCGGACGGGCTGCACGCCCCGCTGCGCTTCCGGGTGCGCCCGGAGCATCTGCGCAAGGGTGCCCTCGCCGACACCGACGACGGGACGAGGGACCGTTCGACGCACCACGCCCCCCGGAAGAACCGACGGTCCGAGCGCCGCGCGGGCACCCGGCCGGTCCGCCCTGCGGGGAGGCGAGCATGAAGGACCCGACAGAGGGCCGACTCAGTTTCTCCGAGATGTTCGACCTGCCCGTGACAGTGGACCTGCGGACGGCGTGCCGAGCGTTCGGGATCGGTTCGACGACCGCGTACCGGCTGATCCGCGAGGGCGAGTTCCCCTGCTCCATCCGCCGCGTCGGACGCAGGTACAGGATTCCGACCAACGAGCTGATGCGCGCCCTGGGGATCGAGGACCACGCTCTGTACAGCGTGGACCTGAAACTGGACACAGACGGCCCGAGCGCCGACTTCCGATAAGGAAGAAGTGGGGCCCCGTGTGCCCACCACCGTGCAGCCCCGTGGCTGATACCAAGGGGCTACACGGCCTTGCTTCTCCCCACACCGCCCGGTCCGTCACTCGATGGCGCCTAGAGTCGCCAGGCCCGGATGATCGTGTGCCATGGCAAAGTCGCATGGTTGGCCTGAGGTGAGACCTCAGCGCCGGCTGTGACAGAGGGTTCGGGTTCCGTACACGGAGGAAGGCCTCCGTGTACTCACCGAAGATCGAAGGCAAGGCGGTCGTATCCTCAGTCCCGGGGACGCGCAATGAGTCGAGAACGAGGACTCCACAAAGCATGAGCAGCAGGCCGATCGGCACGACGCATCGTCAGAAGCAGCGTCGAAATGACTTCTCACCGCCCGGGCGATGATCGAGCCAGCGAACCCTTCACAGAACCGCCGGTAAGAGACGTGTGTCCGTCCCGTGACAGGCTCCACGTCATGCACTCCGAGAAACAGATCGATGCCACCATGCCACACCTGAGCAGCCTAGGAAAACTGCAGCTCAGACTCCCTTTGCAGCAGGTTCCAGCGCCGCCACGCACTCCACGTGATGCGTCATCGAGAAGGCATCGACCGACCCGCACCACACACCCGCTCAGTTCTTCGACACCAGATTCCGATGGACGAGTCGGGGTGCGCGCCCGGACGCGTGTGCGTCGTGTGCACCGTCAACCGCCTCGCCGGAATCAGGCGCCTGCGAGCGCTACTCGTATTCGCGCAGGAGCCTGTCGATGCGCTGGTTGGCGATCTCCTGCCGCCCGTACAGACACTTGGCGTACGTGGTCATGAGCACCTCGACGCTGTTACCGGCGCGCTCGGCCACCTCGGTCGGGTCGACGCCGGCGTTGAGCCAGGTGGACAGTGCCGAGTGGCGCAGATCGTAAGGGCGGGCCGCGAGCAGAGAGCACACCAGATCCGGCGGAAGGCCGAGTTCACGGGCCTCGTGCCAGGCACGGTCGTAGGTACTGGACCCGACGATGCCGCCGCGCTCATTGAAGAACAGCCGCCCGTCGTCCGCGACGCCGAAGGTGTCGATGCTCTCCCGCCAGAGGGCTACCAGTTCGGGCGGTAGCGGTACAGGTCGGGTGTCGTCGGCTGGACGGCCCTTGAGTCCACGTTCGTCGTGGGCTCTTCCGGTGTCGGTCCACCGCTTGCCCGCCTGCGGCAGTGTGCGGTGCACGGTCACCTGGCCCCAGCCCTCAGCAGGCAGCACGCAGTTGGGCAAAGACACCCCGACCGCTTCGGCGGGGCGCAGCCCGGCGTAGTACATCCCGGCGAACAGCCCGACCAGCCGCCGCCCACGAGCCCGCCGGTAACCGCCGACGTAGGAGACCGCGCACAGCAGGGAACGTGCCTGGCCGGGGTTGGCGACCACCCGCGGGTCGACCTGGTCGACGGTCTCAGCAACGTTCCACTTGATGGGAGCGAGCGGGTCGGCAGGCAACTTGCGCTGCTCGAGGGCGTATCGCACGGCGTTGACCAGGACCTTGTGCTTGTGCCGCTGCGTCTCGGCCGCCGCCACCGCGCCATCCTGATTTAGCCGCAGCGCTGTCAGCAGGGACCGCATCATGGCCGGATCCATCAGATCAGCCAGCGGACGCGAGGCTCCCGCCACCCAGCGCAGGGCCAGCCGGACGTCAGCCGGCATCTGACGCGGCTCCGGCCGCGGGACGACAAACGCCCAACCCCGCATCGCCCGCCGCAGCAGCTCATCGCTCGGACGGCCCCGCACATCCCGGAGCATCGCCCGGGTGATCGCGCACAGCGCGTCGTTGGTCTCGTCCCGGGTCTTCGCCGCGATCAGCGGCCACCTCATCTCCATGTACTCCAGAGCAAAGGCGTACCAGCTGATCCCGGCCGCGCGGCCCTGGGGCACGCCGCGGCTGATCCCCGCAGGGGACTCATCCGCAACGCCCTGCCGAACGGCACGGAGGAGCGCGGCGCCCAGGTCATCGGCCAGCGCCCTGACGTCCGTCGCACCCGCCGTGCGCCGGCCGGCTACGGCCCTTCCTCCACGTCTACGGCCGGGGACGCCGTGCGCCTGAGATTTCGAGTTCCTCATGACGTCCACCACCTCTCTGACACGTGAACGTCTCGGATGTCTATATCAAGCCGGGCAGCAACAACGCCCCCTGGAGTCTCGTCGTACGCCCAAACCCAGATTCAAGCGTGCGTCGGACCAGACCCGCGGCGACTGTCTCTGCCAGCCCCATCCGACAGAGGAGGATGCACAGTAGGATAGGTAGCATGAGCGAGCCTACCGGCAAGTACTCGATCACCATGCCGCGCGATATCGCCGAAGCCGCCAAGGCCCGCAGTGGCCCCTCCGGACTGTCCGCTTACGTCGCCGCAGCCGTCGCCCGCCAGATCGAGCGGGACAACCTCAACGAGCTCATCACGGTGGCGGAGGCCGAACACGGCCCCATCAGCGACGAAGAGGTTCAGGCTCTGCGCGACCAACTCCACCAAGCCCGAGAGCAGCAGACCCAAGGCGGGGCGAACGCCGCGTGACCCCTTCCCCCGCCGCCCCCGGCGGCACCCTGGTTCTCGACAGTGAAGGGCTGGCCAAGGCCGTCCTGCGCGACCGCACTGTCACCGGCTGGCTCGCCCTCGCCCGCGCCGACGACCTACGGGTCATCACTTCCGCAGCCACCCTCGTGGAAGTGATCCACCCACGGATCAATCGCCCAGCCCTGGAATGGACCCTGTCCCGCCTCGTCATCGAACCGGTCACCGAGCCCATCGCCCGTCACGCCGCCGCCCTCCTCGCCGACGCCGGACTGCACGGCCACAAGTACGCCATCGACGCCATGCTCAGCGCGACGGCCCTCGCCGCGCCCGGTCCGGCGACGATCCTCACCTCAGACCCCGAGGATCTAACCGCCCTGTGCGGCTCGCGCATCACCGTCATCAAGGTCTGACGCCAGCGACCGAGAGCAAATATTCACATCCCGACATTCAATTTCGGAGCGTCCGTCTGCAAGGTCATCGCACGCTTGCGCCGACCAACAAAATGAGATGGATCAGTCCTGCTTGGCGCGTCAAAGGTGGGATCAAGCATTCGGATCCCTTTGTGACGCCGTGGAGAGCGTCTCATCAGAGTTGAGCCCATTCGGCAGCTTTCCGCCCGCTCCCTCTACTTCTCCCCTGAAACTCTGCGAGCCGTCGCCAATTCGATACTGCGGACCCTCCGAAGCCAGCGCGATAGGGCATATAGGGCACCGCCGAGAATGCCGCACGGCTCCCATATCTCCGTCACTAGAGCTGGGATCCCACCTCCGTCCACGATGTAAATGGCCTGCCCGCCTACCACAGTGGCAATGAAGCCATTAGTCCGTGAATCCGATGACAAAAACCAATCGACCGGACGCCACAGCGGCTGCATCACATCTTGTAACCGATACCGGATCGCAGCAAGAACGAAGCCGGCAGCGCACCATTGCTGCTGCCGCGGCGTCAACGTCAAGCCGTTCTCCGGATCTCCCGCAAGGTGGGCGCCCCACGGTTCGAGCATTTCGCGGCGCTCACCAGCTACCTTTGCAGCCCACCACGTAACCTTCCAGGCAACCTGCGACCAACGACATTCGGACTGCGATCGGCTCCACTCGCCTTGGTCAGCCCACCGGCGCAAGAAAAGAAATGCGATCAAGGGAAAGCCTGGCCCGGCGGCGGACAGGAGCGTTAGCGGATCCGTTAAGTCCCCGCCTGATTCACGCATCACTCGTGCCGTTCCCGCTACCACCCCGGCGTCCAGGGCGAGCAGGAGCACAGTCGACATTTTCACGCCGCGCCTCCAGACCAGCCGAAGCCAAGCGCTGCGCGCCGAGTTCGCCTGGCATCCAGCGCAGCCTGGGCCTGACTCCGCCCAGCGCCTGTCAGTTCGTAGTAACGGCGCGCCGGGCGGCCCGGGTGAGGGTCCGTCTCGTCATAGTTCGTCACCCAACCACGCTCCAGTAGGCGGTCAAGGATCGGATAGACGGTGCCGGAACCAAGGTCGGCATCGCGGCAGACACTCAGCCCCCAAGCGGGAGCGTCATCCGTCGCGGCCAGTAGCACCTCAAGCACGGCGATGGTCGGCTTCGTGAGCCTAGGAGTTGGCATACCCCCAGTAGAGCATATATCGAGTACGACTCATGAAGCCGCCCCCGCCCCTGCCACACCCGCCACGCGGCCTCATCCGCCTTGATGCCCGAACAAATAGCCGCGCGCCATACACGGCGGTCCCACCATCGCCACTTGACGGTCAGTTCTGCTATGACCCGGAAGCTGTCCGATAGCCACTGGGGGCGCACCCCCGCACACCGCCACCGCCAAGCCCGTGCACGGCTGCGCCAGCCAGGGCGCCTCACCTCTTGAATGTCGAACCTGACCGACCCCAAGTCCAAACGGCCGCGATCGAAGACCTGACAGCGCGCCAATTCAGGGATGCACCCTGTCGGCGCCTCCGCGCGAGCGCAACACACCGAGCCCTCACCGACCCCGGCAAGCGGACCTCAACCGACCCCTATGGCCGCCTCAACCTCACCGGGTTCTTCGCGGCATCAGCCACACATCCTTGACAATGGCGTGCGACCCACCAAGCTTCACCGACTCCGCCGCCATCAGCGTGAGTGATCAAGACCGAGGATCTCCGTGATCAACGGGCGTCCACACTCTAGATAAACCAGACATTTAAGCTATTTCATCTTCGCGGGCTATGCGCGGGACGGCGAGCCTGACATCTCGTCAGAAATGCCACCGACCTGCGAAAAGCCTTGGGAATCCAACGTCCTCCGGAGCCGTGTGCGCAGGTTCGAATCCTGCCGGGGGCACCTTGAAATAGGTGCCCAAAGACCCCGCCATCAGCGCTTCAGCTGAGGACGGGGTCTTCGCGTATGTGCAGACAGGTGCCGCCGGAAGCAGCTGTTTGCCAGTGATCACGTAATGACGACGTAATGATCTTGGCGGCATTTCCGGCAGGCCAACGTCCGCTTGCCGTCTCCTTGTCCCGTCTCTGCGCAGGCAGCCAAGTCTCTCCGTCTGACCGCGTTCAAGTGAAGATCCCGGGCATGTGGCTACGCGGCCCGTCTTCAGCCTTCACGCTGGCCACATGTGAGGTCCAGCCTTACAAGACCCTGGGTACGGACGGCCAGCCCACGCCCATTCGACGCAACCACCGCTGTCCGCATGCGTCTTGGGCTCGGCCGCTCAGGACTCCGCCAAGGCCCTGCTGTCCTATACGGCCAGCACGTTGGATCAAGGAGGAGAGATGCTGGCCAACCTACTGCCTGGCCTTCGTGACGTCCGGGCACGGGCCTTCCCCCGTGAAGGTGGGCACGCGGTTATTGATCACGCGGCGAGCGTGAGTTTAGCGGTGTGGTGTCGGCGTTCGTATTCGTTGGGGC